>JANODL010000138.1:0-7564 GCA_031412675.1 Acidobacteriota bacterium | reverse complement strand
GAGCGCAAGCGTCCCGCTTGCCAACGCCGCGTTTTTCAGCGGTGTCACGGCGATTGCGTTAAATCGAGTTGAATTTATCCCGAACGCTTTTTCGCGTTTCACGCTCAGGGCAAGCGGGGACGCTTGCGCTCCAGTCGAAGAAATTTCTCTTATGTCAACACAACCTAGGGCTTTTCGCTTAAAAGTTTTTAAGAATTCAGGAGGTAAAATGCCCGACACTTTTCAATCAATTTTAATCGGCGGCGTTGCCGGAATTATCTCGGCAGCCATAACTTATTTCTCGACCCGCGCCAAAATTCGCCTCGATTTAGCCGCCGAATACGATAAAACTCTCCAGGAAGAGCGACTCAAAGTTTATAAAGAGCTTTGGGCGATGCTCGAACCGCTTGCAAGATACGGACGCGACAAGGAAATTACTTATTCCGTGCTGAAAGAAATTTCAGACCAGACTCGTTCGTGGTATTTCAAAACGGGTGGAATCTATCTCACAGAATTCAGCCGAAAGCCCTATTTTGACTGGAAAAAAACGATGCAGGAATTGCTCGATAACGAGAAATTCAAAACCAATCCCGATAAAAAGATTCCCGATTCCGAACTTAAAAACGTCATCTCGGCGGGTAGCACTTTGCGAACAAGCCTTTCTGACGACATCGGCACAAAACGTCTGTCGCGGCTGTAAATTCAATTAAACAAACTCGCCGATATTACACTCCATCTAGGCAACCGCAAATTCAGTCAGTTTAAGTTTTTCAGGCGAAACTTTAACTTTAATTTAGTTTTTTTGTAATGGCTCAATAAAAAGTTAAAGAAAGATTCTTTGCCTGCGAAACATACGAATAACACGAAAAAAGTTAAAATTTGGGTAGTGAACTAAAAGTAATGCTTTGAAAATTGCTCTATCGGAACAAGAACTTTCATCGCCGGGAGCGCACACATCCCGTGCGTGCTGAGCGCGAGAGCGCGAATCATTGCGCTGAATGTCGAGTCAAGATTGAGCAACGCTGTTACGCCGCTTTTTCAAGCGACGTAGCACGCACGGATGCGTGCGCTCCCGGCGAACACGCTTTTCTTTTTCAAACACCGTGAGAGAATCTTAAACAGCCTTACTTTCTGTTCACTACCAAAATTTGCGCGAATTTTCGTTACTTTCGTATGTTTCGCAGGCAAATATACTTTTTATTGAGCCATTACCTTTCTTTAAAGCAGGAATGACAGAGATAATTTTGACCGACCAAAAACCCGATTCGATACGGACAACGATCCCTGTTTTTTCAGCAGGGCTTGTTGTCCGTCGCCGTAAATTTATGATTCGTAAGACGATTACTGAACGATCAATTTACCGCGCATCATATTCATACCGCAGGCAAAGGTGAACTCGCCCGTTTTTTCGGGCGTGAATTCGATCACCGTCGTCTTAAAGGCAGGCAGATCACGCGCAATGCCGAAATCGCCGAAAACGACCTGTTCGCTGCACGACGAGGTTTCGTCACGGTAAAAATTCAGACGGACGGGCGTTCCCTGTTTGACGATGATCAGATCGGGCGAATAGCCGCCTTTGACCGTTACGTTGATTTCCTGCGTGCCGCTTTCAGTGACAATTGCCGCCGCCCGTTCGCGTTCGCCGAAAAAATACCACAAGACCAGCGCAATTAACGCGATGCCGCCGATGATTACTAAAATTTCCGTCGTATCCATAAGTATCAACTCCCTTACGCGCTCGTCTTAAATGAACGCAGTCTTAAACTGTTCGCAACGACCGAAACCGACGAAAGACTCATCGCCGCGCTCGCCAAAACGGGCGAAAGCAAAATTCCGAACAGCGGGTATAACAGTCCGGCGGCGATTGGAATGCCGATGACGTTGTAGATAAACGCCCAGAACAGATTCTGTTTGACCGAACGAATCGTCGCTTTTGATAAAGCAATGGCGGTCACTACGCCGCGCAGATCGCCTTTGATGAGCGTGATGTCGCTCGCTTCGATGGCAACGTCGGTTCCCGTTCCGATGGCGATGCCGACATCAGCTTGCGCGAGTGCGGGCGCGTCGTTGATGCCGTCGCCGACCATCGCGACGATTTTCTTTTCCGCCTGCAAGCGTTTAATCTCGCCGGATTTCCCCGCGGGTAAAACTTCCGCTAAGACACGATTGATTCCGACTTGCCGAGCAACCGCTTCAGCAGTTCTTTGGTTGTCGCCGGTCATCATAACGACTTCCAATCCCAGTTTCTGCAAAGTCCGGATCGCCTCTTTCGATTCCAATTTGATCGTATCGGCAACTGCGACGATGCCCGCGTATTTCCCGTCAATCGCGGCGAACATCGGCGTTTTGCCTTCATCGGCTAATCTGTCAGCGACAGTTTGCGCGCCATTTAAATCAATATTGTGTTCCCGCATCAGGCGTAAGTTGCCGAGAAGCAATTTTTTTCTTCCGACCAGTGCTTCAATGCCGCGACCTTCGATCGCGTTGAAGTTTTCGGTTTTTTCAAATTGCAAATTTCGATCTTCAGCCCCGCGGACGATTGCCGCCGCCAACGGATGCTCGCTCGACTTTTCCGCCGAAGCGACGATTTTCAGAAAATCATTTTCCTTAAAACCGTCCGCCGTAACAACGTCGGTCAAACTCGGCTCGCCCTCGGTAATCGTTCCGGTTTTATCCAACACGATCGTGTCGAGCTTATGAGCCGTTTCCAAACTTGCACCGCCTTTGATCAAAATCCCGTTCTCCGCGCCTTTGCCGGTTCCGACCATAATCGCCGTCGGCGTTGCCAGACCCAGAGCGCACGGGCAGGCGATAATCAGAACCGAAACGAAATTAACGAGTGCCATCGTAAAACGAACTTCGGGATCGGCGGCAACAAACCAGATGACAAATGTTGCAATGGCAATTGAAATGACGACCGGTGTGAAAATTCCGCTAATCGTGTCGGCTAATTTGGCGATTGGCGGTTTCGAGCCTTGCGCTTCAGAGACGAGTTTGACGATCTGCTGGAGTGCCGTGTCTTTGCCGATCTTTGTTGCCTGAAAGCGAAAAGCTCCGGTTTTATTGATTGTCGCCCCGAAAACCTCGTCGCCTTTTCGCTTTCCGACCGGAATGGATTCACCCGTCAGCATTGATTCGTCAACCGCCGACGAGCCTTCCGAAACAATGCCGTCAACCGGAATTTTCTCGCCCGGACGAACCATGACGATGTCGCCGGGAACGACTTCTTCGGTTTCAATTTCAATTTCTCTGCCGTCGCGAATGACAATCGCGGTTTTCGCCTGCATCCCGATCAGCTTGCGGATGGCTTCGCCCGTCTGCCCTTTCGCACGCGATTCGAGCATTTTGCCGAGAAGAATCAATGCAATAATAACGCTCGCCGCTTCAAAATAAACCGGAACCGACAAAAGCGCGGGCATATCATTCATTCCCGGCATCGCGCCATGCGTCGCCGCCATAAAAAAGGACGGGAAAACGGTTGCCGGTACCGAGTAAATAAAAGCCGTGCCGGTTCCGACTGCGATCAGCGTGTTCATATCCGCAGCGCGATGCCGGAAAGCCGCCCACGCGCCGCGATAAAACTGCCAGCCCGAATAGAATACGACCGGAGTGGTTAAAGCCAATTGAAGCCAGTTGATGCCCGGAAAATTAAAAAACTCGATTCTGCCGTGTGACATTGCAATAATCAGCACCGGCAATGAAAGTACTGCGGCGATCAGGAATTTGCGTTTCAAATCCGCGTATTCCGCCGCGTGCGCTTTTTCAATTGAATCTTCCGACGATTCGGCACTACCTGAAACTTCGCTGACACGGTAGCCGAAATCTTCAATCGCGGCGCGAATCTGAAGCGCGTCGGTCGCGCCCGATAAATATTCGACCGCAACTTTCATCGTTGCCGGATTAAAATTGACGCTCGTCAAGCCGCGCAGTTTTGAAAGATGCGTTTCGAGTTGTACGCCTGAACCTGACGGTCGGGCAGAATCGTCAACCACAAATTCGGCGCGGCTCGTTCCGGCGGTGTCGTAGCCGGTATCCTTGACCGTTTGGATTAAATTGCTGATGCCGATTGCGTTCGGATCGTAATTAACGGTCGCGCGGGCGGTCGCGAAATTAACCGAGGCGTACTCGACACCGGCTTGCTTCTTTAACTGTTTTTCGATCCGGTTTGCACACGCCGCGCAGGTCATTCCCGTGATCGGCAGATCAACGCGCTCGCCCTTGCCGTTCGGTGTCGAATAATCGTTGACCGCTCCGCTCGATACTTCCGCATTTGTCAGACCGCCTTTCGCGCCGTCACTTTTCTCGATACCGGGAACGCTTCTTTTCGCGTATATTTCCGACTCACGCTCGAAATTTCCAAGGCAAGCCTTCGAGCAAAAGTGAAAAGTTTTGCCTCCATATTCAGCCTTTCCCGCCGCACTGCCCGATTCGATCCGCATACCGCAAACCGGATCGGTCACAGTCATTTTTGTCATTACATTTCCTGCTTTCATAACCTTAACCCCTTAATCTTTTTCAAGAATTGTTAATTGATTCTTCAACTCGACGGAAATCCTGCGCGGTCGAGCGTTTCAATAATTTTTTCGCGGCTTATCTCAGGCGCGTGGCTAACCATTACCGCTTTGGTTTCCACGTTAACATCAATTTCCTTAACGCCTTCCAGATTGCCGAGTGCGTTTTTAATCGCTCCCGCACAGCCGCCGCAAACGATGTCCGGCGCCGTTACGTTCGTTGTTGTATTCATTTGATTTTCCATTTTCGTTGACTCCTTTTTAATTATTTTATTTTAATGTTTTCCCACTTTTTATGACTGATGCCGTGTTCGATCTCCGTGCCTTCGATGAGACCGCAGACGTGACCTTCGGCTTCTCCCGTTTTTTCCCAATCATTTAATGCAATCTTCAGTTCGTCGCGATATTGAATCATTTGTTCTATGCGCTCGTTGAGTTCCGCTAAGCGCACTTTAACTATCTTGCAGACTTCCGCGCAAGGGTTTTCGCCGGCGCGTTTGTGCAAAATAAGCTGTTTTATTTCCTCAAGCGAAAAGCCGAGCAATTGCGCCTTTTTGATAAAGGCGAGACGCTCCAGGACGCTTTCTTCATAAAGACGATAGCCGCTGTAGGTTCTTTCCGGACGGTCGAGCAGTCCGCTTTTTTCGTAAAACCTGACCGCTTCGATGCCGATGCCCGAAAGCCCCGAAACTTCTCCGATCTTCAGTTGTTTGCCATTCATGCTTTCCCTGACTTCCGCAAAATTAAATGCTCTTCTCATAACTATTTTACTCTTATCTTTTTTTCGGGGACGTTCGTTTAATGAAAACCCCGTCAGAAACAGCGTCCCGAACACTTCAAATTACTGCTTTTCGGATTTACCGCTGTCGCCGGAAGATGTTTTTGTTTCGCCGGCGGAAGTGTTTTCCGCCGATTCGTTTTCCGCGCCGTAACCTTTTCTTTTTTATTTCCATTTGCGTATTATTCCTTTAAATTACCTCTTCGATCATATTCTTGAAAGAACCGATAATTAAATGATAAACCCTGTAGTCGAATACAGTGTCAAGCCTTTTTTATTATTTTTTGTGGCGGAACGCGCCAACTGTTCCGACCGCCGTAACATCGGTTTTCCGTTTTATCTTGTTTTGTTGTCGTTAAATCCGTAACCGATGTCTACCTTAAACGGTTTCTTACGGTCTTATTAAGAAATTTCTGTTGCAACTTCCTGAAAACCGAACCAAAAAATACAGCTTTAAAGTCGAATTGCTTACTCTTTTAATAAGTCCGAAAACGAACGACCGCCTGTTTGAAATCAGACAATCGAATATATCCGCCCACCGGAAATAATTTTCAATTTTACAAATAACTCGAGTTTTATCGGCTAAACAGCTATTTTCCAGCGAATTTGTTTTAAGGCATACGCTTTGCAGATATGTTTTGGATTCTTTTTTCGGAATGTAAATTCTATGAAGATTTTTCGATTAAAATTGAGCGGATTCAGTTCTTCGGCGGCACTTCTGTTCCTGTTTATCGGATTGTGCGGAAATGCCCGGCAGATTTCGGCGCACGGCGGCGAAGATCACGGCGACGCGAAACCGAAAACCGAAACGACCGCAAAAGGCACGGTTTCGCGCGTCATTCGGCTCGGTGATTTGGAAGTGATGCTCAAACATCCGCTTTTTAAGCCCGACACGGCGACCGAAGCGCGGCTTTTCGTCACGAAATTTGAAACGAACGAAGCCTTTAAGGATGTCGCACCGGCGGTTGAGATCGAATCGGCAAACGGCTCGGTAACGCAAGCTGTCATCGAAAAAAGCGAAACGGCAGGAGTTTTTAGTGTTAAATTCCCCGCTTTACCCGAAGGAACTTATACGGTTCGCACCAAATTAACACACGACGGCGAAACCGATACGGCGACTTTTTCCGGCGTTGAAGTAAAACATAATTCGCTTACGGAGGCGGAAAACGGCGGGATTTCTTGGCTGCGAACTGCTTTAATCGGCTTTGTTTTCTTGCTCGTTTTGGGATTATTCGGAGTTTTATTTTATTTTGTATTGCGTTTTAGTTGGACAGCCGAACCGATCAATAAGGAAACCGTTTCGGCATAAATGAAAAGCGCGATGCTCCATCAAACAAATCAATCGAACAAAGGAAGTTTTTTTAAGCCGAGAAGATTCTCCTGCCTTCTTTCGACTGCGGCGGTCGCGGTGATAATTTTCATCGTTTCCGTCAATATTTTATCGCAGGATGCAACGTCTTCGCCGATTCCAGTCAAATTAACTTCCGCCGAATACGTTTCAACAGGCGGTTTGACGATTGAAAAACTGCTCGAACTCGGCGCGAATCGGCGGGCTGATTTACAGGCGGCACGGGCGCGTTTGACGATTGCCGAGGGTAAATTGCAACAGGCGCGTTTTCGTCCTAATCCGACTTTCGATACGGAATTCGGAACGCCGCGCATTTTGGGTGGCGAAAGCGAGTATGATTTTTCCGCCGGTGTTTCGCAAACCTTTGAACTCGGTGGCAAAAGAACAAAGCGCGCGGCGGTTGCCGAACTCGAATTGCAGCAAATCCGCGCCGAAGTTCTGGCACTCGAAAGACGTTTGGCGGTTGAAATCCGCACGGCTTACACCAACGCGCTTTCGGCGGCGCGGCAGCTCGACGTTTTGGAAAAACTGATTGTCGCCAACGCGGAAATCGTCCGCGTGACGGAAGCGCGTTTGAAAGAAGGCGATGTCGCGCCGCTCGATGTGAATCTGGTCAAAGTCGAAGCCGATAGTTTGAAAATAAAAGCGATTCAGGCGCGAAACGATTTGGAAATCGCGCTTTTGCAATTAAAAACCTTGATCGGCGCGGACGTTGTCGAAGCGATTAAACTCGCTCCGCAAAATGAACGTCCGCTGATAATGTCATCGAAGCCCTGCGCGACGGCGCGATTTTGGTCGCCATCGTTTTGTTTTTGTTTCTGCTCAATTTCCGCACGACGTTTATCACTCTGACGGCGATTCCGCTGTCATTCGTCGTAACTTTTTTGGTGCTGTGGGCGTTCGGAATTTCGATTAACACGATGACGCTCGGCGGTTTGGCGGTCGCTA
>JANODL010000137.1:0-39196 GCA_031412675.1 Acidobacteriota bacterium | reverse complement strand
CGACGCTCCAAATCATCGAGAAACGCTTCGTCTTCTTTGGTTAATTGATAACCTTGCGCGGCTTGAGCAAACGCGGCGAACCCGCTGATTAAGACGATTAAGAGAATAGAAAAGCCTGAACGAACAGGCTTTATAAATTTTAAAATTTTGTAAATCACGATACCTTAAATTGACTAAAAATAAGTAATAAAACTAAAGCGCAACGACTGGAGCGCAAGCGGCTCGCGTGCATAAGACGCTGTCTTTTAGCGGCGTAAAAACGCTTCGATTTCATTCAATATTGAGAGGACGCGAAAGTTTTTTAGCGCGTGTCCGCGCCGGCAAGCGAGCCGCTTGCGCTCCAGTCGCTATTTTACCGTAAAACCAGTTTCCAAACCGCCGTCTGAACTTTGCCCGACCCAAACTTTAAAGTCCCCGGGTTCGACGACAAATTTGTTTTGGGCGTTGTAAAATCCGAGATGTTCGGGTTTCAAAGTAAAAGTTACGGTTCGTTTTTCGCCGGCGTTGAGCGCGACACGCTCGAATCCTTTCAACTCTTTGACCGGGCGTGTCAGACTTCCGACCAAATCGCGGATGTAAAGTTGGACAACTTCCGTTCCTGCGCGGTTGCCCGTGTTTTGAACATCAACCGACACATTTAAAGAGCCGTTCACCGCGATTTGCGTCGAACTCAGACGGATATTGCTAAGCGCGAAATTCGTGTAGCTCAAACCATAGCCGAACGGATAAAGCGGCGTGTTTGAAACATCGAGATATTTGCTCGTGTATTTTTCAGACTCTTTAAACGGTCTGCCCGTGTTCATCATATTGTAATAAATCGGGATTTGACCGACCGACCGCGGAAATGTGACGGGCAATTTTCCGCTCGGATTAACGTCGCCGAAAAGCACGTCGGCAATCGCGTTTCCGGCTTCGGTTCCCGCAAACCAGGTTTCCAAAATCGCGGGCGAATTTTCCGCGACCCAATTAATTGTCAAAGGTCTGCCGTTCATCAAAACGACCGCGTAAGGCTTTCCGGTCGCGTGAATCGCTTTGACCAAATCGAGTTGTTTGCCGGGTAAATCAATATTCGAACGCGAAGCCGCTTCGCCGCTCATTGCCGCCGATTCGCCGACGACCAGAAGCGTAAAATCCGAATCTTTCGCCGCGTCAACCGCTTTGTTAAATTCGCTCGTGTCTTCGCATTTCGCGTCGCAGCCTTTCACATAACGGATTTTCGCGCTTGTGCCGAGCTTGTTTTTGACACCTTCGAGCAGAGTGACGGCATCCGCAACTTTTCCGTCGCCGTTCCACGACCCCAAAACATCTTCCTTGCTGTCGGCAAGTCCGCCGATAATCGTCAATTCCTTGACATTTTTTCTGAGCGGCAAGGTTTGATTATCATTTTTCAGCAAAACAAAAGATTTCGCGGCAATCTCACGCGCCGCTTTGCGGTGTTCGGGTGTCAGCAGAATTTTTCCTTCAAGACTTTCGTCCGTGTAAGGTTTGTCGAAAAGTCCGAGGCGATATTTGATTCGTAAAATACGGCGAACGGCTTCGTCAATTGTTGCTACGGTCAATTTTCTGTTTTTCAAAAGCTGTTCGCCGTATTGATTATAGAAACGGCTGACCATTTCCATATCAACGCCCGCATTCAAAGCGATTTGCGCTGCGTCCGCCTCGTCTTTGGCGATGCCGTGATTCATTAATTCCATGACGGCGGTGTAATCGCTGACGACAAAACCGTCGAATTTCCATTCCTTACGCAGAACATCGGTCATCACCCAGCGATTTGCGGTTGCGGGAACGCCGTTGAGGTCGTTAAACGAACTCATAAAAGTATCTACGCCCGCGTCTTTCGCGGCTTTGAACGGCGGAAAATAGACGTTGTAAAGCGAATTTTCCGAAATATCGGTCGCCCCGTAATCGCGTCCCGCGAGAGCCGCACCGTAGCCAACCCAATGTTTCGCACACGCCAAAACGCGGTCGGATTGGCTGTAATCCATTCCCTGAAATCCACGCACACGCGCCGTTGCCAGTTGCGAACCTAAAAAAGTATCTTCGCCCGCGCCTTCGACCATTCTGCCCCAACGCGGATCACGCGCAATGTCAACCATCGGCGCAAACGTCCACGCAACGCCTGCGCTTCGTGATTCCTTCGCCGCGATATACGCCGAAAGCTCCGCCGCCTTTAAATCAAAACTCGCCGCTTCGCCGAGCGGAACAGGAAAAATCGTGCGGTAGCCGTGAATCACGTCAAACGCAAAAAGATGCGGAATTTTCAGCTGTGATTCCATCGCCGCACGCTGTAATTCGTTGACGTTTTTCGCGCCGCGCACGTTCAGCGTCGAGCCGAGCGTGCCTTTGCGAACCATTTCAAAATGTTCGGGACGACCCGCGCCGGTCGGAAAATCGCCGTCGAGCTGTTGAAGCTGACCGAGTTTTTCGGCGAGCGTCATCTTCGCAATCAGCGCGTTTATTTTACGTTCGATGTCAGGCTGGTTTCGCTTTTGCGCGAAAACCGAATTTGTTGTAAATATTGATAGTAAAGTCAGGAACGCGACGAATTTTGAAATTTTCAGATACACTTTTATTCCCTCTGTTATACTTTTAAGCCGATGAAATTGTTTAAGTCAACGATTCTTTTAATTTTGCTGGCAACGGTTAATCTCGTTGCCCAGCAAAAAGATTTTACAAAACTTCTGCAAGAATCAGCCGCTTTGATTCAAGCGGGAAAATTTAGCGAAGCCGAACCGATCCTCAGAAAAGCGACCGCGCTTGCGCCGCAAAATGCCGATGCTCACAACCTCTTCGGAATCGTTCTCGGCGAACTTGGCAAAACCGCCGAAGCCGAGCGCGAATACCGAACCGCGATTCGGCTGAATCCGAAAGCCGTTTCGCCGCTCGCCAATCTCGGCATTTTGCTGGCAAAAAACAAGCGGCAAACCGAAGCCGTGAAAACCTTTGAAGCGGCTTTGACGCTGAATCCGAATCATCCGAACACGATTGTCAATCTCGGGCTTTTATATGTTTCGACCGCGAATTTTCAAAAAGCCGTCAATCTCTTAAAACGCGCCGCCGATTTTCAGCCCGATTCAGCGGACATCAAACTAAATCTCGGAATCGCGCTTTTTCAAACCAAAGCTGAAACGGAAGCCGAAAGCACGTTTGTCAGCGCGATGCTGCTTGCGCCCGAAAATGCCGAACCCGTTTATTATCTCGGACTTCTCGCTTTTAATCGCGGACAAGACGAAAATGCCGGAGCGTATTTTCAAAAAGCGATTGAACTCGATCAAAATCATATTTCGGCAAACTTTATGCTCGGCGAGCTTTATGCCAAATACCAACGCTACGCTGACGCGAAACCCTTTTACGAAAAAGTCTTACAGCTCGACGCTTCAAAACCGGCACATCACATACGGCTCGGCGGAATGTATATTTATCAGAGCGATTTCAATTCCGCCCAACAAATTTTTCAAAAAGCCGCCGCCCGGTTTCCGAAGATTCCCGAAATTCAATATTATCTGGCAATTATTCAGCGCGGATTGGGAAATTCGGATGCCTCGATACAGATTTTGCAAAAAGTGATTTTGATGAAACCCGATTATCCCGACGCTCTAGCTGTTCTCGGTTCGATAAAAATTGATCGCGCCGAATATGTCGAAGCCGAACGTCTTTTGCGAAAAGCCATTTTGATTGACAAAAACAGTTTTCTCGCTCATTACGATCTCGGGCGGCTACTCGTCAAAACGCGAAAATTCAGCGAAGCCCTGCCCGTTCTGAAACAAGCGGTTTTGCTCAATCCGAAGATCGCCGATGTTCGTTATCAACTATTTTTAACTTACTCAAATCTCAAACTAAAAACCGAAGCTGACCGCGAGATGGCTTTATTCAAAGAACTTTCAGTCAAAAAATAAGCTTTTTAGTCAGAACCGTCGGCGGTAGCGAGGTGTGGTAAAAACGTGAAAACAGTTTACCCATCCGCTCCCGCCAACGGTTCTGACCTTTTTTTTTAGAAACTAAATCTCGCCTGAAATTCAACTACCCGTCCTGCCAAAACTCCGTCGGGTTCGCCGAATCTGGGATTAGCCTGTCCCGATTGGAAAGCAAAAGTTCCCGAACTGCCCGATTGAAACGGAGCAAGATTTTTGATGTTGAAAATGTTGAAAAAGTTAAAACGAAGATTTAAGTTTGCATTCTCGCCAAGAAAGCCAAAACTCGGCAATCCGAACTGTTTCGTAACACTCATATCAACATTGAAATATCGCGGACTTCGAAACGTATTGCGCCCGATTCCCGGCGGATTGGCTTGATAAGTCGGCGGGTCGCCAAAAGTGTTCAGCACGAAATATTGCGCCGCGCCGCCCGGAAAGATTCCACCCGGACGCAGGAAGTTGCTGTTTGAATTACTGCTCGGTTGACCGCCAAGATAACCGACGGGGCGAATCGGACCAAAAAAGTTACCATTCGGACCGCGAACACCTCTGTCCACTTTGACCGTCCACGGAAAACCCGTGTGGCGGGTTACGATACTGGCGAGTTGCCAGCCGCCGAGCCATTTGCCCTTCCAAGATTTATCATTTCTAAGAATCGGCAATTCCCAAAGCAGGGATAATGTTACGTTGTGTCTGACATCAAAATCCGACGGACCATACTCTTGCGATTGGTCAACCGGATAAGTCTGGTTGGTGCAGCCGCACGGGGCTTCGTAGGAATAGGTATCCAAACTCTTGCTGAAACGATAATTTAAATCGAATTGGAAACCATTGGCAAAGCGACGTTGAAGCCTTGCCAGAAGCGCGTTGAAATTTCCGCTGACATCGCTGAAAGCATAATAGACCGGATTAAAAGTCGAATTCGTGGCGGGCTGCGTCAAATGCAGCGGCTCGATCCGCACAAAATTTTTGCTTTTGCTTCCCTGATAACCGAGCGTTGCGACCAACTTCAACGGCAATTCGTATTGACCTTCGAGCGAGTAACGATAAACCTGCGCGGTCGGCAGATTCGGGTCCGCGCCGTAGATTTCGATTTGCCCGACATTCGGTCCGCCCGTGTTCGGATTCATACCGCCGCCGAGAACCGGATTGCGCGGAAAACTCGTCGGGCTGTTGCTGCTCCCGAGAGCGTAAAGAATCTGTCCGTTGAGATACGGCGGTGCCCAATCTTCGTCGCCCGCTGCGCCTGCGCCGCCGCAACAGAGTCCGTATCTCGCACCGTTTGGCGGATTGGCGCGGGTATTGGCAAGCAGAGCGTTCGGCAGACGGTCGTAACCGAGACCGAAGCCGCCGCGAATGACTGCTTTGTTTTCGAGTCCCCAAAAATTCGGACTCCACGAAAAACCGATCTGCGGTCCGAAATTATTATAGTCGGAATTAGTCAGTTTCTTAGACGTAACGATTTTGGCATTTGCCAAACCGTTTGACCCGAAAACGAGATTGCCTAACAAAGCGTCGCCGCGTGCCTGTATCGGAGAATAATAACTCCAACGCAAACCTAAATTCAGCGTCAGATTCGGACGCACTTTCCAATCTTGTTGGACGAAAAACGCCAATTCGCTGGTTTTAAATCCCGCGCCGTTTGCCGATGGATTGCCGTTGAAATCAGCATTAATTGCTTCAAAAATCGGCGTATCATTGGCAAAATTCCACGGACGAACAAACGAATATTGTGGACGCGCTCCGCCGGTTCCGGTGTTGTCGTTCAAGTCCAGACGATATTCACCGCCGAATTTGAAACTTTGATTACCGCGAATCCATGTCAAAGTATCACGAAAATCAAGCTGTCTTTCACCGATCACGCCGGGCGTGTTTTCGCCGCGCGGAACACCCAAGCGAAGACGGTCGCCTTCGGGCAGGAAACCTTCAATTTCAATGCGCGGAATGCCGAAATTAGTGTTCGGGTTTGAATCAATTTCATTAAAGCCCCATTTCGTAATATTAAATCGGGCTTCATTCAACATCATTGATGAAATATTTCGCTGATAAACGAAAGCTGTTCCCCAATTCAAACGCTTGGAAATAACATCGTTCATCGGGCGCGATTGTCCTGCCGCGTCGGACGTTAAAGTTCTGACCGGAGCAAATGTTCCCGAGAAGAAAAATTTGTCTTTATCGGTTATTTGATAATCAATTCGCGTGATATATTGATTTCCGCTGAAGCTTCCGGGATTTTCCAGTAAAGCGTATTGCAAATCGGGAATTCCGTCTAAACCGCCGCCGAGCGGCATATTAAAAGGAACATACTGATTATTGGGACGGCTGGGAAACGCAATCGGCGAACCGAGGTCAAGACCGCCCGTTACATTAGCGCAGGCAACCGGAAAATTGAAACTGCCGCAAGTTGTCGGGATAATAGACACGACTCGCGGCTCAATTCCCGAAGTCCCGAGAATTCTTGCCGCAAGACCGTTTGGACGAACATTACGAATCAACTGGCGAAGTTGTGCAGTTTCGATGAATCCTTGATAAGTATTGTTTGTTTTGCTTCGTGAACCTTCGTATGCGAAAAGAAAAAACAACTTATCTTTAATAATCGGACCGTTAAAACTGCCGCCGAAAGTTTTGTCGGCGATATTAACTCTTTGCGCTCGCACAAGCGGTCCGCGAAGCCCTGAAAAACCACTATTAAAGGCGTTCAAATTCGGGCTGTTATATTTAAAAAATGTACTGCCGCGAAAGGTATTCGTCCCCTGTTTGGTAACAACTTTAACCTGCGCGCCGCTGTTGCGTCCGTCTTCTGCCGAATACGTCGAAGAGGTTACCTGAACTTCTTCGATTGCCTCCTGACTCGGCGTAATTACCGCCGCGCCGCCCCACGTTTGGCTGTTGACGCTGACCCCGTCAACCTGAAAACTGTTGGCGGAAAGCCGCTGACCGTTAGCAGTAATCTGAACCTGATTTTCGGTCGCAAAAATCCCTGAACCCGAACCGCCCGGACCGCTCGTATTCGGCAGATTAGCCGAACCGCCGGTCGCGCTTCGTGCGCCCGCGCCGAAAACACCCGGTGCAAGCCGTGCCAATTCATAAGGGTCACGCCCGACCTGAGGAAGTTCTAAAATTTCCTGATTGGTGATGGTTTTGCGAATATTTGCGTCTTCGGTTTCAAGCTGCACATTTTCTGCCGTCACCGTAACGGTTTCCGAAACGCCGCCTGTCTGCAAAATGACATCCAAGCCTTCCAAAGTTTCGGCTTGCACCTGAATACCTTCAACAACCTGTTTTTTGAAGTTCCCTTTTTCGACCGTGACCGTGTATAAACCCGGTGCAAGTCCCGAAAAACGATAAAACCCGCCGTCGCTTGTTTTTGTTTGTTGTGTTTGATTTGTTTCTTTATTGGTTAAAGTTACGTTTGCATCGGCGACGATTGCGCCGGCATTGTCCGTAACTGTTCCCTGAATACCCGCCTTGAATTGTGCATTGGCAATCGTCGCCATACTTGCCAAAAACACAATACAGCCAAGCAGATTGATTAACTTAAATGTTGCTTGCCGCATAAAATCCTCCAAAACTATTGTGCAAAATCTGAAATTCTAAAGTTTAAGAACTAAAAAGACGGAATAATTTATATTAAAGATATTTTGAACTTCAATATTAGGTTCAGCGATTGGGAATTTTATTTGCCGACCATCGGAAAATGGTTCTACTAAATCGTCTTACTAAATCGTTTTAGTAGTATTTAACAATTTAATAACATAGCTGCTAAGTGTAGTCAAGGGAATTTTTACGGGTTGCTAAAATCCTGAATATTTTATATTTTCATATCTTGAACGAATTAAGTATGAAATTCATCCGCAATGCCTAAAAAAGACAAAAATAAGGCACAAGAATCTAATGGCAATGCAACGGATTCTTCTCAGCAAAAAAACATCAGTTTGAAGGATGTCGCCGCATCTTTGAAACTTTCGCCGACAACCGTTTCGGTGGTTCTTAATTATTCGCCGCTCGCCGATTCGATTCCGCAGGAAACCAAAGACCGCATTTTTGAAGCGGCGCGAAACCTGAATTACCGCCCGAATTATATTGCGCGTTCGCTTCGCAATCAGCGGACGCACACGATCGGCGTTTTGATTCCCGAAATGAGCGACGGCTATTCGGCGGCGGTTTTAAGCGGCGTTGAAGAAAAACTTTTACAGGAAGGCTATTTTTATTTTGTTGCGAGCCACCATCACCGTGAAGATTTGATTGAAAGAAACACGCAATTTTTGGTGGCGCGGTGCGTCGAAGGGATTTTGGCGATTGACACGCCGATTCATCATCAAAGTTTTCTGCCGATAGTTTCGATTTCGGGACACGACCGCATCAAAGGCGTGACAAATATCGTTTTGAACCACGAAACCGCCGCACAACTCGCCATCGAGCATCTGCACAAACTCGGACATCGAAAAATCGGCGTTATCAAAGGACAACAGTTTAGTTCCGATACGGAAGTCCGTCTAAATACGGTTTTGAGTGCAGCGCAAAAATACGGTGTGCAAATCGAGAATAATTGGATTACCCAATTAATCGGCGACGATCCTTCGCCCGAAACGGGTTATTTGGCGACCAAAAAACTTTTATCGCACGGCGCGGAATTTACGGCTCTGCTGGCTTTTAACGATATTTCGGCAATCGGCGCGATTCGGGCGTTGCGCGAAGGCGGATTAATCGTTCCGAACGATGTTTCGATTATCGGTTTTGACGACATCACGGCGGCGGAATATCACAATCCGGCGTTGACGACCATCAGACAACCGCTCAAAAAGATGGGAAGTTTGGGCGCGGAACATCTTTTGCAAAATATTCAAAAAAATCCGGCTGACACGCTTTCGCTCGAAATCACGGTCGAACCCGATTTGATTATCAGGCAATCAACCGCAAAAAATCAGAACAGCGAGCGGTAGCGACCTGTTTAATCTCGTCAATCGAATTGTTTTCAATTAACCGTTTAACAGGTCGCTACCGCTCGCTGTTCTGACAAAACAAAACCTATTCAACCTCTAATTTCCGGTAATTGCTGTGCCAATAGACGAGCGGGTTTTCGTCTTTCACTTCGGATTTTTCAACCAAACCGACAAAGATCGTATGGTCGCCGCCTTCGTGCGCGTAAGCGAGACGGCATTCGAGCGTTACGAAAGCGTCTTCGAGAACCGGAATTTCGCCGATTCCGAGCCGGTAATCAACATCGTCGAATTTGTCGGGAATCGGCGAGGCAAAATGATTCGAGAGCGTTTCCTTTCCTTCGGCTAAAATATTGACGACGAAAAATTCGCTTTCGTGAAAGGCGTAATGACTGCCCGTCGTTTTTTCGATGCAGACGAGAATCATCGGCGGTTCGAGCGACACGGACGCAAACGCGCTGACCGTGATGCCGTGAAATCTGCCGCTCGCGTCTTTGGTCGTGACGACTGTCACGCCGCTCGGAAACCGTCCGAGTGCGGAGCGAAACTCATCTTTGCCGATACCGAATTTTTTTGAACTAATATCCATCTTTTTATGTCTAAGCTAAATCTAAAACTTGAGAAACCCAAAGTTTAGCTGATAATGCAGGTCAATTTTACCAAAGTCTCGAAAGTTTGTGATAGTTTTGTAATCAAACTGTCTATAAAATGAATTTATATGAAATTAAAATTGTTTTTGTTTTTAATTTTTCTTTGCTCGACATTTGTGGCGGCGCAAAGCCCAGGCAAAATTTTGAGTCAGGCAAACAAAGCCTTCGGCGGCGAAAAATCCTTAAAAACTGTCCGTGCTTGGCAGGTTTTGGGAAAAATCACGCGTCAATCGGACGGCGCAAGCGGCGCGTATCAAGCGTTCGCCAATAATCCGAATCTTTACGGTGAATCTTATGATTTGAACGGCTTTGAATCGGCGGTCGGCTACAACGGAAAATCAGGTTGGATACGCGATTCAAAAAACGGTTTGCGAACTTTGACGGGCGACGCGAGCCGCGATTTTCAAGCCGAAACTTTTTATCGAAACCTGCGTTGGATTGATGCAAAAACCGAAAAAACAAAAATCTCGGCGGGCGGAAAAACCGTCATCAACGGCAAAGCGGCAAACGCCGTAATTCTAACGACCGCGAAAGGTGTGCAGATAAAATTGCATTTCGACGCGGCGACAAATCTTCTGCTTCGGGAAGAAATTCCGAACGGCGACAGCCTTAAAATTATTGATTACGCCGATTACCGAAAAGTAAATAATATTTTTGAAGCCTTTTCAATCGTTTCAAAAATTGGCGACGAAACTTACGAAATCAAGCTCAATGAGGTAAAACACAACCCGCAGATTGCCAAAACGGCTTTCGATTTTCCGCGAATTTCGAGCGAACCTTTGCCCGACACTAAAATTCTTCTCGACGAAGTTCGCGGTAACGCCGAAAAAATTGACGCGATTTTGGAAAATTACAGCTATAAGGAAACGCGGATTGACCGCGAAATTGATAAAGCGGGAAATTTGATCGAGAAAAGTTCGGAAACCGTTTTGCTTTCTTTTTACAAAGGCAATCGCATTCGCCGTTTAATCGAGAAAAACGGCAAACCGCTTTCCGAATCCGAACAGGCGAAAGAAGACAAGGACGTTGAAAAACAGGTTGCCGAAATCGAAGAAAAAATCGCCAAAAAGGAAAAACGCGAGGCAAAAAGTTCGGCGAAAACGCCCGACGAAGAAAACAAACGCATCACGCTTTCGGACGCGCTGAAAGGTTCTTTGCTCGTTAATCCGCGCCGCGAACGCTTTCGCGGGCGCGACGTGATTGTTTTCGATTATGAGCCGAATCCGCAATTTAAACCGCAGACACGCCTCGAAAAACTTTTCGCGTTCTGCAACGGCGCGGTTTGGGTTGACGCGAACAGTAAACAGGTCGTGCGGCTCGAAGCATTTCTGACGCAATCGGCGGGAAATTTTATCGGCAAAGTAAAACGCGGCGCGTCGTTTTCGCTTGAAAACGAACTCGTCAACGAAGAAATCTGGCTGCCGTCGCGGGCTGACGTGAATCTTTCGGTAAAAATTCTGTTCGCGGGAATAAATGTCAACAATCTCATCAAATACGGCGACTACAGCAAATCGAAAGTCGAAGTCAAAGACGCGAGCGTTGACGATCCGCAAAAGCCGTAATTTAATAAAACGCGAAAAACGCGAAAGACGCTAAAGTTTTATTCTTCTTTAGCGTCTTTCGCGTTTAAAATTTAGTTTAATAAGAAAATGGCGGAGAGAACAGGAGTCGAACCTGCATATCCTTACGGACGACGGTTTTCAAGACCGTTGCACTACCATTATGCGATCTCTCCGCACTCGTGGGTGAATTGAAAATATAGCGCAAAGTTTTGCTGATTACAAATCGGCAAAAAAAAATCGCAGACCTGATTGGTTCACGATTTTCAGTTTTTAGGTCTGTAAATCAACTATTCGACCTTGTTTTGCGACGAGCTTAAAAGGCGATTGATCTGCGATTCGAGTTTTTGGGTTTTGTCCCAACCGCTTTCTTTCATCTCGATTTCGCCGTTTTGATTAACCAGAAAATATGCCGGATAACCCATACTGATATTTCCCGAACGGTCGCGGTCGGCGTATTTCATTAAAACTCCGAAACTGCTCGGAATGATATTGAAATTAAACGGTTTCATTTTCAGAAAACTTTCGACTCTGGTTGGATTGTCGGTCGTCAGCCCGAGAAAAATGACATCTTTATCTTTGTAGGTTGTCGCCATTTTATTCAGTTTTGGAATTTCGCTATCGCAAATCGGGCATCTCGTGTTCCAGAAAGTAATGAGAACGACTTTTCCCTTCAAAGAATCGAGTTCGACGGTTTGTCCGTCCATCGCCGCCGCCGAGAAATTTTCCGCGACAGATTTACCTTTTTGCGCGAAAGCAAAGACCGCAAAGCACAAAACGAACGCCAGACAAAGAAAAACTTTTGAAATTTTCATAAATTTTAACTGCAAATCAGAGATTTCGAGAGCGTTGAACAAATGCCAACACTACTTAAAGTAAATTGTTAAATTGATTTCTATTCCTAAAATTTCAACGGGAATCTTTAGAAGGCGTTTATGTTAAAATGGTTGGATGTTACTTGAATCGCTCGAAGCCCAAAATTTCCGCAATCTCAACGGAAAAATCTTATGCGGAAAAGGCTTAAACATTATTTTCGGCGAAAACGGACAGGGCAAAACCAACTGGCTCGAAGCGATTTATCTGCTTGCCACAACCAAATCATTTAAAACTGCCAAACTAACGGAAACGATTTGTTTCGGCGAAGAACTCGCCATCGTTAAGGGGACTGTTAAACAGAGTGCCGAAATTCACCGCAATTTGCAAGTCTTTTTGCAGGGAAACACGAAAACTTTGTCGGTCAATAACAAAAAAGAAACGATTCATCGTTATTTGGGCGAGCTTCACGCGGTCATTTTTAATTCGGACGAACTCGAAACGGTGCGCGGAACGCCCGAAGCGCGGCGCAAATTTCTGGACGGCGGAATCGTTTCGATTTATCCGCCGTTTGTCCAGACATTAACCGATTACAACCGCGTCATCCGGCAGAAAAACTCGCTTCTTCAATCGGCGCAAGACAAGGGATTTTCGCTCGAAAGAGTGGCGGAATTGCTCGAACCTTGGAATGAACAGTTAATTCATCTCGCGGCGCGGATTCATAAAGCGCGGATTCGGTATGTCGAAAGGTTGAATGAAGTTTTGGAGAAAAAACTTTTCGGCAAGGAAGAAGTTTCGATTCGTTACACTTCATCGCTCGATGGCAAGGGCGATTTGTCGGATTACGCCGCGCTTTTGGGAGAAAGATTAAACTTGCGCGTGCAAGCTGAACTCGCCAGCGGACACGCGCTGATCGGCACGCACCGCGATGATTTAGACATTCTGTTCGACGGACATGACCTCAGAAAATACGGTTCGAGCGGACAACAGCGAAGCGCACTTTTAATCTTACAACTTGCCACAGTTTCGGTTTATTTCGAGCAAAACAAAGAATATCCGCTCTTTCTGCTCGACGACATTGATGCCGAACTCGATTACAAACGCATCGGACAACTTTTGGAGTTTTTGAGCGATAAAACACAAACCTTCGTGACGACCTCAAAAGAAAGTTTCCTCGAAAGATTCGGCACAAATGTCGAGATTTTTACAGTCGAAAACGGAACGGCTAAAATGCTTCGGGAATAAGATATTTGTTGCTTTTTCGCGCTGTTTTAATTCTTACAAAAATGCTATAATTTAACTAACTTTTAACACTTAAATCTTAAAGAGGGGAATATATAAATTGGCAATAGCAAAAGAAGAAATGAAAAAGAAAAAAGATGATTACGACGAAGATTCGATTACCGCTCTGGAAGGACGCGAAGCTGTGCGGATGCGTCCGGCAATGTATATCGGCTCAACAAGTGAAATCGGACTGCATCATCTTGTTTATGAAGTAGTTGATAACTCCGTTGACGAAGCTCTCGCGGGTTATTGCGATACGATTGAGGTTGCGATTCACATTGATAATTCGATTACCGTGACAGACAACGGACGCGGAATTCCGACCGGAATCATCGAGCAGTTCGGCGTTTCGGCGGCGGAAGTCGTTTTGACCGTTCTTCACGCGGGCGGCAAATTCGATTCAAACTCATACAAAGTTTCGGGCGGACTGCACGGCGTTGGCGTTTCCTGCGTAAATTTTTTAAGCGAATGGCTGAAGGTCGAAATTTGGCGCGACGGCAAAACGCACGAGCAGGAATTTGCGACCGGAATTGCGGTTGCTCCGCTTAAAGAAACCGGCAAAAGCACGCGGCGCGGAACAAAGATCACTTTCAAACCGGATTCAACTATTTTTGAAGTCACCGATTATAGTTTTGAAAAACTCTCGGAACGTCTGCGCGAAAAAGCATTTTTGAACAAAGGCATCCGCATTTTTATCAAGGACGAGCGCGAGGAAACCGAAAAATCGCACGAATTTTATTACAAAGGCGGAATTGCCGAATTCGTTCATCATTTAAACAAAAACAAATCGCCGCTGCATCCTGAGCCGCTTTATTTCGAGCATATTGCCGACGAATTATCAATCGAAATCTCGATGCAGTATAACGATTCTTACGACGAGAAGATTTTTTCATTTGCCAACAATATCAATACGGTTGACGGCGGAACGCATCTTTCGGGTTTTCGCGGCGCGATTACGCGGACGATTAATGCTTACGCCGAAAGTTCGGGTTTACTGAAAAACTCGAAAACACAGCTCACGGGCGATGACGTGCGCGAAGGTTTGGTCGCCGTGATTTCCGTCAAAATTCCGCAACCGCAATTTGAAGGACAAACGAAAGGAAAACTCAATTCGCCCGTCAAAGGTCAGGTCGAATCGTTTTTGAACGAAAAGCTCGGCGAATTTTTCGAGCAGAATCCGGCTGTGGCAAAGAAAATCGTCGGAAAGGCGGTTGATGCCGCACGGGCGCGTGATGCGGCGCGAAAAGCGCGTGAAATCGTCCGCAAAAGCGCATTGGGAACTTCAACACTTCCCGGCAAACTTGCCGATTGTCAGGAAAAAGACCCGGCGCTTTCGGAAATTTATCTGGTCGAAGGTGACAGTGCTGGCGGTTGCTGGTCGGCACAAACCCTTATTTCGCTTATAGATAACCGAAGTCTAAACTTCTTAGAATTGATTGAGGAGCAAGAGGCAGGTAGGCAAAATTACTGCTACACAATAAACGAAAAAGGCGAAATTGCGGTTGGTGAAATCAAAGATGTGCGCTGCACAAAACAAAACGCCGAAGTCATTAAAGTTATTTTAGATAATGGTGAAGAATTGATTTGCACACCCGATCATCGTTTTATGTTGCGCGATGGCAGTTATAAAGCGGCGGAAAATTTAACACTCGAAGATTCGCTGATGCCTTTATATCGCAAACTTTCTGAGAGAAACGCAACTCAAAAAGGTCTTGACGGTTACGAAATGGTTTGGAATCCGGCACTTGACTGCTGGAATTACACACACGTTTTGGCTGATAAATTTAATTTAGCAAACGGCGTTTATGAAAAATCAGCCGGAACGCATCGGCATCACGTTGACTTTAATAAACTCAACAACAATCCGACAAATATTTTGCGAATGATGTCGAAAGACCATATTGCGCTTCATCACCGACACATCGAAAAAACTTTACGCCGTCCAGATGTCATTGAAAAATCAAGACAGGCACATAAAACAAAAGAGTATAGCGAGAAAATGAAGGCGCGGATGAAACAACCTGAAACTCGTCAAATTTTGTCTGAGCAAGCCAAAGCACAATGGCAGAATGAAGACTACAAAGCATTTATGACGGATAAATGGAAAGAGTTTTATGAGACAAACGCCGAATATCGTGAGCAAAACCACAAACAGTTAGACAAAGTGCAGAAAGAATATTGGAGCAAGGAAGAAAATCGTGCCGCGCAATCGGAAAGAACCAGTAAATTTTATGAAGAAAATCCGCAAGCGAAAAAACAACTTTCCGAAATCGCTAAAGAGCAATGGAAAGATAAAAGTTTGCTTGAATGGCGCAGAAAAGAAACTTCAAAACAATGGACAGATGAGTTTCGCGCCAAACGTAAAGCGTCTTTGGAAAAAACTTATTACAGCAAAACGCTTTCGGCTTTGAAACAAATCGAAATCGAAAACGGCAAAATTGATGTTGAAAAATACCAAAATCGTCGTCTTGAATCGAAAGATAAAGCCTTGCTTCGTTTTGATAAGTTTTGTGAAAGATTTTTCGATGGCGATATTTCGAGAGTTTGTGAAACGGTTACAAACTACAATCACCGAATCGTCAAAATCGAAAAATTAAGCGAACGGATTGATGTTTATGATTTGGAAGTTCCAAACACGCATAATTTTGCGCTGGCAAGCGGAATTTTTGTTCATAACTCGGCGAAACAGGGACGCGACCGTAAGAATCAAGCTGTTTTACCCTTGAAAGGTAAAATCCTGAACGTCGAAAAAGCGCGTTTCGATAAAATGCTCGGACACGGCGAAATCAAGGCTTTGATTACCGCGCTCGGCACGGGTATCGGCAAGGACGATTTTGATGTGACGAAACTTCGCTATCACAAAATTTGTCTGATGACCGACGCGGACGTTGACGGTTCGCACATCCGCACGCTGCTTTTGACGTTTTTCTATCGTCAAATGCCGCAGTTGGTTGAAAAAGGCTACGTTTACATCGCCCAACCGCCGCTCTACAAAGTCAAACGCGGCAAACGCGAGGAATACATCAAGGACGAAAAACAAATGTTTCGTTTTATGATGAAACAGGCGACCGACGATCTGGTCGTCAAATCAAAAGAACGTGAAGTTGCCGGACGTGAGCTGGCGAAAAATCTTGAACGGATTGTCGAATATCAAAAATATTTTTCGCGCTTCGTTCGCCGTTTGAATAACGATGCAAAACTTCTAAATGCTTTGATTGATGGTTTTACGGCAGTTTTGGCGAACAATACCGTCAAACTCCGCAAAATATTCGATTCGGAAGATTTGATGGTGCAGGTCGAAGGAAAAGTTTCCGAAGCCGGCTACAAAACTGATATTTTGAACGACGAAGCGCACGGACTTTCGGAAATCCAAGTTACTTTTCCGAACGGAACGACACTTATTTTTGACTGGGAAAAGGCAAGCTACGTCGAATTTCAAAAAACGATTGAACTCAAGCGAATGCTGGAAAACGATTTTCCCGCGCCGTTCATTTTAGGCGATAACGGAAAATCGGAAACCGTTAATTCGCGTGAAGTTTTACTTGAAAAAATTATGGCGGCGGCGAAAAAGGATTTATCAATCCAGCGTTACAAAGGTTTGGGCGAAATGAACCCCGAACAGCTTTGGGAAACGACGATGGATCCCGAAAAACGAACGCTTCTGCAAGTTCGCATCGAAGACGCGATTGAAACGGACGAAATTTTCACCGTTTTGATGGGCGATCAGGTCGAACCGCGCCGAAGATTTATCGAACAAAACGCGCTCGACGTTAAAAATCTGGACGTTTAATCTGATTGGAAAAAAGCTAAAAGGACGAGGAACAAAAGTTCTCGTCCTTTTTTTGTAAAAAATAATTGATATGAAAAGACCATCGATGCCTGAAAATGAATTTGTGGAATATTTAGAGGCGTTCTGTAAACGTCCCCAAATGTATACTTCAAAAGGCTCATTCAATGAAGCAGTTGCTTTACTTGAAGGCTTTGGGATGGGTGCAAATGTTGGCAATCACGCATCTCACTCTGCCTTTACACCTTTTCTGGGATGGATGACGCGAAAATATAACATACCTGAAATGATAAATTGGAATGATTTCCGAGATCGCTTTTCGTCGGATTCAGAAGCACTAAAAAATTTGCCAATTCTGTATAAAGAATATCTTGGAAGCCCAATAAAGTAATGTTGAAACGGTAATTGGCAAAATAGATTTACTTGCGAAAATTTTCTCAAAGTGTAATGATTTTTCTTTACGAAGTAAGCTTGGTTTACATCTAAAAAAGTAAGGAGTTTTAAAAGAATGTCAGCAGTTTTAGAATCAATTCCGAAAAAAGATACGGGTGTTTCAACGAATGTTGTTGAAAGAGTTGTTCTTCACGGCATCAGTTGGAAAACTTATGAGCGGATTTTAGACGAGCACGAAGAAGTCGGCAATCGGCATTTTGCTTATAACGAAGGAGATTTGGAAATTATCGTGTTGGGTTACGAACACGAAAAATTAAAACAAGACCTTTCCGAACTCGTCACGGAAATTGCCAGAATTTTGGAAATTGATTACTAAAATGCGGCTTCGACAACATTTCGCAGGGAATCAAAGAAAAAAGGTTTTGAAGGCGACGCGACGTTTTACTTCAAAAACGCAGAAATGCTCCGCAAAAAAACAAAGATAGATTTATCGAAAGACCCTGCGCCCGAACTCGTAATCGAAATTGACATCACGCACGGTTCGTTGCCGAAATTCCCGATTTTTGCCGATTTAGGCATCGAAGAAGTCTGGCGTTTCGACGGCGAAAGTGTCAAGTTTCACCGTTTGCAAGGTCAAACTTACAAAGAAATCGAGAAAAGTATTTGTTTGAATAATGTGCAAAGCGAAAAGATAACCGAATTGCTTTTTCGCGCAAGTGAATTGAAGCGGATTGATTGGATAAAACTTATTCACGAAACGATTAAAGAGGAAATTTAGAAAAATGTCAGCAGTTTTAGAAGCAGTCAGACCGATTGAAGATTATCTCGTAATGCCGGACGCGGAAATCGCCGAACGCGTCGAGTTTGCGAGGAAAGAATTGGGTTCGCGGGTTGTCATTCTCGGACATCATTACCAGCGCGACGACGTTATCGCGCACGCCGATTTGACGGGCGATTCTTATCAGCTTTCGGTGATGGCTTCGCAGACGGAAGCGGAATTTATCGTTTTCTGCGGCGAGCATTTAATGGCGGAATCGGCGAATATTTTGGGTCAGCCGCATCAAAAAGTGATTTTGCCGGATCTCGGCGCGGGTTGTTCGATGGCGGATATGGCGAATATCGAACAGGTCGAAGATGCCTGGGAACAGCTGCGCGAAATCGGTGTTTTGAAAAACAAGGTCGCGCCGATTACATATATGAATTCGACCGCCGCGATCAAAGCCTTTTGCGGTCGCAATGACGGCGTGGTTTGCACTTCGTCGAACGCCGTTCCACTTTTCGATGTTTATCTTAAAGAATTCGACAAAATGTTTTTCTTTCCCGACCAGCATTTGGGAAGAAATACGGGCGCGAAATTCGGAATTCCGCTCGACAAGATGGTTTTGTGGAATCCGCACGAAGAACTCGGCGGCAACACTGAAGAAGAACTGCACGAAGCAAAATTGATTCTCTGGCGCGGACATTGTTCGGTTCACGGGCGTTTTAAGCCGTGGCACGTTGATTTGATTCGCAAGCAAATTCCCGATGTTCAAGTCATCGTTCATCCCGAATGTCCGCGTGAAGTCGTCGAGTTAGCGGATTTGGACGGTTCGACCAGTTTTATCATCAAAACGGTCGAAAACGCGCCGTCGAGGTCAAAATGGGCAATCGGCACGGAAGTCAATCTCGTCAATCGTCTGGCAAAAAGATTTCCCGACAAAGAGATTCATTTGCTCGCGCCCGACCTTTGTATGTGCGCGACGATGTATCGCATCGCGCCGCAAAATCTGGCGTGGGCGATGGAAAATCTGCTCGAAGGAAATGTCGTCAATGAAATTGTCGTGGACGACGAAACAAAACATTTCGCGCTCGTTGCGCTTGAGCGGATGATTAATTTCACAGAGAAAAATCAAGCGAAATAGAACTGAGAATTAACCGCCGAAATGCCGGAAGAGATCATCATCGAGAATCTGAAATTGTCCGATAAGGATAAGGCAATTGCCTTTCTGCAAAGGGCTTACGACGATAATCCGCGGATGAGCGATGTGAAATTCTGGGATTGGCATTACCGGCAAACTCCATACAAGGACGCTGAAAATTTGCCGATTTGGGTTGCCAAAAGCGGCGCACAAATTGTCGGACAGGTCGGCACGATTCCGGTTGAAGTTAATGTCGAAGGCGCGCGGCGCAAAGCGATTTGGATTCTCGATATGATTGTCGCGCCCGAATTCCGGCGGCGCGGTTTGGCGAAAAAATTAGTCAATGCGGCGCACGACGAATTTCCTTTCGGCTTGGTCATCAATACCGCCGCGCAGGAAGGCTCGACAAAATTATTGCAGGACGCGGGCTATAAAATTATCGTCAATGTTCCGCGTTTTCATAAACCGCTTTTTCCCGCCAACGACATCCGCGAAATTGCAAAATTCAATGCTTTGCGGAAAACCGTAAATTTTGCTTTCGCGCCGTTTCGCCCGCGTTTTAAGGAAAACAAAAATGTGCGCGTTGTGGAAAATTTCGATGAATCTTTTAAAAAGTTTTGGGCGGAAGCCGAATCGCAATGGTCGTGCGCCGTCCGGCGTGATGTGAAATATCTCGAATGGCAATTTCTGCGCCAGCCCGCAAAGAAATTCGACATTATCGGTTATTATGAAGGCGCGAAACTGCTCGGTTACGCGGTTCTGTTTTTTCGCAAAACGGGCGCAAACGGAGCCGTTCCGAAAGCCGCGATTAGCGATATTTGTTATCATCCTAATAATCCGAAAAAGATAATTGACGCGCTTTTAGAGGAATCTTTGAGAATCGCCGCCCAACGGCAAGCGGGCGGTTTGGTAACCGATGCGCTTGACGGTTTAGTCGAAGAAAGGCTTGCACATTTCGGCTTTTGGCGCGTCAAAAATCCGCTGCAATTTATGGTGAAATCGGATGAACGGCAGGATTTATTGTATAATCCTAAAAACTGGTTTTTGACGCGGGGCGATTCCGACATCAGTATTTTTGAAAACCCGAATCTGTAAATGAAAGTTCCTGCTTTGCTCTATCATAAGATTGATTTGCCGACCGCCGATGTCAAAATTCGCGGTGCATTTACCGCTCCGCAAAAGTTCGAGCGGCAGATTGCATACCTTAAAAAGAAAGGCTACGAATTTTACACGGCTTGCGAATTAATCAAATTTTACCGCGCAAACGGCGAATTTCCTTCCAAGGCGATTGCGGTAACTTTTGACGACGGCTGGAAGGATAATTATCAACACGCTTTTCCGGTTTTGAAAAAATACGGCGCAAAGGCGACGATTTTTTTGGTTACGTCGTGCATCGGACAAAATACCGATAAAGTGACGGCGGAAGGCGAAGGACGGCGCGAGCATCTTTCGGAAAAGGACATTCTCGAAATGTCGCAAAACGGAATCGAGTTTGCTTCGCACAGTTTGAGCCACGCATTGTTTAACCAAATCGGCAACGAGGAAATCGAGCGCGAAGTTACCGAATCAAAGAAAATTATCGAAAATTTGACGCAGAAAGAATGTTCGACTTTTGCTTATCCGGCTGGTTTTTTTACCGATTTTGCCAAGGAAGCAATCAAAAAAGCCGGTTACGAAGCCGCTTTTTCGACCGTTTACGGGACTGAGAACGATTGGGACATATACGCCCTGAACCGCGTCGAAATCTTGCGCCGCGACAGTTTCCCGTTTCGTTATGGCAAAAAGATCAAATCAATTTATAAATAATGGCGGAAATCGAAGACAAACTACCCGAAAATAAACGCGGGAAATTTTACGTTGACTCGCAATGTATTGATTGCGATGTCTGCCGCGACACTTCGCCGAAAAATTTCAGACGCGACGACGAAAACGGTTATTCATACGTTTACAAACAACCCGAAACCGATGAGGAAATTGAACTTTGCGAAGAAGCATTATCGGTGTGTCCGGTCGAAGCAATCGGCGATGACGGGTGAGAAGTGAGAAGTGAAAAGTGAAAAATGAAAAGTGAAAAATGAAAAAGGCGATGATTTCAAGTGAAATCATCGCCTTTTTGTATTTCAAATCCAAAATCCGAAATCCAAAATCCAAAATCAGATTATGGTTGGTTCATCGGCGGCGGGACGAAGCCGGGAACGAAGCCGAACGAAGCCGGAAATGTCGCCGCAGTCGGTTTGGTGCCGTCTTTGACCCATGTGTTGATGGCATTGACGGCGGTCAGCAATTGCAGTCCCGAAAACGTGCAATGCCCATTGCCATTTGTGTAGGTTTGGAACAATAAATTTCCGCGTCCCGCGTTGTTGACGGTTTCGGCGTATTCGCGTTCTTGCGAAACAGTCACGAGCGGATCAATTACGGTGTGCATCGTCAGCACCGGATTTTTGATTTTGCCCGAATAATTCGCGTTTCGTTCGACGTAATTGCGCGAATAGTTCGGCGCGTCGACGTATCTGGAACCGTTCATTGTCGCCAGCCACAATTCAATATCGGCGGGCGAAACTCCGAGAGCTGTTAAATACCCTCTTTCCGCCGGAGTCAGATTGTAATCACGATTCAAATTCTGGACGATCGGACCGCCGGCGCGGCGTTCGAGTTCCGAGCGTGCTTCCATCGAGAAAAACATATCGGTAAAAATCCAGTTCGGATAAAAGGAAGTCGGCGAAGGTGTCGGCGGCGGAACAGGGATTCCGCGTCCCGGTGTTCCGACGACCAGACGGATAAACTCAAATTTCGCAAAATTTGCCGGATTGCTGACTTCGCCGAAAAGTTTCGGATAGACTTCCGATTCCGCATCAATGTCGTCACGCACGTCGCCGAAAGTTCCCCACGTTGCGGGCATGTCGAAAACCGTGTCGTAAGCCAGCGCCAGATCGCCCGCCGAATCCCACGACTGCGTTGCGCCCGCGCCGACCGCGCAGGCACACAATGCGCCGTCATAGATTCCGCCGAACTGCTCCATACTCTTGAAGCCGATCACCGTCCCCATCGAAAACGCCCAGAGAATCGTGCGGTCGGGCTGACCGACCGTGCCGCGAAAATGCGTCACGAGGTTTTTCAAATCCTGCACCCCTTCTTCGACCGCCCAGCCGTTGTCTTTGTAAGCCGAACCGGACAGCGCGTAGCCCTGCGCTAAAAGCTGGTTGGCAAAAGCCTGCTGCTGCGCCGCATTTCCGCCCGGCGCGATGTCGGGATTGCGATTGTCTATTTCGCCCGGATGGTCGGCTTTATCGCGGTAGCCGTGACCATAGACCAGAAGCGTTCCGTTCCAGTTTGCCGGAACAACAATGCGATACGGCGCACCGTTAATCTCGCCCGAAACGTCAATCGGTCCGACCTGACGTGCCGCATTTGCAAACTGAACCGAGAAAAAGAGAAGCAGAGAAAAGGCAAAAACTAATTTTTTTAACACAAACTAAAATCCTCCAAAATTTTATTAACAAATGGTTTTCATTCGGAAAATGTCGAAAAGCAGATTCAACATTTGTCTTTTAAGGGGTAAAAACAAAATTGTTCTGAAAAGACAAATCTCCGCCACCGGAAATTCGATATTTTAGAAATGGAAAGTTCGTGTATTTTACGCAGATTTAATGAGTTAAGTCAAAGGACTTTCGATTAAACCATAATCTTGATCCAGCCGTCTTCGATGACGACTTCGTAGGATTCGAGCGAGCAGTCTTTTTTCGTGAAACATTCGCCCGAAGCGACATCGAAACGCCAGCCGTGCAGATCGCATTCGACGATTCCGCCGTAAAGCCGCGAATCGGCGAGCGGATAACCTTTGTGCGGGCAGAAATTTTCGATTGCCGATAATTTTCCGTTGACATTAAACAGCGCGACTTCCGTGCCGTCCTTGAGCTTGACGGTCGCGCCGCGCCCCATTGGAACGGCTTCGACTTTTCCGACAGTAATTAATTTTCCTTCGCGCTTTGCTTTGCGCTTGTTTTCACGATATTTTGACATTTTCCAATCACAAAACTTATGAGTTTAAGTTTAGAGGTTAGCAAATCCAAAATCCAAAATCCAAAATCCAAAATCAAAAGGCTTGCTTTATTTCTTCCGGTCTATGAAAATAAAAATAATCGAAAGAAAAGTTGAGGTTATTTGGAATGAGTGAAAAGACCTTTTCGGAAAATGCGCGGCGGCGGTGCCGGGAAATTATGACGCGCAATGTTAAAACGGCGAATCGCGCCACGACTTTGCAGGAAGTTGCCGCGCTGATGCGCGACGGCGATATGGGCGCGATGCCGGTCGTCGAAGACGGCAAGCTCATCGGAATCGTCACGGACAGAGATGTTGTCGTGCGGGCAATCGCCGACGGAAAAGATGCTTCGACGACAATCGGCGACGTGATGACGGCGGAAGTTTTTTCCGTCAGCGAAAACGATTTTGCCTTTGAAGCGATTCGTCTGATGGGCGATAAACAAGTCCGCCGCGTGCCGATTGTCAACAACGCAGGCGAACTCGTCGGCATTATTGCAATGGCGGACGTTGCGCTCGAAACCGAAGACGAACGCGAAATCGCCGAAACCTTAGAAGAAATTTCAAGCGGCGCGGCTTTTTGGAGAAAATAAAATGAGTAATATAGAATCAAAACCGAATGAAGGTAACGAAAAGTATTATTGGTATTTAAAGACTTTACAGGAACAAGAGCAGAAACGAATGTCCGCTAATCAGCCTGATAGTGAGCAAGAAATAAACGTCTTGCGTTTCATAAAGCAACTGGAGCCGACCGTCGAACGACTGATGGAAATTTGTGAAAAGGAACTGGGAATTTCGCTTTTGACCGCGAGTTCGGTATTGGAAAAACTGGAAAAATCTCAGGAAATTAAATTTTTAGAATATATTGATTCGGTCAAACAAACCAAAATCAAGGTAGTGCAGATTACTGACAACGGTTTAAAGAGATTGGATATTGGAGGTTAGTCGAAATGAGCGATTTCGCGGTTTATCTAACTTACGGTATCGTCTTGGGTTTAGGTCTTCTTCTCGGTTTTGTTTGGGTGTGGTTACTTTCGCGGAACAGCCCGACGCTCAAGCTGTTTAGTGTCGAAGGAATTTCTTACATTTTAATTTGCGGAACGCTTTCGAGTATCGTTTTGCTGATTGTGCGCGGTTTCGGCTTGCTTGATTTTAAGCCGACAAACGATTTTATAATCGCTTCAAGCTATCTGATGGCTTTTATTTTAGGCGCACTTTTTGGAATTGCCGAACTGGTTTCGCGGTATCGGGACGAACCGCAACGCGCATTGTGGAGTTGGGCGGCATTTCTTTATGTAATGGTCAATGGTTTGGCTTCGGTTGGAGCTTTGAATCTTATTCGTGTTTTCGGTTGGATAACGGGCGGCGAACCGCTTCAAGATGCTTACAAACAAGTTTTGATTGCCGGACTCGGCGCAATGGCTTTGTTTCGTAGTTCGCTTTTTATTTTTCGGATTGGAAATTCGGACATCAATTTTGGTCCGGTTTTGATTTTGCAGATTTTGCTTGGCGCGGCTGACCGCGGAGTTGACCGTCGGCGCGGTTGGTCGAGAAGCCTCGAAGTCGGCGATATTATGAAGGATGTCTCGTTTGACAAAGCCAAAGCCTTGTTGCCGACTTATTGTTTTTTGCTGATGCAAAACCTTACAAAAGAAGAGCAAGAAGCAATCGGGCGCGATATTGCCGCGCTTGACGCTATTATCATTACTGACCAGACGATAGCAAATCGGCAGAAATCCATTTTATTGGGATTGCGCTTATTAAATTTAACCGGGACCAATTTGTTAAAACAGGCGGTCAAATCGCTTGGCGACGATATTAAGAAAACACCGTAGGACTATTTTTTTAAGAACAAAATGGCTAAATCAATCAATCGTTATTTTCAATTTCTCGGTTCGTCGAAAGATGTTCGTTCGGGTCAGCTTTGGTATCCGTCGGCGGATGTTTATCAAACGCCCGACGGCTGGCTTGTAAAAGTTGAGTTGGCGGGCGTTTCGGCGGAAGACATCGAGATTGAAATTCAAGGCAATGTGCTTTCCATCGTCGGAACGCGGCGCGACAAATCGTGTTCGGCGGGCGTTTCTTATCATCAGATGGAAATTACCTACAGCCGTTTTGAAAAGGTTTTAAAGTTTCCCGCGTCAATTGACGGCGCAAGCATCGAACATAATTTTGACAACGGCTTGCTCATCATCAACCTGTGGAAAGGAGGAAAGGCAAAACCCTGAGCGAAAAACGCATCTTAGCTGAACTTAAAAATTTTATGGCTGAAAACACTGAAAATACGCGAATACCGAGCGGAGAAACGGTGACAACTCCGCAACAATTTGAAATTGCAGTTTTACCTTTGCAAAATACGACGCTTTTTCCCGAAACAATCGTGCCGCTCGCGGTCGGTCGGACGCGCTCCGTGCGGGCGGTCGAAGCCGCGCTGGCGACGGAAGATAAACTGATTTGCTGCATCACGACCAAAACCGAAAACGTGACGGGCGACGATGCCAAACCCGTTGACCTTTACGAAATCGGCACAATCGTCAACATCAAACGAATGATGCGGAACGACGGCGTGATGCAATTGATCGTGCAGGGCATTGACCGCGTGAAAATTTTGTATTGGGCGCAGGAAGAACCGTTTTTGAAGGCGAAAGTCGAGATTTTGCCTGATTTGAAGGTAACGGACGACGAAGAAGTCGAAGCCTTGAAACGCAACATTCAGGGAATGATTCAAGAGGCTCTCGCGCTTTTGCCGCAAGTTCCGCCCGAAGTGCGAATGGCGGTGATGTCGCAGAACAATCCGGTTCAGCTTTCCTATTTTCTCGCGTCGGTGCTGGATTTGGGCGTTGAAACCGAGCAGAGAATGCTCGAATCGAACACGGCTGACGAACTTCTGATGCTGACGCACGGTGCATTGGCAAAGGAACTCGAAATTATGCAGATTCGCTCGAAAATCGCGAGCGAAGCGCAGAACGAAATGAACAAATCGCAGCGCGATTACATTTTGCGCCAGCAGATGAAGGCGATTCAAAAAGAACTCGGCGACGACGAGGGCGGCGAAAAAGCTGAAGCCGCACAATTGCGCGAACGGCTCGAAACCGCCGATTTGCCCGAAGAAATCCGCAAAGAAGCCGAACGCGAACTCAAGCGGATGGAACAGCTTCCGCAAGCCGCGCCCGATTATCACGTTATCCGAACATATCTCGAATACGTTCTGGAATTGCCTTGGAAAAAATCGAGCGAGGAAAAACTCGATTTGAACGAAGCGCAGAAGGTTTTGGACGAAGATCATTACGGTTTGGAAGACATCAAAAAGCGGATTCTCGAATCGCTTGCGGTTGTCAAACTGCGTCCCGATTCAAAAAGTCCGATTATCCTTTTTGTCGGACCGCCGGGAGTTGGTAAAACATCTTTGGGACGTTCGATTGCGCGTGCGCTCGGGCGCGAATTCGACCGAATTTCGCTTGGCGGCGTGCGCGATGAAGCCGAACTTCGCGGTCATCGGCGGACTTATGTCGGCGCGATGCCGGGACGAATTATTCAGATGTTCAGGCGCGTCGGCGTAAATAATCCCGTGCTGATGCTCGACGAAATTGACAAGATGGGCAACGATTATCGCGGCGATCCGGCGGCGGCACTGCTGGAAATTCTCGATCCGGCGCAAAACAATACGTTCCGCGATCACTATTTGGATTTACCGTTCGATTTATCGAAAACCTTTTTTATCGCAACGGCAAACCAACTCGGTCCAATTCCGATGCCGCTTCGTGACCGTATGGAAATCATCAATCTTGCGGGTTATTCAGATGCGGAAAAACTCAATATTGCCAAGCAATATCTGATTCCGCGTCAAGTCAAGGAAAATGGTTTGCAGTCTGACCAAATCGAAATTACCGATGACGCGATCAATCTTCTGACGGCGCGTTACACACGCGAGGCGGGCGTTCGCCAACTCGAAAGAACCGTCGGAAATCTGGCGCGAAAAGTCGCTCTGCGCGTCGCGCAAGGGCAAACCGAAAAAGTTACGATTACGGCAAACGACATTAAACCTTTCCTCGGTGCACCGCGATTTTATCCTGAAGAATCAAGAAGCGATTTGCCGGCGGGCGTGGCGACCGGAATGGCTTGGACGGAAATGGGCGGCGAGATTTTGTTTATCGAAGCGACGATGCTTCCGGGCGGCGGCGGTTTGACGCTGACCGGACAACTCGGCGAAGTGATGAAGGAATCGGCGCAAGCGGCGCGTTCTTACTTGTGGTCACATGCGGCGGAACTCGGAATTGACGCGGAAATAATTAAGCAAAACGGCATTCACGTTCACGTTCCGGCGGGCGCGATTCCGAAAGACGGTCCGAGCGCGGGTGTCACGATGGCTTCAGCAATGGCTTCGCTTTACACGGGCAGAAAAGTTCGTTCGGATACTTCGATGACGGGCGAAATCACGCTTTCCGGCTTGGTCTTTCCGGTCGGCGGAGTCAAAGAAAAAATTCTCGCCGCGCATCGCGCCGGAATTCGGCGGATAATTTTGCCCGAACGCAATGAAGCCGACATCGAAGAAATTCCCGAAGATGTTCGCGCCGAACTCGAAATTATTCCCGCCAAATATATCAGCGATGTTTTAGCCGCCGCGCTCGAAACGGAATCGAGCGTTCCGAAAGGTGAAAATTACGTGATTCCGGTCACGAAATCTACGGACGGTGTCAATGAACCGCTGATAGCCAAAGAAAAATAAACGATTTTTGCAAAAAAATCCGCGATGAGTGATAAGTCAAAATGAATTATCACTAATTTTTTTTGCCTTTAAAAAAAAAAAAAGATTTTTATGATTTTTAGTTGGAAAAACTTAATAAAATAAGTGTATGCTTAATAGTTAATGTTTGGGGCGAAAGTCTTCTCTTTTAACAGAAGCTCTGGCGGTTTTTAAAGAGCGATTCTCTTCCTTTTCAAACACAAACTTTTTAAAATAAGAATTTAACACGGAAAATTTAATATAAAATGGCATTTAAGTCTTTGTTTAGTTTATTTTCGAGTGATTTGGCGATTGATTTGGGAACCGCCAATACACTCGTCTACGCGAAAGGTCGCGGAATTGTTGTTTCAGAACCCTCGATAGTTGCAATCAATAAAGTTACCAATCAGGTTGAAGCCGTCGGGCGCGACGCAAAAGAGATGCTCGGCAGAACGCCGGGAAATATCGTCGCGATCCGTCCGATGAAGGATGGCGTAATCGCTAATTTTGAAGTTACGGAAAAAATGCTTCAGCATTTCATCCGTAAAGCGCATAACGGAAAATCGTGGGTGCGTCCGCGTGTCGTGATCGGAATTCCTTCGGAGATCACACAGGTCGAACGCCGCGCCGTCGAAGATTCGGCGTATCGCGCCAAGGCTTCGGAAGTTTATCTCGTCGAAGAAGCGATGGCGGCGGCAATCGGCGCAGGTTTGCCGATCACCGAACCGCACGGAAATATGGTCGTTGACATCGGCGGCGGGACAACCGACATCGCGGTGATCTCGCTTTCGGGGATCGTTTATTCGCGCGCCGTGCGCGTTGCCGGCAACGAGATGGACGAAGCCATTACGCAATTCATTAAACGAAAATACAATCTGCTGATCGGCGAACGCACGTCGGAAGCAATCAAAATCGCGCTTGGTTCGGCGTTTCCCCTTGATGAACCGCTTTCGATGGAGGTTCGCGGTCGCAACCTGATCGAAGGAATCCCCAAAACCATTACCATCACGGACGAAGAAATTCGCGAAGCTCTCTCCGATGCAGTTTCGACCATCATCAACGCCGTGCGCGTTGCGCTCGAACGCACTCCGCCCGAACTTTCCGCCGACATTGTCGAACGCGGAATCGTTTTAACCGGCGGCGGCGCATTGCTGAAAAATCTGGATAAACGCTTGATGATTGAAACAGGTTTGCCCGTTGTTTTGGCAGACGATCCGCTTTCTTCGGTTGTGCTTGGAACGGGTAAAATGCTTTCAGATATTGAACTTCTGAAGCGCGTCAAATGGGATAATTCATTAATGACAGGTAGTTAGTTAAGAGTAGAGAGTGGAGAGTGGAGAGTTAAGAAAATTCTCTCCACTCTCCACTCTCCACTTTCCACTCAAAGAGATGGTTGAGCGAAGTCAGAAAGAAGTTTGGAGACTCACGCCGTGGTTGATGATTGCCCTTTTGTTGGGCAATTTCGTGCTTATGGCGTATGATGCCAAAACAACTTCTCAGGAAAGGGTTATCAGAGTTTGGACACAGGCGGTTGCCAATTTTGTGCAGTCGCCCGTGACGAGTATTACTTCATCAGTTACCAATTATTTCCAATCAATTTCAAATTTACGGTCAGCGCAAAGCGAAAACGACGCACTTAAACAGCGTGTGCAGGAACTCGAAGTCGAAGTTCAGCAGAAAGAAGAATTAACGAAAGAAAACGAGAGTTTGAAGTCACTTCTCGAACTAAAAAACGAATCGAAATACAAAATCCTGCCCGCACAGATCATCGGACGCGACCCGTCGCTCTGGTTTGATTCGGCGATTATCAATCGCGGAAGTCTCGACGGCGTAAAATTGAATATGCCCATTGTCAATAACGGAGGTTTAATCGGCAGAGTGATTGCCGTCAGCCCGATCACCGCCCAGATAAATCTCGTTACCGAAGAAAAATCGCGATTGGGCGGTGTCATCGGTGAGCTTGGCAACTCAAACGCGCTCGGCGTGGTCAGCGGCAACAGTAAAATAGAATTGCTTGAAATGGGTTATATTCCCGGCACGATTGAAGTTCAGATCGGCGAGATGGTTTATACGACCGGACAGGACGGCATTTATCCGGCAGGTTTGAAAATCGGTGAAGTGGCGGAAGTTAAACCCGGTTCGGCAACCGTTACACAGCAGATTTTCATCAAGCCGAGTGCGCGGCTTTATTCGATGGAAGAAGTTGCCGTTTTGCTTTATGAGCCGCCGCCGAAGCCCGAATACGAAAAAACTTTGCAAAACGTGACGAAGGACGATAAAAAGAAAAAGTAGAGGGTAAAGAGTAAGAAGTGGAGAGTCAGAAGATTTTCTCTCGACTCTCGACTCTTTACTCTTCACTCAAAAAATGGAACAGTTAAAAATCACATTAGCAGTAATTATCGCAGTCATACTTCAATGGACGCTCCGCAATGTTCATGACGTATTTATGTATGTTGATTTTCCTTTGATAGTTATTGTCTATGCCGCCTTGCAGAGAAACACGATTAAAGCCCTCATTTTCGGAACGCTTTCGGGCATCGCAATTGATGCTTTGAGCGGCGGACTTTTAGGTGCGAACGGATTCTCTAAAACCCTTATCGCATTTGCCGTTTCGGAGATTGCGCGGCGCGTCTATCTGGACAACCTTTTATTGCAGATACCCGTCATAGCAGGGGCTTGTTTGATTGATGATTTGGTATTTTACGGACTGCATCGTTTGCTCGGACAAGAGCCGTCCGCACCGTTTTTGGTGACGATTTCTTATACGCTGATCGGAACGACGATTGCGGGAACGATAATTTATTTAATTTTAGGAAGTTTTTCGGTCGATAGCCTGAAGCGTAATAAACGCGGAAGTTTTTCATCGCGCCGTCAAACCAGACGAAGAAACCCGATACGTTTAGGGAAACGATGAGTAGAGAGTAGAGAGTAGAGAGTAGAGAGTAAAAAGTAAAAAAACTCCGAACTCTCCACTCTCTACTCTCTACTCTCTACTCGAAATATGAAAGTTTACGACCATACCCAAAATCTCGGTATCCGAGTCGGCACAATTCAGGTCATCGCGTTTGTTTTGCTGTCAATTCTCGGCGCACGGCTTTATTATCTGCAAGTTGTCAAAGGCGAATATTACGAAACGAAAGCGGAAAACCAGCGCATTCGCCTGATCCCCATTCCCGCGCCGCGTGGGGCGATTTTCGACCGCAACGGTAAAATTCTCGTTGATTCGCGCCCGACTTATAATGTCACGCTTTCCAATGAACCGATTAAAAAAATTGATGTTACCGACCGCCTTGACGATTATGCGCGAGGCTTGAATGTTGACCGTCAATATGTCATCGAGCGTTTGAATTATATTAAAAGCCAGCGCGGGTTTGATACGTTGGTTTTGAAGGAAAATGCGTCCATTCAGGACATTACCTGGGTTGAAGCGCATACGATGGAATATCCCGAACTGCGCGTCGAGCTTCAGCCGCAGAGATATTATCCGCATAAGGAAATCTTAGCGCACGTTCTCGGCTACGTCGGCGAAATCAGTCCGAAGGCTTTGGAAAAACCCGAAGTTCAGGCAAAAGGTTTGCGTGCCGGCGACGTTGTCGGCAAAGGTGGGCTTGAAGAATATTACGACGAATTTTTGCGCGGCAAGCCGGGTTATCGAAAGGTTATCGTGGACAGTCGCGGACGCGTGCAAAGTGAGATCGAAGTCGTTCCGCCGCAAGCCGGACAGGATTTGATTTCGACGATTGACCTCGATTTACAACTTGCCGCCGAAACTCAGCTTGCCAATTCGGTGACAAAACGCGGAACGATTATCGCGACCGACCCGAACAATGGCGAAATTCTGGTGATGGCTTCGCTGCCTTCGTTTGACCCGAATATTTTTGTACAGGGTAGCTCAACGCCCGAGGGACGCAAACAAATTGCCGCCTACTGGCAGGACGAATCGCGTCCGCTCTACAACCGTGCCATTCAGGGACGCTATCCGCCCGGTTCGACATGGAAAATTCCCGAATCGCTCGCCGCGCTTCAGCAAGGCGTGATCACGGTCGCTAATTCGAATATGGTTTGCGGCGGCGGAATCACTATCGGCAACAAATTTACGCGCTGTATGGGTAGTCACGGCTCACCGCCGCTGTCCTACGCGATTACCAAATCGTGCGACGGTTATTATTACCGTCTGGCTTTGAAGATGAAAATCGAAGGCTTGATCCAGATGGTTGAAACTTTCGATTTCGATAAGCGCACGGGCGTTGATCTGCCAAACGAAAAAATTACCCAATCGCCGAAAAGCTGGAAACCGATAGTCGAAAAACGCGAAGGAAAATGGAGCGACATTCGCACGGTTTATGCTTCGATCGGACAAGACACGGTTGTCGCAACCCCGATTTCGATGTTGCGCGCAATCTCGAGCATCGGTGTCAAAGGCAAAATGTATGTGCCGCACTTTTTGAAGGAATTTAAACCGATCGGCGCGGTCGGCAACGAACGCGAGCCGGTTATCTGGACTCCGCGTGAAGGCTTCGGCTTTCAGCATCCTGAACCGAAAATCGTTCCGATGACACCTGAACAGGAAAAAGTTATGGTTGACGGAATGTGGGGCGTTGTTCAGGGTGGCGGAACGGCGGGTTCGATCAAAATTCCGGGCTTCGACATTGCCGGTAAAACCGGTACGGCGCAGGTTGCCGTGCTTGGTCAGGACGTTGGAGCAAAGAAAGACCACGCGTGGTTCGTTAGTTTTGCACCGGCTTATAAACCTGAAATCGCGGTTATTGCGCTGATCGAAAATGTCGGTTTCGGCGGAAGCCACGCCGCGCCCGCCGTGAAAGGCGTTTATGAGGCTTATATTAAGAAAAAAGGATACGTCTTGAATCAAGATCCGGCGGTGAAAAATATCAAGCAGGAAAGTGTGGATTAAGAGCTATGGCAGCAATTATCGAAAAACGCGATTTAAGGGACTTTGACTGGCTGACGACGCTGACAGCCATTTCGATTGTCAGTTTCGGTGTTTGGCAGATTTACAATGCCACGCCGACCGAAAGCACCTGGTCGAAACAAATCTTTGGTTTGGGTATCGCGCTGGTTGCCTTCGTAGTCGTCGGTTTCAGCGATTACCGCCGGATCATTGATGCCGCGCCGATTTTTTACGGGTTCGGGTTATTGTTGCTGATACTGGTTTTAGTGCCGGGTTTAGGTGTCAAGGTCAACGGTCAAACGGCGTGGCTGAAACTCCCGATTATCGGGCAATTTCAGCCGTCCGAATTTGTCAAAATTCCCGTCGTGCTGATGCTTGCCAAATATTTCGGAGCACGCAAAAGCGGGAGTTTGAAATTAAAGGAAATTCTGATCGGCGGTGCAATTTTAGCCGCGCCGGTCGGTTTGATTTTGCTCGAACCGGACGCGGGACAGGCGATGACCTATTTTCCGCTTCTCGCGGTCGTGTTGTTTCTTTCGGGAATTAAAATCAGATATGTCGTGATTGCGCTTGTCCTTGGCTTGGTTTTAACGCCTGTTGCTTACTGGGTCGGGGTTGAAACCGGAAAGATCAAAGGTTACCAGCGCGAACGCATCGAGGTTATTCTGAATCCCGAAAATGCCGATCCGCGCGGATTTGCATATCACACGATTCAGTCAATGATTACGGTTGGCAAAGGTGGTTTGACGGGCATCAAGGGCGATATGGAAACTTCGCAGGCAAAACTTAAATTTCTGCCCGAACCGCAAACCGATTTTATCTTTGCGGTGACGGCGGAAAATACGGGCTTTGTCGGCTGCATCTCATTACTTCTGGCTTACGCGATTTTATTGTCAAGGCTGATCGCGGGCGCACGCGAAGCACCGGATCGCGCGGGAATGTTGGTGATTATGGCGATTGCGGGCGGAATGACGTTCCAGATTTTTATGAATATGGGAATGGTACTCGGATTTTTGCCGGTCATCGGCGTTCCGCTGCCGCTGATGAGCGCGGGACTCTCGGCGATTCTTTCGACATTTATCGCCATCGGTTTTGTTATCAGCGTGAAAATGAGAAGATTTGTTAATTAAAAAGTGGAGAGTAGAGAGTAGCGAGTGGAGAGTTAAAAACTTTCCTGAAACGCTCCACTCTCTACTCTTTACTCTCCACTCAAAGAGGTTGGTTATGGCAAGAGAAAGAAAGATTGTTGAAAAAGAAATCAAATCGGTTGAATCAAAACAGCGCGGGTTTTGGAAATATTTGTGGTTTCCGACCGCATTATTTCTTGCCCTTGCGGCAGGCGGTTTAACGGGAATTCTGGCTTCGTATCATCTCAACAACTCGCGTTATTCGGTCGAAGTTTCTGCGCTCGCAACCTATCGTCCGCCGCAGGTAACGACGATTTATGCTGACGATGGCGAAACGATTTTAGCCGAATTTGCGATTGAAAAACGAATTCCGATCAAGGAATCGGACATTCCGCAAAACGTCGAAGATGCGCTGATTGCGATTGAAGATTATCGGTATTATCAACATATCGGCATTGACCCATACCGAATCGCGGGCGTGGTTGTCAGAAATGTGACGACCGGCAGAATGGAAGGTGCTTCGACTATTACACAGCAGCTTGCCAAGAATCTATTTCTTTACAAAGATCAGACCTTGACGCGTAAGGTCAACGAATGGATGGTCGCTCTGCAAATCGAGCGGTTTTATACCAAACGGCAGATTCTCGAAATGTATATGAACTACGTCTTTTTAGGCGCGGGTTCGTATGGATTCGAGGCGGGCGCACGGACTTATTTCGGCAAAGCACTAAAAGATCTAAGTTTGGAAGAAGCCGCACTGCTCGCGGCGGTTCCGAAATCGCCCGAATATTCGCCGACGCGCAATCTGAAAAAAGCGCAGGAACGCCGCGACATCGTGCTCGATCAAATGGGCAAATATTTCCCCGAAAGATATTCGCAGGTGCAGATCGAGGCGGCAAAAGCCAAACAAATCAAACTCGCGGACACGGCTTATTATCAATCGCAGCCGAAATCAACCGCGTGGGATTATCCGGTTGAAGAAATCCGCAAATATCTCGAAGACAAATACACGACGCGGGTCGCGCAAGGCGGTTTAAAAGTTTACACGACCATTAATGTTGACGCGCAAAAGCTCGCGACCAAAGCCGTTCGCGAAGGTTTGCGAAGTTATGACCGGAGGCAATCTTGGCGTTCCGAGTATCAGAACATTTTGGTTGATGACAACGAGGTGCCGCTAACCGATCAAAAAGAAATTCAACGCAAACTGACTTCGTTTAAACACGCCGATTGGTTTGGCGATGAATACGAAAAAGGCGAATACATCAAAGGTTTGGTCACGAAAATTGATTCGGCTAAAAATGAAGCGACGGTTCGCTTCGGAAAATTTACCGCACTTGTCACCGCCAAAGAAATGGGCAGAAGCGGTAAACAGCCGAAAGATGAGTTGAAAGAAGGATTTCTCTGTGAATTTTTAGTCAAGGAAGTTGGTGCCGAGAATCAAACCTTGCAAGTCGAGTTGACGCAAGTGCCGGAAGTTCAATCCTCGATAGTTTGCATCAATTCGCATACGGGTGAGATTGTCGCGATGGTCGGCGGGTACGATTATCATACCAATAAATTCAACAACGCGACACAGGGCTTGCGGCAGACCGGCTCGGCATATAAACCTTTTATTTACACGGCGGCGGTCGAAAACGGGATGACTCCCGAATCAACTGTCAGCGGTGCGCCGATCAAACGCGGCGGCTGGCAGCCGCAAAATTACGGCGGCGGGCTGAGTCATCCGAACGTGCCGATGAAAACCGCGCTCGCCAAATCATACAATCTGGCAGCGGTGCATCTTTTGGAACAGGTCGGCATTCAGACCGGCGCGCAGATGGTTCGCCGATTCGGTATCACCAATCCGATGGCACCGAGTTTGCCGTCCGCATTGGGCGCGTCCGAAGCGTCTCTGCTCGAAATGGTTTCGGCTTATTCGGTGTTTCCGAATAAAGGAATCCGCATCCAGCCGCATCTGATTCGCAAGGTCTACAGCCGCGACGGAAGTATTTTGGAGGAATGGGACAAAAAATCTTTCAAGGTGACGAGCGAATATGTCGCGCTGACGATGGTTGATATGATGCGCGGCGTGACTTCGGGCGGCGGAACCGCTCCGGGCGCAAACGCGAGCGGACATCAATTAGCCGGAAAAACCGGAACGGTGAACGACGAAACGGATGTCTGGTTTATCGGCTACACACCGACTTACGTGACCGGCATTTGGATGGGAAATCCGCTCCGAAAAGAATCGCTCGGCAAAGGAATGACCGGCGGCGGCGGCGCATTGCCGTATTTCAATGCATTTATGGTTCCGTTTATGAAGGATAAAAAACGCGACACATTCCCCGACATTCCGCCGATGCCGGCTGAGGTCAAACGTGCCAATGAACAAATGAAGCGCGACCAGCAGGAAATGCTTGAAAAAGCCGAACAGGAAGGCAAAAAACTCGGAAATTACACGCCGAGTACGAGAATCAGCAAGGACGGCTCAACCAGCACGATAACACCGACGGACACGACCACGCCGACGGATACGACTCCGACCGATACAACTCCGAAGACGACAAATACGCCGCGTCCAGATGATCGACCGTCTATCAAACAAGGAACTGCGCCAACTCCGAAAAAGGAACCTCAGCCCGAAAAGCCGAAAATCGAAGGCACAACCCGCAAGGGCAAGAAAGGCGACGGTTAGAAAAGTAAAAAGTAAAAAGTAAAAAGGCAAAATCTTGAGACTCGCAAGATTTTGCCTTTTTCTTATTGTTCAGAAAGAAGTTTAGCTGACAAATTTGCCCAAAAAATGCGGCAGCATTTTGCGCCACCAGACCCAATCGTGGGCGACATCGTGTCCCCAAACGTCTAAGAGATGCGGGATTCCTTTGGAATGCAGAAGCGCGGAAAATTCGCGGCTGCGGTCGGGTGCTTCGTAGTTGCCTTGTCCGGTGGCGATGACGATTGAATCAGCCTCACGAAGACGCGGCAGATGATAATCGTCGTTGAGGTGTTTCAGATACATCATCGGATTGTTGAAATAGACGTTATCGTCGTAATAACTTTCCAGATAGTTGTAAATATCGTAGCTTCCGCTCATTGCAATCGTGCCGCGAAAATTGTCGGAATGTTTGAAATAAGTATTCGCCGCGAGCAATGCGCCCAAACTCGCGCCCGTCGTCAAAGGTCGTGCGTCTTCACCGCATTCGTTGCGGATGAGCGGCAAAACTTCTTCTATAATGTAGCGGTCATAGCGTGAAAGCATTTCGACCTTCCAACCCGGATGCGATTCACGGTTGAGCAAACTGTATTTGTTCACCGAATTGATCGAATAAGCGCGAATCAGACCGTTATCAATAAAATATTTGATCGCATCAATCAAATAAAATCTTTCATATTCGAGATAATTGTAAATATCGTAGCTGCCGCTCATCGCAATCGTGCCGCGAAAATCGTCGGAATGTTTGAAATAAGTGTTAGCCGCCAGCAGTGCGCCAAGCGACGCGCCCGTTGTTAAAGGCTTCGCGTCCTGCCCGCATTCGTTCCGAATCAGCGGCAAAACCTCTTCCAAAATATATTTGTCATAACGCGAAAGCATCTCGACCTTCCACGCCGGATGCGATTCTTTATTGAGCAAACTGTAACGATTCACCGAATTTATCGAATAAGCGCGAATCAAACCCTTCTCGATAAATTCCTTGATCGCGTCAATCAAATAAAATCTTTCATATTCGAGATAATCGGCGGCGGCAGTCGGAAACATCAGCAGAGGAAACCCGCTGTGTCCGTAAGCCACGAGCGGCATCTCCATTCCGAGATTGTGGCTAAACCACGAAGTCGTATCACGTCGCATAAAATATTCGGCTCCAATAAAAATTGTAAAATAAAAAATTGATTATGTGAGGTTAAAAGAAAACAGTTTTGACTGCAAGTTTGCGAAAAACGAAAATCGGATATTTACCCGATTTTCGTTTTTCATTTTTATATTTTGACTGCTTTTTATTTAAATTAATGCGCGGAGTTACTCGGCGAATGCGGCGTTGCGGCACCGGTCGGTGCGTCTTTGATAATCGTAATTTCCCGCGTCGTCGAATTGTAGCCGCCGTTGTCTACGACGTTTCCGTTTTTATCAACGAGTTCGATTTTTAGATTGTGTTTTCCGTTTGTCCAGCCGGAGAGCCAGATCGGTTGCCATTTGTCTATGTATTTGGCTTCGCCGCCGTCAACCGAATAGCGGACGCGGTATTCGCCGCCGTCGCCTTGCAGTTTGGCGTTCGAGAGCCAGAAATCAATCATAATCGCGTCCGCATCCGCGCTCTTGTATTCGCCTTTAGGTCGGCTGAAAGTTAAAAGCGGTTTGCCGGCGTCAATTACGCCGGCTGTCGTTTTCTGCATTTCTTTACCTTCCGGCGTAGCGGACGGATTGGCGTTTGCCATCGTTTGTCCCGAAGCGGTCGTCGCCGGTTTGGTCGCGTCCGCGCCGCCGTTTTTTACGGCGAATTTCACCATTTGAAACGCGCCTTCGGTTTTATAGCTTTCGTGCCACGGGCGCGACGGGAAAACGCGCAGAGTGTGTTCGCCGTCGGCGACGTTTCGCAGTTCAAATTCACCATCGAGATTGTAAAAGGCTTCATACGGCTGATTATCCAGAATAATGTGAATGTGATTGCCCATTTTAGTCGCCGCGTCCATCATCGGTTTGTAGCCTTTTAAGTCGCCGGAAAGATTGAGTTTAACTTTGACGGTCGAACTGTTGGCGGTCGAATTCGCCGCCGGTTCGACGATCTGCAAAACGGGTTTCGCCTCGTCCTGTGCGCCGCGCTGCGACATCATTTCCGAAATTTTCTGCGGACGCGGAACTTCCGTCAAACCGTGCGCGTTTTCGCCGCCGGTTGGTGAATGACTGTCCGTTTGGTGCGAATCGGTTGCTCCGTGATGCGCTCCGGCGTTGGCGTTCGAGTGCAGATTTCTCTCGCCTGAGTAGCCGCCCGGATTCACCTGCAAATCCTGATCGGGGCGGGTAGCGCACGCCGACATTACGGCAAGCGCGATTGTCACGATTAATAATTTTGTAAATTTCATTATAAATAATCTCCTTGATTCTCAAAAAATATCTTAACTTTAATCTTTCTTTGCGGGCTTTGCGTCTTTGCGGGAAACATTCAAAGATTTATCCCGCAAAGACGCAAAG
>JANODL010000136.1:0-55872 GCA_031412675.1 Acidobacteriota bacterium | reverse complement strand
TCGAGAGTCGAGAGTCGAGAGCAGAAATGCTTTTGACTCTCGACTCTCGACTCTCGACTCTCGACTAATTATATGAAACGTCGTGTAGTAGTAACAGGACTCGGATTGGTGACGCCGAACGGCAATGATGTGCCGACGACTTGGGAGTCGCTCAAACGCGGTGAAAGCGGTGCCGACCAAATCCAAAAGTTCGACACGGAAAATTTCCCCGTCAGATTTGCGTGCGAAGTCAAAAACTTTAATGTCGAAGACTTTCTCGACAAAAAAGAAGCGCGGCGGATGGGCGCGTTCTCGCATTTTGCAATTGCCGCTTCAGATGAAGCCGTTAAAGACAGTGGTTTGATAATTGACGATTCAAACGCCGAAATGATCGGAACTTATATCAGTTCGGGCATCGGCGATTTCTGGGCAATCGAGCGCGAACACGAAAAACTTTTAAATTCGGGTCCGGGCAGAGTTTCGCCGTTCTTTATCGTTTCGGCGATTGTTAATCTCGCTTCGGGCAACGTCTCAATTCGTCACGGCGCAAAAGGTCCGAATTCGGCAACGGCGACGGCTTGTTCGGCAGGCGCACACGCCATCGGCGATAGCTTTCGGCTGATCGAACGCGGCGATGCCGACGCGATGATTTGCGGCGGTGCGGAATCGGCAATTACGCCGATGTCGGTTGCCGGATTTGCTTCGATGCGTGCGCTTTCGACGCGTAATGACGAGCCGAAACGGGCTTCGCGTCCTTTCGATGCGGAACGCGACGGTTTTGTGATCGGCGAAGGCGCGGGAATTTTGATTCTCGAAGAATTGGAATTTGCTAAAGCGAGAGGCGCGAAAATCTACGCCGAAATCGTCGGTTACGGAATGAGCGGCGACGCTTTTCATGTGACGATGCCGGATGAAACCGGCAGCGGCGCGATTCGCGTGATGAATAAAGCCATCAAAGACGCGGGCATCACGCCCGAACAAATCGGCTATATCAACGCGCACGGAACTTCGACGCCGTATAACGACAAGTTTGAAACGCTCGCCATCAAAAAGGTTTTCGGCGAACACGCCTATAAACTCGCGGTCAGTTCGACCAAATCAATGACCGGACACGCGCTCGGCGCGGCGGGCGGAATCGAAGCCGTAATTTCGATCAAATCGCTCGTTGAAAATCAATTGATGCCGACCATCAATTATGAAAATCCCGATCCCGATTGCGATTTGGACTACATTCCGAACGAGCCGCGCAACGCGGAAGTTGAATATGTTCTTTCAAACAGTTTCGGTTTCGGCGGCACGAATGCGTGTTTGATTTTCAAGCGTTATAATGAGTAATTATGAATACTCAAACGACCGACATCCAGACTTCCAAAACCTCGACGGTTTATTCAGAAACAATCGCCGAAGAGGAAGTCCATTATCCGGCGGAACTTGAAAAAGAGATGGGCGAAACGGCATTTCATTATTTACTGAATTCAGAATTATTCCATTTATTGCGCGCTTTTTTTAAATCCAGCAATGACATCGCGGTTGCCGCCAATATGATGGTTTATTACGATCAGGGCAATCCGAAAAAATGGCTTGCGCCCGATGTTTTTGTTTGTTTTAATGTGGAAAATAAAATTCGACGAACATTCAAAACTTGGGAAGAAGGTGTATTTCCGCAGGTTGTTTTTGAAATTGCTTCGGATTCGACATTCGAAAACGATTTGGGCGGTAAACGGCTCGAATATGCGCGATTAGGTGTTGAGGAGTACTATCTGCTCGACCCCGAACGTCAATATCTGCCGTCGTCTTTGATGGCTTTTCGACGCGAAGGCGGACGATTGATTTCGGCAAATGTTGAAAATAATCGCGTTTTATCTCCGCTTTTGAATATTGAAATTGTTGATACGGGCAAATCATTCCGACTTTTTAATCCGAACACGCAAGAGTTTCTGCAAGCAGTTTTGACGGGTGAAGAGTAATTTTCAAAGGCGTTTCCCGCGATCAGGCGGTCGAAACGCTTTTATTTTACGAGGTGAATGAATAGCCATTCATTTTGATTGGAAGTTTCGGGCGAAACAATTTACAATAATTCAAAGCTATGAAAACGATAAAATACACATTCCGGCAAGACGGCGAATTTTTTATCGGATTTTTGAATGATTATCCCGATTACGAAACGCAAGGTTATTCAAAGGAAGAACTTTTGGAGAATCTGAAAAGTTTGCTTGCGGATATTGAATCGAAAGAAATACCTTTTATTTAATCTGAAATTTGAAATCTTAAATTTACAATTATCATGAAAATTATCGTTTTAATGAAACAAGTCGCCAACAAAGACGCGGTTTTGCGCGTTGCGGCAGACGAAAAATGGATTGACGATTCGACAATTTCGTATCAGACGAACGAATCGGACGGCTACGCGCTTGAAGAAGCGTTGCGGATGAAGGAAGCGAAAGGCGAAGGCGAAGTCGTCGTTTGCACGCTCGGCGCACAATCGGCGAAAACGGTTTTGAAAGATGCGTTGGCGCGTGGTGCAGACCGTGCAATTCACGTCGTCGCGGACAATGTCAACAAACTTTCGCCGTATCAAATTGCGAAAGCGATTGCCGACGCAATTCGTGAAGAAAACGCCGACCTCGTTTACACGGGCTTGCAGTCGGACGATGCGAGTTACGGGCAAACGGGCGTGATTTTGGCGGAATTATTAGACATTCCGCACGCCACGATTGTGATCGAGGTTGACCGCGCCAGCTTGAGCGATTCTTCTTTGCGCGTCAAACGCGAACTCGAAAGCGGCTGGTATCAATGGTTCAAATATCAATTGCCCGCGCTTTTGACGATTCAATCGGGCATTTCGCAGATTCGTTACGCGAGTCTGAAAGGCATTATGGCGGCGAAGAAAAAAGAGATTCGAGACGTTACGCCGTCAATCGAAGACTTTGCCGGCGGACAGAAAATAGAAAAAGTTTATCTGCCTTTAAAGCTGAAACAGACGCAGATGCTCGGCGGCGGCGACGCGAAAAAAGGCGCGGTCGAACTGGTCGAAAAACTCAAAACGGAGGTTCGCGTTCTTTAGTGAATAACTAAAAACGAAAAGTGAATAACCAAATCACTTTTCACTTTTCATTTTTCACTTTTAACTAAATAAATTATGAGCATTTTAGTATTCATCGAACATAAAAATTGCGTCTTGAACAAAGTTTCGCTCGAAGCGATTGCGGCGGCGCAGAGCATCGGGAAAGATTTGGGCTTAAAGGTTTCGGCGGTGATTCCGTGCGATAAAGATTGCGCGTTGGCGGAAACAATCTCGCAATACAACTTGGAAAAAGTCTTTGTCGCAAAAAACGCGAAGCTCGGAACTTACACGCCTGATGGTTACGCCGACGCTTGGACGGACATTATCAACAAGGAAAATCCAAACTATGTCGTAATGTCGCACACTTATCAAGTGCGCGATTTTGCGCCGAAGGTTGCCGCGAGATTAGGCAAGGAAGTTGTCGGCGATTGTATTCGTTATAAAGCCGACGGCGGAAAATTAACGCTGACGCGCCGTATTTTCTTAGGAAAATTGGACGCTGATTTGACGGTCGGCGGCGATGCTCCGTATTTCGTGACGTTCCAATCAGGCGCGTTTCGCGGCGATTCGGCAGAAAAAGGAAGCGCGCAGACGGAAAGCGTCGAAGTCAATGTCGGCGACATTCGGATGGAAGCCGAAGAACCGTTCCAGGAAGCGAAAGCGTCGGTTGATCTGACGAAATCGGAGATCATCGTCGCGGTCGGTCGCGGCATAAAATCACAGGAAAACCTCGCTGTCGCGCAATCTCTGGCAGACGCGCTCGGCGCGGATTTGGCGGCTTCGCGTCCGATTTGCGATGCCGATTGGCTTCCGATTGACCGTCAAATCGGCAGTTCGGGTCAAACCGTCGCGCCGAAAGTCTATATTGCATTGGGAATTTCCGGCGCGATTCAGCACATCGTCGGGATGAAAAACGCGGGAACGATCATCGCCATCAACAAAGATGCCGAAGCCCCGATCTTCGACATCGCTGATTACGGCATCGTCGGCGATTTGTTTGAAGCCGTGCCGACCTTGATTGAAGAAATCAAAAAGGCGAAAGGTTAATTCAACCAAAAATCCGTTAGCTAAAATGCGCTCTAATATTCGGGCGCATTTTTGTTGACGGCGCAACTTTCCGTTAAAGTTATTGCGGCGAAACATTTAAATTGGGCAAAAAATGTTTTCAAAGACCTCTAATCTATTGTAAATTAGAAACTAAGGACTTAGAGAAAATCAGAAATGTTCAAACAATTTTGCCGCGCTTGCGGAAATCAGGTTACCACCGAAAGCCATATTCCGTTGGAATATTGCACAAACTGCGGCGCACGCCTTATGCCGGAAACGCAGGAATACGCGCCGAATCGTCCGACTGTTCCGTATAATCCTGCTAATCGCAAAAAAACTAACGGAACTAATAAAGTTTTGATTGGTTTGGCGATTGCCGTTCCCGTGCTTTTTATTCTCGCCGGAATTGCCGTCGCCTTTATTACACTTCTCGCAATATCAAACAAAAAGGATGAAATCAGCACTTTCCCGACACCGCAAAGGTCTGCAACGCCGCCGAAAACTTCAGGTTCGCTTTTAACAATCGGCAAAGACGGACTCGGACAAGGCGAATTTAAGAACGCCGAAGGCTTGGCGGTTGATAAAGACGGCAATATTTACGTCGGCGACGGAACTTTGCGGATTCAGAAGTTTGATTCGAGCGGGAAATTTCTCCAGCTTTGGAACGTGAGCGAAGGCAAGATCAAAGCCGACGAGAAATATACGAACACGGTCACGAATCTCGCGGTTGACGGCAAAAACCGTGTCTATGCGGCAGTCGCCCGGAAAGAGCTTTTTCGCTATGACGGCGCGACCGGAAAGTTTATTGATAAGATCGAACTTTACGGCGAAAAATGGATGGGAGCACCGCAGGAAGCCTACATAATGGATATGGTTTTGCTTAATGACGACAGTCTGGTCATACTGGCAAATTCGTTTCCCGAAGGCGAATATATTATGACCGTTTCGCCCGAAGGGAAAGTCGCCATTAAATTCAAAGACATTCTGAAAAAACAAGACAAAGATCGCCGACCGCTCTTAAACGGCTCATTGCTGGTCACCGTCACGGGCGAAATGTTTTTGACGGATAATATGGTTGTCAACGAAAAATCGTATGTGTATCGCTTCAAACCCGACGGCAGTTACGTTGACCGCTTCACATGGGACGGCGCGCCGAATATGCCTCTGTTTTTCAGAAAGATCATCGCGCTCAATTCCAAAGGCGAGATTTACGCTTTCAGTCGAGAAAAATCGCAAATCAACGTCCTTTCGGTCGAAGGCGTTTCCGTCCGCACGATTCCGCTGAAAACGGATTTTGTTGAAAAGCTGATTCTCGACCAAAACGACAACATCTTCGTCGTCAGCAGTAAAAAAGTTGAAAAGTTTTCGCCGACGGGAAGTTAAAAAAGAAAGGCAATAAACAGAATAAAAAGTTTAGAGTGCAAACTTTAGTTTGAAAATTCTCGAAAGAATTCAAACTAAAGTTTGCACTCTAAACTTTTCTCAACAAAAAAATGACAACAAGCGTATTTTTATATCAATTCTCATTCTTCGCCAAAATTATTTCACCTTCCAAAGGAACAGCACATTGAAATTTAGAAGCCAGATAAAATAATGCATTATCAAAAATGGAAGTATCTGCTGGTTTCGTTTTGACTAAATAATTTCTTATCAAAGAAATCAAAATAGTTGCTTCTTCTATTTCAGAAGTATTTATACTCATGCTTTTTAAAATATTTCTACGCACTTCAATCTCAATTTCGTCATTTCTGAGTAATTCAAAAAGCTCAAAGTAAATTTCTTTTGATAAGAAATTTTGATTTCCTATAATTTTTGCAATTTCTGCATTATATTCAATGTTTTCATTGTTTTTGATGAAAGTAACTAACCATAAAATAATTTCACTAGGAAGATTTATTGACTTGTTTATAACTTCAAAGAGACGCAGGGGATCATTAAAATTACAAAACTTAGTTGTTTTAAATAGTTCGATAAGTTTAATAACTTCATTTTGACTAATCTCTAAACTTTGAATTGAATCCAAAAGTCTTTGGTGGAATGAATATAATGAAAATTCTGTGGGGCTTTCTAAAATCCTAATTAGATTAATAACTAATTCAGATGTCAGATTTTTTTGATAAGGAAGTATAAATGCAATTATCCCTGCAAATCTTTTGTTTTTATTTTCTTCCATCAGCGTAATCAAATAGGTAAGTTGCTTAACTGAAAGATAAGGATAATTTACTGTAGCAAGAGCAACACTTTCATCAACAATAGAGAGTTTTTTTTTGTCTTTTAGAATCTCTAGCAAATGAGAAATCATTTCAAAACTTAAAATTTTTTTACTTTCGATAATACGCGCTAAATACCGAACAAAATCCATATTCACTCGTTCATTCTTGAGCAAATCTAAAAGCCAAGTAATTATTGAACTACTAAGATTATTTTGACGGGAAAGTAAATTGGCAATACTTTGTTGTAAATAAGGATGTTCCTTTTGATCCCTTAAAGTATTTACAAACCAAATTATTATTTCTTCACTAAGGTTATCTTGGTGTAAAATTGCTGCTGCATATCTCCATCGTAAATAAACGTTTTCTTTCTCAATTTTAAAGAGAGAAAATAATTCGGAGATGTTTTTTTCATTAAGTTTCTTATCATTACTTATTATTTCAGCTATTGTTTGCCGAAGTAATGCAGATGTTTCATTATCTTTAATTAACTCGATAAACGATGAGATTATATGTTGGTCAAGATTTTTTTGCCGACAAAGACAAGTTCCAATTATTTGCTGTAATTGCTGATTACCATTTTCCTTTGTAAGTAATTCAATAAACCAATTAATCGTGCTTTGATTGAGATTCTCTTGATTTTTAATTGTTTCCGAAATTATTTCTTGCAAAGTGGAATTACTATTTTCATTTTCAATCGAATCAACAAGCAATTTTATAGTTTCTTCATCAAGATTGTTGGTATTTTTAATAACCTCACTTATCCGAGAAAAGATAGGAGTGTTTTCATTACTTTCCTTTAAAATTCCAATAAATTTAATGACATTATCTAGATTATATCTTCGGCAATTTTTAATTTCCTCTAATATATCTAATTCAAATAATCTACTATCATCAGCATTGCTTACAAATTCAATAAATCTCGAAATAGTTTCATTTGTATAAAATACTTTAATTTCGGCATTTCTAAGAAAACTAGAGATTTGCCAACCTTTATGGTGATTTGCTTCTTTATCATTTAAAGACAATAAAAAATAGTTTTCTATGTTTCTTCCAAGATTTTGTTTTGGAAAATCAAATAATCTTCTATTTTGGAAAAATTGGTTAATGTGATTTTTCAAAAGTGATATTTTATATTCTTCAGATAATAAATTTGAGGCTTCTTCGGCAATAAAAATCGCCAATTGATATGGACGAAAGAACATATCACCTTCGCCGTTTTCGCCGTTTAGTTGTAAAAGTGTTTCAATGTACTCTTTAACTTCTTCGGCGGAGAGTTTTCCGCTTAAGAGTTGAAGTGTGTGTTGCCAATCAGGATTGAAAAGAATTTTGTTTTGGAGTCCTTTGCGATGTTTTTCAAAAATGAAATCTTTCCAATCGGGTTGTTTGGCAAGATATGAAGCGGTTAGGTATTCTTGAAAAGTTAAATGGATAAAACGATATTGCGGATTTTTGCCTATCGTTGTTTCGGTGATGATTCCATCGGTTTTGCATTCTTCCAAAAACTTGCGGGAGTTCTCATCAGCTTGGTCGCTGATGAGATTGATGTTTTCGATGTCGCAAAAAGCGGTTTGGAAATCCGTTTCCGAGAACTGTTCGTAGCCTTTGAAAAATAAATTAAACGCTGTTCGTTCCAGTTTGCGGATTTCGCTTTGCAAATTTGCAGGTTTTATTGTTTTTTTGATTTTTCCGTCCTTCCAATCCTTCAAAAGACCGTGCAGACATTGTTCGTAAATCTCGCAACGGCTGTTCGGAAAATGTTTTTCGGCTTCTTTGATAGTGTGTTCGCGCTGTTTATCGTAGAAAACACGGCACATCAGAAACAGCATTAAAGGATTTTGGCTTAATCCGGCGGTTTGCGATTGATTTTCTAATAGATTAAGAAAACTTTCGGTGGTTTGAGACTCTTTCCCAAACCAACCCGCAACGTAATTTTTGATTTGCGTTTCGTCAAAAGGCAAAATTTCTAGACTATCGTCAGACAAAGAATTTTGTTTGGCGTTATGGAGATTGACGCTTTCGTAATTGACTTTGCGCGAGGTCAAAAGAATCGAATTTTCTTGATATTCTGCGGCAAAATTACTGATTTTTTCGGCAATTTCTTTTCGCGTCAAACCTTTTTCGGTTTCCTCGGGAACTTCGTCCAACGCATCAAAAAGCAGAACGGCATTTTGTTGTTTGCAGATGGTTTCTTTGAGATATAATTCGAGCGACTTTCTTTCGTCATTGACCTTTTCATCAAAAGAAGCCAGTTCTGCAATCGTTAAAGCCAACTCTTTGTTTTTTGCGGCTTCGCTCGCAATATCGGCGATGCGGAGATTTATCGGAACTTTGATATTTCGCAAAACTTTCGAGGTTTCTTCGGGTGTATCATTGGCATTTTGTAAGATTTCAATCGCTTCGACTGCAATTTTACTTGCCTCAAAATTAAGAAGTGAAGACTTTCCGAGTCCGGGATCGCCCAAAATCACATTGCGTTTGAAGTCTTTGCGCGTTTCGTCGTTCCATTCGTAAATCTCGATCCGTTCCTGCGTTTCACGTTGAAACATTTCGGCTTCAAAACCGCGTTGGTCATAAACTTTCTTGTCAATTTCTTCTCTAAAAGTTCCGTCAATCCGCGCTTTTTCGTCGAGTTTTGCCTTGTAAATATCGAATTGCTCTTTTTTTACAACTTGAACTCTTTGTGTAATGTTATTGAAAAAGATGGATTTCTTTTCTTTAGTCTTACATTCTTCGGGATAGATTTTATTCGGTTCGGTTGCTTTGTCGGCAATCTTCGTCAAATAATCCAAAACGGCTTGTTTGAGCGTTTTTGAGGAATAATCAATCTTTGGAACAATTGAATTAAGAATGTTTTCGGATAAAATTTTGAGTCCTTTGAGTTCTTTTTCGACAATTTCTTTGCTTTTACCTAATGCTTTGAATTGCTCCACGACAAAAAACTCAAAAGTCATGTGAAACGATTCCCGAAATGTCGGATTATCTTTCAGGTGAACAAGAATCTCGTCCTGTAAATCTCTGACTAACGCCTTTTGGACATCGTTTTCAAACTTTTCAAAGATTTCTATTTCGTCTTTGTTTATCCATTTATTCAAAATCGGCTTCAATGTTTCCCAAAGGTTATTTTCTGCGTCCTTTAAATTTGTGATAGTTTCAAAGGCTTTTTCTTGAATGGCAGAATCAGAAAAAGATTCTTTTGGAAATAACTCATAAATAATGTGATTATTTTCTTCCGAAGCGGCTTCGGCAAATTTATTACTCCATTTTTTTATGAGTTTTGTTTGCGCTTTAAACTCGGAATCTTCAAAATTTTTAGAATCTGCCAATTTCTCAAGTCTTATTTGCCAAGCCTTTGCCAAAAGACGCACCAAAGAATAATCTGGTGCATAATCTGCTTTTGAATCTTTATTTCCTTTAAGTAATTTGAAAACTTTAGGACTTAATTCAGCCAGCGAAAGCCCGGATTCTTCACCAAGTTTTTTGAATAAATCTTCGGAGTGTTCCTTGATAGATTCCGTCAAATATTCGGATAACATTATTCCGACGGGAATTCCCATTGGACCGAAAACTTTTGTTAAGGCAACCGCAAAAATTGCTTTAGAAACTATTTTTGGAACTTCTTTAATCACGAAAATAATTCCCCAAATTGGAAAGAGTCTAAAAAATTTGATAAAACGATACCGCTCAATTTAACAGATGTTGGGTTTCTGAGCAAGGATTTTGTTGTTTTGTAAAGAAATGGAAAGTGGAAAATAATTTGATAGTAATTCAATCAAATTATTTTCCACTTTCCATTTTCAGCTCCAAGTTTCTGGTTATTCGTCGTCTTCGTGCGCTCTGACGCGTCCGGCGGCGACGGCTTCTTCGATTACTTTTCCGGCTAAGTTAGCGGGAAGCGGGTCGTAGTGCGAAAACTGCATGTGATAGCTTCCGCGTGCCTGCGTCACGGAGTTTAGTTTCGATTGGTAATCGAGCATTTCCGAGAGCGGGACTTGCGCTTTGATGACTTGTTGTTTGCCGCGCATATCCATTCCCGAAACTCTGCCGCGCCTCGAATTCAAATCGCCCATAATGTCGCCCGAAACTTCCATCGGACAGAATACTTCGACATCCATCACGGGTTCGAGCAGAGTCGGTTTGGCTTTTTCCATCGCATTGCGGAACGCCTTTCGTCCGGCGGCGCGGAAAGAATGTTCGTCCGAGTCAACGGCGTGATAACTGCCGTCAATCAGCGTTACTTTGAAATCCACGAGCGGATAACCGGCGACCGAACCGCTTTGGGCGGCTTCGATAATGCCTTTTTCGATTGCCGGACGGAAGTTTTGCGGAACGCTTCCGCCGAAGATTTTGTCAACCCATTCAAAACCGCCGCCGCGTTCCAAGGGTTCAAAGATACATTTGCAATCGCCGAACTGTCCGCGTCCGCCCGATTGTTTTTTGTGTCTGCCCTGAACTTCGACTTTTTGCGAAATTGTTTCCTTATACGGAACTTTCGGCGGATGAAGCGCGACTTCGACGTGATAGCGGTCGTTTAGTTTGGCGACGACCGTTTCGATGTGCAGCTGTCCCGAACCCGAAAGAATAAATTCCTTCGTCTGCGGGTCACGGTCAAAATGCAAGCTCGGGTCTTCTTCGAGAATTTTGTGCAAAGCGGACGAGATTTTATCCTCGTCGGCGCGTGATTTCGGCTCGATGGCGAAGGAAATCGCGGCTTCGGGATATTCGACCTTCGGATAACAAATCGCGTTCGATTTATCGCAAAGCGTGTCGCCCGTCTGCGTGTCTTTCAGTTTGACGACCGCGATAATATCGCCCGTCTGCGCTTCGTTGACTTTGTCCAGAGTTTTGCCCGAAATGACGTGCAATGCGCCGAGTCTTTCCGCGCTGTCGCGGCTCGAATTATAAACCGTCGCGTCGCTCGATACTTTGCCCGAAACGATTTTCATAACATTGATTCTGCCTGCGAACGGGTCGGCGATGGTGCGGAAAACATACGCGCTGAACGGTTCGTCGTTGGAATATTTACGCGAGATTCGGTCGCCCGCGCCTTCGGGATTCTCAAATCCGTATTCGGACTCGTGCGTTGCCGGATTCGGCGCGAATTCGACGATGTGGTCGAGCAAAATCGAAAGTCCGGCGAGATTCGTCGCGGAAACCGCATAAACCGGACAAAGTTTGCTCGCGGCAATCGCTTTTGCCAGATTCGGATAAATATCTTCTTCGTCGAGCGTGCCGTTTTCAAAGTATTTTTCCATCAGCGCGTCGTCCGATTCGGCGACGAGTTCGATGATTCTTTCCCGCGTCGTGTCAAAAACGTCGCGTCCCGTTTCGGGAATCGGAATTTCCTTTGCCTTGCCGTTTTCGTCAAATTCGTAAGCCTTCTGATGAACGACATCAACGACACCTTTAAAGTTTGCTTCCGAGCCGATCGGCAGCGTAAAAGGCACAATCGAACGCGCAAAAGATTCCTTTGCCGTGTCGAGCGCGTGTCCGAAATCGGCGTGTTCCTTTTCGAGCTTGTTGATGACCATAAAACGCGGCAAAAGAAATTCGTTCGCATAACTCCACGTTTTTTCGGTCTGAACTTCGATGCCTTTTACGCCGTCAACGACGACCAGAGCGCAATCGGCAACACGAAGCGCGGGACGTGCGTGCGAAACGAACGCCGCGTAACCCGGCGTGTCTATCAAATTTATTTTCGTGTCTTTGTATTCGAGATGCGCGAAGTTGTTGTTCAGCGAAACTTTTCGGGCGATGGAGTCATCTTCGTAATCGGTCATGGTTGTTCCTTCGTCAACCTTTCCCCAGCGATTCGTAGCTCCGGCGATGTGCAGTAAAGAAGCAATGATCTGCGTTTTACCTGCGTCGCCGTGTCCAATGACAGCCAGATTTCTGATGTTTTCAGTTGTAAATGCTTTCATTTTCGGCAAAATTCTCCTTTGTTAAAATAGATTTGACCGACTACTTTTGTCCGCTGTCCGCCGCTTGTTAAAAGATGCCATCGGAATTCGTCAAGATTTCAGGCAAAAACGATTGACGAAAGACGGCGGACAAAGGTTGTTGGTAAGAATTAAATTTATACGCAATGACGCAAGATAGCAAGAAAGGGCAAAATATTTACAAGATTTTGCCGAAAAAATTTTGAGTGAACAGAAAGTAATGCCGATTAAAATTCTCAATTGGTCATTGAACAAAAAATAACGTCATCGCCGGGAGCGCACGCATCCGTGCGTGCTGAGCGCAGGGCGCGAATAAATTGCGCTGAATGTCGAGTCAAGATTGAGTAACGCTTTTACGCCGTTTTTCAAACGACGTTGCACGCAGGAGGGATGCGTGCGCTCCCGGCGATAAAAGTTTTTGTTTCGATAAAACAATTTTCAAAGCATTACTTTTAGTTCACTACCAAAATTTTTTCTTCCGCAAGTTTTCGGGGATTGATTTGAAACAACGATTGGCACGGATTCTTTGATGAAATCCGAATAAATCCGTGTCAATCGTTGTTTCTTTGACAGTTCGTTAAAAAATCGCCGACTTCTTGTGATACTATCTGCTTTGCTCGAATTTTATGACCACCTTTGAACATTTAATAAACAATTTAGACCTGAAACTTTTTGAAAAAATCAGTAGTCAATCATCGGAAAACGACAAGCAATCGCTGCTTGCCTGTCAGTTTGCGACCCGCGATTTAACGACGAGCTATACTTATCTTGAAATCGGTTCGTATTTGGGCGGCAGTATTCAGCCGCATCTTTTGGACGAAAGATGCTCAAAGATTTATTCGATTGATAAACGTCCGTTGGTGCAGCCTGATGAGCGCGGCGTTGATTATACATATTTGAATAATTCGACTGCCCGGATGCTTGAAAATCTGAAAAAGGTTGATTCCGGGCAGATTGATAAAATTACGGCGATTGACGGCGACACGCGGCAAATCGAACCGTCCGAAATCAGTGATAAAATCACGCTTTGCTACATTGACGGCGAGCATACGGACGAAGCCGTGATGTCGGATTTTAAGTTTTGCCTGAGCGTCTTGCCGGAAAACGGCGCAATTTTGTTTGATGACGCTAATATCATTTACAACGGAATTGCCGACTGTATCGAATATCTGAAGCAAAATTCGATAAAGTTTCACGCGTATAGTTTACCCGACAAGGTGTTTGCAATCGAAATCGGCGATTTTCCGCTTCATCAAAACAAAGCGATTCTGGAAAGATTGATAAATAATCATCAAGGCTATCTTTATTCCTTACAATCAAACGATTTTTATCGGCAATTCGTCAACAAAAAACCGTTTCGTCTGTATCGAAAATTGATGGTCAAATTAAAGGGGTTGAATAAGTTCGAGTAAAAAACAAAAGCAAAAAAAATCAGCGGAAAACGTCTAAGCGGTTGGGCGGCATCGTAGAAAAAGATTCACCCGAATTAAACAAAAGTCAAAAATTTAGTTGAGAAAAAAAATGACAGGAAAAAATCAGCGGCGAAAATGGATTTTTACATCGGTTTTGATTTCCACGTTTTTAATTAACAACTTGCCTCTGCGGGCGCAGGATGTTGTTACTTCCGAAGATTTTACGGGTGCTTCAAGTGCCTTTGCCTTTAAAAGTTCGAGGAAATCGGTGCAGAAAAAAGCCGTTTTCCGCTCAACTGTCAGCCGGACAAAAACGGCAAAACTCGAATCTGTCAAGAGAATTACCAAACAAAGCGTAACGGTTGCCAAGATCAATCCGAAACGCACGAAATCAAAAGAGGTTCGTCCTGAAACGGTCAAGCCTGATTCAATAGAGTTTAAGCGTAAATCGCCCGAAGAAGCCTCGGTTATTTTTGCCGGAGTCGGCGAATATTATCTCAATCAGGACGAAGTTGATAAATCACTTGAATGGTTTCGTGAAGCCGCCCAGCTTGACGCGAAAAACGCCAATGTGAAAACGGGTTTGAGCGATGCTTTAACGCGCAAAGCCGACCAGCTTCTCAACAAAGAAAACTATGAAATATCAAAATTGCTTTATGAAGAAGCACTCCGAAACAACCCGAAAAATGCCGGGGCATATGCCGGATTAGCCGAAATTTTCAGCGCGAAGGACGATACCGATAATGCTATCGCCAGTTATGAAAAGGCATTGGCAAACGATGCCGAACTGACCGAACTCAATGCGCCGCTCGGCGTGCTTTATTTCCAGAAAGGCGAGATTGCCAAATCGGAAACTTTTTTGCAAAAAGCGGTGACGGCAAATCCCGACAACGCCGAAACACAATTTTTCATCGGTTTGTCGAATTATAGACAAAATCGCAATCCCGAAGCTCTGGCAGCCTTCAAACGCTCGATTCAGATTGATCCGAACAACCCGGAAGTTCATTATTATCTGGGCGAAGTCTATGACCGTCTGGATAATGTCAATGACGCGATTGCCGCGTATCGAGAGGCGGTTCGGCTGAATCCGAAATTTACCGAAGCGTGGTTTGATTTGGGTGTGGCTTATTTCAACCGCGATAAACTTCCCGAAGCAATAGATGCTTACAAACAAGCGATAAAACTGAAACCGACTTACGGCGAAGCCCACGCCAATTTAGCCGACGTTTATCGTCTGACCGATAAATTGGACGAAGCCATTGCCGCATATCGTTTGGCGACGACTTTTATCAAAGACAATGCCGAACTTTTCAGTAAATTCGGTTATGTTGCGGCACGCCGTGCAGCGACTCCGGCATATCGGAATTATTGGAAAACGGCGGTTGATAATTTCGAAAAAGCAGTTGCGATCAGTCCCGAAAACATTGATTACATGAATCTCGGTTGGGCTTATTACAACGCGGCGCAGACGAATCTGAAAGAGCGTAAAGAAGCCGAACATAAAGCTAATCTGGAAAAAGCACGGGATGCTTTTGTCAAAGCAAACACTTTAAAACCGATTCCGAAGGTTGCCGCTGCCATCAATTTGAATCTCGGTATGACGCTGACGGATTTGGGTGATTTTCAAGGCTCGATTGCCGTTCTGAAAACCGCGAACGATTTGCAGAAAAACTGGATTCCGGCGATTAACGAACTCGGCATCGCTTACCGCAAAAACGGCGATTTGGACAATGCCGTCAAACAGTTTAAAAAGGCAATTGAATTGGACGATAAATTTGCCGTCGCGCATTATAATCTGGCGGAATCCGAATATCGGCGCAACAATCTGAAAGAAGCCAAAAAAGAATACGAAAAACTGAAAAAGATGAACCGCCCGGATTTGGTGGCATCACTTGAAATTGCGACGAACGGCAAAATTTTGAAATAAAACTTGTCAAAGCCGACAAAAATTGCGGCTTTTACTTTTCTTCAGTTAATTTGAGAATTTTTTGATTTCACCGATTCGAGTTCTTTGAATCGGTGAAAAAATTACGAGGTGGTTATGATTAAGTTTTGCGTTAGAAAACTTGTTGCTTGTTTTTTAATTTCAACCGTTATTTTTTTGAATATTCCTTCCGTTTTTGCTCAGGACGTGGTTACGTCCGACGATTTTTCGGGCGGCGCGAGCGTTTACACGTTTCGTGAATCGAGAAAAGCCAAACAGAAAAAAGCGGCGGTCAAAAGCGGTTTTGTCGCCAGTCGAAATGCTTCACAGCGAAAGAAATCGCGGACAAAAGTGAAAACGCAGATTGTTGCTAAAAACAAACCGCGACAGCGTTCAAAATCGGTCGAGCCGACCGCGGTTGCCAAAACTGCGCCGAAAACCGTTGCCGCCAAAACCAAGGCATCAAACGATTACGCGGGCGCAGGCGAAACTCATCTTGACCGAAACGAAACGGACGAAGCGATTCAATCGTTTAAAAAATCTCTCGAATATAACCCGAAAAACGCCGCCGCCAAGCTCGGTTTGAGCGAAGCCTACACAAAAAAAGGCGATGCGCTGGTTGATTCGGAAAACGCTTCGCTGGCGGTTGCCGCCTATACCGAAGCAATCAAAAATAATCCGAAAAACGCGGCGGCTTTTGCCGGTTTGGGCGAAGCCTACGACGCATTGGACAAGGACAAAGAATCAGCCGCCGCCTATCAAAATGCGTTGGTTTTGAATCCCGAATTAAACGAACTTTATCTGCCGCTCGGAATTTCGTATTACCGTCTGGGCGAAGTTGCCAAAGCCGACGAACATCTGAAAAAAGCCGATGCCGCAAATCCGCAAAATGCCGAAACAAAACTTTATCTCGGACTGATCAGCCTGAAACAAAATCAAAACGAAACGGCGGTCGCCTCGTTCAATCGTTCGCTCGCTTTAGATTCCAATAACGCCGAAGCGCATTACTATCTCGGCACGGCTTACAGCCGCGAAAACAAAAACGCCGAAGCCGCCGCCGAATATCAAAAAGCACTCGCCGTCAATCCGAATTATAACGAGGCACTATTTGATCTGGCAGTCACACAATACAACGACGAAAAATACGGCGAAGCGCAGGCGACCTATCAAAAAGTTGTGCTGAACAACCCGCAAAACGGCGAAGCGCAGGCGAATTTGGCGGAAACCTATCGTCAACAGGAACAATACAGCCGCGCCAACGAGCAATACGCGGTGGCTGCCGTTTATGTCAAAGACGACCCGGAACTTTATTCGAGTTGGGGCTATTGTCTCGGCAAGGAAGATAAATGGGACAAGGCGGGCGAACGTCTGCAAACCGCGAAGGAAATGCGCGGCGAAGCGGTTGATTATTCAAACGTCGCGTGGGCTTACAATCGCGGCGCGGAAGTTGATATAAAGGAAAACCGGCAAGACCAAGCCAACGCGAAATTAACGGTCAGCAAGGAATCTTCGGCGAAAGCGACGGAGATGAATCCGAATCTCGGCGCGGCGTATGTCAATCTCGGCACGGCTCAAAATGGTCTGGGCGAATATGACGGTGCCAAAACTTCTCTGGAACGCGCCGTTCAGCTCAACAATGATTGGTATTTTGCCCATAACGAACTCGGCACGGCATTACGCGGTTTGGGACAGCTTGCCGCCGCGATTTTGCAATTCCAGCGCGTGGTCGGGATGAACGACAAATTTAGCAAAGGTCTGTTCAATCTCGGCGAAGCGCAACACGCGAGCGGCGATAAAAAAGGAGCCGAAGCGACGTTCAAAAAGCTGAAAAAATTAGACCCGGCGTTGGCGAGTAATCTCGAAGGCGTTTTGAAAGGCAAAATCAAGAGCAAAATAAAGGAAAAAACGGTGGACAAAATTCCCAGACCGCGACTGCCGTTTTAGAATTTATGGAAGATTCTCAGAAAAGTTTGAAAATCGAGGAAAACGTGCCGCTTGCACCGCTGACGACTTTAAAAATCGGCGGCGCGGCGCGTTTTTTTGTGTTTGCCGAAACCGAAAATCAGGTTGCGGAAGCCTTTCAGTTTGCCGAAGAAAACGGTTTTGACCTTTTCGTTTTGGGCGGCGGAAGCAATATTTTGATTGCGGACGAAGGTTTTGACGGACTTGTTTTGCAAATCGCCTTGAAGGGAATCGAAGTAAAAGGAAATGTCGTGAAGGCGCAAGCGGGCGAAGATTGGGATAACTTCGTCGAGTTTTGCGTTGAACGAAACCTTGCGGGAATCGAATGTTTGAGCGGAATTCCCGGTTTTGTCGGTGGAACGCCCGTGCAGAATGTCGGCGCATACGGACAGGAAGTTTCGGAAACGATTGTTTCCGTGCGGGTTTTTGACCGCAAATCGAAGGAAATTCTCGAACTTTCAAACGCCGAATGCAAATTCGCCTATCGCACAAGCATTTTCAACTCGACCGACAAAAATCGTTTCATCGTCTTGTCCGTCACATACAATTTGAAACAGGACGGCGAGCCGAAGATTATTTACAAAGATTTACGCGAATTTTTCGGTGAAAGAAAGCCGACATTGGCGGAAACCCGCGAAGCCGTCAGAAAAATCCGCGCCGAAAAAGCGATGCTCGTCCGGCAAGGCTCAACAGACGCAAATTCGGCGGGTTCGTTTTTCAAAAATCCGATTGTTTCAAACGAAAAATTTGCTGAAATTGCCGCAACTGCCAAAAGTTTCAGGATTGAAAACGTCCCGAGTTTTAAGACGGACGAAAATTCGGTCAAAGTTCCCGCCGCGTGGCTGATCGAGCAAAGCGGGTTTCAGAAAGGATACATTAAAGGCAACGCCGGACTTTCGACGCGGCACACACTCGCGCTGACCAATCGCGGCGATGCAACGGCGAAGGAAATCTTGGAATTAAAAAACGAAATTCAATCAAAAGTAAAAGAAAAATTCGGGGTTGAACTTATTCCCGAACCTGTTTTTGTCGGCTTTGCATAAAAAAATCCGCTAAGGCTATCTTTCAAGCCTTAGCGGTTAAAGAGGCAAAGGGAGGGAAAATTCTCGCCCTTCGGCAAGAATCTTTTATCTTTACGGGCTTGCCCTGAAATCAACATCCAGCGCGTCGTTTTGAACACTGACGACCCGCGGGCTGTCCGCAAAGAGATATTTTTTGTTGTTGACGGTCAGAATATAAGTTTCACCCGCCGCAACTTCGTCGAACCGGTAATGACCGAAAGTATTGGTCGTGACCGAACGCGAAACTCCGGCACCATTGGTCAGCGTGACGTTAACACGAGAGATTCCCGCACCTTCATCAGTTGAAACACGACCACCGACCGAAACATTTGCGGCAGTCGGCGCGGCGGGTGATTGAACACTCACCGAATCAATGTCAATCTGTCCCGGACCATCACCAGCTAAGTTCGCGACGGTTGAAAATCTAAGCCTGATAGTTTGTCCGGCATAAGGAGTCAATGAGAAATTATGACCGCGCAAACCCGTGTTAGTGTTTTGTGCGGGATTATTGACAACCGTATAAATTGTTTGCAAAACCACATTTGAAGTGTTTAATATTTGCACCCGGTAAGTATGCGTACCGCAGGGAGTGCCGCTGCTCCCTCCGCAAAATCCCGTCAGATTCGATTGAAATCTGTCCTGCCAAAAGAAGGAAGCGGTTTGCGCCGCCGGAAGCGTTACGTCCTGTGATAGGGTAAAGGTTCCGCCACCGGCTTGGAAAACAGCAATTCCTTGCCATGCACTAAAGCTTCCCTGTATCGGCGTGACGGCAACCGGAACCGGAATAAATCCGCCGCCGTGACTGCCGCTGGAAACAGTCCAGTTGATAAATCCATTGGCTGAATTCACCGCCGTCCAGCCCGAAAAATTACCTGTTTCAAATCCGCCGTTGGCAATCAGCTCAACGGCTTTTATAGTGTTATGTGGAAGGAGAAAGAGCATCAACCCGAATATCGCGTTAAGAAATACTGTTCTTTTCATTATTTTTTCTTCTCCATATTTAATTTTTGAGCGCAAAGCTATCGTTAGACTTGCGCTCAAGTTTTTAATGCTTGTGCAGGAGCATTGGGGGTAGATTTTTATATTTGGGTAACCAAAGCCTGAATCATTGGTTAAATTCTGTCAACCGATTTGTACGGGCTTGCGATAATCGCCATCCCGTCTTAATTTAGTTTTGCCGGAAATTATACGTCGGGCGTTTTGAGTTTCGATTTCGGTTGGAATCTACCCCAAAACCAATCAAAGACGAAACTCAAAAACACCCGTTGTGGCGAGCTTCAATAAACTTTTTTTCGCATAATTTGTTGCTTTTCCTTTATTTTTTTGTTAAACACTATGGCAAATTTAACCGCCAAAAATTTACCATTCGCTAGTAATGAGATTTTTTGGACAAAACCTATCAAAAAATTTCTAAAAAAGTGAAATTATTTTCAAAAGGCGAGTTTTTGCGAAAAAACAAGTGTTTCGGTAAATGCTAATTGAGCAAAGCAGAAAAATTTTTGTAGTATTAAAACGTAACCTTATCCAAATAACCGAATGCGAACAAAAACTGAGATTACACAAGAGGATTTAGCACGTCTGCTCGGCTGGTTTTCGCCCGACGCGGAAGAAGCGGGGCAGAAATATGAGGAAATCCGTAAAGGTTTAATCAAATTTTTTTATTTTCGCGGCTGTCCTGATTCCGAAACTCTCGCCGATGAAACCATTAACCGCGTTGCCGTCAAAATCGCACTGGTCGAATTTGACGGCAACGTGAAGCAGAGTACATATTTTTATTCGTTCGCGGCAAACATTTATCTCGAAGATTTAGCGGAACGCAAACAAATCGCCGCGAAGTCAAAACAAATTGCCGCGAAGTTTGAAAAAGAAGGCAATCCGGATAAAACAAACAGTCCGAGTTCGGTTTGTTTGGAGAAATGTCTGGCGAAACATCCGCCGCAGGAACGACAACTCTTGCTGCAATATTACAGTTTCGGAAAAAATGAAAAAGCGGAGATGAGAAAAAGAATGGCGGACGACGAGGGAATCAATCTCGAATATCTCCATACCAAAATTTCGCGTCTGCGAAAAACGGTCGGAATTTGTCTGAGAAAATGTCTGAATGAGGTGAAATTTTAAAAAAATTCATTTTTTTTGAAAAAAAATTGTTAGGTATAGACAGTTTTTTCTCATTATTAAGTGGAAGAGAATTTTTGAATAATGGATATACAAGGCGAAAATGCAAAATTAAGACTGTTTCTGCTGGGCAATCCGTCGGAACAAGACGCGGAAGAAATCGGCGTGCGGATCATTGCTGACCGCAATTTTGACGAAAAAATGTCGTTTGCCGAAGAAGAACTCATCGAAGATTTTCTCGACGATGCGCTGACGGCTGAAGAAAAAGAGCTTTTTTACGCCAATTTTCTGACGACACCCGAAAGAATCGAACTGTTTGAAGAAACTTTCTTGCTCAGAGATTACGCCCAAACAAATTTTCCGAAGGCTTCGGAGAGTTTAACGGATGAAAAAAAGTCCGATAGTTTTTTTGACACCTTAAAGATATTTTTCTCTGCTAATCTCTTGCGCCCGATTGCGGCGGTTCTGATATTTTTGGTCATCGGCACAGTCGCGTGGCGCATTTTTCTTTATGACGCAAACGGTTTGACGCAAATCGAAAAAGACTACGCCGCGCTCAACGCGAAGGATTTAAACAACCCGTCGGAAACGGCGAATTTGACCAATAAAAGTCTGTTGGCGGGAACTTTCCGCGATACGGACGGCGCGTCGAAACTAATCGCCGCCAATTTAACCGACAATGTTTTGTTTCGCCTCGCTTTGCCGTCGGAAGCGGCAAAAGACACGGTTTTTAACCTCGAACTCGTCAAAGGCGGACAAACCGTTTTCAAACAAACCAATCTCCGCCTTTATCAAAACCCGAACGGACAGGAACTGAAAATCATCCTTCCGAAAACGGTTTTATCGAAAGGCAGTTATCAAATCAAATTGAACAACGGTATCAGCTACGGCTTTGTGGTTGAGTAATTCTTCCGGCAATACAAATAAATTCCAATCAGCGCAAGCGGAACAATCGGCAAAAGATAAACCCACGAACCAAAACCGTTTGAGATTTTCGGGACGTTGCGAAAATCGCCCTGCACGGTGAAAGCCGCCCAGTAGAACGGCGATTTATAGCGCGGATTTTCGCGCAATTTTATCTGCGCTTGGCGCAAAGATTCGCTCGGCGTAAGATTTTTGTCCTTCATCGCGCCGTAAAAATTCTTCATCAATTCGAGCGTTGCGCTGTCTTCGACTTTCCACAAACTCGACATCACGGTTTTTGCGCCGGTCTGCAAAAAGGCGTTGTTCAGACTCATCAATCCTTCGCCTTTGACAGCTTTGCCGATGCCCGTCTCGCACGCGCTCAGAACGACCAAATCAGCGTTCAGATTAAGCCCGTAAATGTCCTGAATTCTGAAAAACTCGTTGAGTTTTTGCCCTTTTTCGTTAAACCGCGAAAGCACGATGCCCGAAAGTTCGGGGCGTTTTTCATCGGTCAAACCGTGCGTCGCAAAATGAATTATTTTGTAATCGGCGGTTTTCAGATTGAGCAATTTTTCGCGGGTTGCGGCAAACCCCGAAAAATTATCCGCGCTCGCCGCGCCGACAATGTTGATAATTGTTTCGCTTTCGTCTTTTGAAGCCGCCAGACGCGACAGATTGGTGAGCGATTCGACAAAACGAAACCGTTCGGTTTGCGCCGTGTCTGTGTTTGAATTTTCGAGCGGCTTGTTTTCGGGAGAAAAACGCACATCATCGCTCGTGAAAATCGGGTCTGAAAAAACGAGCAGATTTTTCGCTGTCGGCGCGGATTGTTTTTGGCTTTTGGCAAAAATGGTCAGCGTCTGCGCCGACGGCTCATAAATCGTTTCATTGGTCAGCAAAATCGGCTCGTCCGTCGCAGAATTCGGCTGCGGCAAAGCCGCGATGGGGAAATAATGCAGCTCGCCGTCCGGCACGATAATCAGACGGTTTTTCGCCAGTTTATCGGCGATTTGTCCAAAAAGTTGATTGCTCAATTCTTTGGCGACCGATTGATATTCGATTTCGGCTTCGCGGATTCTTTTCTGAAAATCTTCGACCGATTCGTCACTTTTTAACTCATTGGCTTTCAATAATCCGCGCAATTTTTCGATTTTCGATTCGATTTCTTCACGCGGCGGCAAAACATAAGAACTGACTTCGTTTTTCCCGATCAGCCACAAATAACTTTCGTCCTTGCCGAGCGAAAACTCCAAAAGCAGGGAGTTTTCGTCCAACACATTCCGCTGAAATTCACCGACATCAAACGGCGCGGGATTTTTTATCGCCGAATAAATCGGACTTTGTTGCTTGAGCTTTGCCTTGATGGTTTCGAGTTCATTGCCGAGTTCGCTAATTTCATCGCTGATTTTATCAGTTTCGCTCTTTTCGGCTTTATTACTTAAAAGATCGGTCAATTTGTCGGCTTTAGCATTAAGCAAAACGCGGATTTCCTTCTCACGTTTGACCGTTTCGGCATCCGCATCCTTCGTGAAATCCGCTTCGGCAAGCGAAAGATTTTCCAATAATGAACGCGCCCGCGATTTTTCAGCCGCCTGCAAAGCCTCAATCGCAAAATTCTCATTCGGCTTTTGCTTGTTCATTTTCATCAACAGATTGATATAAAGTTCGTAGCGGTCAAAGACGTTTGAAAAATATGAGCTTTTGAGTTTGGAGTTGAGAACTTCGGAATAGAGCGATTCGGTCACCGAAACGGATTCTTTGGCAAAATTAACCGAATCTTTTATTTCAGACTTTTGCAGAGAAAGTTTGGCAAAACGATAGAGCGTATCTGCTTCAACAAAATTATCCCGAACGCTGCGGCTCAAATCTATCGAGGCTGAAAATTGTTTTTCGGCTAACGTCAAATTGTTTTCGGTTTGATAAATTTGCCCTAATTTACTGTTAATACTCGCAATTTGTCTTTGATAAATCCGGCTGTGAAAGAGCTTCAGAGCTTTATTAAAATATGTGAGAGAATTTTGAAAATCCTGATTCTTAAAATATATATTGCCGATTTCATCGTAGACCGTCGCCAGAAAATAATTGTCATTAAATTGGCGGGCAAGTTTTTCCGCTTTGAAAAGATAATTGAAAGCCGAGGTATCGTCATTTAACAGGGAACTTAGTTTTCCAAGACTTGGAAGGGTTGCCAGTTGTCCGTAAAGATTTCCGTCGGTTTCAAATAAATTGAATGCTTTTAAGCGATAATTCAATGACAACTGCCAGTCGCCATAGTCTTCAAAGGCTTTTCCGAACCAATTAAAAAGAGTCGCTTTTTCGGAAAAATCCATATCACCCGGAAAGAGTGATTCGGCTTTGTTTAATGATTCCAAAGCCTTCTGATTTTCATTTAAATAATTAAAAATACAGCCGATTGCCTTATAACTTAAAGCCTCTCCGCGATTATCGTTGCCGGCTTGAAATTTACTTAAAGCGAGATTGAAGGATTCCAAACCCTTATCAAATTCACTTTTAATTAAATATAAATAACCCAGACTAAGCAGCGATTTGCCTTCGCCTTGCGGGTTTCCGGCAGAACGCCACTTTTCGATTGATTGCCGGTAATAATTTTCCGAAACCGTTGTTTCATTGCGAAAATAATAAAACTCACCGGCACAATAAAGAGCCGCTGCCTGAGCAGCAAAATCATTGGTCTTTTCCGCCAAACCGATTGCCTGTTCAAAAAAAATACGGCTGTTTTTCAAATCTCCTTCATCCAAATAGATTAAGGATAATTCGCTGCGTATCTTTGACTCTTCGGCAAATGATTTTTGATTTTTTAATAACGTCAGAGCAAAGTTAAAGAGAGTTTTGGCTTTTTCCTTGTTGCCGAGAATAATCCAGAGCCGACCGGCTTCACGCGAAAAAGCGGCGGTTTTTTCTTTGTTTTGGGCTTTATTCAATTTCTCGGCATCGTTTTGATAAATTTCAATCGCCTGTCCAATTGAATCACGATTCCATTGCAAACTGAGTTTTTGGGCTTTTGTTTGATTTTCTTCAGTCGCAGTATTGGTCGAATTATCAGTCGGATTTATCAGCTTGTCGGTTGTTTGCTGGGAGGCAACCCGAGCAAAAAGCAGACAAAAAAAACAAAGTGAGAATAGAATTGTTTTAGCGATAATTTTATTCATATTCAGCCAAATGAAAAATACTTTAGAAAGTTAGAATAGCGGTAATCTAAAGTATTTTTCATTTCCGACAGATTAATTCTTACAAAAGCACCGGATTCTTCAGTCGTCTTCGCTTTCAAGAATTGAATTAATTTCTTCATTCGGTATCCATAAAAGAGGATCCCACGGAAAGTTTCTCATTCGCCCGAAATTTCCTATATAAGAATTTGAAGCACTCGCATCGGAGAGTTTGTTCGGCGCGTTGAGTTTGTTCGGCGCGTTGAGTTTAGTCAGTTTGTTCGGTGCATTAAGCCGAAGTTGTTTTTTTTCGGTGTCGTTGAGAGTTCTGCCATCCAAACCAAACAGATAGGCTTCTTTTTCCGGGTCGCCATTAGCACACCGTCTGGTTTGAAAAAGAAAACTTTCTAAAAATAAAACCCAATCACTCAAATCTGTCTCAATCTTGATATTAAACTCTTTTCTTTCTCGTTGTTTTTGATTTCCCTTTTGTAAAGGAGTCGGTTTTGCGTTGGCAAAATCGAAGGAAAAATACCTGTCGAAAGTCATCATAAACGAAGTGTAAGACCATGGAAAGTAAAGAGAAATGCCATTTGAATATTGGAACTCAGACCCGAGCGAAAGACTTTTGATATTTTCACTAATATCACCTTCAATTTTCTGGCAGAAATCCGCTATTTTAATCATCGTTTCGCGTATCTCAACTTCTTTGATGATGGGTTTCGGCAATTCCTGACCTTCAAAGAGATTTATGATTTCATTTTTTTCATTGACGACTGCATTACATTCTTCCCGCAAAAGTTTGCAGAAATCTCTGATGTCAATGGATTGTTCAAAAAGATGAGTTTGGCATTGGAAATGACTATTCAGAATAACCTGTTTCGTAATTTCCTGAAGATTTTTGTCTTCAAACGAATCTTTCAGAAGTTTTCCCAAATCATTGACCTTTTTTACAAGCCCGGGAATTTTTGAAAGATTGCAGCTCGAGATGTCAATTGAGCGACCGCTAAAATTAGCATAATCCTCGTTTGATTTAATAAAGGATTGCAAAAGAATTTCCGCCATATTGCCGTCATTAAGGTCAATACTTTTGTTTGACATAGGGTCAATACTTTTGCTTGACAGCTTTTGTATTCGCTTAACTACTTCACCGTAATCCCAACCGGCGTTGGGAACGAATCCTTGCGAAGAAATCATATATTCCGCAACATTGGATAATTCGTAGGCAACTTCCAAAGTTCCCATCACACAGGCATCGAAACCGAGTATCGAGAATTTTTTAGGAGAACCCGGAGCCTTTCCTAAAATCTCTTTTGCCATATAATCGAGATTCCGATGGAGTTCTCGAACCGTAATATGGCTGTTCGGACTATCGTCCCGCAGAAAAGTGTCGGGTTGGAAACCGTCTCCGTGACCGGAAAATATCAGCGCGTAATTTTTGGCAGGATATTTTTTAACACTGGTTTCAACAAAATCTGTAATTGAGTAAATAGAAGTTCTTTCTTCTGAAAATGGAGTTATTCCGGGTTTTTTTTTAGGCGTTGTAACTTGAAAATTTTTATCAAAATCGTTTTTCTTTTTTTCATCTCTTGTAAAATCAGCTATAACGGTAGGAAAATTCGGTGCGCCGGTATCATAATATGCCATCAAAGCAATGTTATTGACCTCTTTAAGATTGGTTTCCATCCCAATCAGTCCGGTCACCATATCTTCGCTCAAGTTATTGTCTCCAGCCATATAGACCATTATCGTCCAGTCTTTCAAAGTTTTTTGCTTATTTGCCATAAATCGTAGTCGTCTCCTCTTAAAAATTTAGGTAAAGCCGTGTTGTTTTGTGTAAAAACACTCTACTACAAAAGCCTCCATTTGTATATGACTTTTTGAAGGCAAAAACTTACAAAATATTTTCAAAAAATTTACTTTTTTTTGAATTTCGCGCCGAAACCGCTAATCAGTTATAATTTTTGAAAATATTTATTTATTAAAAATGCCAAAACGCACAGATATTCAGAAAATTTTAATCATCGGCTCGGGTCCGATTGTCATCGGTCAGGCTTGCGAGTTTGATTACTCGGGAACACAGGCTTGCCGCGCTTTGAAGGACGAAGGCTTTGAAGTCATTCTCGTCAATTCAAATCCGGCGACGATTATGACCGATCCCGAAATTGCCGATAAAACTTACATCGAACCGCTAACCGTTGAAACTATTTCCGCGATTATCGAAAAAGAACGTCCCGACGCACTGCTTCCGACCGTCGGCGGTCAGACGGGCTTGAATCTTTCGGTCGAACTCTTTGAGCAGGGAATTTTGGACAAATTCGGTGTCAAATTAATCGGCGCGAATATCAATTCGATCAAAGTCGGCGAAGACCGCGAGCTTTTCAAAGCGGCGATGGACGAGATCGGGATTCCTTCTGCGAGAGGCGGCTTCGCGCACACTTGGGCGCAGGCGCAGACGCTCGTCGAAGAAACGGGCTATCCGGCGATTATTCGTCCGAGTTTTACGCTCGGCGGAACGGGCGGCGGCGTAGCTTTCAACCCGGAAGAATTCGAGGGAATCGTCAAAGGCGGACTCGCGGCATCGCCGATTTCGCAGGTTTTGATCGAAGAATCAATTCTCGGTTGGAAGGAATACGAACTCGAAGTGATGCGCGATCTTAACGATAACGTCGTGATTATTTGTTCGATTGAAAACTTCGATCCGATGGGCGTGCATACGGGCGATTCGATTACGGTTGCGCCCGCGCAGACATTGACCGATGTCGAATATCAACGCCTCAGAGATATGTCAATCGCCTGTATCCGCAAAGTCGGTGTCGAAACGGGCGGCTCGAATATCCAATTTGCGGTCAATCCCGAAAACGGCGATGTGCGAATTATCGAAATGAATCCGCGTGTTTCGCGTTCTTCCGCGCTGGCGAGCAAAGCGACGGGTTTTCCGATTGCAAAAATCGCCGCAAAACTGGCGGTCGGCTACACATTGGACGAAATTCCGAACGACATCACGAAAATGACTCCGGCGAGTTTTGAACCGACGATTGATTACGTCGTGACAAAAATTCCGAAATGGGCGTTCGAGAAATTTCCCGGCGCGGAAGACGTTCTCGGCACGCAAATGAAATCGGTCGGCGAAGTGATGGCGATTGGGCGGACATTTAAAGAAAGTTTGTTCAAAGGTTTGCGCTCGCTCGAAGCCGTCAAACCTTTGCGGCTTGAAAAAATTCCCGACCACGTTTTACAGCGCAAACTTGCAAGACCGAATTCAAATCGTTTTCAATATCTGACTTACGCACTTCAAAACGGTTATTCGATTGCGGAAATTCATCGTTTGACCAAAATTGATCCGTGGTTTTTGGAGCAGTTGCAGGAAGTAATGATTTTGCAGAAACGCATCGAAACGCGCAACTTAAACGACGTGCCGAGCGAAGTTTTACGCACTGCCAAAGAGTTTGCGCTTTCAGACAGACGCATTGCTTATCTGACCAATTCGACCGAAAACGAAGTCCGAACACAGCGTAAAAATCTCAATATCGTGCCGGTTTATAAACGGGTTGACACTTGCGGCGCGGAGTTTGAATCTCACACGCCGTATCTTTATTCGACCTACGAAGAAGAATGCGAAGCCGAGCCGACGAGTCGCCGTAAAATTATGATTTTGGGTTCGGGACCGAATCGCATCGGGCAAGGAATCGAGTTTGATTATTGCTGTTGCCACGCTTCATTTGCCTTGCGCGACGCGGATTTTGAAACGATTATGGTCAACTGTAATCCCGAAACCGTTTCGACCGATTACGACACCTCAGACAGATTATATTTTGAGCCTTTAACCTTTGAAGATGTAATGAACATCGTCGAAAAGGAAAACCCGGAAGGCGTAATCGTCCAATTCGGCGGACAAACGCCGCTCAATTTGGCGGACAGATTGCACAACGCCGGAGTTCCGATTATCGGCACTTCGAGCGATTCAATCGGTTTGGCGGAAGATCGAAAAAGATTCAGCGCATTGCTGAAAGAGTTGAAAATTCCGCAACCCGAAAACGGCACGGCGATTTCGGGCGAAGAAGCGAAAATTATTGCCAATAAATTAGGTTATCCGGTCATTGTGCGCCCGAGTTTTGTTTTGGGCGGCAGAGCGATGGCGATTGTTTATGACGAGGAAACTCTCGCCGAATATATGCGTTCGGCGGTTGACGCTTCCCCCGAAAAGCCGATTTTGATTGATAAATTCTTAGAACGCGCCGTCGAAATTGACGTTGACGCTTTGGCGGACGAATCGGCGGTTGTCATCTGCGGCATTCAGGAACATATCGAAGAAGCGGGAATCCATTCGGGCGATTCGAGTTCGGTTTTGCCCGCACAAAGACTTGCCGCCGAGCATCTCGAAACCATCAAACATTACACGATAAATCTTGCCAAAGCCTTAAAAGTCGTCGGTTTGATGAATCTGCAACTTGCCATCAAAGACGACCGCGTTTACGTCATCGAAGTCAATCCCAGAGCGTCCAGAACTGTTCCGTTTGTCGCCAAAGCAACCGGCGTTCCGCTTGCAAAAATCGCGTCGTTGATTATGGCGGGCGATAAAAAATTAACCGATTTCAACTTGCCCGAAGTCTTGCCCGTGCCGAAAATCTTCGTCAAATCGCCCGTCTTTCCGTTCAAAAAATTCGCCGGAGTTGATCCGATTCTCGGACCTGAAATGCACTCGACGGGCGAAGTGATGGGCGTTGGCGACACGTTCGGCGAAGCCTACGGCAAAGCGATGGAAGGCGCGTTTTTAACCTTGCCGATGGCGGGCAAAGCCTTCATTTCCGTCAACGATTCCGATAAAGGTCAAGCCGTAATCTTAGCCCGAAGATTAGAAAAACTCGGCTTCGATCTCGTCGCCACTTACGGCACAACCAAACGCTTGCAAGAAGTCGGCTTAACCTGCGAAACCGTTTTCAAAGTCAACGAAGGTCGCCCGAACATCGCCGACTACATTAAACAAGGCGAAATCAGCCTGATTATCAATACGCCTTTGGGAAGAACGTCGCACTACGACGAACAGGCGATCCGCAAATCCGCGCTGCAATTCAACGTCCCGACCGTCACGACAATGACCGGCGCAGAAGCCTTAATCGAAGCGATTGCAACGAAAAAATCACAAGAAAAAGTTGCAGTCAGAAGTTTGCAGGAGATTCATAACCAAAAGGAAAAAGTTATTGGTGTAAAATAGATTCAGAGAATAAATTTATGAGCGCAGTTTTAGACTTACCGAAAACGACTTCGATTGAAAAAATTTATCAAGCGGTTGAAATGGCGCGGCGTGAACAGGCGGCGGTGATTTTGTCGAATATTTCGTGGGAAACTTACAATCAATTCGTCGAAGAAACGATGGATAAAATCGTTAATCCTGTCCTCTACTTTGAAAATGAAAATCTATTAATTATGGTCAAATCAGCCGAACACGAATTTACGAATGATTATATTGTTTTGTTTATAAATTTGGTTTGTGAGGAATGGCGGAAAAACTTCGGCAGTCTCGGTTCGACCACTTTCCGCCGCGACGATCTCGAAAAAGGTTTCGAGCCTGATTCGTGTTTTTACTTTGAAAACGAACCGAAAATGCGCGGCGTAAAACGTCTCGATATGAACACTCATCCCGCGCCCGATTTGATTGTCGAGGTTGACATTACAAGCCTTTCAACCTTTCGCCAACATATCTTTGCCGCCTTCGGCGTTCCCGAAATCTGGCGTTTCGACGGCGAAAAAATGCAGATTCTCAAACTCGAAAATGATAAATACCTTGAAATCTCAAACAGCCTTGCCCTACCGAAAGTAACGCCCGAAATTCTTACCGACTTTGTTGATAAAAGCGAAAAACTCAGCCGTTTAGAATGGATTGGAGAAGTCAGAACTTGGGCGAAATCAGCTTGAATCGGCGCGATATGTCAGCAGTAATAGGCAATTGCGGTGAAAAAAGCACAGGCGAAAATTGAAGTGAGAAAATTGCGGGAGATTAACGATAAAAGTAAATCGTTAATTGTCAATGGTTGATTGAGATTTGGAACGCGGTGAGTTCCAAATCGTGACGCAGCGAGTCACGAATCTTTACAATTTTTGTATATGCTCATACAATACAAAATTAGATGAAAGCCAAAATTGAAAACTGCGAAGGTTTTGAATGGGACGAAGGCAATTCTAATAAAAATTGGCATCTTCACGCCGTAACGGACGGCGAATGTGAAGATGTCTTTTTCAATTTGCCTTTGATAATTGCCGCCGATAAATCTCATTCGGAAAACGAATCGAGATTTTTTGCATTGGGGCGAACCGATGCAAATCGTCGGCTTTTTATTGCTTTTACGGTGAGAAGCAGTTTGATTCGGGTAATTTCCGCCCGCGATATGACGAAAAGGGAAACGAAAAAATATGTCGAAAAAATTAAAAGAGATTCCGAAATTTAACAACGAAACCGAAGAGCGCGAGTTTTGGACGGAAAACGATTCGACCGGATTCGTTGATTGGGAATCGGCTGAATCCGTGGTTTTGCCGAAGTTGAAACCGACGACCAGAACGATTTCGATCAGAATTTCCTCATCAATGCTCGATAAAATTCGCCTCGTCGCCAACAAACGCGATGTGCCTTATCAATCGCTCATCAAATCTTTTTTGCAGGAGAGAATTGATGAAGAATTAAAACCCGCAAAAGTTTAGATAAAATTGACGATTAAAATTACGAGCAAATCTATGAATAAATTGACCGTCAAACCTGAATTTACCGAGATCGCAAAAATCATCAAGCAGTCGAGATATAAGGCTTTGCAGGCGGTTAATTCCGAGTTGATAAACCCCTATCTGCAAATCGGCGAATACATCAGCAAGCGCATTGAATCGGAAGGTTGGGGCAAATCGGTAGTCGTCCAACTTGCCGAATATTTGCAGAAAAACGAGCCTGATTTAAAAGGTTTTTCCGACAAAAATCTGTGGCGAATGAAGCAGTTTTACGAAACTTAAAAAGACGCGCCAAAACTCTCACCAGTGGTGAGAGAAATTAGCTGGACGAATAATCTGATGATTTTGAATCGGTGCAAAACCGTTGAAGAAAAAGAGTTTTATCTGCGTTTGAGCGTGAATGAAAGGTACAGCAAGCGCGAACTCGAAAGACAAATAAACTCCGGCGTTTTTGAGCGTACGATGCTCAGTAAGCAAAAACTCTCAACACTGTTGAGAGAAATTCACCCGACCGCCGAAACGGTTTTCAAAGACAAGTATATTTTCGAGTTTCTCGATTTGCCCGAACAGCATTCGGAAACCGATTTGGAGTTAGCTTTGATTAAAAATTTCAAAAATTTCATTCTCGAAATCGGCAAAGGCTTTGCATATTTGGGCAGACAATTTCGCCTTTCTGTCGGCAATCAAGATTTTTATCTCGATTTGCTTTTTTATCAGCGCGATTTGCAATGTCTGGTTAATTTTGAACTCAAAATAAAACAATTCAAACCCGAATTTTTAGGCAAACTCGATTTTTATCTCGAAGCCTTAGACCGCGACGTTAAAAAGCCGCACGAAAACCCGAGCATCGGCGTTTTGCTCTGCAAAGGCAAAGACGATGCCGTCGTCGAATACGCCCTCGCCCGCAACATCTCGCCCGCGCTGATTGCCGATTACGAAACAATTCTGCCCGACAAAAAACTCTTGCAGGCAAAACTCGAAGAATTTGCCGAATTGTTTGAATCACGGTTAGAATTGGAAAGTTAAAAAAACAAACAATTACAAAATTTATGGATTACCTACAAATCGGCATTACCAACGGATTGATTCAATTCAACGAAGATAACACTCGAATTACTTACGTCAAACGAAACAAAAGTTATAGTTTCAAAGACCCCGAAGAAACGGTGCGGGCTGAAACTTTTGTGCAATTAGTCGAGATTTACGGATATTCACCCGACAAAATTGATTTTGAAGTCAGAGTTCCGCGCCGAACTCCGAATGATTTGGCGGATATTGTAATTTATACCGATGACACGCTGACGACTGCTTATATTGTGGTTGAATGTAAAAAAGAAACTGTGACGGATGCCGAATATAAACAAGCGATTGAGCAAGGTTTCGGTAACGCTAATTCTTTGAAAGGCGCATTTCTGTGGGTAACTTCAAAAACGCTCAACAATTATTACGATGTTGCCAATTTCGGCGGAATGGAACGCGAATTAAATCAGCTTGCAGATATTCCGAAAGCGGGAAAAACGGAAGTCAGCAAGGCGCGATTTTATAAAGGCGGCGTGAATGAAGACGGCGAAAAGGCTTTTGACATCGGAGAAATTGCCGAAAGTGAATTAACGAGATTATTTTCGCAGGCGCATCAAGCACTTTGGGGCGGTGGACGGCGCAATCCTTCGGAAGCGTTTGATGAACTCGATAAATTGATTTTTTGTAAAATCCGCGATGAACGGCGCGACCGCAAAAAAGGAAATCCATACGATTTTCAAGTTTTCACGAAAGAAAAGCCGGAAGATTTGCAAAAGCGGATTCAAAAAATTTATGAAGAAGGACGCGCCGCCGACCCCGAAGTTTTCCGCGATGATATTCGGCTTGACCCGAAAGAACTTGAAACGATTGTCGGCTATCTCGCCAAAATAAATCTTTCCGATACCGATTTAGACAGCAAAGGCAGGGCGTTTGAAAGTTTTATGGGCAGTTTCTTTCGCGGTGAATTCGGGCAGTATTTTACACCGCGTCCCGTCGTAGATTTTATTGTTGACGTTTTGCCGATTGAAAAAGATGATTTCGTGCTTGATCCTTCGTGCGGAAGTTCGGGATTTTTGCTGCATATTTTGAATAAAATTCGTCAGCAAGCCGATGATTTTTACGACATTTCTACGGAAGAGCGCAAACATTACAGTTATTGGCACGATTTCGCGGAACAGAAACTTTACGGCATCGAAATAAATGACCAGATTGCGCGGACTGCCAAAATGAATATGATTTTGCACGATGACGGACACACCAACGTCCTCGCGCACGACGGACTCGAACCGATTGAAAAGATTCAAAAATACGCGCTCGCCAACAAAAGCAAAGGTTACGCCAATTTTCAAAAAAATCATTTCGCGCATATTACGACAAATCCGCCGTTCGGTTCGGTCATTAAAGCGAAAGAAAAAGCGTATATCGGCGATTTTGATTTGGGCAAGAAAAATTTTGATTGGATTTTTACCAAACTCAACAACGTCAAACTCGATGATGAACGCGATTCGCAAAAGTCGGAGATTTTGTTTATTGAACAATGTCATAAGTTCTTGAAACCAAAAGGCTTTTTGGCGATTGTTTTGCCTGACGGGATTTTGACGAATTCGTCTTTGCAGTATGTTCGAGATTGGATTGAAGAACATTTTCGCATCGCGGCGGTTGTTTCTCTGCCGCAAACGGCGTTCACGCATACGGGCGCAGGTGTCAAAAGTTCGGTTTTGTTTGCGCGAAAATATGATGAAAAAGAAACGATTGCGATTCGTAATTTGAAGGTAAATATTCAGGACGATTTGTTTAATGACAAGCGTTATCACGGCGAATTCAAGCGTTTAGCGGAAGCCAAAGCAAAGGAAATAAAAGACGGCGATTTGACCATTCAAGAGATTAACGAAAACTTGGTAAATCACATCGAAGCGTTACGAAATCAAGAATCAATGTCAGAACCGTCTGCGGTAGCGGATGGTTTAACTTCGGCAAGAAATCAACTTAAAGTAACCCAAAAACAACTAATCAAACACGCCGCCGACACAATCAAAGATTATCAAAAGTCCGATGAATACAAACTCTGGAAACAGACAATCAACGACAAATATAACGACCGGATCGAAGCCGTCAAAGAAGCCTTAAACGATGAATATCTGGAAAAAGTGCGCCAAAAAGCCGCGAATTATCCGATATTTATGGCGATTGCCGAAGAAATCGGCTACGACGCAACCGGACGCGAAACCAAGCGCAACGAACTCGACGAAATCGGCAAACAGTTAAAAGAATTTATCAAAGCTATCATCGAAGGCAAAGACTCTTTTTTCGCCTCAGCCCTGATTTAGACGAAAATAAAATTTTTCTGATAAATCGGGGCGAGATTTTTAACAGAGCAGATCCAAATTTTCATTCGCTTTTTCGAGAAGTAAAGCGAAGACTGGAACTTTCAAAATTTCCCGTTTCAAATTTCGGTAAGTTTATGAAACTCATTCAATACGGCTCTTCATCGTTGGCAAATTCTGAGAATTTAGGTGTGCCAATAATTCGGATGAATAATTTACAAGATGACGAATTGGATCTCACCAATTTAAAACACATTCAACTTTCTGAAAAAGAGATAAGTCTTTTACGACTTCAAAAAGGAGATATTCTTTTTAATCGGACAAATTCAAAAGAATTAGTCGGAAAATGCGCTGTGTTCAGAGAAGAAACCGAATACGTTTACGCTTCATATCTAATCAAAGTCAGACTCGATGAAACAAAACTTTTACCTGATTTTGCATCGCTTTTTTTAGGTTCGCCGACAGGCAGATTGCAAATTGATTGCATTAGTCGTCAGATTATCGGAATGACGAATATCAACACAGAAGAAATCAAAAGCCTGAAATTACCGATTCCGCCGATTGAGTTTCAGGAAAAAGCAGTTGAACAAATTAAAAAAGCCTACACCGAAAAGAAAGCGAAAGAAGCAGAAGCCGAAAGATTGTTGGCATCGGTTGACGGTTTGGTTTTAGACGCGCTCGGCATCACGTTGCCCGACCGCGAAGAAAACACGCTCGACAAACGCATCTTTTTTACTAAATCAAGCGAGATTTCAAGCGGAAGATTTGACCCTCATTATTTTTCACCAAAATTTTTTGGTTTGAGAAAGATATTACAAGCAAAGAATATTGAGTTTGTAAAATTACTTTCTTCGAGTAAGAAAATTTTTTCAGGAATTACGCCTTTAAGTGGAGGAGAATCATACACAACAAAAGAGTTAGGAATTCCATTTGTAAGAAGTGGTGATTATTCGATACAAAATGAAATTGATTTTGATGATTTAATTTATTTGAAGCCGGACATCCACTCCAATTTAATGAAAGGCTCAAAACTAAAAAAAGGAGATTTGCTCATTGCGATTGTAGGCGCAACGATTGGCAAGGTTGGAGTTTACAATTATGATTTTGAGGCAAATATAAATCAAGCCGTATGCGGGATTCGATTATACGAAGACTTTAATCCATTTTTTGTTCAAGCATTTTTACTTTCTTCAGTTGGTCAGATGATTTTAGATAGAATAAAAAGACCTGTAGCTCGCGCAAATATCAATCTGGAAGAAATTGGAGAAATGTTAATTCCAAAAATCGAATTAAAAAGCCAAGTGGAAATTGCCGAACAAGTCGAAGCGATTTACGCCGAAGCCAAACGCTTGCGCGAACAGGGCAAAGAAACTTTGAAACAAGCGAAACTCGAAGTAGAAAAAATGATTTTAGGTGAATGAGAAATTTTTGCAGAAGCCCGCACGGAGTAAGGGCGTATTTGATGGCGGAGAAAGCACACTTCCGCAAAGTGCAGAAGCCCGCACGGAGTAAGGGCGTATTTGATGGCGGAGAAAGCACACTTACTTCGTGCGTGTTTCCGCAAAGTGCAGAAGCTCGCACGGAGTAAGGGCGTAGTTGATAGCGGAGAAATAAGAGAAATCACACTTACTGCGTGCGTGTTTCTGCAAAAGGAAATGAGTATGTTAGATGATTACGGTTTTGAAATTTACGAAAATAATGAATTTCCATTAGCTTATTTGATAACGATTCGCACTTTTGGAACTTGGCTTCACGGAGATGAACGAAATTCGGTTGACCGACACGGGAAAAATATTTATGGAACGCCTGATATTGCGCCAAGTAAAAAATTAGCGGATTTGATGAAAGAGGAATTAAAACAACCTCCCGTAATTTTTGATGAATCGCAAAGATTAACAGTCGAAATCGCCATCAAAGAACTATGCGAAGAACGAAAATATTATTTGCAAGCAATAAATGTCCGAACCAATCACGCTCACGCAGTTGTTACCGCCCAAACAAAACCTGAAAGAATTGCCGACGCTTTCAAGGCATTTGCCACAAAAAAATTGCGAGAAGAAAATCTTGTTGCCAATGAACTAAAAATTTGGTCGCGTGGCAAAAGTAGCCGATATTTATGGAAACCGCGCCACGTTGAATTGGCGATTAATTATGTGATTTATGGACAAGGCGATCTACTGTTTGAGTTAGATGATAAATGAGTGTTTGCACACTTACTACGTGCGTGTTTCTGCATTTTTCTGTGCTAAAATCTTGAATTATGGAAGTTACGCTAAATTTACCTGAACAACTTTATCGGAATTTCAGCAAGTTGGCTGAGAAAAAGCATCGGCGCGTGGAAGAGGTGATTGCCGACCGTCTGCAAGATGATTTTTCGGCGGAAACGGTTGATTTTGAAGAATCGGTGGCGGGTTGGTCGGATGACGCGGTTTTGGCGTTGGCAAATCTGAAAATTCCAATCGAATATGCCGATGGAATGGGTGTTTTGTTAGCGCGTTTGGATGAAGGCAAGATTACGGAAGCGGAAGAAAGGGAACTCGAAGTTTATACCGAGCTTTGCCAGATTTCAACGCTTCGCAAAGCCTACGGAATCGCCGAAGCCGTCAAGCGCGGTTTAATTACTTCACCTGACGACTTAAAATGAGCCGAATTTCAGAAAAACTCCGCGAGAAAATTCGCCTTGCGGCAAAAGACCGTTGCGGTTATTGTCAATCTCCGCAACATCTGATCCCGATTGCTTTTGAAATGGAACATATTTTGCCGACTGCTGAAGGTGGAACAGACGATGAGGAAAATTTGTGGTTGACGCGAAAGCGTTTGCAATAGTTTCAAAAACGCCAAAACTCACGCGATTGACCTGCGAACAAAACGCAAAACTCGTCTTTTCAATCCGCGAAAACAAGTTTGGAGTGAGCATTTTGAATTTAGTGAAGACAATACCGAAATCATCGGTAAAACAGCTTGCGGACGGGCTAACTGTCATTGCGCTCAAATTGAATAATACTCGCGCAGTTAATATGCGAAAACTTTGGGTGAGCGTTGGTTGGTTTCTGCCGAAAGATTTTATTGTATAATCTAAAGCTATGGAAAATAACGAAAAAGCGATTGAGTATTTGGAGGCGCATATTCCCGAATTGGCGGAAGCGGCGGTCAAACAGGCGTATTGGCAGACTTTGGCGGCGGGCAATAGTGTTTTAATTTCGGATAACGGTGTTTTGACCGAAGTTTTTCCCGACGGCACAACCAAGATAATCGAGAAAAACAAGCCGTTTGTGAAAGTTAAAAAAGGTCAGATTATCAAACTAAAATGAATTTGCTCGAATTCCCCCCTCGCCTGAGAATGTTTGCCGGACCGAACGGTTCCGGTAAAAGCACTATAAAATCCGTGATTCGCTCTGAATTGTTGGGCGTTTATGTCAATCCCGATGAGATTGAAGCCGAAATAAAACGAAATGATTATTTGGATTTTGGCGAATTTGAAATTCAAACCGAAAAGGCGGAAGTTGTCGGATTTTTTCAAACCTCGACACTTTTGGAAAAAGCCGGTTTGTTAGTCGAAGCGGAATATTTACGTTTTACGGAAAATCGTTTGATTTTTACCGATGTTGGAATAAACTCTTATTTTGCTTCAGTCGCGGCGGATTTTATTCGACAAAAACTCATTCTTGCCAAAAAGTCTTTTTCGTTTGAAACGGTAATGTCTTCGCCCGACAAAGTAAAACTGTTGGAAAAATCAAGGCAGTTCGGTTATCGAAATTATCTCTATTTTGTCGCTACCGATAACCCGAACATCAATATTTCCCGTGTTAAAAACCGCGTCAGAGCAGGCGGACACGATGTTCCGAAAGATAAAATTATCACTCGTTATTACCGCTCACTCGATTTGCTTCGAGAAGCCGTCAAATTCACTAATCGCGCTTATATTTTCGATAATTCGGGCAGCGATTTACTGTATTTAGCAGAAATTACCGAAGCGAAAAGTTTAGAGATGAAAACCGACAACATCCCGAATTGGTTTGAAAAATATATCTTGGAAAATTAAAATCTTGAATTATGGAAGTTACCCTAAATTTACCTGAAAATGTTTATCGGAATTTCAGCAAGTTGGCTGAGAAAAAGCAGAGGCGCGTGGAAGAGGTGATTGCCGACCGTCTGCAAGATGATTTTTCGGCGGAAACGGTTGATTTTGAAGAATCGGTGGCGGGTTGGGCGGATGAAGATGTTTTGGCGTTGGCAAAGTTGAAATTGCCGAAAGAACAAGCCAATCGAATGAGTGAATCGTCCGACCTCGAACAACGCGGTTTGATAAAAGCCGTTGAAAAAAGTGAGATGGAAATGTATCTCGAAATCTACAATAACGCTAATTTACGCAAGGCGCACGGAATCGCCGAAGCCGTCAAACGCGGGTTGATTACTTCACTTGACGATTTGAAATGAGCTACATTTCCGACGACTTGAAAAACAAAATCCGCCGACAAGCTAAAAATCGGTGCGGTTATTGTCTGACTCCGCAAGAAATTATTTCGATGGCGTTTGAAATGGAACACATTCGCCCGATTGCCGACGGCGGAACGGATGAGGAAGAAAATTTGTGGTTGGCTTGTCGAAATTGCAACGGCTTCAAACACGCTAAAACCAAAGCCATTGATTCGGTTACAGATACGGAAGTTTCTCTCTTCAATCCGCGAACTCAAGAATGGCACGAACATTTTGAATTTAGCGCAAATAAAACGCCTGCCCATTTTAGGAAAGGTTTTGCGTGTGTTTTTTTAACTTTTACCAAGTTGCGTCAAAAAGTGAGATAAAAATCAGTATCGTGAGCGGTCGCGCACGCGATTGCACTGATCGGACTTCTTTGTCAAGAAAGGTGTTCGCGACCGCTCACGATACTGATTTGATCTCGCAACTTTTCTCTTTTATTTACGCAACTCGGTATTAGATTTCGGGGAATGCGGAAATGTTTGAAGCAAAAATCAAAACAACCTGCGCTGCATCGGCAACGCGGGTTGTTTTGATTTGGCGATAAATGGGTAGTGAACTAAAAAGCATTTCTTTGATAATTGCTTTTTCGCAACAAAAACTTTCATCGCCGGGAGCGCGAATCATTGCGCTGAATGCCGAGTCAAGATTGAGCGAGGCTTTTTACGCCGCTTTTCAAGCGACCTGGCACGCAAGGATGCGTGCGCTCCCGGCGAACCACGCCTTTCTTTTTCAATCACCGATTAAGAATTTTAACCGGCATTACTTTCCGTTCACTACCGATAAATGTTTGTTCGATTTACCAGTTCGAGGCGGCGACGGACGCGCTTCTTAGTGATGCCAGATGAAATTTGGTTGATTTTTCGGTGTAATATTGGAGCGTCCGGATTTGATATTTATCGTAATCGGGATCCATCACCCAATATTGGTCGGCGGAGTTTTCGACTTTCGAGACGATGACGTTCATATGCGAGCCGCCGCTGTCGCCGAGTGTCGCGTCCCAATAGGTGAAAAGCGTCGGACTCGAACTCATAAAAAGTTTGATGTCCCGGTCAATATAATTACGCGCACTGCCCGAATAATCGAGCCGCCATTTCGCTTCGCGGAGCATTTGTGCACGCGGCGCGTCGTCCATTCCGCCGATGGTGTTGCCGTTTTTAGGAGCTTCCGCCAAATGTGCATACATCGCGGCAATCTCTTGCATCGAATAGTTAAAATGTCTGACCGCTTTGCCATACCATGACAAACACGCCGCCCAACAAGCCATACCTTCCGAACCCTGCTGAACTACCGCAAATTTAAGATGTTCCAAACCCATAAAATAATAACTCCTTCCTTCTAAAGTTGATAAATTTGCCGAAAACTTTTCGGCTTACATTTACTAATGCGTTCGTTTTTCAGAAAAACTATCATCGGCAAATTATTTTTTATTAAGTAAATGGAGAGAATTCTTTTTAAGTTGGAGCGCAGGCAGCTTGCCTGCACTGTTCGCGCAAAGCAAGAACGGAAAGCCTTTGCCGATCTTCAAGCGAAGCGAGAAAACGAGGCGTTTCGCACTTGTTCTCGCAAAGCCTCGAACGCGCGATGCGGGCAAGCTGCCCGCGCTCCAACTTTTGCAAATTAATTTTGTCCAGCTACTTGAAAAAGTTTTATGTATAATTATCGAAGAGCATTTATCAAATAAAATCAAGGTTAAAACTTTGTAAAGATTTATGGTGAAAAGATTATTCAGTATTATTTTTATATCGGCGGCATTGTTTTTGACGGCTTTCGGACAGAGAGCCTTTACGGTGCGTCCGACCGAATCGGGCGGCGTTTTGTCGGCGGAACAAGCGGCATACGACGTTAAGCATTACGATTTGGCGTTGAGCGTGGACGTGCCGAATCAATCAATCAACGGCGTTTTGACCGTCAAAGCATTGATTACGAGTCCGATTGACAAGTTTGTGCTTGATTTGGATTATCCTTTCGCGGTCGAATCGGTCGCACTAGTCGGCGGGAAAGGTTCAAGTGCATTGAAGTTCGAGCGTCGGGAAAGCCGCATCCGGATTGATTTCGGCAAGACGGTATCGAAAGGCAAAACCGTCGAAGTTCGTGTTAAATATAGCGGAAAACCGAAAACCGCGCCGCATCCGCCGTGGGTTGGTGGGTTTGTTTGGGCGAAAACGGCTGATGGCTCGCCGTGGTTTGCGACCGCCGTGCAGATGGACGGTTCGGATTTGTGGTTTCCGGTCAAAGATCATCCGTCGGATAAGCCTGACACGACATCGCTCCATTTTACCGTTCCCGAACCGCTCGTCGCGGCATCGAACGGCAGATTGCAGTCGGTCGTTGACAACAAAAACGGGACGCGCACCTATAATTGGTTTATTTCACAGCCGATTTCAAACTACAACATCGCGCTCAATGTCGCGCCGTATAAATTGATCGAAGACGAGATGACTTCGGTCGCGGGCGACAAAATTCCGATAAAGTTTTACGTTCTGCCCGAACATTACGAAAAAGGACTGGATTTAGTCAGTAAGACGAAAGATTATGTGCGGTTTATGGAAGAATATGTCGGACCGTTTCCGTGGCGCGCCGATAAATTGGGCATCGCCGAAACGCCGCATCTCGGGATGGAACATCAATCAATCATTGCTTACGGAAACGAGTTTAAATACGACAAAGACGGCTTCGACTGGCTGATGTTTCACGAACTCGGACACGAATGGTGGGCAAATCTCGTGACTGCGCCGGATTGGAACGATTTCTGGATTCACGAAGGCTTCCAATCGTTTATGGACGCGCTTTTTGCCGAAAAGAAGCTCGGACGCGAACAGTTTATCAAGAGTCTGCCCGACCGCATCAAAGCGACGAAAAATCTCAAACCCGTCGCGCCGCGTGAAGTCCGCACGACGACTGAAATGTATCTGATTCCGCCCGATTACCTGAAGGGCGACGGCGACATTTACGGCAAAGGCGCGTTGGTTTTAAATACTCTGCGAGGGCTTATCGGCGAGGAAGCATTTTTCAAATCAATCCGGCGAATGGCTTATCCGAACGCGAAAACCGAGAAGGTTAAAAACGGCAAACAGTTTCGTTTTGCGACGACCGACGATTTTCTGCGAATCGCCGAAAGAGAATCGGGCAAAGATTTGGATTGGTTTTTTGAACTCTATCTGAGACAGCCTGTTTTGCCAAAACTGCACGTCGAAACAAAGCCGAATCAACTCGTTTTTCGCTGGGAAACGCCGAATAATATGCCGTTTCCGCTGCCCGTCGAAGTCAAAATCGCAGGCGAAACGCGGCGCGTCGAGATGGCAAACAACACGGGAACTGTTCCGCTTCCGCAGGACGTGAAATACGAAATTGACCCGAACGGTTGGCTTCTGATGCAGTTGAATAGTATTTCGCCGACTCAGTAGAATCTATCAGCCGCGAACAAACAGGAAACTTCACCAAATCCTTTAAATTTATGGTAATGAACTAAAAGTAATGCTTTGAAAATTGCTCTATCGGAACAACAAACTCTTCATCGCCGGGAGCGCACGCATCCGTGCGTGCTACGTCGCTTGAAAAATCGGCGTAAGAGCGTTGCTCGATCTTGACTCGACATTCAGCGCAATGATTCGCGCCTTCGCGCTCAGCACGCACGGATGCGTGCGCTCCCGGCGAACCACGCTTTTCTTTTCGAGTCACTGCGAGAGAATCTCGAACAGCTTGACTTTCTGTTCACTCCCAAATTTATTTGTGAAATTTCCTGTTTGTTCGCGGCTGAAACTTTAATAATCAGCGAAATCGGCTGCCATTTCACGCGGTTCGAGCTTGTTTCGCATAATGACTCGCGCACAGCCGTTCCAGCGCAAAATCGCGTCGTCGTTTCCTGTGGGACGAATGGCTTCGGCTTGCTCGAACCAGTGCATCGCCTTTTTGAACAATTCATAGGCGGTCGAATCTGCGCCGTGCGTGTCCTGACGCAGAACCGCCTTTGCGCGGCGTTCGTAAACGATGCCGTGATAATAGGCGCGTTGATAATCGTCGGTAATCCGCGCCAGAAAATCCTGTATCCGCGAATCGCCGACCGCGTAGCCTTTCGCAAAACGATCCGACATCGCCAACACGAGCAGAACAATCGCTTCCTGATTGTCCGTCTCGGTTTCCAAAACATCGAGACAAATACTCTCCGCCGCGCCCGGTTCGTTGAGCAGACGGTAATGTTTTGCCTTTTCGAGTGCGGGGGGAATCGCTTCTTTATGCAAAGATTTTAATTCAAACATATTTTTAGTGGAAAGTGGAAAGTGGAAAGTGGATAGTTAAAACAATTATCAACTATCAACTATCAACTTTCCACTTTTGTCATTTCTTCCGAAATAATTTCAATAATTTAGTAATCGGGTCGTAAAATTCGTCAACGACGCGCTCTTTCAAAGGAATAATCGCATTGTCGGTAATTGTAATTCCTTCGGGACAAACTTTCGTGCAGCATTTTGTAATATTGCAATAACCGATATTTCCGTCGTCCTTCAAATCCTTCAAACGGTCTTCCGTGTCGAGCGGGTGCATCTCAAGTGCCGCCGCATAAACAAGGAATCGCGGTCCGATAAATTCTTCGTGTTTGTGATGATCGCGCAAAACGTGGCAAACATCCTGACACAAAAAACATTCGATACATTTGCGAAATTCCTGCACGCGGTCAATGTCTTCTTGCATCATTCGCCAAGTTCCGTCGGGCGCGTCGGGTGTGCGCGGTTTGAATTTTTTGATCCTTTTTTTAACCTCGTAGTTCCACGAAACATCCGTCACCAAATCTTTCTTGAGCGGAAAAGCCTTCATCGGTTCGACCGTAATCGCTTCATCCACGGGCAGAGTATTCATCCGCGTCATACACATCAATTTCGGATTGCCGTTGATTTCCGCCGAACACGAGCCGCATTTTCCTGCCTTACAATTCCAACGGCAAGCCAAATCGCCGGCTTGTTCGCCCTGAATCTGCAAAACCGCGTCCAGAACAACCATCCCTTCGGAAATTTCCGTATCGTATGACTTAAACTCGCCACCATCGCTATTCCCGCGCCAGATTTTAAAAGTTGCTTTTGCCATAATTTTTTGACTGGAGCGCAAGCGGCTCGCTTGCATGAGCGAAGCGAAAAACGCTTCGATTTTATTCAATGTTGAGAGAATGCAAACATTTGTTAGCGTCATTCGACGCTTGCAAGCGAGCCGCTTGCGCTCCAGTCTTTAACCCATTTCTTCGATAATCTGCTTTAGCTCGGCGGGCATTTCGGGAATTGTTTCCGAACGAATTTCCATCGCGCCGTTCGCGCCTTTTTTGACGATAAAATTGACTTTGCCGAATTCCGCGACCTTTAACGGGAAATCGTCGCGAAACTGTCCGCCGCGTGATTCTTTGCGTTCGATGGCGGCGAGCGTGATTGCTTCGGAAACATTCAGCAAATTATGCAAATCGAGCGCGGTATGCCAACTCGGATTGAAATCAATATTGCCCGTTGCCTTGACGTTTTCACTTCGTTTTCTGAGGTTTCTGACACCGACCAAAGCCTCTAGCATTTCTTCTTCGACGCGCACGATGCCGACCAAATCCTGCATCATTTCCTGCAAATCTTTCTGAATCTCAAACGGATTATCGCCCGTTTCGCGTTCAAACGGCTCCAACGACCATTTCACCGTTTCGGCGATTTGTTCGTCAGAAATTCGTCCGAAATCGTTTTCCAACGCAAATTTCGCGGCGTATTCACCCGCTCGTTTGCCGAACACTAATAAATCAGACAGCGAATTTCCGCCCAAACGGTTCGCGCCGTTGATTCCGGCGGCACATTCGCCCGCCGCAAAAAGTCCGGGAACGGTTGAGGCTTGCGTGTCGCCGTCAACGCGGATTCCGCCCATAATGTAATGCGTTGTCGGTCCGACTTCCATCGGCGTGGTCGTAATATCCAAATCCGCGAGCTGTTTGAATTGATGATACATACTCGGCAATTTTTTCTTGATATGTTCCGCCGCGTTCGGTAATTTTTCCTTGATCCACGCAATGTCGAGATAAACGCCGCCGTGCGGGCTTCCGCGTCCGGCTTTGACTTCGCGCCTGATGCACCGCGCCACGTGGTCGCGGGTCAGAAGTTCGGGCGGACGGCGCGCATCTTTGTCGCCTTGCGTATATCGCCAGCCTTCTTCGGGTGTGTCGGCGGTCTGGTCTTTATAGTTGTCGGGAATGTCGTCGAACATAAAGCGCGTTCCGTCGCTGTTTTTCAAAATTCCGCCTTCGCCGCGTACGCCTTCCGTCACCAAAATTCCGCGCACTGACGGCGGATAAACCATTCCCGTCGGATGAAATTGAATGAATTCCATATCAATCAATTCCGCGCCCGCGTCGTAAGCCAGCGAATGTCCGTCGCCCGTGCCTTCCCAACTGTTGCTCGTGATTTTATAAGCGCGACCGATTCCGCCGGTCGCTAAAATCACGGCTTTGGCTTTAAAAATTCTAAAACGTCCGTGTTCGCGCTCGTAGGCAAATGCGCCGACCACGCGTTCGCCGTCTTTCAAAAGCGCGATGACGGTCACTTCCATATAAACTTCGATGCCCTGATGAATGCCGTGGTCTTGCAACGTGCGAATCAATTCCAAACCCGTTCTGTCGCCAACGTGCGCGAGCCGTGGATAACGATGCCCGCCGAAATTTCGTTGGAGAATTTTGCCGTCTTTTGTTCTATCGAAAACCGCGCCCCAGGCTTCTAATTCACGCACTCGGTCGGGTGCTTCTTTCGCATGAAGTTCTGCCATCCGCCAGTTGTTGACGTATTGACCGCCGCGCATCGTGTCGGAAAAATGGACTTTCCAATTGTCGCGGTCGTCAACATTCGCCATCGCCGCCGCCATTCCGCCTTCCGCCATCACGGTATGCGCTTTGCCGAGCAGAGATTTGCAGACCAGCCCGACCGAAACGCCCGCCGCCGACGCTTCAATCGCCGCCCGAAGTCCCGCGCCGCCCGCGCCGATAACCAAAACGTCGTGTTCAAAAGTTTGATATTTCGCCATAATAATTGACTGGAGCGCAAGCGGCTCGCTTGCATGAGCGCGGAGCGCGAAAAAACGCTTGAGATAAATTCAAGTTGATTTTATGCAAACGCCGTTTGAGCGTTTTTCAAACGCTCAGGCAAGCGAGCCGCTTGCGCTCCAGTCTTAAAAAAATCTAAAATCGCTCCAAATTCCCATCGAAAGCATTCGCACATAAAAGTCGGAAAATCCGACGACGAACAAACTGCACCAAGCGAAAAGCATGTGCCGTTTATTAAGCGAAGTGCAAGCATTATAAGCCGCGCATTGCATCGGTTTTTTTGAAAGCTCGTCGTTTCTGCCGCCGATTAAGTGGCGCAGAGAATGACAGCTCAACGTATAACCGCCAAGAAAAAAGACGTTTGCCGTTAAAATAATCGAGCCGAGATTGACGTGAAAACCGTCCGCGAAACGAAATGCCTGAATTGCGTCGTAAGCCAAAAAGACTAAAAATATCAGCGCAAGATAGAGAAAATAGCGATGAATATTTTGCAGAATTAAAGGGAATTTGCGTTCGCCGCGATAATTGTCGCCACGCGGTTCGCCGACCGCACAACTGATCGGATCAGCCCAGAACGCTTTGTAATACGCGCCGCGATAGTAATAACAGGTGAACCGAAATCCGCCCGGCGCCCAAAGAATCAAAAGCGCGGGCGAAAAGGGCAGCCAACTCGGAATCCACGAAGGTTTCGCGCCGAACAGCGCGTGCGGTGAATCGCCGAAAATCTCGGGTGAATAAAACGGCGAAAGATAATTTCCGAAGGCGTAATGTTCGCCCTGAAACGCCGCCCACGTCGAATAAACGACAAATGCGCCCAAACCGATAAACGTCAAGACGGACGGCAGCCACCACGCGCCGCGCCGCATTGTTTCACCGAAAGAACGCCGAACAGGAAGACTTGCGTAAGCCATAAAAGCCCAAACTACCTCCGAAGCGAATTTATAAAAACAAAAGACTTGTGGAAAAATACTCGAACTTTTGAAGACGAATTTATTTATCTGTCAAAGTTTGAAAATTTACGAAAATGATTCCGGTAATCGGGTAAAGTATGCCGTGAATTTCCCCGATAAGTCAAGCTAAACAATAGCTTTGAGTCCCGAGTTTCAAGTCGGATTAGTTTTTCAACTATCAACTATCAACTATCAACTTTCAGCTATTTGGTTTTGGTCTGAGTCGGCGTAGGTTTTTGGTTTTGTTCGCCGACGATATAGCTGTCACGCGCTCTGATGACCAGATTCGGGCGGTCAACGCGCACTTTTATTTGTTTGCGCTGTCCGGTTTGACCGGGATTTTCGGGAATGTAGCCGATTGAATATTGGCGGCGCAATTCTTCGGCGATGCTCTCAAAAGTGCGCGTCAAACCGCCCGGCGTATTTTCGGCGTTGAAAACTCTGCCGCCGGTGCTTTCGGCTAAATCCTTCAAATACTGTCTGCCGAGCGCGTATTCCTGACTCGTTACGCCGCGTCCGCCCATGCCGCCGATTTGCGGAAAAGGCGAGAAAATTCCGCCGCCGTTGCGCCGTTGATTATCGAAAAATGTGTTGTAGTAAATCGGGAAAATCGTCGCGTCGGCTTCTTCGGCTTCGCGCAGACTGCTGTCGTAACCGACTTTTATCGAAGTCGTGTCAACGCCGTCGGTGAATAAAACGACGGCTTTGCGACCCGTGATTTTACTCAGACGTTTGCGGAGCGAAAAATCTACCGCGTCGTAAAGCGAAGTTCCGCCGCCGAAATCGGCTTCCTTGATTGCCTTATAAATTTGCGTGCGGTTGGTCGTCGCTTCGGTCAAAACGTGAACATTAGCATCAAATTCGATGACCATCACGCTGTCTTGCGGTTTGAGCAGATTGACAAACGCCATCGCGGCTTCCTGGATTTCCTCGATTTTGAACGCGGTCGAAGGACTCGTGTCAATCAGTAAAACGACCGTGAAGGGATTTTCGGTCGTCGCAAAATATTCGATCGGCTGTTCGAGACCATCCTCGAAAATCTTGAAGTTTTCCTTGGCTAAATTCGGAATGTAAAGACCGTTGCGGTCAAAAACGGAAACGGGAATCGAGATCAGATTGGTTTCGACCTTGACCGCGTCATCTTCCGAATCGCTGAGAACTTCAGGCTCTTTGATTGTCGAGGGAAGCGGTTTTTTCGTCTCGTTTTTAGGAATGTTTTTCAAACCCGTATAACCTGAAAGCGAGCGTTTCGGGTTTGGTTTCGATTCGGAATAGGTCGGAGTTTCGTCTTTATTTTGCTGTGAACCTGTCTGATTCGGCGTTGGCGCGGGCGTGATTTTTCTGCCTGATTGAGCAAAAGTAACTGCCGAAAAACTCAAAACAAATAACGAAAATATAACGAACCTTCTCATTTTAAACCTCTCACAATTTTAGAAAACGAATTATTTGTAATCTTTTGATGCAAAAAAAATCCGAAAAGTTAAGATTTTTTTGTAAAGAAATCATAAAGCGTCAAAACGCTGAAACCGAACATAATCAAAACTACGAGCCAACCCGCGATTTGCAGCCAGAGCGGATGAATGTATTCGCCGACAATTTTCTTTTTCCGCGACGCAAGCAAAATTAAACCCAGCGCAATCGGCAAAATAAATCCGTTCAAAACGCCGACCACGACCAAAACCGTTGCCGGATTTCCGATAATAACGAAAATTAAAGTTGAAAGAATGATGAAGCCGATAATCACAAAGCGTTCGTTGAGTTCGATTTTTGCGGAAAAAGTTTTGAGGAACGAAACCGATGTGTAAGCCGCGCCGACGACCGAAGTAATCGCCGCGCAAAACATCACAACCCCGAAAATTTTATAACCGATTGCGCCCGCCGCGTTTTGAAAAACCGAAGCCGACGGATTTTTGTCGTCTATCGGCAAACCCATTGCTACTACGCCGAGCGAAGCCAAAAAAAGCAAAAAGCGAATCAACGCCGTCAGAATAATTCCCATCGTCGCGCCGCGATTGACTTCGGGTAAAGACTCTACGCCTTTAATTCCGCCGTCGAGCAGGCGATGCGCTCCGGCGAAGCTGATATAACCGCCGACTGTTCCGCCGACGAGTGCGACGGTCGCCAGCGCGTCAACTTTGTCGGGCAGAAAAGTTTTGTGGAGGGCTTCGCCAAACGGCGGATTTGCCGTCCAAACGACGTAAATTATCAGCACAATCATCACGAAGCCGAGCAGTTTAGCGAACCGATCCAGCGCATTGCCGGCTTCTTTGAAAAGAAAAATTCCGATTCCGAGAACGGCGGAAATCATCGCGCCGACCGTAATATCAACGCCGAACAAAACATTCAAACCCAAACCCGCGCCGCCGACATTGCCGATATTGAACGCTAAACCGCCGAGCGCGATGAGAAAGGCGAGAAAATATCCGCTTCCCGCAAGTGTTTCGTTGGCAACGTCCTGCGCCCGTTTTTCGCTGACCGTGATCACGCGCCAGATATTGAGCTGCGCGAAAATGTCGAGAATCACCGAAAGCAAAATAACGAAACCGAAACTTGCCAGTAATTCCTTGGTAAATTTGCTCGTGTTGTTCAAAAAACCGGGACCGACCGCCGATGTCGCCATCAGAAAAGCCGCGCCCATAATCACCGATGAAAGCGAAGATTTTTTCATTTGTTTGTAAAATAAGCGGTTTTTTGCAGTTTGGCAAATTGTCATTGCCGGGAGCGCACGCATCCTTGCGTGCTACGTTGCTTGAAAAGCGGCGTAAAAGCCTTACATAATCTTGACTCATCATTCAGCGCATTATTCGCGCTCTGCGCTCAGCACGCAGGGATGCGTGCGCTCCCGGCAATTTACTACCGAACATTTTTAGTCTATATTCTTTTTATCTTCGACAATTCTAGAGAAAAAAGGAAAACAAAATATGGCGGCTGAAATCGGACAAACTCGTCTTGTATCGTTGGACGTTTTTCGCGGAATGACCATCGCAGGAATGGTGATGGTCAATAATCCGGGGACTTGGAACGCGATTTATCCGCCGCTCGCGCACGCCGAATGGCACGGCATTACGCCGACTGATTATATTTTCCCGTTCTTTCTGTTCATCGTCGGCGTGGCGATTCCGATTGCCTTGAGCAAACGTATCGAGGAAGGCATCACGAGCGATGTTTATCTCAAAATTCTGCGCCGTTCGGTGGTAATTTTTCTGATTGGGTCGTTTCTGCATCTGTTTCCGTATTTCGAGTTCGGAACGTGGCGGATTCCGGGCGTTTTACAGCGCATCGCGGTTTGTTATCTGATTACATCGCTGATTTTTCTGCATACGAACTGGAAGCAGTTGACGATAATCGGCGTGATTATTCTGCTGTTTTACTGGCTTTTGATGACGATTGTGCCGGTTCCGGGTTGCGCGGTGACAACGATTGACAGCAAGGAATGCAATCTTGCCGCATACATTGACCGCACGGTTTTCGGGCTTGACCACATCTGGCGAAGCGCGAAAGTTTATGACCCCGAAGGCTTGCTTTCGACGCTTCCGGCGATTGTCACGACGATTTCGGGAGCTTTGACAGGTTTATGGCTGAGAACCAAACGGAGCGATTTGGAAAAGGTCAGCGGAATGTTCTTTTTCGGGTTGGTTCTGCTCGTCGTGGCGTGGTGCTGGAATCCGTTTTTTCCTTTTAACAAAGCACTTTGGACGAGTTCGTATGTTCTTTATACATCAGGACTCGCGCTTTGTTTCTTAGGTTTTTGTTATTACTTGATTGACATCAAAGGCTACAAAACCTGGACGAAACCGTTCGTCATTTTCGGTGTCAACGCGCTCGCGCTTTTTATCGGTTCTGCATTGCTGGCGCGGATTTGGGGAATCATCAAATGGGCGGGCGCGGACGGCAAGGAAATTTCGTTGCAAGGCTGGATTTATCAGACGATTTTCGTGCCGCTCGCCGACGCGAAAACGTCTTCATTGCTGTTTGCCTTAAGTTATATTCTGTTCTGGCTATTTCTGATGTGGCTTTTGTATCGCAAACGAATTTACATCAAAGTTTAATATTTTAGGAACAACGATTGACACAGAATTTCACGGATTATTTTCTGAAATAAATCTGAGAAGCTGTTTTAAAACGTATAACTAAGCCGCAGGGTGGCATTTAGAAAGTAGCCAGACGTGCAACGTCTGGCTACTTTGACAATTTTTTCCGCGCCGGAGGTGCGAAAAGATAAATCTGAGCGCATCTTCAATGCGCGAATCGTCCATTGCTGTGCCAGAGGTTTCACCTCTGGCTACTTTCTTGATGCGCTTTCAGCGCAAAAACGAGTTTTAAAACAGCTTCTGAGTAAATCCGTGTCAATCGTTGTTTCAAACCAAACTACTCCTTAATCGTAAATGCGCGGATTTCACTCGTTAGTTCGCCTTCGAGCCTTGTTTGTTCGGCTTCGAGCGTTTTGCGTTCTTTTTCCATCTCTTCGAGCCGTGTTTCCTGATCGTTTGCTTTGGCGATGTAACGCGCAATCAGCGTTTTGGCTTCGGGCGTTTTCGACAAGGTTTCAATGTTTTCGCGCAGACGTTTCTGGTCGGCTTCGATTTTTTCGAGTTCAGCGTCAAACGAATTGAGTTTGTTTTCGATTTCGGCGATTTTGATTCGCAAATCAATCAGTTTTTCTAATTTGGCGCGGGTTTCTTCGTTGATGTATCTCTGCGAAACGAAAAGCTGTAAATCGGTGCGCGAAAGCGAAGTCAGTTGATAATTATCAGCCAAAGCCTGTCGGATGCGGATTTTCAATTCCTTGTCATCAAAAGGTTTTAGTTCGACGCGAAAGCGATGATATTTCTGCGTCGTGTAATCGGGTTTCGGCGTATCGTCGCTCAAAGTCCAGCCGTCCACGACCGGATACTCGATGTAGAGAACCTTCGGGCGATTCGTTTGATTGGTGATTTGATAGACTTTTTCGGAAGTCTGGAAATAATGCACCTGAAAAACGCCGTTGACGACCTTGATAATTTTCGCGGGTTCGCGGTCTTGCAAGTTGCGGACGCGAATGTTCGTTCCCAAATCGAGCGCGAAAGAAATCAAGCGTTGTTCTTTGGCTTTGAGTCTGTCCATCAAGGCTTCGCCCGCGTAGGCGTTGCCGTCAATGACCGTCAAACTGCCCGCTTCAAACGTCAAATCCGACATATTTTTCAAAAGCAGACCGCTGAAAGGTCGGTCGCGCCGGACTGCTTCGTTGTAAATCGCGGCGCGTTCGCCGTCCATATTCGCCTGAATGATCGGAATCAGCGCCGAACGGTCGCGCAAAACCGTCACGGGTTGTTCGATTCGATACTCGAACAAATCGCCGATTTCTTCGCCGACCGTCGTGTTCTGATAACTGCTCGTCGAATTCTTCAAGGCATCGCTGACGGTTGTCGTTTGATCAACCGAACGGTAATTTGAAGTTTCGGCGCGTGAATATTGAGTTGCGCCGGGTTGAAGTTGAAGCAGACTTGCATTGCTTCGGCTGTTGAGCGGCAAATTTGTAACTTGCTGTGAATTAATAGTGTTGCCCAGAGTCGCATCGCCTGTCGTCAAACCATCTCGATTGACGACTCCGCTTTGCGGTTCGTAAACCTGCGGAGTTAATTGCAAATCCTGCGGTGTCGGAACAATCGGACGATAACGATAAAAAGGTTTCTGTAATTGCTGGATAAACGAAATCGGCGAGCCGGAAACAAGCGAAAGCTGAACATTCGTCCAATCCTCTTCGCTGATATTGTCAACAATCGCCCAGCCTTGAAAAAACGGTTTGCCCGCTTCGTCCAGCACGACGCGATAGGTTGTTTTCCAAATCGGCGCGGCAATCGTGTAACTGACAATCATCTCGCGCTGTCCGCTGCCGTTCGAGGTAATCGAAATCGTTTTCGCATCGCGCCGCCGCGCCGAAGCCGCCGCGTTTGAAAACTCGTTCAAATCTTTTTGCGTGCCTTCGTCCAATAATTTGACGCTTTTGACATCGTTCAAATCAAAACTCGAAATCTCGCCCGTTGCCGACGCAATCACCAAAACGCTTGTCGAGGTTGTTTCTTTTTCGGTGCGAATTTGTTTGCGTTCGACGGTCAAAATCGAGCCGGTCGCCGCGCCTTTCGATGATGTAACGGTGACTTTCGCGCCTTGCAATTGCGCCAAAACATTGGCGATTCCGCCGCCTTCGCCCGTCAGAGGACTGACCGAAAAGGGAATTTCCGCCATTCGTGCCGAAACCGGTGCGGACGAATTATACGAAACCGCGCCGATTTTGCCCTGTCCCAAATCGAGCACGACCATTGACTTTAAAACATCGTCAACCTGCGATTGCTTGAACGACAGATTGATTTCGGCATCGCCCGAAACCATTCCGCGCCGTTCGATGTAGGAAACGCCGTTTGAATACAAAATAACGCGGCGAATCGGGAGTTGATTGACCGCGTTATTTTCGGCTTTCGGCAGATTTTGTTTGACCGTTTTGGCTGTTTGTTTCGCCAATTTCAACTGCGCCGGAATCGAAATTGAACACACCAAGATTAAAGAGAGAAAAAGTTTGATTTTCATAGTTTTGCTTCCTTGTTTAAGATTTTAGATTTTATTGAAAACGTCAGATTAAAAGATGTCGGGACCTTGATAAATAGTTGCTTTACGCGAAAAAATGCAGTTAATAAAGAAAAATTATCTTTGCCGGGAGCGCACGCATCCGTGCGTGCTGAGCGCAGAGCGCGAAAATTGCGCCGAAAGTAAATTCAAGATTGAGCAAGACTTTTACGCCGCTTTGCAAGCGACGCAGCACACAAGGATGTGTGCGCTCCCGGCGATGACGTTTTTCTTTATGCAAAAAGACGAACGAATCATAAATGAATTCGTCCGTCCGCGCAAATTATTTCAACAATTAAAGTTTTTGAGTATTACTGTTTTTCTCGGAATCTTTTTGAGTTTCCTTATTCTTTTCTTCTTTATCCTTCAGATATTTTTCTTTCGCTTCTTTGCAGCCGGTCGCGATTTTTTGTTTGTCGCCCTGATTTTCTTCGATGTTCTTTTTGATGGTTTCTTTGGCAAAATCTATCGCGTATTCACGAATCTTGCGCGTAAATAAATCTTCATCGGGTTTCTTCTGGTCATTATTGAGCAAATCGAGAAATTCGTCGCATTCGGCAACGCCGGTTTTTGCCGCGTCGTTCGGATTTGCCGAATTGCTTGAAGAATTGCTCGAACTATTCGAAGAATTTCCGCCCGACGTAACGCTGTCAATAAAACTACAGCCGAAGCCGACCATTACGAGTAAAAAAAGTGCCGCTAAAAGGGTTAAATTGTTTTTCATAAAAAATCTCTTAAAACTTGTGCCACGCAAATTTTAAGAGATTTTTATTTTTTTGGAAAGTTAAACGAATCAAAAAGCACTCTGACTCGCATTTGTTCCGCTGAACTCATAAATCACGAAAAGATTCAGCGCATTATCTTTAATCTCGGAACGCACATCTTTGACATTCGCCTTCATATTTCCGTTGGTCGCGGCAATCGGCAGATTCAGAGCGATTTGTTTGCCCTGCAAAATCTGAATCGGATTAACACGGTCGTTCAAAGTTTTTTGAACGAGCGGCGTGACGATTCCGCCGAACAAAGACGCGCCGCCGTCGAGATTGACGGTTTCAATGTTGAGTTGCCCGACAACATTTTGCTGCGCCGCGTCAAAGCGCAATTCGAGATTTGCCTGTGTCCAACCCGAAAAGTTGATACAGCCGAACATCGAATTGTAACTTCCGCGAAAGGCGAGTGGCGCGGCAATTTTCCCGTTCTCGAATTTCAAAACGCTCTGCACGCCGCTGCCTTCGGGCAAAAGTGTGATTTTACCGTCGCACACGCCGTTTTGGAGCATCGCATAGTTCGCTTTTTCGGTCGCTGTGACATCACGGTTTTCAGTCAAAGTCAGCGGAAACGAAGGCGCATTCATATCGCGGAAAATGGTTTTCAAAACCTCGTTAAAAAAATCCTGTTTCAAAATAATCTGCGCCGTCGCGGGCGGATTTCCGTTCGGATCGGGCGGCTGAATCGGATTTCCGGGTGCAGTAACGGCTCGCGGAACGCCGACAAAAAGATAAAACGTCAAAACGCCGCCAATAATCAACCCGACCAAACTTCCGACAATAAATATTACTGTTTTACTCATAAGTTCGCGCACCGAAGCGTCAGACTGGAGCGCAAGCGGCTCGCTTGCCAGCGTTTGAAAAACGCTCAAAAGGTCTATTTCCTTTCAATACTCTTGGTAATCGAAGCGTTTTTACGCCGCTTTGCAAGCGACGTATGCAAGCGAGCCGCTTGCGCTCCAGTCTTACTGGTCTCCTTTTCTACTTTGCCGAATTTGCTACGTTAGCGGGCTTTGCACAAAAACTACTTAAAAACTGTCTTTTGATGAAATCATTTTACATTCTGCATTCTGCATTCTGCATTATTAATCAATAAATACCTGTCAAATAATGTAAAATGCACAATGTATAATTGATAATGTTCGGTTCAAAAGAGCTTCATTCCTTAGTTTTTGTGCAAA
>JANODL010000135.1:0-22891 GCA_031412675.1 Acidobacteriota bacterium | reverse complement strand
ATAATTATTTCAAGGCTGGACATAATTATAGATTTTAAAAGAATGTCTTTAAATAAATCTATAATTATTTCAAGGCTGGACATAATTCAACTGACTGGAGCGCAATCGGCTCGATTGCCACACCGCTGTTTTTAGCGGTGTCACGGCGTTGAGGGAGAAATCAACTTAAATTTATGCTAAATCTTCGACACCGCTGAAAAGCGCGGTGTGGCAATCGAGCCGATTGCGCTCCAGTCAAACGCCCGTTTTTATTAACTTTGAATTATGTCCAGTCTTCATTTAATTATGGTTTAATTTACAGAGAGTTTTTTTCCTGAAAGACAATCCATCAAAAAAAAGGTCGCCCAAAATGAGCGACCTTTGAAACCTTATTAAAGGTATTTTAGAAAACAAGTCGGAATCCGAAACGGACAAAGCGTTTTCCTTGGTAAGCACTAGGTTGTCCGTAAATAATGTTCCTATTAGCCGGGGCATCAAGGATAGCATTAATTTGCGAAGCAGCCTGTCCGCTAAGCACCGCGTTCTGGAACCGCGTTGCGAAGGTAAAGCCGGGAGCATCGTAATTATAATCCGGAATGATTTGTTCAGGATTGACGATGAAGTTTAACCAACGCTGCGGATTAAGAGCCGTAACTTCGTTTTCGTTAAATGCATTTACTGCGGTAATGTCGCCGATGATTCTGAATTTATCATCACGACCGAATTTGTAGGTATGCGATAAACCGAGGTCAGTTTGCGTAAGTACGGGAGTACGTCCCATATCACCGCGTTCTTTCCATACAACGAATGTCGTTCCCAGTTCGACTGCCGTCGTCTGCGGAGTTCCGCTTTGGGCAACCGTGAAGAACGAGAATTCAGTAGAATTGGTTTTGCTTCCGAACCAGTCAAATGAATAACCGCCATAGGCTTTGAAGACATGCGGACGGTCTGTTGCAAGCGGTCCGTAATCTTCAGTGCCCTGAGCCGTAAATCCATTAAGAGCCCAGTCAAAGAATCGGTTAACGCCCGGCGACGAACGATCAGCGGTTCCACCATCGAGCGAACCTCCGTCAAAATAGTCGGAGTTTGCCAGACCGGCATAGTTACCGCGAAGACGGCTATATGTGTAGTTCGCGCTGAAGTAGTAGTTACTCGAGAAACGTTTGGTAAGTCCGAGCTCTAAACCATTGTAAAGACGACGAGCCTTTGCATGCTTCGTGATACCGAGATCTTGACGCTGTTTGAGGGCGACGCCTTCACCGGGGTTACCAATCGTATAATATTCATTCAGACCATTGTCAATATATCCGATATCTTCGATACCGCTGAGAATATTCTTACGGGTAAAGCGAGTGGAGAAAACGAACAGTTTTGAAAGCTCGGCTTCAAATCCGACCGTAATTTCTTGTTGCTTAAATGGTTTGATATCCGGATCTACACCGACAAGCGGCACACCGACAAGAGCTGCATAGGTTGATGCCGGCAAATTCGAAGGAATACGTAAATCGAACTGACGCTGGCTCAGTCCGCCTTGAGTGGACGGATTGCCTCCGCCGATACGAGTCGGTGACCAGTTACCCAAAATTCTCGCCGGAGTATAGAAGGTGTAAGCGGGATTTGCTGCAAGGATGGGAAAATAGTCATCAAAGAATACTGCGCCGCCGAATGATCCGATCGGGAGCTCAAATTTGAAGCGGTCGCTGAATATTCCGTAGCTGCCGTAAAGACGTGATTTTCCGTTTCCAAAAAGATCGAACGATGCTCCAAGGCGGGGAACTGTTTTACGTGCCCAGGGAATCGAGATAGGAATCGCGTTACTGCCGCTGCCGGTGTTGAACGCCGGGAGATTTTCACTTTCTGAACGAATCCCAAGATTTAAGGTCAAGCGCGATATCGTCCATTTATCTTGAAGGAAAACCGCTTGAGACTTGTTGCTGGCTGATCCACTTTCACCGAAGCGAATAAAACGTCCATATCCGATACAGTCAGTCGGTAAAGGATTAACGATGTTGTAGTTGCAGGTTACCGGAATTCCGAAATCTACCGGATTGCGGGAATATTGAAGATCAACTCGTCCGGCTGTGTTAACCGTCGCGGTAGAACCTTTAACAGACGCAGAGAGTTTTGCATACTCGTAACCGCCTTTTAATACGTGGCTGCCAAATCCGTTAAATACCCACTGTGCGTCAATGTTGTAAGTTCGGCGCTTGGAGATTTCAAATTCCGCTCCGCCGTTGCCTGTTGCAGAAGTTACAAAACCGCGTAAACATTGGGTAGAGCCATTGTTGTAAGGTAACGTACCGGCAGTACCGAGACAACGGTAATTCGTGTCAAAGAAGGCTGCATAAGCTGACGGTTTGCTGTTTTGAAATCCTTGTCCAAAACGTCCGGTTACTGCAAGGCTGTTGGTCACAAGATAGGTTGCCTGTGTGGTGAAAAGATTCGAATTCTCGCGTCCACCTTTAAGTCTGAAAAGATCAGGTCCTGTTTCTGTGTAGCCATTTTGTCTTGGAGTGGTGCCGCCGATATTGATCGCCGCCGCCGCAATTCCATCAATGATTCTCGGATTCCACAAAAACGACGTGAAACCGTTTAATTTGTTGAAAAATGAATAATCAAGCCGCCCTTGAGCATATTCATATCTCTGTGACGTGTTATACACTGCATCCGGAACATTCGGATTCGGGATAAGAGTCGGTCCCGTTGCGTTTGTGAAAGGCTGATAATATTTAGCAGTACGGGTGGAAGTGAAAATCTGCGGCGAGTAGATACCATAGAACCAAAGATGATCCTTTATGATTTTGCCGCCTAACGATGCCGTCGGGAAAAAATCAACAGAGGCATCTTTTGGTGTCTGGATTGCGAAAAGCCTCTGGTATGTAGTCGTCGGATACGAGTTCTGTATCGCAAAACGGTTGTTCGGCTGCAGTTTCGAGGTGGCAAATTGCGCACCAAATTCACCGCGCCATTCGTTGGTGCCGGATTTCGTAATAACCGAGATCACGCCGCCGCTGGCACCGCCATGTTCGGCTTCAAAGCCGCCGGTTTTTACCTGCACTTCTTTTACGAGTGCAGAAGGTATGTTTTGGACACTATCCAAAGTCCCATAACGGTAACTGGTAACTTCTTGCCCGTCAATCACGAAAGTATTTTCCGCCTTGCTGGCACCATCTACCGAGAATCCTCCCGTCAAAGGCGAGAAATTCGTGCCGGGTGATATTTTTAACACCGACGAAAAACTTGTGCCAAGCGGTAAACTTTCGATAAGCTCAGTTGTAATATTTGTTTGGTTTTTGCTGTCGGTCGCGTCAACCACGACTCCGAGCGGGTCAGCCGTAACATCAACTGTAGTTGACGTTGACGAGATGCCCAGTGTTACATCAGCAACGGTAGTTTTCTCGATAACTACTTGTGCGTCAACGATTGTTTCCGCGAATCCGCTGACAGCTCCGACCGTAACTTTATATCTGCCGGTAGGTACCCGTTCAAAGCGAAAAACGCCGTTATCGTTAGCAGTTACGGTCTGGTTGAAACCGGCGGTCTGACCGCCTAAAGTCACTATGGCACCGGGGACTACGGCACCTTGCGGGTCCTTAACCGTTCCTTCGATTGTGCCTGTAGTTGATTGACCAAATGCCACAAGGCTTGTCAAGATAAACGTAGAAATAATCGATGCGATTATCCTAAAAGTTTTACTCATATTTACATTCTCCTATTATGAATTTCTACTGCGTCAGTAGATTCTTTGCTCTGCCAATTCAAAATTGTCTAAAAATATTTTGATTACTCTGCAACTAAATTTCCTGATTATTTTACCTCTGCGTTCTTTGTGCTTATGCGTGAGAATTAGGTTGTTGTTTTCAGCAGTTAGATTTTTCCCGCAAAGACAAAATCAATATATTAAAAAACTCAGGTTACAGACTACTAACTCCTTAATTCAAGGAATATTTGTGCTACCGTCAAATTTGCAATTTGAGAGCCACAAAACAGGATGAGGGTTTGATTGCATAAAACATTGCAATCTAAGGTTTTAGCCAGATATTTGTCATATCAAAACCCATCCTCCGGTAAAAACATATTCAGAATACTGGAATTTCTTCAAATAATTGGATTTTTTTAAGTTTTTAACTACTTTGAATTACGAAGTTTAGAAATTAAGCTGCGAACACTCTCTTTTTCAGATTCTTTAATGTCGGGCTTTGTCTTTAGGAAAGCCTCTAACTCATCGGCAGCCTCCTTATTTCGTTTTTGTTTATTGTAAACGATAGATAATTGCCAATGTACCTCAGAATTCGGAACCTTAAATAGTGATTTAGCTGTTAAAAGTGCCTTCTCGGCACCTGCCAAATCATTGTTGAAACTGTAGATAATGCCCTGAAGTAATCGAATTGTCGGATTTTGAGATTGAAGGATTGCCGCCGCATTAATTGCCTTGGTCGCAGCGGGGATTTCATTAAGTTTGTAAAATGCGAGTGACAAACTGTAATAGCAATCTGCACATCTCTTGTTGACATCAATTGCCCTCAACAAAAACGGGTAACCGATTGCGTATTTGCCCTTTAGGATGTGAGCCTTGCCGAGAGCCGCCAACGCATCAAAATAATTTGGGAACAACTTTACGGCTTCTTCGAGATTGGCGAGTGCTTTGTCGGGTTTTGAATTGATTTCGTCAATGCCTGATTTGTAAAGACGCTTTGCCTCAGAAGGCACCTCCTGTGCGAAAACCGTTCCGACTATGGTTTGTTCATTATCGCGAAATCGCTTATCTTCAAGAAGCCTGAAATCTACCATGACTATATCGCTTCGCGAAGCCTGATTATTAATCTCGATCTCTTTTGATTCTTCCTGCAGATTGGTTCCAAATGGCTTAACGGACACCGTATATCTTCCGGGTTGCATTCCGCGGAAGGTAAACCGCCCTTGTCCGGTAGTACGCTGCCTGTTTACCAGACTGCCGAAATTATCGTAAAGTTCTACATAAGCATTATATACACCATTGTTTGATTCATCTGTTACCCTGCCTTCGATGCGATTTAACCCGATAGCCAGAGTGCCCGTTCTTTGGGCGCTTACTTCTGCTAATCCAATTGCCAAAACAAAGATCGCCATCCACAAAACCGAATACTTATAAAACTTCATAAATTCTCCTCTAATTAATAAGATGTCCCATTTTTTCTTTTTTTGTTTTCAGATAATGCGCGGCAGGTTCTTCTGCTTCGATTTCAATCGGAACGCGCTCGACTATCTGCAGACCGGCTTCTTCCAATGCTTTCAGTTTATCGGGGTTGTTCGACATCACGCGCACTTTGCAAAGTCCGAGATCGAAAAGAATTTCGGCGCATTGCTGGTAGTTTCGCGCGTCAATGGCAAAGCCGAGTTTTTCATTGGCTTCGACCGTGTCTGCGCCCACATCTTGCAGCTCGTAAGCGCGAATCTTGTTGATGATGCCGATGCCGCGTCCTTCCTGTTGTTGGTAAACGATTGCGCCGCATCCTTCCGCTTCGATTAATTCCATTGCTTGATGAATCTGCGGACCGCAATCGCATTTTATTGAGCCGAAAACATCGCCCGTCAGACATTGCGAATGAATTCTGACCAGCGTCGGAAAACCCGCATTCATCTCGCCTTTATACAAAACGACAAATTCTTCGTCGCTGTTCAAAGACCGGTATCCTGCTATTTTAAATTCACCAAAAGTAGTCGGCAGATTAGCGACCGCTACTTTTTCAACCGATATTTGATAGTTTTTGGGCAGACAATCGTAATTGTTTTCCGGCAAATCAAAACTCCTCGAACAGATTATTAGACTAGGAATTATAACTCTTAACGACAAGAAATAATAGAAAGAAATTCGATTTTATGAGTTTCAACGGATTAAAGGCGGAAAATTCGGCTGGCAAATAAAAAAATAACTGCTTGTCTTATGTTTTAAGGCAAGCAGTTATTTCGGGGGGTAGTCAGAGATTATTTTTCTTCCGTTTTCTCGTTCTTTGTTTCAACTTTTTCTTCGGTTTCGTGATGCGCGAAAACATTACTGTCGCCGGTTCCGAAAATACGCGCAAACAGATCAATTAATACTTCCGAAATCTTCGAAGGCTGACTTTTCTGTGCGACTGCGTGAACTTGTTCGTCCGCAAAAGCAAAATCGAGTCTGACAAGTTCCGCCGTGACGTGGCGGCAAAATGAGCAATCAATAAGATGACTAACCATCGGTTTTGCCTCGCGTTCGCTTAAATTTCCTTCAACAAAAGCCGTTAAAGAATCTTCGTCTAGGTGATTTTCCTGTGTTGATAATTCGTTTGTCGCAGATTTTCGGTTAAGATAACGGTCAAGCAGTCCCTGTATTTTTAATTCTTCCGAGTTTCTTTTCCCCGTGTTTTTCATGTTAATTCCAGCCTCCCGTAGAAAAAGACGCAACTTTTTCTATAATTTGCATAAATATATTTGAAGGGGCAAAAAACCTTTTCTGATGCTTTTCCGTGGGATTAGGTTGTCGTTAAATTTTGATACAGATTTCGACCGGCTAAATCCTGTGTGGCAAGTTCCATACAGATTTCGATTTCATCTTCCCGCAACTCATGTTTGGCACGTAATTCGGTGCGAAATAATTGTAAAACCTTCGCGTAGCTTTTTTCCAGCCAACGCATAATCGTTGATTCGTGAATACGGCTTTCGGGATTTTTTTCGCGGGTCGGCGATTTTCTTTGAAACCAATCACGAAGCGGCGAATTTTGGCTTTCAACCAGCCGCGCAATTTCCCGCAATTTCATACTTTCAACGTGATAATAAAGCAAGAGCAATTTTTCGTGCGCGTCGAGATTGGCAAAAGCCGTTTCGATTGCCGAAACCGTTGCTTTTTTATAGCGTTGTTTGGCAATCTGCTCGATCATTTCATCTTCGCCGCCGAGCGATTGTTCGGCAAAACTGGCGTGCGCGAAACCTTCGCCGACATTTTCCGTCATCTCATCGAGCGAAACTTCGTCGTGCGAAGCGCGGTGTAAATCAACAAGCGAATGCCAGATAACCGTCCGCAGCCAACCGCGAAGCGAACCGCGTCCGCTATAAGTGGCAAACTTGGAAACCCGTGCGCCGTCAACAACGCGTGTTCCGTAAAGCTCGACATAAACCGTATCAACAACTTCCTGCGCGTCAATGTCGGTGCTTGCCAGATGCCGCGCAACTCTTTCGAGATATGCGCGATGCTGTTGGTCAAATTCCCACCAGGCGCGTTCGCTACTATTTGAGCAAGCCAGCGCGAGAAATAAATCTTCGGCTTGAATTTGCTGCAAAAAGTCGGTCAATTCTTTGGTTGAAACCGTTGCGGGCGAGTTGAAAATATATTTACGGGCGGTTTTTTGCAGGGATTCTTTGAAGCATTCGAGCCGCACGCCGAAATTAGGCGCATTCTCAGTGCATCGGTTGAAAATTTCTTCCATCACCGAGTCACATTCTATTGGTAAATCTGATTGCTGAGTTGCTTCCGTAACCATTTTGGAAATTTATTATAAACGAATTTTTGAAATTAAACTAGCCTTTTGTAAAACTCTGATTTTTCAAAGTTAAGTCAACTGCTCGTCCCTGTTTCCAAGCTTAAATTCCGACCGCTCGCGGGCGGCAGGGAACTGTGAATTTTTTCCTCGACGTATTGCAGTTGATAAAGCCGCCAATAAAGTCCGTGCAGGTTCAAAAGTTCTTGATGCGTTCCCGATTCGCGGAGTTCGCCGTGATGAAAAACCATAATTCTATCGCATTTCTGAATCGTCGAAAGCCGATGCGCGATGACGAGCGAAGTTCGGTCTAACATTACACGGTCAACGGCTTGCTGAATCAATTGCTCGGTTTCCGTATCAATCGAACTCGTCGCTTCGTCGAGAATCAAAATCGTCGGCTCGAACGCCAATGCCCGCGCAAACGAAATCAATTGTTTTTGCCCGACTGAAAGACCTGCGCCGCGTTCTTTGACTTCCGATTTATAGCCTTTTTCTAGTTTTTCGATAAATTCCGCCGCGTGAACTTCCTCCGCCGCCCAACGAATTTTCTCAGCGGTAATTTCCTTATTTCCGAGCCGAATATTGTCTTCAATCGCGCCCGAAAAAAGAAATACGTCTTGCAGAACGACCGCGAAATTTTTGCGTAAATCTTGCAAGTTCCAATCCTTGACATCAACGCCGTCAACGAGAATCCGACCTTTCTGCACATCGTAAAAACGCATCAGAAGGTTCGTGACGGTCGTTTTGCCCGAACCCGTATGCCCGACGAGCGCGATTGATTCGCCCGGATTTACCGTAAAGGAAACGTCTTTTAAAATCCAATCTTCTTTTTTGTAAGCAAACCAAACATTCTGAAATTCGATTTTGCCGACGACCTTGCCCGACTTTTTCGGATTTTCGGGCGATTTGATTTCGACGGGCAAATCGAGCAGCAGAAAAATTCGATGCGACGCGACAATCGCGGCTTGTAGGATGTTAAACTTATCGGACAAATCACGAATCGGCTGAAAAAGCTGTTGCGAGTATTGAACAAACGCAATAACGACACCGATCGTCAAAAGCGAACCGCCTGCCGACACTCCGGTCAAAAGCTGATAACCGCCGAACCAGATGACGAGTGCGACACCGATTGTCCCGATAAAATCAACCATCGGATAAAAAATCGAGTAATAATAAATCGTTTCGATGTTCGCGTTGCGGTAATCGTCGTTGATGTCGTCGAAACGCTTTTGGGCTTTTTTTTCGGCGTTGAAAAGCTGGACGGTTTGCGCTCCCGAGATATGTTCCTGCAAAAATGCGTTGAGTTTGGCGGTGCGCGTTCGCACTTTGTCGAAACCGTTGCGGGCGTGTTTGCGAAACCAGTTCGTCGCCGTAAAAAGCAGCGGCACGGTAATCAAGGACACGAGCGCGAGCTTCCAGTCATACCAGAACATTTGCGCGATGATCGCGAAAATAATCACTAAATCGCCGAGAACATCAATCACGCCCGACGTGAAAAGTTCGTTCAGCGCGTCAACGTCCGAAGTGATCCGCGTAATCGTTCTGCCGACCGGATTTTTGTCGTAATAGGCGACTTCCTGTTCCTGAAGTTTTGTATAAATTTCCGTCCGCAGGTCGAACATCACTCTTTGCCCGACGGTGTTGAGCAAAATTTCCTGCACATAGCTGAAAATAAAGCGAAACAGAAAAAGACCGAAAAAGGCGAGCGCGAAAATCCAGATGCCGTCTGTTTGTTTCGGCATTATGTAATCGTCAACCGCAATTTGCGTAAAACGCGGCTGAAGCGAGCCGAGAACATTGACCAAAACCGTCAGCACGAGCGCGAACGCCGCGATATACCAGTAAGGTTTGAGATAACCCAAAAGCCTTTTTGCCACGCGAAAATCGTAAGTTTTCCCGATGGCTTCTTCTTCGTGGCTGTTTTTCGTTTCTTCGGACATTCCTTATTTTCGATTTTAGGTTTGCGAGGTTGGATTTGCAAAAAGCCGCAAAATTTTAATTTATCGAATCGAGCATCAAAGCACGAAATCCGGCTTGCACAAAATGTTTATCGCTTGTCAATGCGTTCTTTATGCCGTGTTCCTTCATCACGACAAACGAAATGCAATCTACTAAACCCCAAGTTTTATCGGCGTGAGATTTGTAAAGTTCAAATCCTTTATTAAACAAAGTTTCATCGAGTCGAACGATTTCAACTTCTTCGGATGCAAAAAATTCTTCAAAAATTTCGATTGCTTCAGATTTATGATTGCGAGCCAGAGAATTGCCGATTTCAAGCAAAACGGCATCGGTTATAAGTAATGGCTCAGAATCGTAAATTTCAACTAATTCATTTGCCTTTTCGTAATACTCATCACGTTTATTAACCAGAGCCGTAATATATGAAGTATCAATCAATGTTTGCTTCAATGTCTTTTTCTCCGTTCAAATAAAGATCAATATTGCGGGAAAAGTCAGCCGGAGCTTCAATTTTTATTTTTTGCAAACGCCGCAACAAACCCGGTTTCTTTTCTTTTTCTTCAATTTTCTCGACAATTTGATAAACTTCCGGCAAAACGCTTTCGGGCAGATTTTGGACTTTGGCGATAATTTCTTCTCTGATATTCATAGCTCAAACCTCTTGAATGAAAGCATTATCTCACAAAAAATTTAATTTTACATTGCTAATTTAGAGCCGAAAATCTAAAATCAGAATCGCTATGAGCCGCTTTGTAGACGAACGCAAAAACAACTGGCAACGCCTCGAAGATTTACTTTCGATTCTCGACGTTTCTTCCTTGCGCGGGCTTTCACGCGCCGAGGTTCGTGAATTCGGCGAGCTTTATCGGCGTTGCGCGGCGGATTTGGCGATTGCCCGCGCCGAAACACGCGATCCGAAACTGATTAACTATTTAAATAGCCTCGTCATCCGCGCTCACGGCAAGATTTACCGTGCCGATACGAACGGCGCACAAGTTATCCGGCAATTTTTAACGAAGGATTTTCCGCAGACGTTTCGCAAAAACGCGAATTATATGTGGATTGCGTTCGGCGTTTTCGCAATCTTCGCGGTTTTCGGTTTTATCGCCACTTGGTATGACACGGATTTTGTGAATTTTGTCGGTTTAGCAGGCGTTCCCGAAGCGGCGCGGACGAATACAAAATGGTGGCTTTCGCTCAATGAAGCAAACCAGATCGGCGCGGGCTTTATTATGTCGAACAACATAATGGTCACGTTCAGAGCCTTTGCGATGGGCGTTCTGTTCGGCGTTGGCGCACTTTACGACATCGCCTTTTTCGGAGCGCACGTCGGGAGCGTTTTCGGAGCTTGCTACAAAATAAATCCGCCGTTCGGCAATGCGCTGGCGGGTTTCGTCGTCGGACACGGCGTGATTGAAATCTCGACCGTCTTTTTCTGCGGCGGCGCGGGCATGATGATCGGCTACGCGCTCGTCAATCCGGGCAATTTGACGCGCACGCAAGCCTTGAAGAAGAAAGGTATGGAAGCCGCCAAAATCGTCATCGGCAGCGCGTGTTTCCTGGTCATCGCGGGAATCATCGAAGGTTTTCTCTCACCGGCGGATTTGCCTACCTGGGTCAAAATCGGCACGGGCGTTTCGACCGGAATTGCGATGTATTCGTATCTTTTTCTGGTTGGCAGAGAAGATGAATCGGCGAAAAACGCAGAGCCGAATGCCTTGAATTGATCCAAACTCAAACCGTTTCGCCGTGCCGCGCTCTTTCGATTCGATGGACTTTTTCGAGAAAGTTATGCGCGGCTTCGGATTGGAAAAGCTCGCGTGTTTCGGTTTCGTTGTCCGTCACGGGTTCAAGTGCCAAATCCATATATTCCAACTTTTTCGGGTCTTTCCGCACCTTTCGGTAAATCAAACGCAGTCGTGAATAGAGCGTAATCCAGCGAACTTGTTTCCAGAGAGTTTCGAGAAAAGTCTTCGGGTAAAAAATAAACGGATTTTCGAGCGGTAAGTTTAAACGGCGCGACGTGCGGTGTTTTCTTCTGAGGAAACCGCCTTCGAGCGGGTGAATTTTTTCGATGTCAATACAGCCGTTAAACCATGTGATAAAAAACATCGTCTTGCCCGGACTCGTTCCCGTCGCAATCGCACGGCGCAGAACCGTTTCGATATGTTCGTCGGTGTAATAAGTTTTCCACGCTTTGTGATAGGTTTCTTTCCAATTTTCCGGCGACATTTTCGGATGCGCGGTGACGGCGTGATTGAGATCGTATTTGTTCAAATCCGCGTCCATCGCAATTCCGCTTTCGTGCAGCCGTTGATGGTCGGCGGAACCCGGCAAAGGTGTCAGATAGAAAAACTCAAGCAAATCAACGGGCAATTCCTTTTTGATGATTTCGATGTCGTGCAGAATTGATTCCTGCGTGTCGCCCGGAAAACCTAAGATATAACCGCAATACGTCACGATTCCGGCTTTTTTCCACGCCAGAAGCATTGCGCGGTAATCGGTGATTTTGTTTTGCCGTTTGCTCGCGCCGAGTAAGCTGTCGGGATTGATGTTTTCCAAACCGATAAAAACCCGCTTGATTCCGGCGCGCTTACATTTTTCGATAAAACCGGAAAGTTTATGACAGAGCGTGTCAACCTGTATGATAAAACTGATTTTTAATTTCTCGACTTCGCGCAGTTCGATAAGTTTGTCTAAAATTATTTCCCAATCCTTGTTTCGCGCAAAATTGTCGTCGGTGATAAAGAACGAATGAAGCCCTTGCGCGACGTTTGTGCGGACGATTTTTTCGATGTCGGCGGGCGAACGGCGGCGCGATTTGCGACCTTGAACATTGATAATCGTGCAGAACGAACAGGTAAAAGGACAGCCGCGTCCGGCATCGAAGCTCGTCGTCGCGCCCGCCGTCAGATGAACGCGTTCCGCCGGTAATAAAGGCGTGGCGACGTTTTCGATGTTCGGCAAATCGTCCATAAAGTTGTAAATCGGCGGCAGATTATTCTCGAAAGCGTCTTTCAAAACCTGTCCCAACCTGCCTTCGGCTTCACCCGCAAACAGCGTGATGCCCAAATCGAGAGCCTTTTGCACGTCCGCATCGCGGTCTTTGAGCATCGCCATCGTTCCCGAAACGTGAAAACCGCCGATTGCCACTTTAATATTTCGTTCGCGCAGAGGCTTGGCAATATCGAGCGCACGCGGAAACTGATTCGACTGGACACCGACGAGCATCACCATTCCGTCGTCTGCCGCTTCGATCAGCGAAACGATATTTTTAATCTTGATATTGGTATTCGTTTCGTCAAAGGCGTGAATCTCTAATGCCGCATCTTCGCCGAGCGTTTTCTGCTCGCGGCATTCGAGCGCGAGACCGTAAAGACACGCCAGCGAATTCGCCGGAATCGCCGAGCGAAACCATTGAATCACATAACCGTCGTCATCATAATGCGAAGGTTTGATTAGAACCAGCGAAAATCGTTTTTGTTTTGCCATTTAACTTTGAAGCGAAACGATTCTAGCCTAAATTTTCTCCCATTACAAGAAGATTACCGGCGGCGGTTTTCGACACGGATAAAGAATGGCGTAAGAACAGAATAATTATCCGCCATTCGTTATCCGCTCAATTTAGGTTTCCGGTATATTAGTTTGGAATCTTTGCGGTTGTCGTGTCCGGCTCAAAGTTTAAACTCTGAACTTTATCAAAGCAATCCTCTTTCCTTAACGCGCAGATATGTTTCGAGCAGTTTCGGCGCGAGCGTCGAGGTCGTTACGTCGAGCGCGAGACCGCCGAGCGTTTCGACTAACCTTAATGCCGATTCGCGTTGGCGGATGATTTCTTCGGCGGCTGATTGGACGAAGACTTCTTTTAAGTCTTTCGGAACTTCGCTGACCGTCGCGTTTAGATCGCGGTCGCCGATGGTTACAACAAGCGGCAGATGTCTCGGGCGCAATAATTTGAGCGAGTTGATCAGTTCTTTGGAAGATTCTTTGTCAACGAGATCGGTCAGAATCACGACGAAGGCGCGTTTTTTGGTGCTTGAGGCGATATATTGAAACGCCCGCGCATAGCTCGGTTCGATCAGTTCGGGTTCGAGGTCGTGCAAGGCTTCGAGAACCGCGTCAAGATGTTCGACACCTTTCTTCGGCGGCAGAAACTTCCTGACCTTGCGCCCGAAAACGAGCAGACCGCAATTGTCTCCGGCACGCGCACACGCCGACATCATCGCAAGACTCGCGTGAATCGCCGTGTCGAATTTCGTTTCATCGCCGATGCGTCCGGTCATCAAACGTCCCGCGTCGAGCGCGATGATAATCGTCTGGTCGCGTTCGATTTGATACTGACGCGTGATGAGCTTGCTGCGTCGGGCGGTCGCTGTCCAAGAGATATGGCGCAATTCGTCGCCGCGCACGTAATCGCGCATTGATTCAAACTCGCGCCCTTCGCCGCGCCGCACGGATTTGCGCTGAATCGCCAAGAATGATTGTGCGCCGAGAGCTTTGAGTTCCATTTCGCGGGCGCGCCGCATATTCGGATAAACCTTGACCGCTTGCGCCTCACCCACATCCGTCTGACACCAAATCAAACCGAGCTTGGAAAGAAAGCGCACGGCAGTTTTGCCGAACTTATAATTTCCGCGCTTCGGCGGTGTCAGAACGTAAAAGAAATCGGCGGACGTTTGCGCCGCAACCTTGAATTCCGCTTCGCGCTTGCCGTCCAGATTCATCTCGGGCGGATATTCGTCCTTTAATTTGAGGTTAATCGAGCGCGTCGTCGTGTTTTCGACCTTTAAATGCACCTGATTTGCGTCGCCAATCGCAAACCGCCGCCCAAAGATGCGCGTAATCTTAAAATCTTCGGGAAGTTTGCGGCTGATGAAGTAATCAACAATCGCCAACACAATCAGCAAAGCATCGAACGCAAAAACAAACGTCCGCAAGAAAGGCAGATTCCACGACAAGACCAGCGGAATCAGCCCGAGCGCGAGCAAAATATAAAATCTCCGTGAGAACACAAATCGCATAATTTTCGGTTGATTATACAGAAATTTTTGCCCACGAAACACACGAACAACACGAAAATAAGAAATAAATTTTATGTTTTTGTCTTATTTTCGTTTCTTTCGTATATTTCGTGGGCAAAATTCGCTTTCTAATTCCGACAAACTTTATGACAACAGTCGGGGAATATGTGCAGGAAGCGGCGGATTTTATGAACAGCGGTTCGTTTCAAAGAGCCGTTGCGCCGACCGCTCGGGCGATTGAGGCGACGATTCAAAAATCTTTGGAAAAAGACGCGCTTTCCGAAGATGATTACAAAAGATTTATCAAACAAAATTGGTCGCTCATAACCTTTATGGGAATGCCGCGAGCCTTGCCGCTGCCGATGAATATTCCGTTCGGTCTGAAAAGAATTGTGGCGAGCTTCAACGTCCATCACGGCGCGGAAGAAATTATTCTGCACGTCATCCGCGAAACCTTGAAGTTCGGCAGAATGCCCAATGAATTCGCGTTCAATTCAAGCGGCAGTTTTGAAATCAAAGGCAACAAACTTCTGCTTCCGCGTGGTTTGGTCAACGGTTTATTAGGCAGCGTCATTTTTCACCCGACCAACAAAGACGAAACTATCGGCGAAAAATATTGGATGAATATCTCGGACTTCAAAATGTTCATCTCCGAACTCTGGGGCAGAGCCGATCTCGCCGAACGCATTATGAAATTCTATCTTGAATAAAACCTTCATCAGATAATCGAATGCGTTATCAAAGATGAGGTTGATTGACATTTGTATAGGCTTCCGCCTGAAATTTGTCGCCGGTGTCAAGACCGCCTTCTATTTTATCTTCCATTGACATCCAATGTCTTCCCCAATGAACTATTTCGTGCAGTATTAAACTTTCCAAATACTTTCCGTACATAAATTCTCTGTTGGCATCTTTAGTTCTATCAAAGCTTTCCACTGTGTCGCGTCGAATCCAGATTTCATTGGGGAACGACGAATTAAAATGTCCGTAATCGCCGTCAGCCGCGTTATCCTGAGCGGACTTTTTTATTTTAATTATTGGGTAAGTTCCGTAAGACAATGCTTCGACCGCCGCAGCAACGTCCAGACACGACCATTTTAGGAAAGCCTCCCAAACTTTCTGACTGTCCTGCACACTGTTGCTGAAGTTTTGAAGATAACTGTCAAACTTTGAAAACTCGACGATATGTTTATCCATTAACCAAACCATAAAATTCTCCTGATTATATTAGAGCCGATAAATTTAATATTTTGCCGACAATAAGTTCGTTTCACGAAATTCAAGCCGTCGCCAATTTCGGACTGTTCGGGCGAAAATACGCGAGCGTCCAAAAAATGCAAAATACCGCAATCGCCAAAATGCCGAACAATAACGCGGACGGCTGATAAATCTCGTTGAAAACAATCACGGCAAATGCGGTTGCGACGACGCGCAGGTTTTCCGAAGTCCAAACCCACGACTTTGCTTCCAGAATTCCGCTCCAATTGATTATTTGCCACCACAGGAGAAACGCGCCGAGCCATTTTTCTGTGGTCGTCCAACGGAAAGTGTTTGAAATCACGCCGAGCATCAGCGCAATTCCTAAAACGACTTGCAGAATCAGATAAACCTTTGCATTGGCAAACATTTCGGGGCGAAATTTAATCTGATTTTCGGTCGTGATACTCGGCAATTCTTTCTGCGGCAAACCTCGCGGAATCCAACCCGCAGGCATAAACCAGATGCGGATCTTGTCCCACCAGAAAGGCGCGGCAACGGCGTATTTCCACAAGACAATGTAGAAATGAAAGTTGATGATAATCGGATTCCACGTTTTCGGATGGTCGAGAATTCCGTAAGCGACTTTTTCGTTTTCTTCTTCAAAAGTCCCGAACATTCTGTCCCAAATTATCAAAAACTCGCCGTAATTTTTATCCAGATATTGCAGATTGACACCGTGATGAACGCGGTGATGCGACGGCGTAGTGAAAAGAAATTCAATCGGTCGCCAGAGCTTCGGGATAAATTCCGTGTGATGCAAAAAGGCGATAAATAAATGAATCCCGACCACGGTATAAATCTGGATGGGCTGAAAACCGATAATCGTCAAAACCCAAAAGAACAGAAATGAACAAAGCCTCTGTGTGACGCTTGCCCGCAGAGCGACGAAGAAATTCATCTCTTCCGCCGAATGATGAGGGCTGTGCGCCGCCCACAAAATATTGATCTCGTGTCCCCAGCGATGCACCCAATAAAACACGAAATCTACGCCGAGAAGCAAAAGAATCGAACTCCACCAATTGATCGGAATCGTGAAAATCCGAAAGTTTTCCCACAAATAACCGTAAACGAAAAAAACGCCGACCATCACCAAAATATTCGTCGTCTGATTGCCGAGCTGTGTACCGAAATTGGCGACCGCTTCGTTAAACGTGATGAGTTTTCGTTTGAAAACAAAGCAAGCTACAATCTCCAAAAGAATAAAAATCAAAGCAATCGGCGTAATGTAAAAATAGACGTTGGTTTCTTGCATAACGGTTTGAACTTTCGGGAAACACAGCAAATATAATGCAAAATGGCGAAAATTAAAAAAGCGTTTGATGAAATACGCATCAAACGCTTTTCGATTTATGGCACAAATCTATTTTCTCACAAAAGATGAAAGATTAAATTCGTCATCGGTTTTGCGGGAAGTTTATCCGTGAAAATGTCGCCGAAAACTTTATTGAGTCGTTTTCGCGGCGTTCTCTTTCTGCTTATCGGTTAGCGCAATGCCCATTTTTTCGAGCGTTACAGCGTTCAGCGTTCCCGTTCCTTTCAAACCGTTCGCTTCCTGATAGGCTTTCAAAGCAGCGCGAGTCGCCGGATCAAGCGTTCCGTTTGCCTCGCCCGTGTATAGATTTTTCTCCTTCAAATGTTTTTGCGCCGCCGTGATTTGGTCTTTCGTGGCACGGAAAACAGGTGCTTTTTTGGTCGTTGTTGTTTTGTTGTCGGCGGCAGTTGCAAAAGAATTCGGGTCAACCGGAATTTCCTTTTGTTTATCGGTCAAAACGATTCCCATTTTCTCAAGCGTTGCACGATTTAAAGTTCCGGTCGCCTTCAAGCCGTTTGCCGATTGATATTTTTTGATTTCACCGCGAAAAGCGTCGTCCATTTTGCCTGTTTCAGGCGATTTGAGCATTTTCTGTACTTGCGTGACTTGCTCTTTGGTCGCCCGAAATATCGGTTTTTTGGTTTTTTCGGTTTTCGGCGTTGGTGACGGCGTTGCCGTCGTTGTTTGGGCGTTTAACGAAACACTCAAAAAAAGGGTTGTCAAAATCAAAAAGATTAACTTTTTCATTGTTTTTCTCCGTGTTTATTTAGATTGGTAAGAATGGGAATCAGAATTAGACAAGAAGCAAATAGACGTATGCACGCCTAAATCTTGTGGAAAATGGTTCTCATTCTTGTTGTTTTCAAAGGCAGTATATACCCATTTTTTCAAAAGTCAAACACTTTTTTTATCCGTTTATAAAAAAAACGTGATAATCAATCAAAATTTGATTAAAATATTAGTGTGTCATTAGATTAAAATATTAGTGTGTCATTAGAAAAAGTTCTCGAAGAACAAATTCAACGTGCTATTTCGGAAGGCAAATTCGACAATCTCAAAGGTGCAGCTAAACCGTTGAATTTAGACGATTATTTCGCCGCGCCTGAAGACATCCGCGTCGGCTACGCACTTCTCAAAAACAACGATCTCGTGCCGCAAGAAATCGAATTACTAAAAGAAATCGGCATCTTGCGCGAAAAAATAAAAAATTGTACTGGATGAAAGCGAAAAAAAGGTTTTAAATAAAAAGCTCAACGAAAAATCGCTTGCGCTGACGCTGATTCTGGAAAGAAATAAGCGGAAGAAAAGATGAGAGTCGTGCGAGATTGGCAGAAAAATTTTGCTGAGATCGAGCTTGTTAAGATTCGATAAAGAAAGAATCGAAGCCTTTTTTTATCAAGCCGCGCTTTAAAATTTCGTCGTTTGTCCAAAGTTCGCCTTCGATTTCCAAAGTCAGAGCAATAAACGGCGTGTCGTTTTCGTCAATATTAACGCAAAGTCTATATGTTTCAATAAAATTTCCGAGCGAAATTGTTTCTTCATTGACGAAATTTATTTTGAGAAGGGTTTTGTAGAGAATCTCATAAACTTCGTCTTCCGAGTCTTTAGATTTTTGCAGGATTCTTTCTTCGTGTTTGAAAATTTCGACCATTAAAAAAATTCGGCGTGAAGAAACGGCAGTCTTTTCTTTCCAACACTTGTCTGAGTCGAGAATTTTTCGCCCGTAGAGATGAAAATAAAATGTTTGTGTCAACGACAACCTTTTTCACGTCTATGGTTTGATAAATCTATCTTTGTTTTTCTGCCACCAATCGGCTTTGATTTCTTCGCCCAAATCTTCAATGCTTTCGTCAAAATCCGCCTTGCGAACCAGGCATTCAAGCCGAATCTTTTCAATCAAATCAAGCAAAAATTCCTTGTCAACCAAGTTTTTATCAATCGAAATCAGAAATTTATCTTCGGTTTTTTGTAAATCAATCGCCTGCATAACCTTACCTCTAGACCGAATTCTACCATTCTTTCCGCGAAAAGTTTAGAAAACATTAGACATTCGCAAACTCCACGACCGCCTAATTCCCGCGACCGCCAAACATCTGAATTTAGAACCAATTACAAACGACACAAAAATTCAGAATTCAACTTTTGTAAAAATAGTTTGGTAAATTAGGTGGTGGCGTGAAAATGAACAATTCAACTTTTCTGAAAGCCTTAATGAGATTAGTTTTAAAAAGGTGATTTTTCAGCTTCACAATTCTTACAGATTTGTTGTGAAGTTTTTAATTTTTTACAGTTTTCACATAAATTGGGAAAATGTGCGTCTCGATGTTCTTCACAGTAAAAATCTATATCAGTGTCAGTTTCTTCTTTCATATATTTATATTCATTTTCGGTGAGAAACCGTTTGCACTCTAAACAGGAAGAAATACTGTATCCATAATCTTTATTGATTTCTGCTTCGTAATCAGAAATCTTTCCCGTATTAAGTAATGTTCCATAATAAAGCAACTCGAAAGCACTAACATTTTCATAGTTTTTTAGTTTTTCTTTATCCTTTTTAATTTTCTTTTCGAGTTCTTGACTATTTAATATCTCTTTGGCTTGTGCGAGTGTTTCAATTCTCTGTTCACTTAATCTTTGTAAAAGAATATCCATTTTCTGGCGTGTTACGGTTTCATTCTTTCCAAATCCACTTATTAAATAACTGATTGTATTTTGATTTATATTGATGTCGTCATCTCTTAAATGTTTAGGAGGCGGAACAGTAGTTAATCTTTGTTGACGAATTGTTTTTGCCATTTCATCTAAAGTATTTAACATATCAGCCATATGTTTGGAATATTCTGTTTCCCAAATATTTTTTTGAATTCCACCTTGAGGAACGTAAGATTCATCATGAGTAATTTCTCCCCAAGCCGTCTGTAAATGCGTTTTTATTTGTAATTCGAGAGGAACTAAAACATGGTCATCATCAAGGTATGTTTTATAGAAAATATCAACGTGCCAAGCTCTATAACCTGAAGGTTTTATCTTTTCTTCAACTGTTGCGTTTGAGAATCTATCATTAAGAATAACCAACTCGATTATTCTTTTTACGTCGTCCTTTGTGTTACAAGAAATTCTAGCCCCAATAAAATCATTCACGACTAATTCAATTTCATCTTTATCATTTTTCACAAATAAAGAGTTAGCCTCTTTACCTTTTCTTCTTAGTTTTTCAATTAATCTTGAGGCTTCTTTCAGCCTTGCTTTATGAACATCAACTGCATGAAATCTTAATTCTTCGTGATAAATACCAATTATTCTTTCTAAAGTTTTGACAATGCTGTCCCTGATTTTTTCAAATTCAGGTAGAGATTTATCATACTCTTCTCGGATTTTTGATTCATCAATCATTTCTTTTGAATTTTATATAAACCAAGGTTTGCTTGATAACTGATTATTGACACTTTTCCATTCTGTAAAACTAAATTGGTTGGTTAGTTTTGCAATTTCGTGAGCATACCTCAATGTAACAGGTTCACTTGTTTCTTTAACGGCTGAACGCCAATTTAATTTAGTCATAGCTAACACTCTGTAAGCGACTGCTTTAGTATTTACAGGTGTTTCGTTCGGTATTTTCCATATTCTTAATCGTTGAAATCTTTGAGAATCTCCAACAGAAAGCAGTATTTCAGTTTGGAAGTCATCTTGATTTAATGTGAAGAATTTTCCTCGTGGCACGTCAAGACTAGGAGAGTTTTTGTCAAAAAATTTCAATGGATGAGTGTCATCAAAACTAATAAAATATACTTCGGATACACTTGGGCAGGTTTCTTTTATTGCTTCAAAAATCTTCTTTCTTTCCCAAATCGAAAATTTCTTTGAGTAATGTATATCAATAATTTTGGGATTTTCTCCGCTTGCAAGATAAGTATTTAAAGTATCTTTCATCAATTTTGGAAATTCATTAAGACGATTATCAAAATCAATATCTTGTGAAGATGATTTAACAAAAAGCCAGCTTCCGTTTTTGTCAAAAACATTAACGAATCCTACTTTACGCGAAAATCGTGACTGTTTTTTTAACCAAGATGTCGCTAGTCCTAAAATAATATCTGCATTGGGCATATTGGGATTATCTGAAATTGCCCAAGGCTTATTTCCTAATTTTGCATAAATGTTAGTTGCAAGATTCCAAGCCGAATATATGTCAAATTTCGGTGTGCTGATTATCTGTGAAGATTTAGCATAGAATGCAAATTTGGCTTTGATTTTATAATACCAATTGCTCATTTTAGATAAATATACTATCGGAAATGATTCAGTATGATTTTCTTCAGCAGACTGTAAATACATATCGGTCTTTTGAAGCAAATCATTTGGAGAATTCACGATAAATTCATCTACTATTTTGAATTTGATGCCAAAACGCAATGGCATGCTAATTTCTCCATACTGATTTTTAATTCCATTGTTCAGCTGATTTATAATTTCTCTTAAATTATCTAGTTGATTGTCAGGAGCAAATAGAACAATGTTTTGAGTTATAACTTTATTGGACGGATAAGAGATTTTACTTAACGCTGGCAAAATTTTCTGATGTTCGACAGAATTAAAACCTTTGCGAGAAACGACAATTTTGGGTTCATCTTTCGGGGCAATAATTTCGGAAGGAAATGAATCGGAAGAGGTGGGGTTTTCCGAAATCGAAATTTTTGTTTCTCCGATTTGAATTGGGAAAATGGGCTTGATGTATTGTTCGTGATAACTCAGGATTGATTCATATTTTTGGCGCGATGTGAACGCGCTTTTTGCTTTGTTTTCTTTATCAAAATTGAGTTTTTGTTTAGGGTCTTTTAATACTTCAAAAAGAAACTTTTTGTTAAATGCTGGCAAAACTCTTGTTGTGTTTGCTTCAATTGTCCCATCAAATAAATACGGAACTTCAACTTTTACTAAATCATCAGAAAGAAAGCCTACAATATTGCCTCTTACCCACTTCCGAGCATTATTTTTTTCCACGAAAACTAAACATCTATTCTGTTCGGTAAAATCTTCCGGTTTGAAATTATGTTCTTCTAAAAGTTTAGCTAAAGAAAGACGATTATATTTTTTTGTTATCGGGTCAATTGCAACAAATAATTTTCCATTAGCATGAAAAACTTGAATAATTAATCTTCTAAGCAAGGAGTATTCAGTTTTTTGAAGTAGATTTTCGTTGAGCAAAGTTACTTCTCCACTTTTATAATCAATATCAAAAACACTTTTGTTTTGTTCGAGTTTTTCAAAGATAATTTTTTTTACAAGCCATTCAATATGAAAACTTTTTGCAGGAATTGATTCTGAATTTGGATATGAGTAAAGAGATATTATTTTAGTCTTGCTGAAATTGGCAGAAATGTTCTTGAAGCTTTCTTCAATAAAGTTACCTCTATCATTCAAAAAAAGTTCCTTTATTTCTGGCGAAATAGTTATTTCAAAAAAATTTGTCATAAGTAAGAGTTAAAGCATCAGATTAAGGCTTGTTTTTGTAAAATACTATGAATTGTAAATACACTCAAACGTAAACAACCTATGTAATTACTTTACTTTTAGTTTTTTCGCGCTCAAAAATCAGTTTTTGAGCGTTTAACTGGTTTTTCAAAGTTGTTTTATTAAAATTTGTATTCCATTCTCTTGCTGAATGAATGCTCATTCATTTATAATCTTCTCAACTTAAATTTCATCGAAAAAAGGAAAAATAAATATGCTGAATATCGGAAAAGCCGCCGTTTTGGGCGCGGGAACAATGGGCGCGGGGATTGCCGCGCATTTGGCGAATGCGGGAATACCGACGCTTTTGCTTGATATTGCGCCGCCTGACGCGGATGCAAAAGACAGAAACGCGATTG
>JANODL010000134.1:0-51335 GCA_031412675.1 Acidobacteriota bacterium | reverse complement strand
TTGGCTTTTTCGGCTTGCCAATAATTTCTTTAATGTTTCTCTTTCATCATCTGTCAGATGTATTCGGTATCTTTTGGGCATAAAAGTTTTTGATTTATTATGCCAAACTTTACCGCCTTCTTAAACTTGACTAAACACTAGATCAAATAAAAACATTCTTTATTTGAATTATGACGCGATAGTGTCGATTGCTTATACAGGTTTAGCTTTTATAAATGGGTTGCACACGGATGATTGGATTGTAGAAAAACTTCGGGGATTAAGTTTAAATGACCTCAAAGGTTCGTTTGCTGGCGGTTGGGAAATGGCAAAAAAATTAGATATTGGACAGTCAGTAGAACTATTGCGGGTTCAACTAGAAAAAGAATTTAAGAGAATTCCAAAACCTTTACTCAATATTCCCTTTCAGATTATTTTTGCCGGGTTTTATCTTAAACGTATTAATAATAAACAATTTAAAAGAATTCCTTTCATAACAGTTTTAAATAAAATACAAGGTCATTTTATGTTCGAGAAAATAGCTCCTCCAAAATATTGGTATTACTATCAAAGAGAAGGCATGGTTGAAATTCCCAACGGATACTTAACACAAGACGATAATGAGTATATTAATGAACTTATGGGGAAACTTTCAAATGTTCCAGAAGTAAATGCTGATGAAAGCGAGAATATCTTATTGGAAGCATTGCGAAAAGTATCAGATAGAGTGTTAACTGTCGGGAAAAATTGTTTAAGTATTTTAATACCATTACGTTTTGAAGAACCAATAAGAATTAAGTATATTCCTGATTCTGTTTTTAATAATGACCAACCATATACCAATTATTCGCCTTGGCTAATTTGCCCAAATCGGTTTTGGCGCCCAAGTGAAATGGTTGGTGGAAAAGCGTGGAACCTATATTGGGGTGGTAATCATATAAAATTAACCGGATTAGAAATTGGTGATAATGAGCGAAGACCTTTTTCAACAAAAGAGCAAGTCCGACGAAAATCATAATTTGCAAGTAAAAGGAGTTTAACTGATGAATCCGAAATTCTTTCTGGCATATTCCGATTTTCGCATATGTCTTAAGGAAAATCACATAATGAAAATTCAAATTTGATGAAAACAGTTTTCGAGAAATTTATTTAAGCGAGGTGCAATTTACAACTCGAACTTTTGCGGCGTTACGTCAACTGCGTTTCGGATGAAAGTTTGCGCGAAATCAAAACGATTCTCGCCAAATATTTCGCCGATAAAACGACTGATGGAATGGATCAGGTTTAGGACGAAAAAGGGTTGACCGAGCAAACGATGATTGATTGGACAAATGAACGTAACCGCGCTGAAAATCGTCCTTGATAAATTAGGAATGAAAGTCTTAAAAACAAAATCAGTCGCATCCGTCAAGTTAGCCGAAGTCGAAATTTCAATTGACGAATTACAGGTTTTTGAAATCGCCTTAAATTATGCGACCAAAAATTTAGACGAAAAGGAAATCGAAAGAATTTTCGGCGCGTCCAAAGACGAACTCGAAGGAATAAGTGAAGATATTGAGAAAGCTACCATTAAGTGCAAAGAGCAAAATTTGGAAACAGTTTTAGCCTGAAACTTGCTTGATTAGTTATGAAAGAACACAGATTTGTAGTTTGCATCAACAATAAAGGCTACGAAGCCTCGCTCGAATTCGGCAAAATTTATAAGTTATCGTTGATAAAGACGCGGAAGCCGAAGGTTTGATTCGCATCATTGACGAAAGCGGCGAAGATTACGGTTATTCACTCGAAAGATTTCACGCCGTAGCACTGCCGCAAATTTTGGAAAATGTTTTACGCGCCGCTTAAGTTCGTGAAAACCTGTACGGCGCTGAGCAATGTCTAGGGCTTTTACGAATAACCGGCTTTAAAAAAATATGAAGATTGACAGAAAATTTAATTCTTTAAGTTTGAGTGAATACAGGCATTATATTAAGAATCACAAAAAGTATGTGGATTTTAACACGCTCGGCTTATATCGTTCGATTCTTGAAAACGAACAACTAACGCTTGCCGAAAAAATTTTAGTTAGAGATTTTGCCAACGAGTTTTTTCAAAAGACTTTTGATTTTCTTCAAATTAAAGACCCATTTACTTATTTTGAACTAATAACTCTTGGAAAATCCTTAACCGCTGGTGATGAAAAACAGCTTTGGAAGCAAATAGGCATCAATCAAGAAAAAATCCTCAAAGACAAAAAAATCAAATATCGAAATTTCGGAATTTATTCAAAACACAGTTGCGGTTACGAAACTTGCAACTTAAACGGTTTGATGATTGAGCAAGGTTCATTCTTCACAGAACACGAAATACGCTTCAGTTCAGATAAACCGAGATTTTCCGCTAGGTTAAAGTCAGAACGATTAAAAAAAGATCGAAAAAAATACAATAGTTTTGTGAAAATGCTGATTGAGCATGAATCTTAATAAATGACACCGAAATTCTTTACGACACAAACTGATTTCCGCCGATGGCTTGAGGAAAATCACGATAAGGAAACTGAAATTATCGTCGGTTATTACAACGTCAAGTCGGGGAAGAAATGTATGACTTGGAGCGAATCGGTTGACCAAGCGTTGTGTTTTGGGTGGATTGACGGCGTGCGAAGGAAGGTTGACGACGAGAGTTATTCAAATCGTTTTACGCCGCGTCGGGCGACCAGCAATTGGAGCGCGGTGAATATTGCGAAGGTTGCGGAACTGTCGGCGAAAGGATTGATGAAACCCGCGGGAATTGCGGCTTTTGAAAAACGAAAAGATGAGAAGTCGGGAATTTACGCGTATGAAAATGCGTTGAAACAGTTTTCGGATGAGTTTGAAAAGCGGTTTAGGGTGAACGAAAAGGCGTGGGATTTTTTTCAAAAACAGGCGAATTGGTATAAAAAGCAAATGATTAATTGGGTGATGACCGCCAAGCAAGTTGCGACGCGTGAGAAAAGGCTCGAAAAATTAATTGCTGAGAGCGAAAATGAGAGAAGGATTTGAAATTTGTAAAGTTTTTGTAAAAAGCTAATAGCTGTCAGCTAACAGCAATTAGCTTTAAGAAAATAAATTTATGCAAGATTTTAGAAACCTCAAAGTTTGGCAAAAGGCGCATGAATTGACGTTGCTGATTTATAAATTGACGTTGGATTTTCCGCGTGAAGAACTGTTCGGATTGCGAAATTCGCTTCGGAAAACGTGTGTTGATATTCCGGCTTTTATTGCCGAAGGTTGCGGCAAACCGACCGATGCCAAATTTGCCAAAAGTTTGTATGTTGCGCTCGGTTTTGTCAACAGATTGGAATATTACGCGCTTTTGGCTTATGAACTTGAGATGTTTAACGAAGGCGATTACAAATCGGTAAATAATGAAATTCTTGAAGTTAAAAAAATGCTTCACGGATTTAACCGAAGATTGAGATAAAATTACTTTGGCAAACCGCACGGAGCTTGATTGAATCTGAAATGATTGTGAGAGTTGAATTATTCTCATAGCTTACAAGATTTTTAGAGAAATTCAATTTATAATTTTCGTATGTGGAAGCCGACCGAAATTGCCATTCCTATTTTCGCGCTGATGATTGCGGTCGAAATTTATTTGTCCGTTCGATACGAAGAAAATTACGACCGCAAAGATGTTTGGACAAATATCGCGCTCGGGTTCGGCAGTTCTTTTTTCGGGATAATTTTCGGCTTGGTGACGAGTTTATTTTACCTCTGGATTTACGAAAATGCCGCGCCGTATAAAATGCCGATGGATGTTTGGTGGTCGTGGACGATTCTTTTAGTGGCGGACGATTTTCTTTATTACTGGTTTCACCGCATCAGCCACGAAGTCCGTTTTTTCTGGAATTTTCACGTCGTTCATCATTCGTCGAATCAATATAATCTGAGCGTTGCCGTGCGGCAAAGTTGGTTTTCGGGCGTGGCGCATTGGGTATTTTATCTGCCCGCCGCATTTCTTGGTTTTCCGCTTTGGGCGTTTGTCACGATGCACGGTTTGAATTTGATTTATCAATTTTGGATTCACACGAAAACCATCAAAAAAATGCCCGCGTGGTTTGAATATATTTTCAACACGCCTTCGCATCACCGCGTTCATCACGGCGTTAACGACGAATATCTGGATAAGAACTACGGCGGAATATTTATTATTTTCGACCTGATGTTCGGCTCGTTTGTCGAGGAAAAAGAAGAAGTGCGCTACGGAATTATCAAACCGATTAACAGCTACAACTGGCTTTGGATAAATTTGCACGGCTGGTTTGAAACTTGGGAAGCGATGAAAACGAAGAAAACCTTTTACGGAAAACTGCGCTGTCTGTTTGGTGCGCCCGCGATGGATTTTGAAGAACGAATAGAAAAAACTTCGGCAATAGTTTAAACTTGATCCTGAGATTATGAATGAAAGAAAAATTCGCGTTTTGGTGGCTAAACCCGGACTCGACGGACACGACCGCGGAGCAAAAGTGATTGCGCGGGCGTTGCGCGACGCGGGAATGGAAGTTATTTACACGGGTTTGCGTCAAACGCCCGAAATGATTGCGTCCGCCGCTTTGCAGGAAGACGTTGACGCGGTCGGGATTTCGATTCTGTCGGGCGCACATAACACGCTTTGCCCGCGTATCGTTGATTTACTGCGCGCAAACGGAATGGACGACACGCTCGTTTTGGTCGGCGGCATCGTTCCGCAGGAAGATATTGTGATTCTTAAACAAAAAGGCGTTTCGGAAGTTTTTCTGCCCGGAACCTCGACCGAAGACATCGTGAAATTTATCAATCAGAACGTCAGAGCCGAGAATTGATAGTTTGGAACGTGATTTGCTGTTTTAGTAAATGGGATTTATAAGTGTATTGAAATCTTACAAGTGTAAATTTTGATACGAAATAATTTAAAAACAACAAGGAGTCAATGTATGAAGAAAGTAATAAATTTGGTTTTTGCAGTAGCAATGATGTTTTCAGTCGTATTTATCGGCGATGCGATTTCGTCAAACGCGCCGTTTTCGGTTAATGCGCAACAAGTAATGGTCAAAAAACGCAGAAAAGGCGTGATTCGCAAAACTTATGCGGGCGGCAAATGGGTAACGCGCAAAACCTGGAACGGCACGAAATACGTTTCTAAAAAAGTTTGGTCCGGTACAAAATGGACAGGCAAGAAAACCTGGAAAGGCGGACGTAAAGTTGTCAGCCGTACGAAAAAGATCCTTTATTAATTAGATTTGCGATTTTTAGTTTTTGTGGCGTTCTTCGGAACGCCTTTTTCTTTTGCAACGCGAAGTGTGAAAGGCAATTTCCGGGGAACTTTTGTGATTGTCTTATTTTCATCCAATGCTGCAGATCACAGCCAAATGTCGGTCGGCTATCGGAAAATTAAATTCGATTATTGACCGCCTCATTTTTTTGTTTTCTAATTTAGCTTTATAATCAGATTTTATCTATATGAAACAAAAAGTTAGAGTTGCAAGCGGTCAGGGTTTTTGGGGCGATTTGCTGACGGCTCCGGTCGAACAGGTGCGTGGCGGACAAATTGATTATTTGATGCTCGATTATCTGGCTGAAGTCACGATGTCCATTTTGCAAAAACAGCGTTCACGCGACCCGAACGCCGGTTACGCGAAAGATTTTATCAGTCTGATGCGCGAGATTTTGCCCGATTGTGTGGAAAAATCCATAAAAGTTACGGCAAACGCAGGCGGCGTGAATGTCGAAGGCTGTGCCGAAGCCGTGCGCGAAGTTGCCAGAGAACTCGGACTTTCGGGAAAATTCAAAATCGGCATCATCACGGGCGATGATATTTTGGATAAGCTCGACGAATTTCTCGAAAATGGCGTTGAGATTACGAATATGGACACGGGCGAATCGCTCGCCTCGATCCGCGACAAGGTTCAATCGGCAAACGTCTATCTCGGCGCAGAGCCGCTCGTCGAAGCCTTGAATCAGGGCGCGCAAATCGTCATCGGCGGACGACTTACCGACACGGGTTTGACGCTAGCGCCGCTGATGCACGAATTCGGCTGGACGTTTGAGGATTGGGACAAAATCGCCGCCGGCACGATTGCGGGGCATACAATCGAATGCGGCGGGCAATGTTCGGGCGGAAATTGCCAGTTTGACTGGCAGAATATTCCCGAACTGGCGAACATCGGGTTTCCGATTGTCGAAGCCGAACCGAACGGCGAATTCGTGATTACGAAGCACGAAAACACGGGTGGACGCATCAATATTCAGTCGGTCAAAGAACAGCTTTTGTATGAAATGGGCGACCCGAAAAGCTATATTACGCCCGATGTCGTCGCGGATTTTACGAGCATCAACTTAGCCGACGACGGCACGAATCGCGTCAAAGTTTTCGGCATCAAGGGCAATCCGAACACCGAATTTTATAAGGTTTCGATTGCTTATTCGGCGGGTTGGAAAGCGGTCGGAACGCTCGTTTATTCATATCCCGACGCTTACGCGAAAGCGCAAGCCGCCGATAAAATCTTACGCGCACGGCTCGAAAAATTAGGCTTGCAGTTTGATGTGATTTTGACGGAATTTGTCGGTGTCAACGCGACGCACGGGCATCTTGCGGGTGAACCTTCGCCCGATATTCCCGAAGTTCAACTGCGTTTCGGCGTGCGCGGACAATCGAAAGCTGATGTCGAAAGATTTACCAAAGAACTCGCGCCGTTGATTCTCACAGGACCGCCGTCGGTGACGGGTTTCGCGGGCGGGCGACCGAAAGTCGAAGAAATTATGGCGTATTTTCCCGCCCTGATCCCGAAAACGCTAATTGAAACGAAAGTTTCGGTGATTGACGCTTAGTTCGCGGATAAAATTACGAAAAAAGCACTGCATTTAAGATGAAATGCAGTGCTTTTTGTTCTTGGCGCACATAATAGCGGAAACATTACGTTGCGCGAACGGCTTCGTGCAACGCACTATTGTCATAATGCGGCGCATTTTTAGAAGAATATCGTGCCTTTTGCACAAATTAGTCGGTTTCTTCGTCCAAAATTTTCACGTCAACATTGGTCTGACGGAATTTCGAGTATTCAAAACCGATGATCGTGTCCTTTTGCGCGAAGTATTTTTTGCTGTCCTTTTCTTTTTTGGCGTTGAAAATGGTCAGCGCGATGTTTTTCGGAACGAGAATGCCGTAATCGCTCGTCTGATATTCAAAAATCGTCGAAAGAATAACGATTGGTTGTGAAACTTGCGCCGTTAATTCCTGTTCTTCGCGCCAAATCTGAAATGTTTTTGCGTCAATCCAGAGTTTTCCGCGCAGGAATACGCCTTCCTTTTTGAGTTCGCCCGGCAGATTAAGACCGAAGCTCAGATAAAATTCGTCGGGCGATAAATCTTTATTATCAACCGAAATATTCGGGCTTTTTTTCGTCTGCTGATAGCTCACGACATAAACTTCGTTGCCCTGATAACTTTCCGTTCCGAGAAGTTTGAAATCGAAAACCGGACGCAGATTCGGCGCGAGCGCAACCGCTTCGTTGAGCGTCAAGCCATAGACCGTCCACGAATTGTCGTATTTCGAGCTTTCCTTTTCGAGCTTTTTGAGTTCGCTTTCGAGTGTCGTCTGTTTATCGAGTTCCGCGAGGAATTCTTCGCCGCGCTTCTGGCTGTCGGGAATCAATTTACCGTTGACTTCGAGAACATTGCGAAGCTCGGCAGTCGTTTTCGAGTTTTTGCCCGATTGATAAACGAGAAAACTCGATTTCACGGTAGATTTTTTGTCGGAATTACCTTTTTTGTCGAATTCCTCAAAAGTTTTCAGTTCTTCGGCGAGCAGATTTTTAAAAGTTTCGCGGTAAAAGTCCGTCTGCTTTTGCGATTCGCTCAAAATCGTGTCCAAAGTCGGCGGCGGAGTCGGTGAAACGACCGGAGTTTGCGCGAAAATGTTGATCGCGCCGATAAAAATTATAACCAATGCACCAAAAATAGATTTTTTCATAAATTTCCCCCTTTTCAATTCAAACTTGATATATTAGGTGAATCGAGAGTAGAAAAACTCTGCGTTCTTTGCGCCTCTGCGTGAGAAAATCTCTCCCGCGAACAAATTATTTTCGATATAAACATAAAATTATTTCACGCAGAGGCGCAAAGAACGCAGAGAAATCAATTTAAGTTATAAAAAAAACTACTCCTCTCTAATTCACATCTATAATTGAAACATATTTTTAGCGTTTATCGAAACAACTTATGAATGAACAAGCCGAAATTTGGGAAAGAATCGAATCAAAAGAGATTGCCGATTGCGTCGTTTTCAAAGTCCGCGAAAATTTGATGCAAAACGGCGACAAAACGGGGAAGTTTTATGTGATCGAAAACCCCGATTGGGTCAATATCGTCGCGCTGACCAAAGATTTTGACGTAGTTTTAATCGAGCAGTTCCGCCAGGGCATCGAAGAAGTGATTCTCGAAATTCCGGGCGGAATGATTGACGGGGACGAATTGCCCGAAACGGCGGCGCGGCGCGAACTGCTCGAAGAAACGGGCTATTCGGCGGAGGAATTTGTCTTTTTGGGCAAATCGCGCCCGAATCCGGCAATCCAAAACAACTGGATTTATCATTTTGCCGCGATCAACGCCGAAAAAACCGGAGAAGTCGCATTTGACGAACACGAATCGGTCGTTACCAAACTTTGCCCCGTGATGCGCATCCCGAATCTGATCCAAACGGGCGAAATCACGCATTCTTTGGTGCTTGCCGCGTTTCAGTATTTTTCTTTTTATATGGTGAAAGTTTAGAATAATTTTATGAAAATTGAACTGACAAAACTCGCCCACGCACGTTCGGGCGACAAAGGCGACACGGCAAACGTCGGCGTTATCGCGCTCAAAGACGAAATCTACCCGATTCTCGTACGCGAAGTTACCGCCGAAAAGGTCAAAGAACATTTCGGCGCGATGGTCAAGGGCGATGTCGAACGCTTTGAACTGCCGAATCTCGGCGCGTTAAACTTTCTGCTCCACGAATCTCTCGGCGGCGGCGGAACTTTATCTTTGATGACCGACGCGCAGGGCAAAACATTCTCGACCGCACTTTTGCGGATGAAAATTGATTTGTCCGACGATGAAGCGGGAAATTTGGGTTTAACGTAAATTTTGGAAATTATTTTGCAATAAGTGTAAAGTGCAGAGTGTAAAGTCTAAAGTTGTTAAAAACTCTAAACTCTAAATTCTAAACTTTACACTCTATACTAATTTGCAAAAATGAAATAAAAAAATGAGTCAATGTATAGTATTGGAAAAAGCCTTTGCTTTCGCTCTGCGGACGGTCAAACTTTATCAATATTTGTGCGACGAAAAGCGCGAATATATTTTGAGCAAACAGCTTCTGACCGCCGGAACCTACATCGGCAAGCACATCAAAGAAGCAACTGCCGCCGAGTCGAAAAATGTTTTTACGCAGGAAATGAGCGTTGCTCTGCGAAAGGCTTCGGAAACCGAATACTGGCTCGAACTTCTGCACAAAGCCGAATTTCTGAGCGACAAACAGTTTGATTCGATGAACAGCGACCGGCTTGAAATATTCAAAATGCTGACCAAAATTGTCAAATCTTCAAAATTACCGACCGAATAGGTTTGTCTGTTCCAAACTCCGTTGGCTTCTCCTGATAAAACTGCTTTACAATATAAATGCTTTTCAAAACTATCAATCGAGGAAATTTATGCGCCGTATTTTATCGGGAATTTTAATTTTAAGTGTGTTGTCATCCGTTCTTTTCGCCCAAAATCAAAGTAAAAATCTGATGGGTTTTTCAACTGAAAGTTCATCGAACCAGCTTGCTTTGGAAGGAAAGTTCGATTCGTTTTTGAAACGCGAAAACTTGCGCGAATGGATGAAACGACTTTCGGCGCGACCGCATCACGTCGGTTCGCCATATGGCAAAGAGAACGCCGAGTTTATGCTCTCGCTTTTCAAATCGTGGGGATATGATGCACAAATCGAGCAATTCGACGTTTTGTTTCCGACACCGAAAACGCGTGTCCTGGAAATGCTCGCGCCCGAAAAATTTACGGCTAAATTAGACGAACCCGCGCTCAAAGAAGATTTGACTTCGGGGCAAAAGGACGAACAACTGCCGACTTACAACGCCTTTTCGATTGACGGCGACGTGACCGCGCCGCTCGTTTATGTCAATTACGGAATTCCGCGTGATTATGAGGAACTCGAAAAACGCGGAATTGATGTCAAAGGCAAAATCGTTATTGCGCGTTACGGCGGAAGCTGGCGCGGAATCAAGCCGAAAGTCGCGGCGGAACACGGCGCGGTTGGCTGTCTGATTTATTCCGATCCGCGTGACGATGGTTATTTTCAAGGCGACGTTTATCCGAAAGGCGCGTTTCGCAACGAAAACGGCGCACAACGCGGTTCGGTTGCGGATATGCCCGTTTTTCCCGGCGATGTTTTAACGCCCGGAATCGGCGCGACGAAAGACGCGAAACGCCTTGACCGCAAAGACGCGCCGACGATTACGAAAATTCCCGTGATGCCGATTTCTTACAGCGATGCTTTACCGCTTTTGCGCTCTCTGGACGGCGCGGTCGTGCCGGCGGATTGGCGCGGCGCGTTGCCGATAACATATCATTTCGGCGGAAGCGATAGGACGAAGGTTCATTTCAAACTCGAATTTAATTGGGACATCAAGCCTGCGTTTAATGTCATTGCCAAAATGAAAGGCGCACAGTTTCCCGATGAATGGATAATTCGCGGCAATCATCACGACGCGTGGGTGAACGGCGCGGACGATCCGATTTCGGGAATGGTTTCGCTTCTTGAAGAAGCACGCGGCATCGGCGAACTCGTCAAAACCGGCTGGAAACCGCGTCGGACAATCGTTTTCGCGGCGTGGGACGCGGAAGAACCGGGATTGATCGGCTCGACCGAATGGGTTGAAACGCACGCCGAAGAACTAAAAAACAAGGCGGCGGTTTATATCAACACCGACTCGAACGGTCGCGGTTTTCTTGGCATCGGCGGTTCGCACACGCTCGAAAAATTCATCAACGAAGTCGCTAAAAGCGTTCCCGATCCGCAAACGAAACTCAATGTTTGGGAACGCACCCGCGCCAATCAAATCATCAACGGTTCGTCCGCTATGCGAAACGAAATTATGAATCGGAGCGATTTACGAATTTCCGCGCTCGGTTCGGGTTCGGATTACACGCCGTTTTTGCAGCATCTCGGAATTGCGAGTTTGAATATCGGTTTCGGCGGCGAAGACGGCGGCGGTTCGTATCATTCGGTCTATGATTCATTCGACCATTTTACACGGTTTGGCGACCCGAATTTCGATTACGGCATCGCGCTTTCAAAAGTTTGCGGACACGCGACTTTAAGGTTGGCAAACGCTGAAGTTTTGCCGTTTGAATTTATGAATTTTGCCGATACGGTCGGGGCTTATGTTCGTGAAGTGACAACTTTGACCGACACGATGCGCGACGAAACAAAGATGATGAATCAGATGCTCACGAGCGGAATGTGGCAATCTGTCCAAGACCCGACGGAAAAACTCATCGCGCCGAAACCCAAGGAAAACGTGCCATTCTTAAACTTTGCGCCTCTGCAAAATGCTTTAGGAAAATTGCAGGAGAGCGCGAAGAATTTTCAAACGGCGACAAGCAGCAAACAAATTTCTCCGTCGTCGCAAAAACAATTGGACGAAATTTTGATGAAAACCGAACGTGCGTTGCTTAATCCGAACGGTTTGCCGCGACGCGCCTGGTTTAAGCATCAAATCTACGCGCCCGGATTTTACACGGGTTACGGCGTGAAAACTTTGCCGGCTGTGCGCGAAGCCATCGAACAGCGTGATTGGATTGAAGCCTCGAAACAGATTAATTTTGCCGCTCAAACACTCGAAAAATTTGCGGCAGAAATAGATAAAGCGACCAGTCTGGTCAAATAAATTTACTTTGCAAGCGAATAAATTCCGGCAATTCGGGTAATAAAAACTTTATCGCCGATGCGGCAAAAACCATTTTATAAATTGTTATGATTACCAAATTTGACGAGAAGAAATCAATGTCCGAAATCAATTACGAAACTGAAAGCAATATCGCCGTAATCACGCTCAATCGTCCCGAAAAGCGTAACGCTTTGAACGATGCTCTGATAAATTCTTTGAAAAATGCGCTTTCCGAAGCCGACAAGGACGAAAATCTTCGCGCCGTCGTGATCAGAGGCGCGGGCAAGGATTTTTGTTCGGGCGCGGATTTATCGGCATTGCAGAAAATTGCCGAAAGCGATGTCTTGGAAAATCTTCGGGACGCAGAAAATCTGATGGAACTTTTGGCGATGATTCGCAAGATAAAAATTCCGGTCATCGCGGCTGTGAACGGTCGCGCACTCGCGGGCGGATGCGGTTTGGCGACGGCTTGCGATATTGTTTTAGCCACAAAAACGGCGCGTTTCGGTTATCCCGAAGTCAAAATCGGTTTCGTTCCGGCGATGGTTATGGCAATTTTGCGGCGTAATCTTTCGGAAAAAAAATCTTTCGAGTTAATTACGCAAGGCTTTGAGTTTTCAGCCGACGAAGCCGAAAAAATGGGTTTAATAAACCGCGTATTCGATGATGAAACTTTTGATGAAGACATAAAAAATTATGTTTCCGTTTATCAAAAAGTTTCGCGCTCGGCGGTTGTTTTGTCGAAAAAACTGCTTTATCAGATGGACGGAATGAATTTTGAAACATCGCTCGAAACGGGCGCGGAAGTCAATGCGATTGCGCGTCTGACGGAAGATTGCAAAAAGGGAATTGCGCGGTTTTTGAAGAAAGATTAAATTTACCAAAAGTAACTTTTCACTTTTCTCCGAAAAACATAATTTGGTAATGAATTAAATGTAATGCTTTGAAAAATCTTGCTTTGCCGGGAGCGCACGCATCCTTGCGTGCCTGAGCGCACGGCGCGAATCAATGCGCTGAAAGTCGAGTCAAGATTGAGCAAGGCTTTTACGCCGCTTTTTCAGGCGACGTAGCACGCAAGGATGCGTGCGCTCCCGGCAAACCACGCTTTTCTATTTCAATCACCGATTAAGAATTTCAATCAGTCTTACTTTCAGTTCATTACCTTTAATTTAACTGTTTTAACAGATTCAACGCGCCGATGCGGTCTTGCAGGGTATTTTTGTCTTTTAATTGACTCGTTAATTTCAGGTATTCGGTTAAAACTTCACGCGCTTCCTGTTTTCTGCCGAATTCGGTGTAGAGCATTCCGAGCCGCAGAAGAACGGTTTTCGATTCGGGCAAAAGCTCGGTTTTAGCCGGATTTCGGGCGGTTTCGAGTTCGCGCAGTGCAGAAGTTTTTTCGCCTGACTGATACATCACGACCGCCAGTTTTTCGGTCAGAGCGGCATAGTAAATCGGCAGACGTTTTCGCGCTTCAAACAGATATTTTTGCGCCTCGTCATATTTTTGCTGTCCGCTTAAAGCTAACGCCATCAACTCGTAAGTTTGATAAAGCGTGTAGGCGTTGAGTTTTTCGTTGGGCATTTCGATAACCGTTTTGATGTCGAAAACGGCTTCCTCAAATTTGTTTTGCGCCAGTAAATTCCGCGCTTTTCCGTAATAAGCATTGGCTGACGGGCGAATGTCTATCGAATTATGATAGGCTTCGACCGACTCGCTGATTTTGCCGTTTTCCGATAAAACCGCGCCGTATTGCGCCCAGTTAAAAGCCGAATTTTTATCAATCGTGACGGTGTGTGACCAGAGCGCGAGGTCATTTTTCCAGACTTGATTGTAAGAAAATGTTTGGAAGGCAAGCGGCAAACTGATGATTATTGCCGACAAAATCACCGCTAAATCCTTTTTGTTTTTCGCAATCTTTCCGAGTAATTCATCAAAATAGGGAATAATCATCAAAAGAAAACCGAACAGCGGCAAATATAAATAACGGTCGTGGACGATTTGTTCAGTCGGAAAAGCCGATGCGTTCATCGCCGGCGCAAGCGTCAGCATAAAAAGTGCGAAGCCGAATTTTTGGACAAAACTCTTTTTCGACAAAAGCCGAAAGAGCGCGATTGCCGCGAGCGAAATCAGCAAAGGCAAGACAAATTCGAGCAGATTTATCCCCGAAACGGGTCGCAACGGATGATTTGCGCCGAGCCAAACGGGAAAAATCATCTGACGCAGATAAAAGACGAACATCGAGGGAATCGTCAGAATCGTTTGATATAATTCGACCCCGCCGTCATCGGGCGGAAACGAAATCGCGCCGAGCGCGAGCCACCGCGCCGCAAAATACAGGACGGCAAGCGCAATAAATGGAACGACGCAGAGAAAACCTTCCGACGCGGCGACGCGGCGATTTTCAGAATTAGGCTGTGTCCGGTTGTTTGCAAAGATTAAATAAAAAAGCGGAAAGCACAATATTCCGACCTCTTTTGCGCCAAGCGCGAAAGCGTAGAAAATAAGTGCGAATATCAAATCTATCGAAACGTAGTTCTTTTTCCCTGCGTCGCCGCGTCGCCGCGTCGCCGCGTCTGATTGCACAAACCAAAACGCGCCGAGCAGAAACACGCTGAACAATAAATCGGGCGAACCCGAAATCCACGCGACCGATTCGGTATGAACAGGATGCACGGCGAAAATCATCGAAATCGCAAAAGCCGTGTAGTTCGCGACATTCCAACGCCGCAGAAGCAGAAACGCCAGACAGCTAACGCCGACGTGGAGCAGGAGATTCAAAAGATGCCAACCAAACGGGCTTGTGCCGAAAAACTTAAAATTCAAAATCAGCCACGCGATAAAGGTCGGACGATAATAATTACTGGCGGAAACTGTGCCGTCGCCTTTGAACGCCCAAACATCCGACGTTAAGGCTTTTCCGTAAAGCGTCGAATCCTGAATCAGCGGATTTCGCAGAATTTGGCGATTGTCGTCGTAAACAAAATCGCCGCTCAGGCTGTTTGCAAAAACGACGAAGGCAATCAAAGCGATTAAAATCAGCCAGCGCGATTCGGTTTTGAGATTCATATTGTTTATTCGGGCGTGGAAGTTTAATCCGCCATCAATTCTAACGCACTTTCGAGCGGATTTGTAGAAATATTATCAATCAAGCCGATTTTCAAGGCTTCGGCGGCGGAAACTCTTTTGGCGGTCAGAAACATTTCGAGCGCGGCGGCTTCGCCGATCAGCCGCGTTAATCTCTGCGTTCCGCCCCAACCCGTTATTATTCCTAAACCAACGCCCGGATGCGAAAAAATCGCGTTCGGGCTGGCGATTCTTTTCCGGCAAGCCAACGCCAAATCCAACGCGCCGCCGTAACAAAAGCCGTTCACGGCGGCGATGGCGTTTGTGTTGGTAATTTTACTCATCAAACTTTGTCCGCGCAAAGCGAATTCCTTGGCGGTTTCGCTCGTTACTTCGGCAATCTCGCGCAAATCCGCGCCCGATGCGAAAACGTCCGTTTTGCCTGTGAAAATAATGTTGGGTTTAGTCGTTTCGTCGAGTATTTTATGCAAATCTTCAAGCACGAAAATTGACAGCGGACTGCGGATTTCGGGGCGATTAAATTGTATGATGACGGCATTTGGAAGATTTTCGACAATGATTGCATTATTCACAAAAGAATTTTAACGCTAGTGGCGCAAAGCGGCTAAGGACGCAAAGCAATTTGTGATAAAACTTTTGAAAATCTCTGCGTCTTTTGCGTCTTTGCGTTAAAATTTAAAGAATATGTTTAGAATCAACAAAGCGCATCCGTGGCACGGCATTCCGATTGGCGCAAAAGTGCCGAATGAAGTGACGGTTTTTATCGAAATTGTTCCGCGTGATACGGTCAAATACGAGGTTGACAAGGAAACGGGTTATTTGAAAATTGACCGTCCGCAGCAATATTCAAACGTCGTTCCGGCAAACTACGGGTTTATTCCGCAAACTTACTGCGCCGAACGAATCGCGCAACACGCCCGCGACAAAGCCGAAGGCATCGAAATCACCGACGGCGACGGCGACCCGCTCGATATTCTCGTGCTGTCCGAGCATCATATTCCACGCGGCGATATTATTCTGAAAGCGCGTCCGATTGGCGGATTTTGTCTGATTGACGGCGGCGAGGCGGACGATAAAATCATCGCGACGCTGATCGGCGACAAGGTTTATGAAAACTACACCGACCTTGAAAGCCTTCCCGAAGGCATTATTGATCGCCTTCAGCATTATTTTTTGACCTACAAACAATTGCCGAGCGAAGAAGCAAAATGCGAAATTGCCTTCAGTTACGGGCGCGAAGAATCTTATGAGGTCATCAAAGCGGCGATGAGCGATTATCAGGATTTACTGGCAATGTTGAAATAAAATTTTTTACTACAAAGACACAAAAGACACAAAGAAAATTATAAAAACTTTGTGTCCTTTGTGTCTTTGTGGTGAATATCAAAAGAAAATTACCCAAGTTGCGAAATCGTCCGAGATATTTTCAAAATGATGTTTCTCGCCCGCCGCGACAAAAATCGCGTCGCCGATTTTGCAGCTAATAGTTTTAGTTTCCTTGATTAAATCGGCAGTTCCGTTGACGATGATGTAAAATTCATCCTTTTCGTGTGGCGTTTGATGATCTTCCCCACGCGGCGCAAAAAATTCGAGTTCAAAATCGCCTTTCTTAAAAGCATTCGTGAACCAAACGCCGTCTTTCCATTTTTCGTCGGCAGGCAACGGAAGTTTGGCGCGAAACTCTTCAACCGTAAATTTCATTGCAGGTCAGAACCGTCTGCGGTAGCGGGCGGTTGAATATTATTATTTTCAATCTTCGGACAATAAACTTAAACCGCCCGCTACCGCAGGCGGTTCTGACTGCTAGGCGTTAGCCGTTTTTTTTTCCGACACATAAGTCAGCCACGGCGCGTTATTCGGTGCGGGACGTTCGCCGCGAATGACTTCAAAGAAACGATCTTGCAGAACTTTTGTGATTTCACCGCGTTTGCCCGCGCCGATGGTGATGCGGTCAACCGAACGAATCGGCGTGATTTCGGCGGCGGTGCCGGTAAAGAAAAGCTCGTCCGCGAGATAAAGCGCGGCGCGTTGGACGGTTGTTTCCTGCACGGGAATGCCGAGTTCGCGGGCGATTTGGACAACCGAATCACGCGTAATTCCGGGCAGAATCGAAGCACCGAGCGGCGGCGTAATCAATGTTTCGTTATTGACCATAAACAAATTTTCGCCCGAACCTTCGGAAACAAAACCGCGATCATCGAGCGCGATTCCTTCGCTGAATCCGCCGAGCAGAGCTTCCATTTTGATAAGCTGCGAATTCATATAATTCGCGCCGGCTTTGGCAACCGCGGGCAGCGAATTAGTCGTGATGCGCGTCCAGCTCGAAACGCAAACGTCAACACCGGCTTCGAGGGCTTCTTCGCCGAGATATTTGCCCCAATCCCAAGCCGCGATGTAAGCGTCAACCGGATTCGGGAACGGATTTACGCCGAACGCGGGTTTTTCTTCGTTCAAGCCGCGAAAGATCACGGGACGCAGATAACACGCTTCCAAACCGCTGTCGCCGACCAGATCAACCGCCGCTTTGCAAAAATCTTCGCGGGTGAATTTGTGATCCATCCGATAAATTTTTGCCGAATTCATCAGTCTTTGCATATGTTCGGTCAGGCGAAAGATTGCCGGTCCGTTGACGGTTTCATAAGCGCGAATGCCTTCAAAAACGCTCGAACCGTAATGAATCGCGTGCGTCATCACATGAACCCGCGCATTGTCCCAATCAATCATCTCGCCGTTGCGCCAAACTTTCGGCGCAATCCGCAAAGTATTAACATCTTTTGTTGACATAAATTTTTAAAAAGACTCCTTAAAAGGTAAGAATTTGAAGATTCTAATAGATAAAATAGCTAAATAAACTAATATTCAGAAAAAATAACGATTCGCATCTATAATACACGTTTTAGGATAGTATAAGGCGGAAAGTTTCGCAAGAAAGGGTAAAATTCGGTTATTTGCTCAATAACCGAAATTTTACCCTTTAAGTTGATTTACGACAATTCTATAAAATAAACAATCGCGGGGCGGAATCGTCAAGACGGCTTTGATAGATAACGCCATTGACGATTGCCGAGAATATTATCGGTTTGTCACCGGCTCCGAGAAGTTCCGGGGGCAATGTAAAATCAACCGTATAAACACCCGGTTCGACCAAAGTTGCGCCGGTTAGAACCGATGCACCGGAAATTTCGCGGTTGCCGATTCTGATACTAAAAACTATCGGTGCGTTCGCCGGAGGTTCGATTCCCGTAACATACACTCTTAAAACCGTTGGAACGAGTCGGCTGCCGCGCAGTCTGAAAGTTCTTATAACAAACGGCTCGGTCGTCAAAACACGATTCGTCGCATTGAAAACCCGGGCGCGTCCGCCGGGTCCGGGAGTTGGTAAGTTAGTGAAAATATCGGGTCTCGCGCGCACTACCGTGACATTTCCCTTAAGGACAACCCCGTTATTATTAATAACAACCGGATAAACCGTTCCCGTGTCGGCAGCGGGCAATCCGGGCGGAACAACGAAGACAATCTGGCGTTGTCCGACGGATTTCAAACCGGCAGCCGCGCCGTTGATAGTCAATGTTACACCGCTCAACTCGATCGGAAGCGTGAATCTGCGTTCGATTGAACCGACGGCTGTGCGGGCAACGACCGGCTGATTAATTCCCGAATTATAATTGAGAATTGCCAGAAGTCCCGGTGAAACGCCTTGCACGGCAGACGGTTGCTGTGGGGTCGGCGAAGGTGTCGGCGACGGAGTCGGCGTTGGCGTTCCTGTCGGAGTCGGAGTCGGAGTCGGAGTCGGCGTTGCCGTTGGAGTCGGAGTCGGCGAAGGTGTCGGGACAGGCGACGGCGAAATTGGGATGCGGCTTGCCCCGGTGGCAAAACTTAAACTGACCGGTGATTGGGTATCAACCGTCGGTAAAAGATAATAATAAACTTCGCCGGCTAAATCGCGGTTTCCGGTTCCGACCTCGGTTTGCGCCAAATTAAACGTCATTCGTCGGCGTGAATTACTCGGCAAGGGCTGAGTCGAAGCCAAAAAGAAATTCGGTGTCGGCAGTTTTGTCAGTCTGACAAACGGTCGCGGTGTTGGCGCAGTCGGTGGGGTCGTTGGCGGCGGAGGCGGAACAAACACCGGAGTCGTCGAATAAATCTGTGCCGGACGTGCCGGGTTGTCATTCAAACCCTCGCTCGCAGTACTCGGAATTGTTCCGTCAGAGGCTCTGACGTTCATTCGGGTTTGCAGAACGATTGTTTGCGGCGAGCGGTTAGCATCGTAATCGGTAAAGCCGGGATAGCGTTGAATGTCGCCGCCCGAAGCACCCGTGTCGGCATCGCTTCGCACCAAAATCCGCTGAAAAGCACCTGTCATCAGATTTGTATCATAGACATAAGTAGCAAACGAAGTATAATTTGTTCCGTTGTTTTCGCCTGCTAAATCAGCAAACGAATCAAAGGCAATATAACGACCGTCGCGGCTCATTCGTCTGCCGTAGTTCAGGATGTTGACGACATCGCCGGGATTTGTCCGCGCCGTTGTGGTGACTTGTTTCTTAGTTGTCGTTGTCCCGATTGCTCCGCTTGCGTCTAAATCGGCGAAGAAAATTTCTTCGTTGTTGTCAGCATTGCTTCCGGTCATTCCGACAATCGGATTGTTGGCATTACCGAGAAAAACGACGCGCCAGCCGCTTGTCAGATTCGTAATCGTCGAATTTGCATTATAAATCGGATTGGCTATGTTTCCTCGCGGCGTTGCCGTAATTTGTGTCAGGACACTTGTTCCGCGGACAAAAGAAAAGATTTCGTCGTTGTCGAATTCGGGAAATTTATTACCGCAGGTTGCGGTCGCCGGGGTCGGGCAGGGAAGCAAATCGCGGTTTGATGTAAAACTGATCGCGCTTCCCGTGTCGTCAATGCTCGAATCGTGATTATCGTCGGCAACTAACGGTAGATTTGAGGTTGTTCCCGCAACCGGCAAACGGCTCGGTATGGTATTGGTGATCCGTGTAAAAGTTCCGCCGCTCAAGTTCGTGAGAGGAATTTCTTCGCCGGTGGAAAAATCGGCAACCGGCGCAACCGTCGGAACTGCGTAAAACCACATTTCGGTATTGCCGTCATTCACCAAATTATTAGTCCGGGCAGTGCCGGTTCCGGTAAAACAAGGATTTGGATTTTGGGTTGTGTCAACTTGATTGGCATCGAAACTTCCCGGATTAGTCGTGCTGACAATCGCCGGAATCGTTCCGTTTCCGGGATAGGCGCAAGTTGCGTTTGAACTAAAAGCAATCCAACGCCCGTTATTGCTGATGACCGGACGGATGCTGACAATATCAACTTTGATATTGTCGAAAGTCGGGGCTTTAGTTACATCTTTTAACAAACTTTTTGTATCGGTAATTTGAAAAATGCGGCGTTGGGCGTAATCAAAGAGAAAAATTTCGCGGCTGCCGTCCGCATTTCGCGGATTTTCCGTTGCCATATTGCCCGCCGATTCAAAAACGACAAAGCGACCGTCGCCGGATATTCCGCCCGCGAATGATTCGCTGGTTGAAGATGTAATCTGCCCGATCACCGAATCAGCCTGCGCTGAGGCGTTGAAAACATTGGTGAATAAAATAATAGCTGTAAATAAAACGAAAATGTGAAACTTCACAAAATCCTCCGAATTTTAGATTTTTACGAGGGCGTAAAAAAGACTTTGAAACAATAAAAATGCACTTAGCACAAAACATTGCATTTTAAAGGTAAAAAATGCGTTCTGCAAGGCAAGTATCGAATTAAAATTGCAAATACGTTTGAAAAACATCTGCTTTGATGCTGTAAAACTTGAAATAGGTTGTCGTTTCACATTTAACATTCAACATTTATCATTTATCATTTTGCGAACGCCAGCCGATTGGAAGTAGGCTAATCGTTTTGAGTCGGAAAAAATTCGGTTTTAAGTCCGAGCCTTTGATAAATGATAAATGGTCAATGATAAATGCAAAATAATGATTGTCGCGGGCGAACCGTCGGGCGACGGACACGCGGCAAAACTCGTCAATGCCCTGCGTGAACTCGAGCCTCAAACAGATTTTGAATTTTTTGGCGCGACGAGTCATAAATTGCGCGAAACAGGAGTTGAAGAAATTGTCAACGCCGACGATTTTTCGATTGTCGGTTTGCCCGAAATTGCTAAGGCTCTGCCGATGTTCTGGAAGGATTTTCAAAAATTGAAACAAGCCGCGATTGACCGAAAACCCGATGCAGTAATCCTCATAGATTTCCCTGATTTTAATCTGAAACTCACCAAATCGCTCAAAAAGAATGGTTTGAAGATTATCTATTACATCTCGCCGCAGCTTTGGGCGTGGCGCAAATACCGTGTTTCAACCGTCAGAAAATACGTTGATTTGATGCTGACGATTTTGCCGTTTGAAAAAGATTGGTATGCGCGGCAGGGAATTTCGCACGTCGAATTTGTCGGCAATCCGACGGTGCGCGAGGTTCATTCAAACCTGACGAAAGAACAATTTTGCGTGAAACATAATCTCGATGCGGCGAAACCGATAATTTCGCTGCTCGCGGGAAGTCGTCATAAAGAAATCGTGCGGATTCTGCCTGAATTGCTCGAAACCGCCGCGTTGATGAGTGAACAAAACGCCGCATTGCAGTTTGTCATCGCTTTGGCTGCGACGCGCAAAATGACGGAAGTCGAAACAGCAATCGAAGAAGCGAACCGGAAAAATATCAAACTGCCAAAAGTTTTAATTACTGTTCAGAGCGAAACGCACGAAGCCTTGAACGCTTCGGACGCGGCGGCGGTCACGAGCGGCACGGCAACGCTTGAAACCGCGATCATCGGCACGCCGATGGCGATTGTCTATAAAACATCGCCGCTGAATTATAAATTACTTCGTCCGCTGATTTCAGTCGAACATTTCGGGTTGATAAATCTGATTGCCGAACGAAGGTTGGCAAAAGAATTGATTCAAGACGATTTTACGCCGCAAACTTTGTCGCAGGAACTTTTTCGGCTGCTTGAACCCGAAAACAACCGAAAAATGCGCGAACAATTAGGAGAAGTGACCGACAAATTAGGACACGGCGGCGCATCGAAAAGGGCGGCGGAATTTATTTTACGAGAAATAGGGAAATCGGTCTGATTAAATTTTAACCGATTTTATTATCAACTCTGATTTGCAGTTTGCCGAACATTTGTCCGCAATAAAATTCGACCGTGTGCGGTTCGGCTTGCCCGACTTCAAATGGGAATCACATAAACTATTCGGATTTATCCCTGATTTGTTTTTTGAGTTCCTTGACTTCTTCCTTTAATCGCCCCAAGCCTTTGACGTGCGCGTTTTGCCGTTTGTATTCGTCGAGCGGCTGAACGGGCGTTCCCCACCAAACGCCGCTCCGAACGATTTTACCCGGCAAAACTCCGGCTTGCGAACCGATGATCGCGCCCGATTTAACGGTTGCGTGGTCGCCGAAACCGACTTGTCCGCCAATCACGCAATCGTCTTCGATGACGGTCGAGCCGGAAATTCCGGTTTGCGAAGCGATCACGACGCGCTCGCCGATTTGGACGTTGTGCGCGATTTGGACGAGATTATCAATTTTCGTTCCGTTGCCGATGCGGGTTTCGCCGAGTGCGCCGCGGTCAACGCAAGTGTTCGCGCCGATTTCCACGTCGTCGCCGATTGAAACTGTTCCGATTTGCGGAAATTTGACGTAACCGTTCGCGCCGTCGCGGACATAGCCGAAACCGTCCGCGCCGATCACCGCGCCCGCGTGAATGATGCAGTTATTGCCGATTGTAACATCGTCGTAAATTACACAATTTGGATGAATCACGCAGTTGTCACCAATTTTTACATTGTCGCCAATTTTTGTTCCGCTTAGAATCTGCGTTTCATCGCCGATCAAAGAATTTTCGCCGATTGTTACGAGAGTCGCGACAAATGCGGTTGGTGCGGCGGCGGTTTCCGCCAGAAATGCAAGCACATTTTCACCCGCTTCACGTTTTTTCGGCGGATGCAGAACCGCCGCGATTTTGGCAAAAGCGAGTTTCGGATTTTTTACTTTAATCAGCGGAAGATCAAGATTTTCGCTGAAATTTTCGGGAACAATCAGGCAAGAAGCGTTAGTCTGAGAAAAACTTTCCAACTTTTCGAGAAACGTAATTTCGTGTTCGCGTGCCGTTTCAAAACTCGCAACGCGAAAAATTTCCGCGCTTCCGTGACCGTCTAAATTTCCTTGCAAAAATTCGGCGATTTCCGTGATTGTCATTCGTCAATTATGATTTTTTTCGGCTTCGTTGACAATCGTTTGGAGAAAAAATTCGATGCCTTCGATTTCAAAGCCGTGTTCGCGTTCGATGCGTTTGAGGATCGGTGCGCTTTCCGAATCGAGAAAATCGAGATCGGCAACGTCGAGCGTAATGTTTCTGCCGCGCTGTTCGCGCAAATCGAGCGCAATTTTTTCGAGCAAAATCGCGTCTGAATGCAGCAGCGAACCTTCGATGCGTAAAACTAACTTTCCGCGTTCTTCGTCTTCGAGTTCGGTAATATTTGTCGGCATTAACTTAATTTTATGAAATTTTTATTCGGCAATGTCAATGCGCGAGGGTAAATAAAATGGTTTGAAACAAAATCGGTCAGGGCTTTCTCATAAAAAGGTGTGGAGCAATCAGTATAGCGAGCGGTCGCGAGCAGGTTTCTTGTCATTCGAGTTTTCAGGTCGCAAAGGTGTTCGCTACCGCTCACTATACCGATTTGTTTTGTTTTTTTATTTTTATGAGAAAGCCCTGCAAAATCGGTATAGCGAGCGGTAGCGTTCAGAGGTGTCTAACGAAAGATTTTGCGCGTCGAACGTAAATTTATCGGTAGTGAACAGAAAGTCAGGCTGTTTAAGATTCTCTCACGGTGATTGAAAAAGAAAAGCGTGGTTCGCCGGGAGCGCACGCATCCTTGCGTGCTGCGCCGCTGGAAAAAGCGGCGTAAAAGCCTTGCTCGATCTCGACTCGGCATTCAGCGCAATGATTCGCGCTCGCGCACTCAGCACGCAGGGGATGCGTGCGCTCCCGGCGATGAAAGTTCTTGTTCCGATAAAGCAATTTTCAAAGCAATACTTTTAGTTCACTACCAATTTATCGTGGTTTAGTGCAAAGAAATGTAAAGGTTTAGGCATCGTCCACATTATTGGCGTAAAATGAATTTCGGATATGAGTAAAATTCTGATAATTGACGATGACGAAGAGCTTTGCGAACTGGTCGCCGAATATTTGAGCGTCGAGGGTTTTGAAACCGAAGCCGTTCACGACGGCGAAGACGGTTTGCAAAAAGCTCTCTCAAACGATTACGAATTGGCGATTTTGGACGTGATGCTGCCGAAGAAAAACGGTTTCGACGTTTTGCGCGAATTGCGGAAAATTTCAAAACTTCCGGTCGTTATGCTGACGGCGAAAGGCGACGATATGGAACGCATTGTCGGACTTGAAATCGGCGCGGACGATTATCTGCCGAAACCGTTTAATCCGCGTGAACTCGTCGCACGGCTGCGCGCCGTTTTGCGCCGCGTCAATGACGGCGACGAGAAAAAAGCGACTGCCGAAACATTTACGGTTGATGACATTGAAGTTTCGCTGACGGGACGCACTGCCAAAATCGTCGGCGCAGAATTGAACCTGACGGCGGTTGAATTCGATTTGCTCGTCGCACTGCTCGAACAAGCGGGAAAAATCGTCAAAAAAGAAGATTTGAGCCAGCGAGTTTTAGACCGAGGGCTTTCGCCGTTTGACCGAAGCCTCGATATGCACGTCAGCAATCTGCGGAAAAAGCTCGGCGCACGCGAAGACGAAAGCGAACGAATCAAAACAATCCGCTCGGTCGGCTATATTTACACCTTAAATTAGTTTCAAGTTTCAGGTTTCAAGTTTCAAGTTAAATTCGTTTTGAACTTGAAACTTGAAACCTGAAACTTGAAACCTAAAAAGAATGAGCCTTTTTCTAAAAATTTTTCTCTGGTTCTGGTTTGCGATTGCGTTGCTGATCGGTGTGTTCAGCTTTGTCAGTTGGTCAACGCAAAACGAACCGCTCGTGCGGCAAGGGCGGATAATGCTTGCCGATAGTTTTAATATTCAGGTGCAAACCGCCGGACAAATTTTTAGAAATGAAGGTCAAAAAGGTTTAGATGAATATCTCGCAAGATTGAAAACTTCTGAGAGAGTTTCGGCAGTCGCGTTTTATGACAGTAATGGGAATCGTATTTCGGGCGACGATATTTTGCCGAACAGCCGGAAATTATTTGAACAAACATTACAAAGCGAAGCGGTTGAATTCGACCGTCTGCCGGACGAAACATTCGCCGCGAAAAAAATCCGTCTCAATGATTCTGCCGATTATGTGATGATCATTCAGCTAAAACGCTTTCAACCGTTAATCATTCCTGACCGAAATACCTGGATATTACGGATTCTTGCGGTGATTTTAACAGGCGGTTTGGTTTGTTATGGTCTGGCGCGTTATCTGACTTCACCGATTGTCAAACTTCAGCGGGCAACAAAAAAATTGGCGGAAGGCGAATTGCAGACGCGGCTCGGCAAAAATGTGAGCAAAGGCGGCGATGAGCTTTCACAGCTGGCGCGGGATTTTGACGAAATGGCGGAGCGAATCGAAACTTTGGTAACTTCCGAAAAGCGTCTGACGCAGGATATTTCGCACGAATTGCGCTCACCGCTGGCGCGGATGAATGTCGCGCTGGAGATTGCAAAAAATAAATCGAACCCGGAATCACAGCCGATTTTGGAACGCATCGAGAAGGAATCGAACCGTTTGAACGAGATGATCTCGCGGCTTTTGATTCTTTCCAAACTCGAAAGCGGCAATCAGGAATTCGAAAAACAAAGGATAAATCTGAGGAAAGTCGTCGAAGAAATCGTCGCCGACGCGGATTTTGAAGCGCAGGCGAAAAACAAAGCCGTCCGCATTACGGCAATCGAGGACAGCCGTTTTTTGGGCAGCGAAAATCTTTTGCGGAGCGCGGTCGAGAATGTTTTGCGAAATGCCGTGCGCTACACGGACGAAAAAACGGCGGTCGAAGTTTCGCTCAAAAACCTGAACGGCGACGCGGTAATTGACATAAAAGATTACGGCGGCGGCGTTCCCGAAGAAGAATTAGAAAATCTGTTTCGCCCGTTTTACCGCATCGGCGATGCCCGCGACCGCAAATCCGGCGGTGTCGGACTCGGTTTAGCAATCGCCCAACGCGCCGTTTTCGCGCACAAAGGCACTATACGAGCGAAAAACACGGGAAACGGCTTACAGGTCGAAATCAAACTTCCCGTGAACGGCGGGCATTAAAAAACGACTGCAACCCGATCACCACGAAAAGCAGACAAATCAAAGCCATCGCCGCCTGTGAAATAATCGCCGGTGAAAGCGAAATTTTTGAAACATTACTTAAAAGTCTGAAAGTTGGAACAATAAAACCGATCAGTCCGACGAGCAGAGCCGCGTGCATAAAATGCTTGCGTAAAGATTCTTTCGACTGCGCCAACGCACCGAAAATCGCAATCAGAATCCCGAAAAAAGCGGGAATTAAAGCCGTGATGCTCGCTTTATTGTCCATCATTCCCCAAACATAACCCGCGATACCGACCAAAATTAATGATAATCCGCAACCAATCGCCGTTGAAGGCATAATATTTTTAACCTCGCAAAAAAAAGTCTCAACTAAAAACTACCAAATTCCCGCCGAAAAAACTAAACACGAAAAATTAAAAAAGCCGATGCGGATTACAACGGCTTTTAATGTTTCGGGTTAATTTTGCGGTTATTTCAGACCCTCAATCTCTTTCGATAATTTATCCGCCAGCGATTTATTGAGCGGTTCTAATTTTTGCAATTGCTGACGCGCACCGATTTTGTTGTTCAAACCGATGTAAGTTAAACCCAAAGCGTAATAGGCGTTCGCGTTGTTCGGGTCAAAGCCGATGACTTTTTGAAATTGGACGATGGCGCGGTCGAATTGTTTCAAGGCGCGTTGATTTTCGCCCCAAGCCATTATTTTTTCGGTAGATTTATAATCGAGTTTCGCGGCTTGTTCAAAATATGGCAGGGAAGTTTGGTACTCCTTTCGGGAGTAATAAATATTGCCGAGATAATACTGCGCGTTGGCGTTTTTCGGGTCGGACGCGATAACTTCTTTAAAACCCGTTTCGGCTTTGTCAAAATTTTTCGCGTTGTAATCGCTCAAGGCTTGTTCGTAATTTCCACTCTTAGCGGGCGAATTTTGAACAGTCGGCGAAGATTGAACGGATTTTTCGGTGGTCGGTGTCGAAGTTGTTTGGGTTGTCGAAGTTGTCGTCGAACTTCTCGAAGTGTTCGAGGTCGGTGCTTTGTAACACGCAGACACGATAAATAAAATCGAAAGGGAAACCGGCAATGCGAAAAATTTTAATTTGTTCATTCGGGCATTATGCTTTGAAACAGCGCAGATTTCAAATACTGTTTTGAGTCCCGCCTTCAGGCGGCTTTATTGCTGAATCTAAACCGCAAAGAAATGCAAATTTGTGAAAAATATAAATCGTCTTCGCCGGGAGCGCAGGCATCCTTGCCTGCAACGTCGCGAATGCGGCGTAAAATCGTTCGATGAAATTCAAGTTGATTTGAAATGAAACGTATCGAGATTGCTTCGCTTCACTTCGCAATCTTGCACACAGGGATGTGTGCGCTCCCAGCCAAAACGTCTTTTCTCAAACTGACGTTGAAAGCTATTCAGCCCGACGAAAAACCGCCAACACGAAAGCACACGCCAAACCATCCAAACGCATTTCGGTAGCGTCAAATTTTATCGCTATTTTCGGGAGTCAAAGAACTGGGATATATTTTAATAAATTTATGCCAAGCAATTTAGCACGTGTATTATTTATTTAGCAAGTTAAATTGCAAAAGGATAAGTTAATCTTTTACCCAAATAGCTTGGTATCTTACAATACCTTTTGCGTCAACAAATTGTTGCAAGAAAATTAGAAGTGCGCCTTTTGCTTTTTCTCTTTTATCATTTATTTCAAATTCTTTTTCTGTTTGATTAATAAAAGCCCCATAATCGAACGTGGCGGATTGCTTGTAGGGAACATAAAATGCTCGAAACTGACTTTCTCCATTTGAATTTCGACCTTGGATTTTTAAAGGGTAAAATTTATTTGCTCTTTGTCCCATAAATTCTTTAACAAATTCATCTGAATTGCTAAAAGCTGAATAGGTTCGTTTTCGGGCTATTTCAACAAATTGTCCATTAGGATATTTTTTAAGATAAGCATCATAGTCATCTAGATCGTTACTGTCTTTAATCGAATTCCAGTAAGCAAGTTCGATTGCCGTCGAATCAACCGTCGGAATTTGGATTTGTTGATTTGCCGTTTTCGGTTTAACTTCGCCCGAGTTTACAAAATAAAAATCTCCGGTTAGCGATGATGATTCCCATGGCGTTTGTTTGTTCTGAGTTTTTTGACGAACGGAAATTCGGACGCGCTTGAATACTTCTTCAATATTTAAGCCGACGGTTTTCAAATTAAAAAGCAGTTCTTGCGTGTAAAGACCGTTTGCGCCGTCGCCGTCGCTGGCAACCGAACCGGGCGCGGTCGCGTAGGCGATCAAAGTTCCGCTCGGTGCGCTGATTGAAGCTAGTCCGTTTGATTCCGAGCGATAACTGCGGGCAAAAGGATTGTTGCGACAGGCATCGAGAATCACGATGTTCATGCGGTTTTTCGCCGCGTCCATCTGCGCCATCACAAAGCCGACATCCAAGCCTTCGTATTCGACTTCTTCTTCTTTGGTAATGGTCGCGCCGATCGGGACGAGATAATTTTGTCCTTTAACCTGCACACCGTGTCCCGCGAAATAAAAAAGCCCGACACCGCCGTTTTTAATCTTGCCGCCGAATTCGCGGACGGCGAGTTTCATTTCGACCTGATTGATGTTTTCCTTGAGAATCACCTGAAAACCGAGCGCGGATAAGGTTTGCGAAATAGCGCGGGCATCATTGACAGGATTTTTGAGCGGCGAAGATTCATACGCGCTGTTACCGATGACCAAAGCAAACTTTTGCTCTACCTTTTGTTCGGTTTTTGATTCTTCCTGCACCAATTCACGGTTTTGCTGTGCGAAAACGGAAAATGTCAGACTGATGAAAACCAAAAACGAAAGACTCAGAACTTTTCTCATAAATTTAGTTTGTCGGGTGGATATTTCGGTTTTATTTTTACTTTCTTTAGGAGGGTAAGTCAAGAAAAATATTTATTTCTCGGCGCAGTCTTCTTCGTCCCAAATCTTAATCGAATATTCGCCTTTGAGGTTTTTGAAGATGACGGTTTTGATGTAGAGCGTTACGCCGTCGGTTTCATCTTCTTTGGCGGGAACGTAGAGTTGCAGACACAGACGATAATTTGTTCCCGCGACCGTCTGCGCTTCGGCTTTGATGATGCCTTCGAGCGTTAGTTCTGCTTCCATTTCAGAGGCTTTATTTTCGACGGCAAAATCAGCCGCCGCTTTTACGCCCGCATCGCTGACCGAAGCCGATTTGTAGCCGCCCGTTTTGATTTGACCGAACGCCGCAACTGCCGAGCCGAAAATTAAGCAAGCGGCGCAAATCGTCAATATTACTCGCAGATTATTTTTCATTGAAAATACCTTAGGTAAATTTTATGTCAGTATTTTTTACTCTTTTTGAGGGTGAAAGTCAATAAATAAAAAGATTAGGCAAAGAACTGGAGCGCAAGCGGCTCGCTTGCATCGTTCGAGGCTTTGCGAGAACGAAATAACTTGTAATTACTTAAAAGTTTCGAGTAATCGAGAGGCGTGTTCGTTTTTGCTTCGCTCAAACGAACGGCAAGCGAGCCGCTTGCGCTCCAGTCAAACAGTTATTTCCGCATCTCGTCAATCATTCGCGCGATTTCATTTCTCAGATGCGTGATGACGGCTTCATATTTTTGCTCGTCGGAGAGGTCGGAACCGCCTGCGGTAGCGGGCGGTTGAAGTTTCTCGTTTGTTTTTTCCGATGCCGAGGTTAAACCATCCGCTACCGCAGACGGTTCTGACAAAATATCCTTTGCGTAGAAAGGTTTGCCGAAACGAATCTTGACTTTGGCGGGACGAATGCGCCACGAATGACGCGCCCAGACATTCTGCAAACCGTCGAGCGCGACGGGCAAGATCGGCAGATCGAGTTCGGTCGCCAAGATTGCCGCGCCTTTTTTGAATTCGTGAAGCTCGCCGTCGAAACCGCGTTCGCCTTCGGGATAAATGTTCAAAACCTTGCCGTGTTTCAAGCCGATTGCGCCCGCCTTCATTGCTTTCATCAATTGCGTGTCGGGATCAACGGGCACGGTTTGCACCATACTGGCGACCCATTTCATAAAGCGGTTTTCAAAAAATTCGCTTGCGCCGACGTGAAATGTATTGTTAAATTTGTCCCAATCGTAAGTCGAAACAAGGACGAACGGATCGAGAAAACTTTGATGATTCGGGCAAATCAAGAGCGGTCTTTTTACTTCGCGCAGATGTTCGATGCCTTCGACTTCGAGCCGCATAAATCCTTTGCAGAAAAGATTAAATGTCTTATAGACAACAAAAGCAAAACCCAAAAACAGCGGACGATTTTGTAAAATAGACCGCAGTTCGGGCATATCTTCGTCGGCTTCTCGGACGATTGTTGACCAATTCAAATCGGTTGAAATTGCCTGATTGTCATCAATATTTCCGGCGTGTTTTTGAACGAGCTTGACCGCATCGGCAACCGTTAAAGCCTGTGCCGCGTCTTCACCCTCGAACTCGGTCGAAAAAGCATTTTCGAGCGCGGCAAAAACTTCGGCGCGGGCGAGCGAATCTAAACCCAAATCAATTTCGAGATTCATTTGCGGATGTATTTTTTCCGCGTCTTTGGCGTTGCGTTTAATGACTTCGGCGACCGCTTTGCCGACATTCGATTCGAGCAAAGTCGTGTCCTCCGCCGTAAAAGTCCAAACCTTTTCGGGCGGTTTTTCGCCTGAAGAGATTTTTCCGGCTTTGATGTCTTTTTGAAGTTCAAAGCGTTTGATTTTTCGCGTCGCCGTGCGCGGCAGCGGTTCGGCGCGGACGATGTATTCACGAACGCGTTGATATTCGGGCAATTCGCGTCCGAGATTGTCCAAATCAAACTTGATCGCGGTTTGCGAATTGGCGATTTTTTCGCGTTTCAAAAACTCGAAATCAGGCACGACGACCGCAACCAATTTTTCCGCGCCCGCCTTTCCGACCGATTTATCTTCAATTCCGAGAATCGCCAATTCCTCGACATACGGCGATTTCAGATATTGAACTTCCAAATCTTCCGGATGGACATTTTTGCCGTTCGGCAGAACGATCACGTCTTTGCCGCGTCCGACGATGTAGAGATGTCCGTCTTTATCGAATTTCCCCAAATCGCCCGAACGAAACCAGCCGTCTTCTGTAAAAACGTCAGCGGTCGCCGTCTCGTTTTTGTAATAGCCTTTAAAAACCATCGCGCCGCGAATCAGAACTTCGCCAACTCCTTCTTTGTCGGCATTGTCTATCTTGACTTCGGCGTTAAAAAACGGTTTGCCGACCGAACCGACGCGATTATCGGTTTCATAAGTCGCCGTCGCCGCGCCCGAAGTTTCGGTCAGACCGTAACCTTGAATAATCGTGAACCCGAGTTTATAAAAATCTTCGGCAACCGCTTCGTCAAACCGCGAACCTGCCGTTACCGCAAACCGCAAATTTCCGCCGAATGATTCCTGCACTTTGCCGAAAAACTTGCTGCCGAGATTGATTTTGAACGAATCGCGGAAAAATCCGTTAGTGGCAAGCATTCCTTTAAATAAAACCTGCACGGCTTTCGGTTTTTCGTTGACCGCATCGAAAATCTTTTTGTGAAACAAATACCAGAGACGCGGCACGGTCGTCAGCATCGTCGGCTTGAATTCGCGCATCGCACGCCCAAGTTCGTCGGGTGTCATTTCCTTCAAATAACCGACTTCCGCACCGTAAGTTGCCGCGACCCAAAGATTGATGATTTGCAGATAAGCGTGAAAAAGCGGCAAAAGGCTGAGGATTTTTTCCTTTTCGGTAAGTTTTATAACCTCATAAATGCCGTCGAGTTCCGCCGTAATGTTGCCGTGCGAAAGCGGAACGCCTTTCGGTGTTCCGGTCGTTCCCGATGTGTATATCAAAAGTGCCGTGTCTTCGCCTTGCGCCTTCGGAATTTCACGGGCAAAACTTTCAGGAAAATCTGTTTCAGTCCAATCTTCAAAACTGTCAGAACCATTTGCGGTAGCGAATGGGTAACTGTTAATTGTCGAACTTTCATTATTTTTGAAATCTAACCCGCCCGCTACCGCAGACGGTTCTGACTTTTTCCAGACGACCGACGGAATGTGCCGACCGAGTTTTTCCTCGATCTGCGCGAATTTTTCGGTCATATCGGGCGACAGAAAAGCGAGTTTGGCATCGGAATTTTCGAGGAAATTCGTAATCGTTTCAATTTCGCCGTGCGGGTCAATCGGCACGCAAACCGCGCCGTGATAAAGTGTCGCCAAGTAAGCAACCGCCCAGCACGGATGATTTTCGCCGATCAGCGCAACGCGGTCGCCGAATTCGATTTTTTCTTCCTTGATACGATAGGCAACGGCGCGGATTTGTCTTAATAATTCGGCGTAATCATAGACTTCCGAATCATCACCAACGATTCTCATCGCGGTTCGCTGGGAGTGTTTTTCGCAGGAATCAATCAATCGTTGGCAAAATGAATTGTTCATAACTTATTTTCAACGCAAAGCCGCCAAGAGGCAAAGACGCAAAGAAGTTAAGTAAAATTTTAGAGAAACTTCGCGCCTTAGCAACTTTGCGCCTTTGCGTTAAATCATTTCTTCGGAACTCTGACTTTCAAAGCATTCGGCAAAATCTCGAAGGTCGCCGGAAGTTTTCCGGGTAATTCGCCGTCAACTTCGATGTGAATTTCTTCGTTATTCATCGGAAAAACTTCGATTTTTCGCGCCAGAGTGCTTTTGACTTCCTTCAAATTCAGATGCGAGCCGCCATATAATTTATAGGCGTTCAGCAGAATTTTGACGGCTTTAATATCGCCGATATTGACGACATCGAAAAATCCGTCGTTAATGAGCGCGTCCGGCGCGATTTTCATTCCGCCGCCGAAAAATCTTGAATTACAAACGCAGAAATTTATCGTATTGAGCGGTTTCGCTTCATCGTCATCAAATTTGACGCGCACGGTGTCGAAATTCAAACCCAAAATTTCCTGCAAAGTTGAAAGCGCAAAGGTTGTTTTCCCGCGCAAAATGTCGTGCGGAATCCAGCCGACGATGTTTGAAGATTTGACGCGCTCGATAATTGCCGCCGACAGACCGAACGATGCGACATTTAAAAAATAGCGCGAAACTTGTTCGTTTTCGTGGTTGAGAAACGTCACTTTGCCGACATCAATCTGCTTCGTCAAGCCGTTGCGTAAAACGGCTCCGGCTTCGCGTGTATTGTTCGGAATCCCGATTGTCCGCCGAAAATCGCCGCCTGTTCCGGACGGCAAAACACCGAATTCGATGTCCGCGCCCGATTGCAGAATGCCGTTCGCAACTTCGTTGATCGTGCCGTCACCGCCGCACGCGATGATAAATTTTCGTCCTTGCTGTGCGCCGCGCAGGGCAAGCGCGGTTCCATCGCCGTGTTTTTTGGTAAAGGCAACCTGAAACGCGCCGAAATGTGCGCGAAAATCAGCGGCAGTTTCCGCCCAACGATTTTGCGTCGAACCGCCCGCCGATTTCGGATTGACGATGACGAGCGGCAAAGATGCGTTTGCGCCGTTATTGAAAGAATTGTTCCCTGTTTTGTTTGACAAAATCTGTGATGTCCTTGATTTTCTTGAATTTTTCGAGCGTGTAATTTGCTTCTTCGTTGGTCGTGAACTCTTTTCCTTTATTCACATAAACCATATTTTCGCTATACGGCGCGGATTTTGCACTGCACATTCCGGCAATAATTATGTCGGTCAAACCGTCTTCGTTCAAATCCTGAAACGCCACGCCTTCCGCCCAACAGCCCGTCGTCACGCCGTTAAATTGATTCGAGAATTTATAAACCTGCTTGCCGTCTTTGTAGATAAAAAACTCGGAATTCAGCGGCGAATCGTCATATTCGGCTTCATGAATCGTGACAAAACAGGCATTTTTGAACGGTTCGTAATCGAACGCAAAAGTTTGTTTTTTGTCCAATTTTTTATCATTCGGAAGCTTGATATTAAAACAGTCGGAGGTTTCCGGCGGTTTGGGAGTTTCCTTTTTATCGGCTTGATTCTGCCCCGCGCCCGAATTCGATTTTTCAGCGGAAATGTTTTGATTGTTCGCGTTTTTCGTTACGGTGGAATTCGCCTTTTCGTTGTTTGAACTGAAAACACAGGCACTCGAAAGTTGAACAGTTAGTAAAAAAATGATTATTAATTTTTTCATTTGAAATCAAAAAAGGGATCTGTTGCTTTATTTGGTTTAACTTTTTTCGGCAATTTAGTCAATCAGGAAAAGGAAAGCGGATAAGCAAATAGACGAAAGTGCGTTTGTGTTGTTAGAATTTACTACGGCTTAACAACTTATATTTTAAGGAAAAAAACTTGCGAGTTGCGGTTCTTTCTGCGGAAGCAGTTCCATATTCAAAAACAGGCGGTTTGGGCGATGTCGCGGGCGCGTTGCCGAAGGCTTTGCGCTCGATTGGCGAAGATGCGTTTTTAATTACGCCCTGTTATTTGCAAACCAAAGGCGAATATCTTTGGCACACGGCGATTGACGATCTGTTAGTTGATTGGCGCGGCACACGCTATCTGGCAAAAGCATTTTACTCGGAAGCCAACGGTTCGCCGACTTTTTTGATAGATTATCCGCCGCTTTTTCACCGCAATTCGATTTACGGCTACACGGAAGATTACGAGCGTTTCGCGTTTTTCAATCACGCCGCGCTCGAATTAATCAAGCGGCTCGGCGTTGCGCCCGACATTGTTCACTTGAACGATTGGCATTGCGGATTTGCGGCGGTCGAAATCGCGCATTTGAGATTTTGGGATCCGTATTGGGCAAACACGCGCACCGTCTTTTCGGTTCATAATTTGGCTTATCAAGGCGGATTCGGCTTAGATGAACTGTGGAAATTCGGGTTTTCGTCCGAATTTGAACGCAACGCTTTTGCCTTTAACGGCTACGCTTCGGCGATGAAAGCCGGACTTGCAACTTCGGATATGCTTTCGACGGTTTCCAAAACTTACGGTTTTGAGATGCAGACGGCGGAAAACGGTTACGGGCTTGATTGGCTCTTGCGTCAACGGTCGAATCGTTTATACGGCATCGTCAACGGCGTGGATTTCGACATCTGGAATCCCGAAACCGACAGCGAACTCGATTCGCATTTCAACGTGCAAAACATTGATGGCAAACAAGCCTGTAAAAAAGATTTGCTCGAACGGTTTTCGTTGCCGGTTGATTTGGAACGTCCGATTTTTGCGAACGTGACGCGCTTAACGGCACAAAAGGGAATTGATTTGATGATGCAGGTCGCGGGCGATATTTTGGCGACCGGCGCGTATATCATTTCGCTCGGTTCGGGTGAAAAGCGTTACGAAGATTTCTGGCAGCGTTTGCGCGATTACGCGCCGCGCCAGGTCGGAGTTTATCGCGGCTACAGCGAAAGTCTGGCGCATAAAATCGAAGCCGGCGCGGATCTGTTTATGATGCCGTCGAAATTCGAGCCGTGCGGGTTAAATCAAATGTATTCTTTGCGTTACGGCACGATTCCGATTGTTCGGGCGGTCGGCGGGTTGGACGATACGGTCGAAAATTTCGATGCCGTCAGCGGTAAGGGAAACGGCTTTAAATTCCGCGAATACCGCGCCGACAAGTTTTTGGAAAGAATCTACGAAGCCTTGTTTGCCTATTACGACAAAGAGGCTTGGCGCAAATTGCAGTGGAACGGAATGACAGCGGATAATTCGTGGCAAAACGCGGCGCGAAAATATGTTCAGCTTTATAATTTAACAAGAAATTAAATGTTCAGCCTGAAAGTTGATGACGAACTGGAACTTGCTTTGCCGTCCGACGCAAACATCGAAAAAGCGTTTGCGGTCGTGATGGCAAACTATGACCATCTGCACGAATGGTCGCCTTGGGTTAATGAACATTTTTCGCTCGAAAGCGTCAGGGCGTATTACCGACGAACCTTGCAGAAGTTTGCGAATAACGAAGACGAAATCGGTCTGAATATCGTGTTCAAAGGCGAAATCGTCGGCGGAACTGGCTTTCACGAAATTAATTGGGCTGATAAATCGGCGGAAATCGGTTACTGGCTGGCGAAAGATGCGACGGGCAAAGGCTTGGTGACAAAATCGGTTGTAAGATTGCTCGAATACGCTTTCGATGAAAGAAATCTGAACCGAATCGTTATTAAATGTGTTCCCGAAAACACGAAAAGCCGGGCGATTCCCGACAAATTAGGTTTTACAATCGAAGGCATCGAACGCGAAGCCGGCTGGCTTCACACGCGGTTTGTTGACCACGTTGTTTATTCGATGCTCGCCAAAGAATGGCGCGAAAAAAGTAAAAAGTAAAGTTGAATGGAAAAACTTATTATTGAGGAAAATTTTAGATATTTAGCTGAATTGGAGATAACTAACGGTTTGGATGTGATGGGGCTTTATGCCATAAGAGTAAAGAATTTTTCTGTGTTTGAAGAACCTTTTAGAACAGAGTTAGTGAAAAGGAATACGACTCTTATTTATATTGGAAAGGGTAAAAATATTTGGAAAAGGCTTAATGAAGAATGTAGAGGCAAAAGTAATGGAACTTTTTTTAGAGGAGTCGGAGCCATTCTTAAATACAAGCCGCCGAAAGATTCTTTGTGTGGAATGCAAAATCAAAATAATTATAGATTTTCTCCTGACGTTAAAGAAAAAATAGTATTTTGGATGAATGAGAATCTTACTTTTAATTTTGTTAAAGTTTCTACCAAACTTAGTAAAACTGAGCAAGATTTAATTAAGAAATATCGCCCCATTACTAAACATAATCCACAAAAATCAGAATTACTTGCAGAACGCCGTAAAATATGCAGGGATTATGCAAGATGCGAAAATTAAAATAAAAACTAATTATGATAATTGTAATAATCGGCGCACAATGGGGCGACGAAGGTAAAGGAAAAGTTGTTGATTTACTCGCCGACAGATTCGATATTGTGGCGCGTTACCAAGGCGGACACAACGCTGGACATTCGGTTTATTTCGGTGATAAAGCGTTTGTTTTAAGGCTTTTGCCGTCGGGAATCATTCACGAAGACAAAACCTGTGTGCTTGGCAACGGAATGGTCATTGACCCGAAAGCGTTTTTCGAGGAAATTGACCAGATGGAAGCGCAGGGAATTTCGGTCACGCCCGAAAGATTGAAAGTCAGTTCGCGGGCGCATTTGATTATGCCGTATCACCGCGCCCTCGACCACACAAGCGAAGAACGGCTCGGCAACGAAAAAATCGGCACGACCTTGCGCGGAATCGGTCCTGCTTACGAAGATAAAGCCGGACGGCGCGGAATCCGCGTTTCGGACGCTCTCGTGCCTGATCTTTTGAAACTTCGTATCGAACGCAATCTCGAAGAAGCAAACCGCATCATCGTGCTTTACGGGCGCGAACCGCTTCGCTCGGACGAGATTTTTGACGAAATTTCAGTCTTGGTTGAAAGACTAAAACCTTTTGTTACAGAAACTTCGCACTTTTTTGCCGAAGCCAAAAAGCAAAACAAAAAGATTTTATTGGAAGGCGCACAAGCAACGCTTTTGGATGTTGACCACGGAACTTATCCGTATGTAACGTCGTCAAATCCGACGGCGGGCGGCGCATCTGTCGGCACGGGAATTCCGCCGCATCATATTTCGGGCGTTCTCGGAATCGTTCGAACTTACGCAACCCGCGTCGGCGAAGGACCTTTTCCGACCGAAATGCTCGATGCCGAAGAAGATATGGCGAATCTGATTCGTCAGCGCGGCAATGAATACGGCTCGGTCACCAAACGCCCGCGCCGTTGCGGTTGGTTCGATGCCGTTGCGACAAAATACGCCGCCGAACTCAACGGGTTCGATTCGCTTGCATTGACAAAATTAGACGTTCTCGACGCGCTGGCAGAAATAAAAGTTTGCGTCGGCTACGAAATTGACGGCAAACGAATTGCCACTTTTCCGGCGGTTTCTTACGAATTGGCGAAAATCAAACCGATTTACGAAACGCTTCCGGGTTGGCAAAGCGACACTTTAGGCACAACAAAAATCGAAGATTTACCTGAAAATGCCAGAAAGTATGTCGAATTTCTTTCAAATTCAATCGGTGTCGAAATCGGTTTAATTTCAACGGGACCCGAACGCGACCAAACGATTATTTTGCAAGAGTCGGTCATGGAAAGCTGGTTTAAGAGTTAGAATAAATTTGAGAAAAGTTTCACGTCAGACTTGCAAAGTTTATTTTCGATATGTAAAATCAAAAATTCGGTTTGAAGTTGAATTCATTTCAATTCAAAAGCGTGGTCCGATAGCTCAGTCGGTAGAGCAAATGGCTTTTAACCATTGGGTCGGAGGTTCGAGTCCTCCTCGGATCACCAACATTTATAAGGAAAAGACGGCAAAATCAAGCCGTCTTTTTTGTTCGAGTTTCTATTTCCGTATCTATTTCGGTTCTAACGCTTTTTTTTGCGCGTATTGTTATTTTGTTATTGTTGTTGTTGTTGTTTTCTGAGAGATAAAATCAAGCCACCGCCCAATGGACGTTTTGGCACATCATAAAAGGCTCCGAGAAAAAATGTGACTGCCGAGTTTCCTTCTAACTTAAACGTCCACAATGTTGCCTTTTCTATCGCAAGTGCTTGTGTCCGACATCTTTCAGAGGGAAATTGTTTTGACCATTTATTATTGATGTTTTCCATTCCGAGGGCTGAAATATAAAAAGTCGTTGTCCAACCGCGACTTCTGCCATTACAGTCTGTTCCAGCCCAATCGTCTGAAATGGTGTTCCAAGATGTCCAAGCCAAGCGTCTTTCCGGCACACTTTCTGCTTTTATTGCCTTAACTTTCCAAGTGCCTTTGGATAACATTCTTGTTTCATAAGGCTTGAAATCGCCGTCGCTGACAGTGGCGGCAAGAACGACGTTCGGCTGTATATCGTTGTAAGCGATGGCGGTCGTTTGTGCGGTAACGGTCAAGCCGAAACAAACTACTAAAAGTGCAATAACTATCAAACGTGTGATTTTCATATTTTTTATTTCGGCTCCAACGCTTTTTTGAGCGCGGTTTGCAGTAATTGGTCGGCGTTTTTTATGCCTTGTTTGATTGAAACTTCCAATTCGGCGCAAAACTTCATCAGCTTTTCCAACTTGGCGACAATTCTTTCTTGTTCGGCTAATGGTGGAAGTGGAATTACGAATTGTTCAAGATTATATTTTGGCAAACCTTCACGTCCTGCGCCCGTTGTCGAATCAAAAATTAGATATTGAAAATAAGGCGACAAAACCGTTTTGTGTAGAAATGAATCATCAACTAAAGTCGGGCGAATTATGCAAACGTGCTGGCTTACATTTCCTTCCTTAAAATCATTTGGCACTAAAGCCGCTCTGCCTAACGAACCGCCCGTAATGTTTAGAAGAATATCTTTTGCTATAACTTTCGTTCCGTTCATTTGTTTGTGAACTTCATCGGAAATAAAAGTTATATCTTCAAGAATCAATCCTTCATTGTAAATGTTTTGCGAACGGAAAAAAGGAATACCGCTTTTTAGAATAATTGCTTCCTCGCGGTGTGCTTCCCGAACCGATTTTTTCGCAAATCTCGCCCAATCTGCACCAAGTCCAATTGTTTGGGATTTCAAACGGGATTTCTTCGGCTTTGATTTCGGGCAAAGGTTTATCTTTTGTGCGTTTAACCCGGTCGCTACCGCTCGCGGTTCTGACTTTGAGTTTTTCTTTTTCGGCTTTGATCTTTTCGAGCAAATTAGCGGCGGGTTCGTCTGCCGTATCTTGCGGAACGAGTTTGCCTTGCATCGCTTCACGCAAAAAGGCTTGGCGAAGTTGGCGGACTAATTCAAGTTGCTGAGAAAGTTCGGTTGAGATTTGATTGTTATTCCAGAAAACATTTTCAACCGAATTTATTCTTTCTCGAATTGAATCTGAATTATTTTCTTCGTTGATTAAACGAACCGCGTTTTCTTGCATTTCCAAATCGCAGTCAGGAATGACCAAGACTTTTAACTTTTCGGCATTTACATTCGGTTGTGCCGAACCTGCTTTCATTTCGACAATTTGACTCCAAAAGCAGTATGAATTTAAAAATGCTTTGATAAATTCGACATTGACATCTTTTTTAAGTCTGATTCTGTTTAAATAACTTGCGAAAACCGCATTTGACGGCGGATTTTCAACGAAAAAACTTTTGCCTGTTGTTCCGCCTGTTCGTGCAACAAGAATATCGTTGTCTTTCAAAAGATATTTTTCTTCATCATTACAATCACAAAACGGAACGCTTTCCCAATTAACTTTGCTGTGATGAATGTCCGTAATTCTCACAAGTCTGTGTGAACCGTTTTCTAATGCAGACGCAGTAAAACCGTATTGAGTAGTTTCAATGTAATTGCTCAGAGTTGTTTCTTTACAGGTTTCAAACAGATGCGAAAAGACAACCGTATTCTTGATTTGTTTGATTATTTCATCGTTTGAAGTGATGAAAGATAATGGAATAAATTTTAGAGAAATCATTTTTAAGCGGTTTTAATTTTACTCAATAAATCTTGGCTTTTCGCAAAACTGCTTTCAATCATCGAAATCAATTCACGGCTTGTATATTCGTGTGTTTCTTCAGTTTTGTTCGGGTTTTTGATGTCCAAATCGTAACCGCGCTGTTTGATGGTTTCGATGTGGACTTTCCAACTAATTTCACTTTCCGTGCGGTTGTTCCACCAATCGCGGATCGGCTGAAATTCATCCAGTCGAATCGTTTTTGTTTTGCTGTAACTTTTTTGACCTTCGGGCAAACGGTGTTCGTAATACCAGATTTCGCGTGTCGGCGTTCCTTTGGTAAAAAATAAAAGATTCGTCGCAACCGGATAAGGTTGAAAAACAGATTTAGGCAATTTGATAATCGTATGCAGATTACATTCGGTCAAAAATTTTTCGCGGATTTGCCGTTTTGCACCGTCGCCCGTCAAAATTGCGTCCGTGAAAGCAACTCCGGCGCGTCCGCCTATTTTCAAAAGTTGAATTATCAAAACCAAATATAAATCTGCGGTTTCTTTAGTCCGCAAATTCTGCGGAAAATTCTTTTCGTTATTGTTAATAATAATGCCCCCAGAAACGGCAGTATGTAAAATTACCTTCACGCGGTCGCGCTCGGTGTAATTGCTCAAAGGCTGGTCTAAAGCATCGCGGAAAGTGATATTCGGAACTTCGACATCGTGCAAAATCAAATTCGTCGTCGCCAGCAAAAATGGTAAAGGCTTATATTCCCAACCGATGACGTTATCCTGAATCGCCTTCAAAGTTTCGATACTCGTATTTTCTTTGCGTAAATGCTCAATCGCGCAAGTCAAAAATCCACCCGTTCCGGCGGCAAGGTCAAGAACCTTTTCGCCAATCTGCGGATTAACCATTTCGGTTATAAATTGCGTAATCGCTCGCGGCGTGTAAAATTCACCCGATTTTCCCGCGCTCTGCAAATCTTTGAGAATCGTTTCGTAAAGCTCGCCGAATGCGTGGCGGTCTTTGGCGATATTAAAATCGAGTTCGTTTAGTTTATTGAGAACTTTGCGGATATTGATTCCGCTTTTCATATAATTGTTATTGCCTTCAAAAACTTCACGCAAAATGAGTGCGCGTTTGTTATCAATAACCGGAATGTTTCGGAGTTTCGGAAAAAGCTCGCGGTCAACAAAAACCTGCAATTCTTCGCCCGTCATTCCTTCATCATCACCCGCCCATTTTTCCCAATGAAGTTCAGCGGGAATAACGGATTTATAATCGTCAAAATCAAGTTCGAGGTCTTTTTCCTTATCCGAAAATATCTTAAAGAAAAGCATCCAACCAAGCTATTCGATGCGTTGGGCATCACCGTTCAATCCGGTGTCTTGCCACATAATATCGCGGATGGATTTTAAGATTCCTTGTATATTTGCCATTTATTATTTGAGTTTGTCTTTATCGGTAAGTTCGGCTTCATTGACGATTTTGCCATTAATTGAATACCAATCAGGCACGCCAAGCCGCCGATTTTCTTCTTGTGCTTTGTGAACGGCGGCATTTCCGATGCGCTGAAATTCGATTGATTTATGCAGAGTTTTTTCGCTCACCGTGCCGTTTTGTTTTTTTACTTCACCATTCTTTGCCATTGCCTAAACCTCTCTTCGTCAATTATTGTAACGCCTTTTTCATCACCATTGGAAACTTGTTCAAAAGAATCACCGCTTACGTTTGCTCCACCGATAATTATAAGTTTCAGTTTCATTTAAGCCACTTTGTAGAGTTCGTTTTCGAGTTCTTTCACGGCTTCAAGATATTTTTCCTTTCCGCCGAAAATTCCGTCAACTATTTCGATTCGTGAGCCGAAATCAGTAAAGGGAATGACATTCAAAACTTTCAGACTTTCGATGTTTTCAATGCCTTCATCTCAAAGAAATCCGGCGAAAATTGTTGTAGATGTTTCGCGATTCTTCCGAGCCTGTCAAACCTTGATAAAGTGCCAGATAGACCTCATAAGCCGTATCAACATTATGATTTTTGACAACCGTCATTGATTTATCAAAATGTTTGAAATCACCGCGCCGGGTTTGGTCAATCAAGGCGTTTCGATCTGCCAGAAACAAAATCCGTTTTTTGGCTTTGGCTTTCCACAAACGCCAGATGATTTGAAAAGCCGTGTAAGTTTTGCCCGTTCCCGTTGCCATCACCAGCAGGATTCTGTTTTGTTCTTTAACAATAGCTTCAACCGTTCGATTAACGGCGATTTGCTGATAATAACGCGGCTTTCTGCCCGTTCCGTCATCATAATAGTCCTGTTCGACGATCTTTTCTTCATCGGCGGTTACAATTCCTTTATATTGCTTGTATTTCTGCCAAAGCGTTTCTGGCGAAGGAAAAATTGTCATTATCAATTTCGGTTTCGATAGTTTCATCGGTCGCCGTTTTATCGTGAAAAATAAAGCCGTCGCCGTTGCTGCTGAAAACAAACGGAATATCGAGAATCCGCGAATAATCTGAGGCTTGCTGTAATCCCGCGCCGATCCTGTGTTTATTGTCTTTTGCTTCGACAATAGCAATCGGAATATTCGGTTTGTAATAAAGAATGTAGTCGGCGCGTTTCGCCGTTCCGCGTGAATGAAGTTTTCCGCGAACATAAATCTTGCCGTCCGTAAATGAAACTTCTTCAAGAAATTGTGTCGTCGAATCCCAACCCGCTTTAACAATCGCAGGCGTTATAAATTTCGTGCAAATATCTCTTTCCGACAGGGATTTCTTATCGAGCATAATTTTGTGATGATTTCAAAATTGTCTTAGATATTACACCTAAAGTTTTAATTTGTTAAATCTTTCAATAGTTAATCCGCCGACAACTACGCTTTATGTTGTCCAAACGATGATTTTCTTTGTGTGTCTATGGTGTGCCGAAAAGGGAAGAACCGAAATGAAAAATTCTGAAAAGGATATTCAAAAATGCTGAGTAAAATCAAGAAAAATGAAAAATTCTGAAATCAAAATAAATCCAAAACAAGACTTTTAACCATTGGGTTGGAGGTTCGAGTCCTTCTTGGATCACCATTATTTTTAGGAACAGCGCACTTAGATTTAAGTGCGCTGTTCTTGCTTTAAAACTACAAGCCTAAATTTTTTACTCTAAACAACTTGACACTCCTTGAAACCTTGATTAGAATTTTCTCTTATTGAAAACGATTTTCAATTTCAGTTTAATAAATAAAAAAGTGCCTTCGACGCGGCTACGTCGAAGGCTTGAAAAGCACAGACCAAACGCTGGATATACAGGATTTGTATCGCGGATGGCGTGCCGGATTTTTATCCTAGCACGCTTGCCTTGTTCACAACAAGAAATGATGATTTAAGTTAGCTCTGAACAGTTCTTAGTATCTTTGTTTTTATCATTTGTCGGAGAACAAAATCCGCCTGAAAATCTTTTTTGAAAACTTGTGGAGTGAAGATGTTAAAAAACAAATTTAAGATACGAACGAATAAAAAAAATAAATCATTGAAACGCAAACCGCGCTATTGGATTCTTTCCGCCACGGCAATCGGGTTTTTGGTGGCATATACGGTCGGCGAAAGCCGCGCGTTAAACATCGCGCACGTTAAAGATAATCAAATTATTGCAGAGAAATTCGATGAAAAGGAAGAAAATGCGACTTTTCGGTTTAATATTCCGGCGGGAACTTTGAGCGAAGTGGTGGTGGCTTTTGAAAAAGTTACCGGACTGCGGGTGAATTTGCCGAATGAAGTTTACAATAGTTTGCCGTCAAAAGGCGTTTCGGGGGATTTTACTTCCGAACGCGCATTGGTGCAGATTCTCGACGGCACAGGTTTAACTTATAGTTTTACCGCGCAGAAGACCGTTACGCTCAGGCTTTTGGGACCGAATGAAACCGTGCAGGTTGTGAGTGAAGGAAATTCGGTTACTTCACCGAAATATACACAAACGCTGCGCGAGATTCCCCAATCAATCACAATCATCAACAAACAGGCGATTGAAGAACAGGGTGCCACGACCTTGCGCGACGTTTTGCAGAATGTGCCGGGATTGACGATCACGGCGGGCGAAGGCGGCGCACCGGCTGGCGACAATCTGACTTTGCGCGGATTCAGTGCGCGAAACGATATTTTTATTGACGGCGTGCGCGATTTGAGTCCGCAAAGCCGTGACCCGTTTAATATCGAACAGGTCGAAGTCGTCAAAGGTCCGACATCGGCGGTTTCGGGACGCGGTTCGACCGGCGGAACGGTTAATCTAATCAGCAAAATCCCGACGTTAAGCCCGTTTTATAATTTCGATGTCGTTTTCGGAACGGATAAAACGAAGCGCGTGACCGGCGATATAAATGTGCCGCTCAACAAATTGGGTTGGGGCGACCGCACGGCGTTTCGTTTGAATTTGATGGCGCACGATTCAAACTTTGCCGGACGCGAAGCGGTTGAGAACAACCGTTGGGGAATTGCCCCGACATTTTCGTTCGGTCTCGGCAACAAAACTTTTATAACGGTCGGATATTTTCACCTTCAGCAAAATAATGTTTCGGATTACGGAATTCCTTGGGTTCCGGCAACGAGTAATATTTTGGCGGCTTTTCGTGACCGTCCCGCGCCGGTTCCGCGTGACACTTTTTACGGATTTTTAAGCCGCGATAAAGAAAAACTGCGGGCAGATTTGGCGACCGTTCAATTTACGCATACATTTAACGACAATTTCAGTTTGCGAAATCAAGTGCGTTATTCAAATTCCTCGCGGGATTCGATGGCAACTCCGCCGAGATTTACCGCCAATGTAAATTCGACCGCCATCAATCGTGAGATGCGCTCGTGGATCAGCGAAGACGACGTTTGGGACAATCAGACGGATTTTTCGGCAAAATTTGACACCGGATTTATTAGACATTCGCTGGTGACAGGCGCGGCTTTCACCCGCGAAAACAATCTGCGGACGCTTCGCACCGCACCGAATTCGCCGACGACTTTGTTGAATCCGAATCCGAACGACGTTTATCGCGGAGTAATTTCGGTCAGTCCGCTGATCGGCGACATTACCGCCAATTCGCAGGCATTTTATATTTTCGACACGGTGAGTTTCGGCGAAAAATTCGATTTGACTGGCGCAATTCGTTTTGACAGATTCGACGCGGCGGGTTTAGCCGTTCCAACCGTCGTCACGGCAACGACGCAAACGGCGGTCAGCCGGGTTGATAAACTTTTCAGTTTCCGTTTCGGCGCGGTTTACAAACCGATGCCGAACGGAACTCTCTACGCTTCGGTTGCGTCGTCATTAAGCCCTTCGCTCGAAGGATTATCTTACGGAGCCGCTTTAGCGACGCTCGATCCTGAAAAAACTTACAACTACGAACTCGGAACGAAATGGGATTTGTTCAGTAACCGAATTTTGATGACCGCCGCAATTTTCCGTGTGGACAAAACAAATGCGCGAACTCCGGGATTACCGGGCGAACCGCCGACGGTTTTGGACGGCAAACAGCGGGTTGACGGATTTGAACTGGGCGTTACCGGAATCATTACACGCGGCTGGAATGTTTTGGCGGCTTACACTCTGCTTGACAGCAAGGTTCTCGAATCGAATGCCAATTTGGTGAACGGAACATCACTCGAAATCGGCAAGCGGCTGATAAATACGCCGCGCAATTCGATGAGCTTTTGGTCAACCTATCAAACGCCCTGGCGCGTGACAATCGGCGGCGGCACGAGGTTTATCGGCAAACGCTTCGGCAATACGACGAACACTCGTTTTGTTGAAAGCTATTGGCTGGTTGACGCGATGGCTTCATATCGAATCAACAAAAACATTGATTTGCGCGTAAATGCCTACAATTTGACGAACGAATATTATTTTGACCGGATCGGCGGCGGACATCTCGTTCCGGGTGCAGGACGGTCGGCTCTTTTCGGGATCGGATTCAATTTTTAAGGATGTTGGATGAGGGATGAAAAATTGGTAGTGAACAGAAAGTCAGGCTGTTTAAGATTCTCGATCGGTGTTTGAAAAAGAAAAGCGTGGTTTGCCGGGAGCGCACGCCTCGGTGCGTGCTGCGCCGCTGGAAAAAGCGGCGTAAAAGCCTTGCTCGATCTCGACTCGACATTCAGCGCAATGATTCGCGCTCGCGCGCTCAGCACGCAAGGATGCGTGCGCTCCCGGCGATGAAAGTTCTTGTTCCGATAAAGCAATTTTCAAAGCATTACTTTTAGTTCACTACCGAAAAATTTAAGCTCTAATTTTGAATTTTAATTTCTAAAACTCATCCTTCATCCCTCAAATTTATGCTTTTACAAATTCCCGGTGTTTTGACTGCCGAACAGGCGGCTGAATGTCGAAGAAAGATCGAATCGGCGCAATGGATTGACGGGCGCGTGACTGCCGGACATCAATCGGCGCGGGCGAAAAATAATCTGCAACTGGCGGAAAATCATCCGCTCGCGCAGGAAATGGGCGGAGTGATTTTAGCCGCGCTCGAACAAAGCTCGTTGTTTATGTCGGCGGCTCTGCCACTTAAGGTTTTTCCGCCGCTTTTTAATCGTTACGAAGGTGGGCAGTCGTTCGGCAATCACGTTGACAACGCGATTCGGCAAGTGACGGGAACGCCGCATCGCATTCGCACGGATTTGTCGGCGACGCTTTTTTTGACCGCGCCGGAAGATTACGAAGGCGGCGAGCTTGTCATCGAAGACACATACGGCGTTCACAGCATCAAACTTCCCGCCGGGAACTTGATTTTGTATCCGGCAACGAGCCTGCATAATGTTCGTCCGGTCACGAAAGGCGCGCGGATTTCGTCGTTTTTCTGGATTCAAAGTATGGTGCGCGACGACGGCGAACGGACGATTTTGTTCGATATGGATATGGCGATTCAGCGAATCGCCGAAAACGCGCCCGAACATCCGTCGGTTATCCAATTAACGGGCGTTTACCATAATCTGCTGCGCCGTTGGGCGGATGTTTAAGGTAAAAATATGCAAAGATTCAGAAAAATAATTTTTTGGCTTCACCTGATTTCGGGCGTTCTCGGCGGCATCTTGATTTTTATAATGTGCGTCACGGGCGCGCTGCTTTCGTTTGAAAAAGACATCGCCGAATTTGCCGAACGCGATATGCGTTACGTTGCGTCGGCTGAAAATCCGAACAAACTTTCGGTCAAGGAAATTCTTGCCAAAGTCGCCGAAGCCAAACCGAACGCCAAGCCTTCGGCAATCGCTCTGCCGAATAAGCCGAACGCCGCGTGGCAGGTTTCGCTCGGACGCGACGGACAGATTTTCGTCAATCCATACACGGGCGCAATCACGGGCGAAGGCGCGACCGGCTGGCGCGGATTTTTCCGCACGATGACCGATTTACACCGCTGGATTGCGCTGTCGGGCGACGGGCGACCAGTCGGCAAAGCCATCACGGGCGCGTGCAATCTGATGTTTCTGTTTCTGGCGATTTCGGGAATTTACATCTGGTTTCCGCGTCGTCTGAGCTGGCGACATTTCAAAGCCGCGCTGACGCTTCGCTGGAAGGTCAAAGGCAAAGCGCGTGATTTTAACTGGCACACGGTTCTCGGATTCTGGTCGTCGCTGATTTTGATTATTCTGACGCTGACCGCGACAGTAATTTCGTATCAATGGGCGGGCAATCTGCTCTACACTTTAACGGGCAACGAAGTTCCGGTTCAGCAGCCACAGCAATCCAACCCGCAAGCCGAACAAACCACCGTTTTACCCGAAAATCTTGACGCGGTTTGGGCAAAAGCGGAAAATCAATCGGCAAAATGGAAAACGATTTCTTTGCGTCTGCCGATCACCAAAGACGCGGCTGTTTTCACGATTGACGAGGGAATTTACCGGAATCGTTTCGGACGTTCGACATTGACGGTTGATACGAAATCGGCGGAAATTGCGAAGTGGGAATCTTACGGCGAACAAAATTCGGCACGACAGATTCGTTCGTGGTTTCGTTTTACGCACACGGGCGAAACGGGCGGATTCGTCGGACAATTTATCGGTTTTCTCGCCTGTATCGGCGGCGCGATTCTGGTTTGGACGGGAATTTCACTAGCGATTAGAAGACTTTGGCGTTGGAAAGCGAAAACGCCAATCGCGGAAAACTAAATGAATTTTCATCACAAAGGAACACAAAGAAATATAATAAATCTTTGTGTCCTTTGTGCTTTTGTGGTGAAAAAAATCTTAACAAAAATTCCAGATTGCCCGTTCGAGTTCGGCAAGCGAATAATCAACGGCTTCGGGACGCAGACGTTTCGCGTAGCGGCGCAAATCGCTGTATTCGTAAAACATCGTCAGAAGCATCAGCCGTTTGCGAAGCCCGTCGTTAATCTCAGAATCGGCGTAACCGAAAGCGCGGAAAAACTCGCGTTGCAGATTGCCTTGTCCCTGAATCATCAAAACTCCGACGGCGAGAAAATCGTATTCGTGAAAGCCTTTGAGCGAATCGGCAAAATCGAACAAACCCGAAATCCGCCAATTTCCGTTGGTTTTCAAAAAACGCAGATTGCCGAAATGCACGTCGCCGTGAAGAAAGACTTGCGAAAAATCATTCGGCAATAAACTGAAGTGTTCTTCGATATAAGCGGGAATTCGCGCCAGCACTTTATCATTTACCTGACCGGCTTTTTGACGCTCAAGACAGGTTGCGGCTTGATCCGCGATAAATTTATGCCAGTCAAAATTTATCTTTGAAGCGTCTGAACGATGCAAATTTTTTAATCCATCGGCAAGCTGCGAAAGAATCGAAATTTGCTCACGATTTTCCAGTTTCAGCCACACTTCCCGCGTCATCAAATCGCCTTCGAGCTGCGTCGTCATCAAATATTTATAGCCTTCGAGATCGCCGAAAGCGATGACTTCGGGTGTTTTTAGATTTGTTCTTGCAGTTTCAAGCGCAATTTTTTCGCGTTCCAGAAGATTCTTGGTAGGCACATAAATTTTGGAGACAAATTTATCGTCAACGAGAAAAACGACGCTTTCGCCCTGTGCTTCGCGCTTTAACTTTTCAAAATTAATTTTGTGTTTTTCGCAAATGTTTTGCGCGGCTTCGTGCCAGATTTCGCTTTTGAAATCGCGTTCAAAATCTTCAAAACGGGGAAGTTTCATAAAGCCAGAAGTTTTTCGACAATCTCGCGTGAAGCGTTCGGTCGCGCAAATTTTGCGACATTCGCTTTCATCGTTTCAAAACGCGCCGTGTCTTTGACGAGTTCATCAATTTTGTAAGCCAAAACGGGCAAATTGTTGCATTTTATCGCACAGCCTTTTTCGAGCAGATGGTCGGAATTGCGTTCTTCCTGTCCCGGAATCGGGTTGACGACGATAAAGATCAAACCTTTCGCCATCGCTTCGGAAGTCGTTAAACCGCCGGGTTTTCCGACAATCAAATCCGCCGCCGACATATATTCGTCCATTTCACGCGTAAAACCGATCGGTTTGAACGTGACGCGCTCGTTATCGAGTTTTTCACGCGCAAGTTTTTCGAGTTTTGTTTTCAAATCTTCGTTGCGACCGCAGATCGCAACGATCTGCGAAGGCGTTTGCAAATCGCTCAAAGCCTCTAAAAGATGTTCTATATTTCCGACACCGAAACCGCCCGCCGAAACGAGAATCGTCAGTTTGTCTTTGTCCAAACCGAATTTTTCGCGCACCGCCGCTTTATCTTTCGATTCGGCAAAAAGCGGATCAATCGGAATGCCCAAAACTGTGATTTTATCTGCCGGAATACCAATTTTTGAAAGGTGAATTTTTGTTTCGTCGAGCGCGACAAAATATTGTTCGTAATGATGACAAAGCCACATCGCGTGAGCATCAAAATCCGTCACGACAATCGCTTGCGGGAAATCAACTTTGCCTTGTGCCTTGAGCCACGAGATAATTTCCGACGGCAAAAAATGTGTGCAAACTGCCAAATCAGGCTTTTCCGTTTTCAATAAATTTATCAAAGGCTGTGTGTTCAAACGATCCAAAGCGAGCCGCCGCCGTTCGTTTTCCCAAGGCTTGTCGAGCGAATCATACATCCAACCCAAAACTTCGGGCATCGTGTTGACCATATCTAAATAAGCCTTGCCGTAAAGCCTGCGAAAAAGCGGATTCGTGTAATTCAAAACATCAATATTTTTGACCTCTTCCGCCGCGCCGAGTTGTTTGAAGGTTTTTTCGAGAGCTTCCGCCGCCCGTAGATGTCCCGCGCCGACCGCCGCCGAAAGTATCAGAACTTTTTTGAACATAAATTGTTTAGAACGATGAAATAGAGACCTTTTGAATGATAGTATATTTTCAGTAGGTGACCAAAATAAAATTATCTTTAGCCACAGATTTACACGGATAAACACAAGATGAAACCTGATTAGGAGCAATGATTCGGTTTTATCAAAAAAACATCTGAGTTAATCGGCTTTGCACAAAAACTACTTAAAAACTGTATTTTGATGAAATCATTTTACATTCTGCATTCTGCATTCTGCATTATTAATCAATAAATACCTGTCAAATAATGTAAAATGCACAATGTATAATTGATAATGTTCGGTT
>JANODL010000133.1:0-6968 GCA_031412675.1 Acidobacteriota bacterium | reverse complement strand
TGGCTGACGTGCCACGGCGAAGTCATTCCGTCTGCGCCTGAACTGAAAACCGTGATCGAATTTTCGCACCGCATCACGAGTGCGTTGGACGGATTTATCGTGATCGGGTTATTGATCTGGGCGATTTTAAGGTGGAAATCGGGCAAAACCGACACAAACAGCCGCGTTTTGAAAATGGCAATCGGCTCTTTTATTTTCGTGCTTGTCGAGGGATTGCTCGGCGCGGGTTTGGTTTTGACGGGCAACACGGCGGAGAATTTAACGACGGCGCGTCCGTTTTGGATGGCGGGACATTTGATAACGACGCTCGTTTTATTAACTTTTCTGACCCTGACGGCGTGGTTTGCAAGCGGCGGAAAATCTCTCAATTTCAAAGTTGAGCCAAAGGTTAAATTGTTTTTATTATTGGGAATTTTCGGATTCTTATTAGTCGGAATGAGCGGTTCGGTGGCGGCTTTGAGCAGTATGATTTTTCCGTCGGAAACTTTGTCGGAAGGTATTGCGAAAGATTTTTCGGCAACCTCGAACATCTTGCTTCGTCTGCGCGTGAGCCATCCGATTCTTTCGATTTTAACGAGCGTTTATCTGATTTTTCTGGCAGGTTGGCTGCGTAAAAAAGCTGAAAACAACGCATCGGTTGTGCGTTGGTCAAATATTTTGAGCATTTTGATTTTAGTGCAAATCGGTTTTGGCGCATTGACGCTTTTGACGCTTGCGCCGATCGTTATGCAGCTTGGACATCTGTTGTTGGCAGATATGGTTTGGATTTCGTTTGTGCTTTTGACGGCAAATTTTTTGGCGGAAGATTTCAACACAAAGGGCGATTCATAAACGAACCGCCCTTTATTTGATAGGAATTTTTCTGATAACTACTTCAGCAACCGAACCGAAGTTTTTCTGTCGGCTTTGCGTTCGTCGTCGCCGGCAGTTTCAGGAACTTTAGCCTGCTCCTCGCCGTAACCTTCGGCTTCGGGGACTTGCGCTCCGACACCTGCTTTTTCGAGTGCAGCTTTGACAGACTTGGCTCGATCATCAGACAATTTTTTGTTTTTTGCATCATCGCCTGTCTTGTCGGTATATCCGCCGATTTTGAGTTTAACCGCGGGGAAAGCCTTCAAAATTACCATAATGTTATCCAATTGACGCTTTGATTCGGGAACGAGTTCGGATGAACCGACTTTGAAATTCAAATCGTCAAAATTGAACCATTTATCCTTCAATGTTTCGGCAGTTCCGTTCTTATAATCGTCAGATTGGATGAATTTGATTAATTGATCTTCGATACCGCCCGGATAAGCCTGAAGTTTAGTGCCGTCGGGAAGCGAAACTTCGGTCAATTTTCTGTCGGCATCGGTCGTTGCAACATTGACTGCGGCAGTATTCGTATTGCCTTTGTTGGCATTTGCATTAACATTACCTTTGTTGACATTCGCGTTAGCATTTTTCGGTGTCGGTGTCGGTGTCGGTGTCGGCGGCACTTGCGATTTTCCGCAGAACCAATAGCCGAGAACAATCAGCAAACCGAGCAAAAGCAAAGGAATCAGCCATTTCAAAATTCCGCCGCCGTCGCCGTCGCCGTCAAAAACGTCGCCGACTTTGTTCATCGCGCCGCCGACCGTATCGCCAACCGCGTTGACTGCTTTTTTGCCCGCGTCAGCGGTTGCTCCGGCGGCATCGCCGACAACTTCCGCGCCTTTTCCGACAACGGCTTTTCCGGCACCGGGCGTTGCGCCAGCCGCGTCGCCAACCTTGTCCGCCGCGCCGCTTGCGAAAGCTCCGCCGATACCCAAACCGCCTAAAACCGCCCCGCCGATTGCGCCGCCGTAATTGCTCAAAAAGCCTGTAATCCGCGAAATCAATCCGGCTTCGTCGGGAATCTCGCCGTCGGGCGTGAGTGAGTCAACAACGTGCGGGGTCATCAAACCGAGTGCCGATGTCGCCGTTGCTTTTTCAACGCCTGTCTGTTCGGCGACTGAATTTATCGTGTCTTCGCCGAGCGCGGATTCAAGCTGTTCATTGGAAATCGGCGTGTTATCGCCGGTCGTAACCCATGACTGAGCCAAATTTCCCAAACCCGCGTTCTTAAAACGCTCGATGAAACCGCTGAAACCACCGTTTTCGGGATTGACAATCAAACCTAACAAAGAAGCAAGCAAACTTCCCGCTTTGTCGCCCAAACCAAATTTTTCTTGTGCCTCTTTAATAATCGAATCAAACATACTTTTTATAATCTCCTTTTTTAATCTTAAAAACTGCCTGAATTAGGCTGAAGAAATTTAACGCTCGCTTCAAAGCGATTTTGAAGCGTCATAATGCGGGGCAAAATCAAGGGGGACATTGTCAGGAATTATGCAATGCTTTCCCGCCATTGTTTCCCAAGTTCGACCAGTTCGTCAAGTTTGTTTTGGAGTTCTTCGCGCTTTTTTTCGATTTCTTCGTCGTTTGCGTCCTTTGCCACGAAAATCGGTTCGGCGTAGAAAACTTTGGCGCGGGTAAAAGGTTTTGGAATCTGCAATTTGTCCCAACTGTTAATCGTCCAAAACTTTTCTGATTCGACCGACAACGGCAGCATCGGATTGCCCGTTTTCTTTGCCAAAAGACACGCGCCGGATTTGGCAACATAGCGCGGACCTTTCGGACCGTCAATCGAAAACGAGGTCGCCAGACCGTTTTTCATCAGCCGAATCATCTCGACCAGTGCGCCGACACCGCCGCGTGTCGAGCTTCCGCGAACCGCGCCGTAGCCGAAGCGTTGAATAAACCGCGCAATATACTCGCCGTCAAAACTCTGCGACGTGATCACGACGATGCGGCGGTTGCGGTGAAAAAAAGTGCCGAGAAAAATTCGATTATGCCAGAAACAAATAATCGGAAGTTTTCCCGCACGCTCGACGGCTTCGTAATTTTCCAGCCCTTCGATTTCAAATTTGACGGTTTTGCCGATAAAGTTGATGAGCAGATAAAACGCCCGATCCGCCAGACGAATCAGAAATCTTTGTTTGAGGGAATAATGCGCTAAATCGGCAGGTTTAAAAACTTGTTGAATTTTCTCTTCCATCAGATAGCAAAAGTTTGGCGGTTTGGTTTATGATATGCAACAAACGGATTTATTTTAACGTAAATCTCTGCTGAGGCTCTAAAAATCGGGAAATAAAATGAAAAAAATCTTGATTGTTGACGACCACGATGATTTGGCAAGCCTTTTAACACACGAATTTACCAAACTCGGACATTCCGTCAAAACCATCGAAAACCGCAGCGAAGCCGTCGAATTGATTGACGGTGAAGATTTCGATTTGGTGATTTCCGATTTGGACGGCGAACAGCTCACCGCGCCGAAAGACGACAGCGATCCCGAATGTCTGCCCGACGAAGTAGAAAGCTCGCGCAGTTTGATCAAAGCCTTCAAAATCTGCGTTTCAAATTACGACGGCGAAACTTTCAGCGAGGACGAATTAAAATTTATCGTCGCCACGACGCTCGAATGCAAGGCGAAATGCGTTGATAAAAAAGAACTCATTCAAGACCTGCACGAGAAAATCGAGTTTGAAGTCCCGAGCGTTATCAGCTTGATGCACAATATTTTGGATTACTTGATGAAGCGTGTCGAAAAGGTCGGCGTGGTCAATCCCGAAACTTCAAATTTGTTTGTCGCGCTCGACGAAGCCTTTGTCAACGCCGTCAAACACGGCAATAAATTCGACGCTACCAAACTCGTTCGCATTATTGCGGACGTTTCGCCCGAAGAAGCGCGTTTCACGATCGAAGACGAAGGCGACGGCTTTAATGTCGCCGAAATTCCTGACCCGCTCGACCCACAAAATCTTTTCAAAACCTCAGGACGCGGCGTATTGTTTATTTACAACATCATGGACGAAGTAAAATACAACGAACGCGGCAATCGCCTGACGATGGTCAAACGAAAGAATCAGCCACGGATAAACACGGATAAACGCGGATTAAATCAATAAATTCATATCAGCGAAATCCGCGTTTATCCGTAACTAAAAAACCATTCATTTCAATTTGTCTAATTCGGCGCGAATGTTTGCATTCGTCGGACGGATTTTGTAATCGGTTTCGACCTTTGCCCAGACGATTTTGCGGTTTTTGTCCAAAATATAAACCGCCGGATGCGGAATTCCTTCGATTCCCTGCCCGATATAAGCCGTGTCGAAAAGCCCGTAAGCGTCAACCGTTTTGTGTCCCGTGTCCGAGAGCAGCGGAAAATTGACCTTGCCCTTACCGTCTTTGGCGATTTTCGCCGCCAAACCTTTGCTCTTTTCGGCATCGTCGGGACTAATCGCAAAAAGCGCGGCATTTTCGTCGGTTTTCAAAAGTGAACGCAGTTCCGCCAACTGACGCGCACAAAAAGGACACCAAAAAGCGCGGTAAAAGACCAGAACCGTCGGTTTCCCGACCTTTGAAAGCGTCACCGCCTTGCCGTTTTGATCATTCAAAGTAAAATCCGGCGCAACTCCGCCAACCGCCAGCGGCTCGGTCTTGCTTTTCGCATTTTGCGCCATCGCCGTCAAACTTAAAACCGCCAAACAAGCGACCAATAAAAAGATTTTCAATTTCATATTTTCCACCTTAAAGATTTTCTGAAGCTATTTTAAGTTAAATACATTCAAGTGATAAATTTATTCCGCCGATTTATCGAAAGTGGTATTTTTCATATCTCCAACAACTATTGACAACTATTGACAAACTTGTAGAATTAAAATTGAAGGGAGTTTTTATAAATTATGGCAATCGCAACATTAAACATTTCGCTTCCCGACACGATGAAAGCTGAAATCGAGGAAGTCATCGCCACCGAAGGCTACGGAAACACAAGCGAGTTTTTTCGTGATTTGGCGCGAAATTATTTGAAAGAACGACAGGCAAGAAAACTCGAAGCCCTGATTCTCGAAGGACTAAACAGCGGCGATGCAACGCCTCTGACCAAAGAAGATTTTGAAAGAATCAAAGAACGCGGAATCAAACGACTTCAGCAAAGAGTCAAAAAATGAGCCGCGAAATCAGAAAAAAACCGCAAGCCGAGCGCGACATTGAAGAATGTTTTGTTTTTATCGGCGAAGATAATCTCGACATTGCCGTTCATTTTTTGGTCGCGGTTGAAGACAGCATCGAATTTATCGGCAAAAATCCCTTTGTCGGAAAAAGCCGTGAATTCAAAGACTCCAATATAAAAAATATCCGAATGACACTCGTCAAAGGTTTTCACAATTATCAAATTTATTACACAGTTAAAGACGAAATAATCGAAATTATTCGCGTCCTTCACGGAGCCAGAGATTTACCCGATATTTTCGGTTAAAATTATGAAATGAAAGTTACAATCGGACAAATCAACACGACGAACGGCGATATTGAAGGCAATGTCGCGAAAATTTTGCGGGCAATCGAAAAAGCCAAACAAGACGGCTCGGATATGATTGTTTTCCCCGAAGTCGTGACGCACGGCTACACTTCGCAGGATTGGTTTCAAGACCGCGACATTATCGAACACGCGCTCGACCCGCTCGACAAAATCATTCCCGCGACCGTTGGAATCACGGTCGTTCTCGGCACGATTCGCCCAAATACGGACAATGACGGCAGACGTTTGTATAATTCGGCGGCGGTTATTTCAAACGGCGCGTTGGTCAGATTCGTTGATAAAAGTCTTTTGCCCGAATACGACGTTTTCGACGACCCGCGTTATTTTGAACCTGACCGAAACCCGGACGGAATTGTCGAAATCACGACCCGCGACGGCAAAACCCGGCGGCTCGGCGTGGTCGTCTGCGAAGATTTTTGGAACGATAAAACCTTTTGGAAAGAGCGGCTTTACGACAACGACCCGACCGATGTCGTCATTCAGCGCGGCGCGGAAATCGTTGTTTCCATCAACGCTTCGCCGTATAACAAGGGCAAAATCAAACTGCGCTGTGATATGGTCGCGCACCGCGCAAGGCTGGCGAAAGTGCCGATTGTTTTCGTCAATCTCGTCGGCGGCAACGACGGAATTATCTTCGACGGCGCGAGTCTGATTGCCGACGAAGAAGGCGACATTATTTTGCAGGCGGCGGCTTTTCAGGAATTTGTCGAAACGGTCGAACTCGATTGCCGCAAACCCGATTCACGCGGCATCACGGGCGGCGAAATCGAAGCGATTCATCAAGCATTGGTTCTCGGAATCCGCGATTACGCACAGAAAAACAATTTCAAAAAATGCGTTCTCGGACTTTCGGGCGGTATTGATTCGACGCTCGTCGCCGCGCTTGCGTGTGAGGCAATCGGCGCGGAAAATCTGCTCTGTGTAATGATGCCGTCGCCTTTTTCTTCGGAGGGAAGCGTCAAAGATTCGGAAGAGTTGATAAAAAATCTCGGTTGCGAATCGCGCATCGAGCCGATTTCGGGCGCGTTTGAAGTTTTATTGAATCAAATGCATTTCACCGCGCCGAAAAAAGGCGGCGAAAATCTCGCGGCGGAAAATATGCAGAGCCGTTTGCGCGGCGTGATTTTAATGGCGATTTCCAACGCCGAAGGTCGCTTACTTCTTTCGACGGGCAACAAAAGCGAACTCGCCGTCGGCTACTGCACGCTCTACGGCGACACAAACGGCGGTCTCGCTGTCCTCGGCGATGTTCTCAAGACCGAAGTCTGGCAAATCGCCCGAAAAATCAACGAAGCCGCAGGGAAAGAAATTATCCCGAACAAAATCATTGACAAAAAACCGTCCGCCGAACTCGCGCCGAACCAATTCGACCAAGATTCTCTGCCGCCCTACGAACTAATGGACCCGATTCTGCATCTCTATTTTGAAAACAAATGTGCGCCGTCGGAAATTATCGAAAAAGGACACGATGCGCGACTGGTTTACGAAATTCTCAACAAAGTCGAACATCCGTCAAACGAATTCAAGCGTCAACAGCTTCCGCCGACGCTGATTATTTCAAAAAACGCGATTGGCGTTGGGC
>JANODL010000132.1:0-57087 GCA_031412675.1 Acidobacteriota bacterium | reverse complement strand
ACCCGCCCGCTACCGCAGGCGGTTCTGACAGATCGCGCAAACCCGTAGATTGATTCCATAACCGCTCTACTCCTCAAACTTTTCCTTAAAATCTTTTGAATTCTGCCTCAATAAGACCCAATTTTCAAACATTTCGGGCGACTGCATCCAAAGCGTGAACCATTCGGCTATTTCGGCTTTTTCGGCGCGGTTCTTTTCTTCGACCCGTTCGTTTTTAGAAATCATCTGAGCGCGGTTTTTGCCCTTAATCGCCACTTCGCGCAGTTGACGCAAGCCTTCTTTGTCGTTTTCCGACGCAAATTTTTTTCGTAAGTTTTCGAGTCGCCGAATTGAAACTAAGGTTTGCCGAAAATCCGAAAATTTCAAAATATTCCGAAACATCGCGTCGTAAGGCGATTCCTGTCGGCGTTTGACATCGAGTTCGAGAATCTCTGCGTGACGCAATTCCGCGCCTTCGTCAGCTAAAAGACGCGCAATAATCATCGGCGAATCAACCGCGCTTGCCCCGAATCTGTCCTCGACGGCGATTTCAATTGCTTCGATTTCTTTTGCACCGACCGATTCGCAATCGAGTTTTTCCCAAACTTCGATGATCAAGTCGTTTTTTGTGCGAGAATTCCACATTTTTTAACTACTGACTAATTTTATCAAATCTGTCGAAGAATGGTCTTTCGGGTCGCCGACAATTGCCGTTTTGCCGCCGTATTCTTTGACGATTTCGCGTTCGGGAACTGTGTCGGTCGTATAGTCCGTGCCTTTCGCGTGAAAATCGGGACGGACGGCGCGAATCAGTTCGGCGACGGTCGGTTCGTCGAAAATCGTTACAAAATCAACGAATTTGAGGGCGGAAATAATTTCGGCGCGTTCGCGCTCGGGCATAAACGGACGATTTTCGCCTTTTAATTTTCGGACTTGCACATCGGAATTGAGACCGACGATCAAAATGTCGCCGAGCGATTTTGCGCCCGCGAGATAACGAATATGACCGACGTGAAAAAGATCGAAACAGCCGTTTGCCAAGACGATTTTCGCACCGTTTCGCCGCTCGTCCGAAACCCGCGCAATCAGACGATTGCGCTCTAAAATCGGCGCGAATGAACTTTCCTGAATCATAAAATTTGTGCTTTTTGTTCGATGACTTCGGTTTTGGATAATGATGAAATCAGTTCTTCCGGTTGCACGGAAGCCGTGCCTTTTTTCATAACGACGATTCCGCCCGCGTGATTCGCCAGATTTGCGCTTTCGGCGAAACTCAATTTGCAAGCCAAGCCTAAAGCGTAGGTTGCAATCACCGTATCGCCCGCGCCCGTCACGTCCACGGGTTCTTTCGAGCCGACGGCTTCAATCTGAAAAAGCGTTTTGTTTTTTTCGACCAAAAGCATTCCCTTGTTTCCGCGTGTCACGAGCAAGGCTTGGTAGCCTAATTTTTCGCAAAGTTCGGCACAATCGGCTTCGGTAAAGTCTTTGCCCAGAATCTGTTCGACTTCTTCCTGATTCGGGGTGGCGGTCGTCGCGTCTTGAAAATCCCGCAGACTGAAACGCGAATCAACGAGCAGTGGAATTTGTTTTTCAGCCGCAATTTTTTTTGCGATTTCGGCAATTTCGTGATTAGCGACTCCGTAATTGTAATCCGAAATAATCAGCGCGTCGGCATTTTCGGCGGCTTTGGTCAGATTCGCTTTTAATTGCTCCAAATTTTCATTATCAATCGTCTCTTGATTTTCGTAATCAATCCGAATAACCTGCTGGCGCGGCGCGTAATGTTGTCCGGCGAGAACGCGCACCTTGGTCGTGGTCGTCAGTTTTTCCGAGCGTAAAACGTAATCGCAATTAACCTTTGACGCAGAGAGTTTTTCCAAAAGCGCGTCGCCGTTTGCATCTTTGCCGACCACGCCGATCAAAACCGCGTTTCCGCGAAGTGAAGCGACGTTGGTTGCCGCGTTTGCCGCGCCGCCCGCAAAGGTTTCGGTTTCATCGTGACGCAAGATAAAAACGGGTGCTTCACGCGAAACCCGCGCAATCGTCCCGCGCAAAAATTGGTCGGCAACCAAATCGCCGACAATCACGATTGTTTTATTTGGAAAAGTCCAGTTAATAATTTCCGCAAGATTTTTCATTTAGTTACAAACAAATTATCACAAAACGAACAAAAAGGTTGAAGACCGTCAAAGTCTTCAACCTTTCTATTTGACCATTTAGCAAAAATTAGTGCGTGTCGTAAGCGGCAATCGGAAAGTCGTTTGCCGAACCCCATTGAGCAACATTCAAAACGCCGTCCGAGCTTCTCAAAATATAGAAACTGCCGTTTGAGTCGCGCCAGACAGCAAAGTCGGTTTTGCCGTCGCCGTCATAGTCGTTTTGCGCGTTCAAATCCGAACCGGTAATTCCGTAAGTGACCGCCGTCAGACCGCCGTCACTGCTTCGCAAAACAAACCAAACCAAATTCGATGTCGGTGTTGCGCCTTCGCGGACAACCGCGATGTCGGTTTTGCCGTCACCGTCATAATCGCCCGGAACAACCAAATCGTTGCTCAAGCCCCAATTGGTAATCGTAAATCCGGCATCCGAACTTCGCAGAATGTAAAAAGTTGATTGAGCCGTTGCGGTTGCGCCCGGACGCTGAACAGCAAAGTCGAATTTGCCGTCGCCGTCATAGTCGCCGCAAGCCGTGTAATCGGTTGAAAGACCGAATTGATAGGCGACAAAACCGCCGTCCGAACTTCTCAGAACATACCAAATCAGATTGCCGCCGGTGCGTCGGACAACCGCTAAATCGGTTTTCCCGTCGCCGTCATAATCTCTGCCGACCGGTTCATCGCCGGTGATGCCGAAGGCGACTGCCGAAAAAACATTATTGGAACTGTTCAGACGATACCAAACGCCGTCCGTGTCGCGCCAAACCGAAATGTCGCCTTTAAGATCGCCGTCAAAATCGCCCGGTGCCATATAGTCGGAATTGGCAATGCCGAATGTTTGAAACAAGAAGCCGCCGTTGGATTTATTAACATACCAAACATTGTTGCTTGGACGAAAAACTGATAAATCGGCTTTGCCGTCATTGTCAAAATCAAGCGCGCGGCGCAATTTTATATTTCCTGATCCGGGTTGCCCCAAAGCTGAAACTACGAGAAGAACTACGAGGGCAAAAAATACGCTAAATCTGCCGCTTTTGGTCAAAATACTTTTCATTTTTATTATCCTTAAAACTATCTGAAATATTATTGCAAAGGTTTTGGCAATAATTACGCCAAAGACTACAGGAATGTCAAATATACTACTTTAGCCGAAGTAAATGCAAGATATTCAACGAAAAACCCGGTCAAACTGAAATTTTTACCTTTAACCTTTTGCTTGTTCTGCGTTCTTAGACGCTCTCATATTAATAAAAGTTGGAAAAACCGCAACTTTTTACCAAAAATTAATTTCTCGATTGCGTCACCGTTAAAATTTGGTCGCCAATCTTGATTGTTCCCGTTCTCGAAATCTGCTGATTGGTTGAAACACGAAACGTCACCGCGCCGTTTCCGCTGAGCGGCGCGGCACTTGTGACCGAAAGCCATTTCGAGTTGCTTTTTACCGAATAATCGCAATTTGACGGCACGCTAACATTAACTGTGAACCCGCCGCCTTTGGTCGGCGCGGTCAAATTGGTTTGCGAAAGATTGAAACTGCAAACCGTCTGATTCTGCAATGCGCGCTGAACATTTAATCTGCCGCCTGTTTTAACCAGACCATTCCAATTCGCCAAAACGTCAACCGTGTTCATCAGCGTTGCTTTGAGCGAAATGGCGGAAAGATTCGGATTAAACGATGAAAGCAAAGCCGCCGCGCCGGCAACATGCGGAGTCGCCATCGAAGTTCCGCTCATTCCGCCATAGCTGGAATTTGAACTGAAAGTCGTGCTGTAAATACCTGAACCGGGCGCGGCAAGATCAACGCTGACCACGCCGACATTTGAAAAGCTCGAACGCGTATCGGTCGAGGTCGAAGATGCGACTGCTAAAATCGAAGGCAAATTGTAGCTTGCCGGATAGAGCGGTTGTGCATCAATATTTCGACCGTTGTTTCCTGCCGCGAAAACATTCAAAACGCCTGCCTCGCCGAGCGCTTCGAGCGCGTCTTTCGTGGCTTGGTCGTAACCGCAGGCTTCGGGACAATCGGCGTAAGAATTATTCGTAACGCGGATGTTCACGCCGCGATTTTTCATCAAACGAACGTAATTATAAGCATTGACGAGCATCGCCGAAGTCGAATCCGTGCCGCTTGCGCTGTAAATCTTGATCGTCATTAATTTGACGTTCCAGTTCACGCCCGTTACGCCGACACCGTTATTGCCGACCGCGCCGATTGTTCCTGCCGTATGCGTTCCGTGTCCGTTCTGATCTGCCGGGTCAGGATCGTTAAAGCGAAAATCGTAGCCGTAATAATCGTCAATAAAACCGTTGCCGTCGTCGTCAATTCCGTTATTATTTACTTCACCCGAGTTTGTCCAGGCATTTGCCGCCAAATCTTCGTGCGTGTAGCGCATCCCCGTATCAATATCGGCAACGACCACCGTCGAGCTTCCCGTTGTCATATCCCAAGCCGCCGGCGCAGAAATTTTTCCCAAACCATACATTCCCGTGTTCGGGTATTGCGGGTCATTCGGCGTGGCAAGCAGATGATAATAAAAATTCGGCTGAACGGCTTCGATTTCGCCGTGTTGCTTATAATCTTCGATGGCTTTTTCGACCGTCATACCGTCGGGCAGTTTGACGCGCATCCAACCTAAATCGCCGAGCGTTTCCGCCAGACTTGCACCGACAAAAGCGTTCGTTCGGGCAATCAGCGACGAATCGGTTCCGTTTTTGAATTTCACCAGAACTTCGCCGTCGGCAAAAGCCTTTTCAGTCTTTTGACCAAACACGAAATTAACGGCGAAAAGCAGAATTACAAAAAAGCACAGCGTTTTAACTAATTTCATAACGGATATATGTCAAACTACCTGAATAAACAGTGCAGTTTGTTCAACGAAAGATACAAAATTATTAAAGATTATAGATTTTTCAGGCAGAGAATTACAACTTTATTTTGCAGGAATTCGGAAAAGAAAATTTATGGGGCGGCTAGAGGAGCTCGAATCCTCGACCTCTTGAACCACAATCAAGCGTTCTAACCAACTGAACTATAGCCGCCATATAAAGATTTTGGATTTTAGATTATCAATTTCGGATTCAATCTAAATCCGAAATATATTTTACAATCCAAAATCTGAAATCCAAAATCTAAAATTGAAATACCCCCGGCACGACTTGAACGTGCGACCCACAGCTTAGCTTACCTCACTTGGTTTCCCAAGCCCTGTTTTCCCGAAAGAAAACAAGTTGAAAGTCTGGACTATATCTTAGACATTTCAGTCTGAGTGCGTGTAGTCTCTACGCAATAAGATGACCGTGCTGATTTAGCGATTTATTTCTATTCATCATTTCAGTTCGTGCATCGTAATGAAGTTTTCCTTTTTGTCCGGCAAGGTTCGCAAATTCCAAAACGAGTTTGGCTTGCTCCGCTTTACCGACAAAGTAGGGAAGCATCAATTCGATGAGTCGCTGCAAAGATGAATAATTCTGGATTTTAACTCTCATTACCCTGCGTCCTCGTTGATGACCGTTTTTCGGGTCTTGATAAATATACTTGATTTCAAGAGCCTCAAGTATTTCTCGACAACGATTCAACAGTAAGCAATTTGAATTAGTAATCGTCAGGTTTGCCGATATTGAAGGATTTATTGAACCGTTACCGCGATGATTGGTAAAAATACAAAAACATCCCTCGCCATCTATTATTCCGGCTAACCAAGCTAATTCAGTGTTTTGCACTGTCATATTACTTTGCTCGGTGTTGTCATAGGAAATTTTCATTTCCCTTAGATATTCACCGATATAGCACTCTCCACTGTATAAGTTACTAATTCCTCATACAGGCTCCTTCTTAAAGGCTGTTGCTCTATCCAACTGAGCTACGGGAGCATAAAAAGAACGAATAAAAATCTTAACGATTGAGCGGTTTTAAGTCAAATACGGCTTTTGATATTGAGAAAAATTGTCATCAGCGCGGCGATAATTAAAGGCAGCGCGTGAATAGTCAACGTCCAAATTGCTTCGTTTTTGAAATTGAATTTATGCAGTTTCATTTTGTTTCTCACGCACGGCGACGAACATTTGTTCAAAAACTTCGGTCAAATTCAATTCGCTGGTGTCAATCACAATCGCATCTTCGGCAATCATCAGCGGCGAATCCGAGCGCGAAACGTCGCGTTCGTCGCGTTCCTTGATTTCGGCAAAGGTTTGTTCATAAGAAACGGCGCGACCTTTCAGCAAATCTTCTTCGTAACGTCTGCGCGCCCGCGCTTCGGGTTTTGCGGTGAGGAAAAATTTTATGTCGGCGTTCGGAAAAACAACGCTGCCGATGTCGCGTCCGTCAAGAACCGCGCCGTTTTGGGCGGTTTCGCCAATCGAGCGTTGATGCTCGACCAAAATGCGCCGGACTTCCGAAACACCCGAAACAATCGAAGCCGCCTGTCCGATTTCGTTCGTGCGGATTTCCGCCGAAACGTCTTTACCGTCGAGAAAAATCTGCAAATTTTCGGGTTCGCCGACGAGTTCGATTTTTGCGTTTTCGGCAATTTCGGCGACTCGCGCCGTATCTTCAAAACTCACATTATTTTGCAAAACAGCCAGACCGACGGCACGATACATCGCGCCCGTATCGAGATAAAGCAGATTCCGGCTTTTGGCTAACATTTTGCCGAGCGTCGATTTTCCCGCGCCCGAAGGTCCGTCAATGGCAATTATCATTCTGGTTTGATTTCTATTCGTGTAGAAAGAATATCTTGGATTTTTATTCTAATCGAAAATCTCGTGCCAACAAAAAACCCGTTGCAAGTTTTTTGATTTGCAGCGGGTTTTGAGAATAGTTTGTGATTTAACAGTTCAGTTCGATTGTCTGAAAACTTTGACCGCTCGGTCGGGATAATCGGTGATGATGCCGTCCAAATCGAAAGTTTTCATCCGTTCCAAATCGGCAACTTCATTGACTGTCCACGGGACGATTTTGATGCTTCGTTCGCGGCAATATTTGACCAATCCTTTGTCCACGAGCGAAAAATGCGGGCTGTAAGTGTCGGGCTGAAACCCGAGTCTTTCGAGGCTTTTTTCGATGCCGTCTTTATTTCCGACGAGCAGCGCAAGCGGCAATTTGACGGTCATTTTGCGAAGTTCCTGAAGCGGTCGCACGTCGAAAGATTGAACAATAACCTTTGTCTGCATTTTATGTTTCAGAATTTCATCATAAACCATTTTGGCAAAAACGGCGGGTGTCGGCGTAAAAATATTGTCCCAATCGGGATTCGATTTGATTTCGATATTAAAGCGGACGGGCTTTAACTTATTTTTCCGCGTGTAATCATTGACGGCTTTGAAAACGTCTTTGAGCAAAGGTTTCGCAATCTTCATTTTTTGCTGTTCGGGAAAATTTTTGTTGCCGATACTGCCGACATCATAAAGTTTAATGTCAGCGTATTTCATTTTGAAAATGTTGTGTTCCTTTTCCTTTGCTTCCGTAATCGGCTGACCGTTTTTATCGAGCGAAATCAGATGCGAAAACCACGGTTCGTGCGACACGACGAGCTTGCCGTCCGCGCTGACCGCTAAATCGAGTTCGAGCGTTTCAACGCCGTATTCGAGTGCTTTCAAAAAAGACGGAATCGTGTTTTCGGGCAGCAATCCGCGTGCGCCGCGATGTCCTTCGATTTCGACAACGCGCACGGTTTGGGCAAAAATATTGATTGAAAATAAAAGCAAAATGCCAAGCGTCAGTTTTTTCATATAATTTGATAATTTGAAAAATTCTTGCGGACGAAAAAATCAATCGCCCGCAAGAATAGTAATTGTTTTACGACAATTTGTTAAAACGAAAATTTCAGCGCAACCTGAATTTGCCGCGCCGGAAATGTGCTGTTGATTGTCCCGAAAGCCGCGCTGTTGATGTCCGGGTTTGCCGCTTGAAAATTCGTGCGGTTAAAGACATTAAAGAATTCGGCGCGGAGTTCGAGCCGCGTCAATTCGGTAATCGGAATGCGAAATTGTTTCTGGACGGCTAGATCCAAGTTGAAATAGTTATTACTTCGGGCAGTATTTCGTCCCGCATTGCCGAACGGCGAAGTCGGATGCGGTGTCGTCAAACACGAGCGAACAAAATAATCGCGTGTCGGGTTTGTTCGTTCACCGCGATTAATCGGATCGCAAATAACATTCGGGCGCAACGCAACACCGCCGAGAAAAGTCGGCAAATTGTTCGTCACCGGCGAAGGTCCGTAACGAAAAGTGATCGGCTGTCCGCTCGTCATCGTGTTCACGCCGCTCAAAGTCCAGCCGCCGATAATCGCGTCAAGCACCGAATTCATACTGCCGCCAAGCATTCGTCCGCGTCCGACGGGCAATTCCCAGACGAAACTCGTCGTGTTGTTAAACGGCTGGTCGTATGCGCCGATGCCTTTGTTCGAGGCGATGTCATAGACGTTTTGCGGCGTTCCGGTGTTGCCGTTCGGCTCTTCCAAAACCTGCGAAGCGTTGTCAATCGCCTTTGACCAAGTGAACGAATTCAGAAAATACAAACCGCTTGAAAACCTGCGTTCGAGCTTGACTTGCAAAGCGTTATAATTTGAAAAACCTTCGGGCAAAACCGCCGAAATCGTGCCGAAACCCTGAATCGGACGACGTGCTTGAAGCGATGGTTGTTGGGCGGCGGGAAGTGCGAATTCTTCGGGCGTGAGCGGTCGCGCTTGGTTGAAGTCGGCTAAAATTACGAGATTCTTTGCTTTGTTTCCGACGTAGGCAACATCGAGAACCATATTGCCAAAAATTTCCTGTTGCACGGAAACCTGCCAATTTTGAATCATCGCCGTTTTAATATCACGCGGAACATAGAGCGTGACATTGTTCGGTAAACCGCTCGTCGGATAGCCGAGTTGGGTTGGGCGGAAACAGTTAGCGGCATAAACATTGCCGACGCATAAAGGATTAAGCGTCGCGTCGGGCGCACGTTGGGCAACTGCGGCGCGGGTAATAATCGGGAAGTTCGTTCCGAGAATATCCGCGCTTCCCAAACGGTTCAGATAGTTGTAGCCGAGTCCGTAGCCGCCGCGAATGACGGTTTTGTCAAAAATGTTGTAAGCAAATCCGAGTCGCGGACCGAAGTTGTTGTAATCCGGATCAACCAGTGCGCGGTCGGCAAGCGAACCGTCTTGGGCAAGCAAAATCGAGTTTGTCGCGGGATCGTAATTTGACAGACGATTTTCTTTTTCGTAATAGGGCGTGCCGAATTCGTAGCGCAAACCTAAATTCAAGGTCAGTTTCCGATTAACCTTGAAATCGTCTTGAATATAAGCATATTGAAAACGCTGGCGCATTTCGGCGACGGTCAGATTCGCTAATTCATACTGGCTTCTGAGTCCGAAATAAAAATCGGCGAGATTGTAAATATTGTTCGCGCCCGCGCCTGTCGGTCGGCTGAATTGTCCCGTGTAAGTGTCAATTCCCATCAGCGGATTCGTGTCCTGAACCTGCGTGTTGACTCGCAGGTATTCGTAACCGAATTTCAAACTATGACTTCCGCGCAAAACAGAATAACTGGTGCGGAGATTGTAATTCGTCGGATTTTGAAACTGCGGATTCGTCGCTTGCCGTCCGAGCTGCGAAAGTCCGCCGATGGTTTGTGTCGTCAAACCGCCCGTTACTTCGGGGTCGTCGGGCAATCCGGTGATGCCGTAAAGTTCAAACATACTCGGTCCGCCCGTCAGCGGCGGACGTTTTCCGGCATCAATTTTCGAGCGCGAAAAACGAATGTCCAGCACGGAAGCATTTTCAAATGCGTAAGTTCCGCCGACCACGAGTTGTTTATTCAAAATGTCCACGAAGCCGTTTTGATTACTGCCCGACGCTCCCGGAATATTCGGAGCTTCAAACGCATTCACTTTGCGATAGCTCCAACGTCCGAAAAGGCTGAAATTATCGTTAAATTTATGGTCAATGCGAATGTTGTATTTGTTGCTGAAATTGCGGTTCAAAACTAATTCCTGATAATTTGCGCCCGTCACGCCCGTCAGATTCGGCGCGGGCAAATCACTTAAAACCTTCTGTGAAAAAGGCGTTAGCGGAATCTGCGTTCCCGCCGCGTAAGTGACATTCGTCAACGGATTGCGAACGGCGACCGATAGAATTCCTTGCCGTTGCGCGAGCGTCGGAAGATTTGAATAAACCAGATTCTTTTGAATCTGCCGAAAACCTTCGTAATCGCCAAAGAAAAACGTGCGGTCTTTGATAATCGGACCGCCGAAGGCAAAGCCGAATTGATTGCGGATGAGCGGCGGTTTTTGTCCGCCGAGCGGTTTGAAAAATCCGACCGCGTTCAAAACCGTGTTGCGGTGAAATTCCCACGCCGAGCCGTGAAATTCGTTGGTTCCCGTGCGATACGAAGCGTTGATGACCGCGCCGCCCGAACGTCCGAATTCCGCGCTGTATGTGTTTGTCTGAACCTTGAATTCGGCAACCGCATCGGGCGAAACCTGCACGACCTGGCTTGAAAAGCTCTGGTTGCTCGTTCCGTAAGCGTTGTTATCCACGCCGTCGAGCAGAAAATTGTTCATCGTCGCTCGCAGACCGTTGACGTTGAAAGCGGCTTCGCGTCCGCCGCCGCCGATTGAACTGTTGGTCGAAGATTCGCGCACACCCGGCGCGAGCAAAGCCAGATTCGCATACGAACGACCATTCAAAGGCAAAGCGACGATTTGCTTGCGCTGAACGACTTGCCCGACTTCGCTCGAATCGGTTTGCAGTGGATTTGCCGCGTCCGTGATGACGACGGTTTCGGTTGTCGAAGCAACCTGCAAGCTCAGGTCAACGCGCTGGCGGGCATTGACCGTCACGTTGATATTGTCGGCGACCGTGCGGTTAAAACCGTTTGCCTCGACGATGACTTGATAAACGCCGATTTTGACGTTGACGAATTGATAATCGCCGTTCGCGTCGGTCGTCGCCGTCTGAGAAATTTCGGTCGCGATGTTTTTCAAAGTAACGGGCGCGTTTTGCAACGCCGCTTCATTGGAATCGCGCACCGAACCCAAAACGGTCGCGGTTTCAAACTGCGCGAAAGCGTTTCCGGCAAAAGAAAAAAGAGAGAAAATTAGCGTTAAAAGATAGACTGGGAGCTTGAACGAACGAATAGTCTGGTTCATAAAATAAATGTCCTTTGAATTCTTTTGATTAAATTACGGAAAATTTAAACTCAGTTATGACAAGCATTCAGGCAAAGAAAAGAACTTCAACCGAACCGCCGATTTTGAATTTAAGAGACAGTTTATTGGTGTAAAATGAAGATGAAGTTAATAAAAAATTGCGTTTGTATTAAATAATAGTGACTTGAATGTGAACATAATTCTGGCACGACGGGATTATTAATCTACCCGGTGATTTTTTGCAGCTCTGCTAATGTCGCTTCAATATCTTCGCGCGAAACGTTGCAGTGCGTAACCATCCGAATAGCTTTGCCGAAGGGAATTGCTAAAATTCCGTTTTCTTTTAATTCGCCGCAGATTTCAGCCGAAGTTTTGCCTGTTTCGGAAACGTCGAAAATCACGATATTAGTTTGAACTTTTTCCGCGTCAATCGAAACGCCTTTCAGATTTGCGACACCTTCCGCCAATTTTCGGGCGTTTTCGTGGTCAATATGCAGACGTTTCGGCGATTCTTCGAGCGCGATCAAACCTGCCGCCGCGAGAATTCCGGCTTGCCGCATTCCGCCGCCGAAGCGTTTGCGCCAAACGCGGGCTTCGATAATAAAATCTCTTTTGCCCAAAAGCATCGAACCGATTGGCGCGCCCAAGCCTTTTGACAAACAAAACTGCACCGAATCAACCGATTTTGATAAATTCGCGACGGTTTCGTTTTGCGCGACCGCCGAATTGAAAATTCGTGCGCCGTCGAGATGAACGGGCAGATTAAGGTTGTGTGCGTGTTCGCAAATCTCGTCTGTTTGTTGTGCGCTCATCACGCTTCCGCCGCCGAAATTATGCGTGTTTTCGAGACAAATCAAACCCGTCGGGCAAGCATAATAAGGCTGATTAATGTGAATTGCCGATTCGATTTCCGCCCACGTCAGCATTCCGTTATCATTTGCGGCGCGAACCGTGCGAATTGTCACGCCCGATGCGATTGCGGGCATTCCCATTTCCCAGTTAAAAATATGTCCGCGTTCTTCGACGATAATCTCATCGCCTTGTTTCGTATGAAGTTTGACGGCAATCTGATTGCCCATCGAACCCGTCGGACAAAAGAGCACGGCTTCTTTACCGAAAATCTCGGCGGCGCGTTCCTGCAAAAGATTCACAGTCGGGTCTTCGCCGTAAACATCGTCGCCGACCTCGGCTTCCGCCATCGCTTTTCGCATCTGAGGCGTAGGTTTTGTAACTGTGTCGCTTCTTAAATCAATCATCTTAAGACTGGAGCGCAAGCGGCTCGCTTGCATACGTCGCGTTTTTTGCGGCGTAAATATTCGTATAAATTTTCAAGGTTTAATTAAATAATGGCTTTTTCGCGCCGAAGCGACGCTCAGGCAAGCGAGCCGCTTGCGCTCCAGTCAATTATCGAAAACTCTCGTTAATGCCTTTCAAAATCTCCGAACCCGGACACAAATCTCTTTCGGTCAATGAATTCAAAGGTTTTTCGGTTGTTTCGATTAAATCGTGCAATTCTTGGCTGTCGGGATTCATATAGAGCAAACCTGTCAGAATCTCGCTTTTTGCCCGCGCATTGCCGACGGCGTTCATCGCCGAAATTCGGTCGAGCGGATTCCAATCCTTGGCGAGCTTGTGGAGTTGTATGACCGAGCCGTCGTGCATTGTCAGATTTTGCGTGCTTCCTTCTTCGTAAGTCGTTTTGATTTCACGCGCCAGCGGAACAAAATCGAATGTCGAAGTGGCTTCCTGATGTTCGCGGACGTAATCGTAAGATTTGGTCGAACCGACGTTGTTATTGAACGTCACGCACGGCGAAATGACATTCAAAAAGGCAAATCCCTGATGCGACATCGCGGCTTTGATGAGGGGAATCAGTTGTTCCTTATCGCCCGAAAAACTCTGTCCGACAAAGGTTGCACCGAGTTCGATGGCGAGGCTCGATAAATCTATTGATTCAAACAGATTGATGTGTCCCGATTTGTTTTTTGAACCGTGGTCGGCGGTCGCCGAATCTTGTCCTTTCGTGAGTCCGTAACAGCCGTTATTCATCACGATATAAACCATATTCAGATTGCGGCGGATGACGTGAACGAATTGTCCCATTCCAATCGAAGCCGTGTCGCCATCGCCCGAAACGCCGAGATAAATCAAGTCGCGGTTCGCCAGATTCGCGCCCGTTGCGACCGACGGCATTCGACCGTGAACCGAGTTGAAACCGTGCGAATTCGACAGAAAATACGCGGGTGTTTTTGACGAACAACCGATGCCCGAAAGTTTCGCAACCTTGTGCGGTTCGATGTTCAATTCAAAACAAGCCTGCGCGACCGCCGCCGAAATCGAATCGTGACCACAACCCGCGCAAAGCGTCGAAAGCGAGCCTTCATAATAATCAACCGTGTAGCCCAAATCGTTTTTAGGCAACGCAGGATGGCGAAATTTAGAACGTAAATATGACATAAATGTAAATAAATATCGGGCAATTAAAACTGACTTTTTACTTCTGATTTTGTAACTCAGACCATTTAAAAGAATTCAAAACTCCGTGGATCGTCGTTTCAAAATTATCGGCGTATAAATAAGCGAAAACGACGGTTTTATTATCGAATCGGCGATAATAAAACTCTAATCTTTTCATTAAAATAAAATGCGTCGGCGCATCGGTGATTTCAAATCGGCTTTTTGTCCACGATTCGTGGTTTCCCGAAGTCAGTTTTGCTTCTTCAAAAACACTTTGTGCTGTGCTTAGACCATTGTTCTCGATTCTATACGCGATTTCTTCGGGCGTTAAATCGGTAACATAAATTCTTCCTTGTAAATCATTCCAAAGCCCGTTGTCCCAGGCTTTATTTCCGAAATGAGCCGCGCAATTTTCAAATGGCAAAACAGCATTAATAACTTGTGCATCTTCCTGGTCAAAACCATTTGATTTTCTGTCGATCCGATTTACTTCATTTAAATCCTGCCAACTTAAAAAAAGATTTTTCGTCGGCTCATTTGGAATAACTTTTGGTGTCAGCCAACTTTCAGGAATTTCAAACGTCGCATTGTAAGGTTTGACCCGGACGGTTGTGCCTTCAAGAACGGAATATGGACTGTTGTTCTCAGCGGAATGAATTACCGGAGATGAAATCAAATTTTTCAAGTTGTCCCAAGCAAAGAAATAGATCGTCGTCGTGCCAATAAAAAAAGCGAGAATTGCAATGATTAAACGAAATATATATATTTTCATTTTGAATTTACCTACGTTTCTAGTTTCTAAAACTGCAATTCATTAGACACCAACATTTTATTTTTGTTCCGATTAACAATTACAATTCAATAATTTCCTTATCTTTTTTCAAAAGCATATTAACAATTTGGCTTCTTTCAACATTTTTCTCAATCGCTAACTTTTCCACGAACTTAGCTATTTCAGGCTCAAGATAAATTGGTAAATTAAATTCGGCATCGGCGTTGTAAAATTTGCCTCGGATTCCTTTTGAAAAATCATATTCCTTCTTCATATTGTATTTCTTCCATCGTGGTCGCTTTTCGCGCCGAAATTATTCTTATCTGACAAATTTCCGAACTCAAATTCTTAAATATATGCGAAATTACAAGAAGATTTCCGCTTTCATCCAATCCCATTGTAAGCCATCTTTCTTCGGATTCGCTATTCTCTTCATCGGGAATCGCAAGAAGATTCGGGTCGCGGAAAATTGTTGCAGCTCTTTCAAAACTGATATTATGCTTACGAATATTGCTTTTGGCTTTTCTGATGTCCCATTCAAAATCGTAGCGCATAATTTTTTGAAAATTTACAAATTCTCCTTTATCCGGTTAAAAATAAAATCGGCGGTAATCGGCATTCCGTCGTAGTTCAAGATCGAAACGAGCTTTTCGGGATTGATGCCGAGTTCGATCATCATCAGGCTTTTGAATTGCGCGTCGCGGTTTTGTTCGATGATGAAAACCTTTTCGTGCGCGTTGATAAAATCTTGAAACGCCGCGCTGAACGGAAACGCTTTGACGCGCATTGCGTCGAGCGAGATTCCTTCCGTTTTTAATAATTGACTCGCTTCTTCCGCCGCGTAAGTTGATGTTCCGAAAAACAATACGCCGTATTTTGAAGCGTTTTCCGTTTGCAAAAATTCGGGCGCGGGAACCATTTCTTTCGCGGTCGCAAATTTTCGCGCCAATCTGTCCATATTGCGCCGATAGATTTCGCTGTCTTCGGTGTAAACCGCGTATTCGTCGCGTGAACTGCCGCGTGTCACGAACGCTCCCTTTGTTTCGTGCGTTGCCGGAATCGTTCGGTAGGGAATTCCGTCGCCGTCAACGTCCAGATAACGACCGTATCTTTCCAGATTTTCGAGTGCTTCGGCAGTTAAAACTTTTCCGCGATTGTATTTTCGGCTGTCGTCCCATTCGAGAGGCTGTGAAACGTGGTCGTTCATTCCCAAATCGAGGTCGGTCATAACGATCACGGGCGTTTGCAGTTTTTCGGCTAAATCGAAAGATTCCGCCGTCATTTCAAAACATTCCTTCGGCGAAGCGGGAAAAAGCAAAACGTGCTTCGTGTCGCCGTGCGATGCGTAAGCCGCGAGCAGAACGTCGGATTGCTGTGTCCGCGTCGGCATTCCGGTCGAAGGTCCGGTGCGTTGAACGTCAATCAAAACCGTCGGAACTTCCGAGAAATAGGCTAAACCTAAAAATTCGTTCATCAACGAAACGCCCGGACCGCTCGTCGCGGTGAACGAACGCGCTCCGTTCCAGCTTGCGCCGAGAACCATTCCGATTGCGGCGAGTTCGTCTTCGGCTTGGACAATCGCAAAATTCTTTTTGCCCGTTTCTTTGTCAACGCGGAGTTTTTCGGCGTATTTTGCAAATGCGTCAACGACCGAGGTCGAAGGCGTGATCGGATACCACGCGGCAACCGTTGCGCCGCCGTAAATTGCGCCGAGCGCACACGCCGAATTGCCCGACATCATAATCGAATCGCCGACCAGATCGCGGCGTTCGACACGAATCGGAAGCGGACATTCAAAGTTTTGCTGAACATAATCAACACCCATTTTCAGAGATTTGATGTTCGGTTCGATCAACTTTTCCTTGCCTTTGAACTGTTCGCCGAGAAGCTCTTCCAAAACATTGAATTCAATGTCGAACAAGGCGGAAAGCGCGCCGATATAAATAATATTTTTAAAAAGCTGCCGTTGTCGCGCATCGGTAAAAGCGTTGTTGGCAAGCTCCATCAGCGGAATGCCGAGATAGTTGATGTCGTCGCGAATGTATTGCGAATGAAGAGGTTTACTGCTGTCATACAGAAAATATCCGCCCGCCCGAACGTCAGCGACATCCTTCGCCAAACTTTGCGGATTGACCGAAACCATAAAGTCAATCCCTTCGCGCCGTCCGAGAAAACCTTTCTCGCTGATGCGGACTTCATACCACGTCGGCAGCCCTTGAATATTCGACGGAAAAATATTTTTCGGTGTCACGGGAATGCCCATTTTAAAGATTGCCTTCGTAAAAAGCGCGTTCGCGCTCGCCGAACCCGTCCCGTTGACGTTGGCAAATCTGACGACAAAATCGTTGGTTTTTATTTCGCTCATTTGTAAATTTTATGGTTTTAAGACTGTTGTTTATCCATTAAGAATTTGCAAAAAACTCACGGCTTGATTCTAGCACAACCTTTGATTTGCACGCGAAGGTGTCATTCTTTCCTGAATTCAGATTACTTTTTTTGAACTGATTTTCAAACATAAAACCACCAAACGCCGCGAAAATATTCTTAAAATTTTTTCGCGGCGTTTGGTGGTTTTTGTTTGTCCGCGCTCGATGAATTGAACGGCGGCGACAAATGTTTTACGGTTCAGCCGTAAAATTTAATTCCGTTAAATCTTCGACGACGCTGATGACCTGCGGCGCGAAAAGATAGCGTTTGTGGTGAACCGAAACGATGTAAATTCCGCCCGCTTCTACGTTGTCGAAGCGGTAAATGCCGAACGTGCCGGTTTGGACGGAGCGTGTTTCGCCGCTGGTATCGGTCAAAGTTACACGCGCCCGCGACACGCCGTTTTTGCCGTCTGTCACGCGCCCGCCGATGGAAACTCCGGCGGCTGTCGGGGCGAAAGCCGCCTGCCAAAAACCGCCCCGCACCGAGAACGCGCCATCCGCCGAGTTCGTTCCGGCGAGTGGCTGCCCGATTGTGCCGTTAAGAGAAAACACGCCACCGGTCATATGCTGTTCGCCGCCGGAAGCGACGACCGACTGCGTGATTGTAAAATTGCCGCCCGTTTGCGATTGCGCCGCGATTGACAAAAATAAAATCAAACACGCCGCCGCAAATTTATCTTTTCGATTTCTCATTGTTCATTTCCTCGCGCGCGATTTCACAACGCTTTTTTCGGCGGGTTGGTTGAAACCTTTCGGATAGAGATACAATCCGCGCTCGTTTGCCGGTTTGTCTTCCTCGACCGGAATCCGGTTTTCGTTGGCGTAAACGTCCTGCCGGATGCCGGTCACCATCCACGAAACTTTGACATTCGGTTTGTCGGTGCGGATTTTGAACGAATTGTTTTTGATTTCCTCCGCCACAATCGCCTGCGCGAATTGTCCGATGACCGTCAGTTGATAACGAAAATCGCGGTTGAGCGCGTCAAAATATTCGGGCATTGTGACGACGGCTTCGCCCGTCGCGTCGGTGGTGACGTTGCCGTTGTAGATGTTCATCATATCGGGCGATTCGACGAACGAGTGCGACAGATATTTGTTCGCCGGGTCGAGCGGATGGTCAATTTTGAACGAACCGCTGAAGTTTGAAAGAGTGCCGGCGACGTGGACTCGTCCGTTAAAAAATCCGGCGTAACCGAGCGTGTTGCTGCCATCGTTATCACCAAAGACTCCGAATCTGTTTGGGATCGCGTCGGAAAATCCATAAACGCCGAAACTGCCTTTGCCAAAAATACCGACACCACCGACTGCGGATGATATTCCCCGAATCGCTGAAGCATCGTCGGCACTGACATCCAGTTTGTAAACCGGCTGGTTTGTTCCGATTCCGACCCTGCCGAATTGCGTAATAGACATTCGCGCCGCGCCGTTGTTGGTGAAAAAATGAAGCGGATGATTTGTCGTTGTGCCGAACCAGCCGCCGACCGGCGCGCTCGTGCCGCCGACGAATGAACCGAAAGTAATCGCGCCGTCGGTTTGCAGAAAACCGTAGTTGTTGGGCGGCGTTTGGAGCGTTAATTTCGATAGCGGAGAAGTTGTGCCGATGCCGAGATTGCCGCCGACGAAACCGTTGCCGGAGATGTTGAAATTTCCGGTTTGCTGCGTCGTCGAATTTCTGATAAATGAATTGCCGATGCTCGAAGTCGTCACATATTCGCTCGCCGCCAAGCCGCCCAAACGGAACGCATCGTCCGCCAAAAGGCTTTTTATCGAATACGGCGCGGAGAGAACCGGCTGGCGCGGATTCAAAAGCGTGTAAGCGTCTCCGGCGTTGATTTTGACTTCGATTTGCAAGCTCCGGTTCGCGCCCGAAGCAAACGCCGCCGCGCTGAAATCGAGCGCAGCGGAAAAAATCCCGCTACTGACCGGCAAAGTTTGCTCCGACACCGCGCCCGGAATCGCCGCGCCGTTTTCATCGAATAAAGTGAAACGGAAAAATCTGCTTCCCGTTACCGGACTGCCTGCCTCCGTCAAACGCCCCTGATACGAAAATTCGCCGGTTTGAGCCAGCCCCGCGCCGCCGCACACGACAAGCGACAAAATTAAGAAGCCGGTATGAATGATGAATTTTTTCATGTTTGTTTTCTCCTTTTATTCGCGGCGTTTCCACACGGCGGAGAGATTTGACCGTGTGGAAACGCCGCGTACTTTTTACGGTTCAGCCATAAAATTTAATTCCGTTAAATCTTCGACGACGCTGATGACTTGCGGCGCGAAAAGATAGCGTTTGTGGTTGACCGAAACGATGTAAATTCCGCCCACTTCTACGTTGTCAAATCGGTAATAACAAAACGGATTTGTCAGCACGGAGCGGGTGTCGCATTGTTGCCGTTGCCGGAATGATCCCGAAAATCGCCGTCGCCCGCTCACCAACCGATTATTCCCGTCGGCGGCGTAACTTGACCTAACGCCGCGCCGGTCAAAATCGAAACGGCGATAAATGCCAAAATCAAATTGTTTCTGTAACGCAGAGTTTTATTCCTCTTTTTTGCTGTAAGACGCACCGAGGAAAGATAAAAGAGTGCGACTTGCGGCATTTGGCAACGGACAAGTTACCCACGATTTCAGAAAAGATTTACTTTATTTACTTTAAGGAATTGCCGTTGCGAATCGGTCTAACTTCCAAGCAAAATCTGAACTACTTTCCAAGTTAGTGGACCCTGCTGAACTTCAAAACCGCCGACTAAACAAGCACCTTCTCCCTTTGATGTGTCGTTAAATGGAAACCGCGTATCGGTATCTTTTTGAAACCCGCTTAATTGAAAAACATTACCTATTTCCTTGTCCTTGAACGTAATAAAAAACGGATAATTTGTTGTATTATAATCACCCGAAAACGACCACTTTCTCGATGTGATTAGTCCTATCCGTTGCCAAGTCGTTAAACCTCCATCAGTTAAGCTAGCCTGTATCTCCATCCATGTGTTATTAGGTCCTTCAATCTTTATTAACGCCGATTTGTTTGCCATAAAAATCTCCTTAGCTAAAATTTGAAATCAATTATTTTTATTACACGAATATTCTGACAAAAACTTTATCGTGATGGAACGGACAAATTAACCGCGATTTCAAAAAAGTTTTACTTTTCGGCAATCGGGCGTTAAAATGATTGACGTAGCTGAAACACGGGGATTCAATCATTGACTCTTTAAATAATTTTCCGTTCCGTAACTAATTTATTCGAGCGGTTGCGGCGGTGTCTTTGATTTAGTATCAATTGTTTCTCAATTTAATATTAAGATGGTTAAACCGTCTGCACAGATGATTTACGAGTTTGAGGAATTCACGCTCGACACCGCTCATTTAATGCTTTATCGCGGCGATGAGGAAATTTCGCTTGCTCCGAAAGCGGTGCAGACGCTTCTGACGCTCATTGAACGGCGCGGCGAAATTCTCAGCAAAGACGAACTGATGGAAGCGATTTGGAATGATTCGATTGTCGAAGAAGCGAATTTGACGCAGTATGTTCACGTTTTGCGAAAGACTTTGGGCGCGTCGGCAAACGGCAAACCTTTAATCGAAACTTTGCGGCGGCGCGGCTATCGTTTTAACGGCGACGTGCGATGCGTCGCCGTTCAAGCACAAGCCGTAAAATCTGAAATGTTCGCGTCGCCGAGTTTCAATGGCGGACGTGAAAATGGTTTTTTTGCGCCGGTTAATTGGAAAGAAAACGGCAATTCCGATGCTTCAACCCCGGAAAATGCCGCGCCGATTGAAAGGCTTGATTCGAGAACGCAAACCGCCAACAAAATCCAATCGCCCACCGAAACAAACCGCAGAATTATCTTAAAAACGATTGCTTTTGCCGCTTTCGGCGGTTTGTTGATTTTAGCCGTTTCCGCTTTTTTTAATTCGGGAAACACCGAAACGCCCGTTGTCCAAAACGCGCTGAATATCACTCTCAAACGACTGACACCCGACCAAAATGCTTACCAACCGACCATCTCGCCCGACGGCAAATATATGGTTTATTCGATGGTGGAAAAACCTGTTACCAAAACGCTGTGGCTCAAAGATTTGACGAACGGCAGCGCGGTGCAAATTATGCCGGAGGGCGATTACGCGGATTTGGCGTTTTCGTCCGACGGCACACAGATTTACTATCTGACTTCCGATTTCGGCGGACCTAACAGCACACTCGTCCGCATTCCGCTTTTCGGCGGCAAGCCGCAAATACTCGCCAGAAACGTCTTCAGCCCGCCCGCCGTTTCGCCCGACGGAAGGCGAATTGCGATCATCAAAGCCGACAGCGGATTAACCGTCTTGGACGAAAACGGTGAAACGGGAAATTTGCTCGAATCGTTCACGCTGCATTTTACTGCGGTGATGTGGAATTCACAGATGTCCTGGTCGCCGGACGGCGAACGCGTCGTTCTCTGCGGAAAAGACAACGCCGGTCAAGCGCAAATTTTAGATTTTTCGATTAACGCCCGCACCGGACAATTCTTGCCGCTCCCGAATTTCAACGAAATAGACGATGCGCTGTGGCTTGCCGACGGTTCGGGCTTGCTCATTACGGCGAAAGAAAAATCCGGCGAGCCGTATCAAATTTGGCGTATTGCCTATCCGTCGGGCGAAGCGCGGCGCGTGACGCGCGATTTTAACGATTACGATTGGATTAGTTTGTCGGCAAATTCAAAAACGCTCGTGGTCGGTCAAAACATTACCAAAACAAATGTTTGGGCGGCATCTTTCGACGATCTCGAAAACGCCGAACAATTAACTTTCGGCAGCGAAGCGCAGGACGGTTTTCGAGGTTTGGCGTTTGCGCCGGACGGTAAAATTATTTTCACCAGCCCGCGCAGCGGCAACGTGGATTTATGGCAAATGAACGCTGACGGCAGCAATCAACAGCCGCTGACCGACAATCAGGGAAGTTTGAATATTTCCCCGCGCATCACACCGGACGGACGTTATATCGTCTTCGCTTCTTCGCGCAACGGCGGAACGCTTCACCTTTGGCGAATGGATGCAAACGGACAAAATCCGCTCCAACTGACCAATGGCACAACGGGCGACGAACGCTTTTTTGACGTTTCCGCCGACGGCAGCCGGATTTTTTACGCGATGATAAACGATCAAAAACAGATGACGACGCGGCAAGTTTCCATTAACGGCGGCGAGCCTTCCGGTATCGCCGACAACTATCGAAGTTCCGGCACAATTGCCGCATCGCCCGACGGCAAATTGTTGCTGCGTTATGTTTATCTGTCTGAACGCGAACAACCCTGGCAATACGGTATTTTCCCCACCGAAGGCGGCGAGCCGCTCAAGCTGTTGAAAATGCTGACTAATCGAAATTTCGTGCGATGGGCGGCAGACGGCAAATCACTTCTTTACATAAAACCCGCAACTTCCCAACTGTGGCGACAGCCGATTGACGACAGCCCGCCCGTGATGCTCTCCGATTTAAAAACCGGCAGACTTTTTAACTTCGCCGTTTCGCCCGATTTCAAACAAATCATCTACGCGCGCGGCAACCAATTTAACGAAGCGATTATAATAGAAAATTTCGGGAAGCAATAAAACGAATAAGTAACCTTACACGGTAATAATTTTCAGCCCGCTTGAAGCGGGTTTTCCGCGGGTTCTCAAATAAATCAATAACATCTATTTTAACGGCACGAAAACGACTTGGTTTTCCCATTCGTTTTCGAGGCTGCATTCAATCAGCGTAGAAATTTCTTCGATAGCTTCGCCAATCGCCAAATCTTGCGGCACGGCAATCACACCCGGCATCTTCAAACCGTCAGCTACGCGGCTGTCTGCAAAATCAATCATCGTGGCAAAATCGTGAGTCAAAACCAGACGATTTTCGTGAGCCGCCCAAGCCAAAACTATCGTGTCGTGTTTTCCGCTAAGTTCCACGTCTTGCGCCCGAACCAAATCGAGCGCAGAAAATCGGCGAAGCAGACCGCGCACGATTCGATTGTTAAAATCTTCATCGGAGAGAAGTTTCATAAATCGTTTCGGCGGCGAGCCAGAAGTTTTTCGCGGATTCCTCGATGACCGAAACGCGCATCGTTCGCTTCGCGCAATTTTTCGTTTTGCTTCGCTCTTTTTGCCAAATAAGCATCAACCGTTTCACGATTTTGCAGATAATAACTGATTGCCGCATAGACTTCCGATAAAGTCAGCGTGTCGTAATCATAAACAATCTGTTCAGGCGCAGAACCTTGATTAAAAGCAATAATCACCGAATCGAGCGAAACCCGCGTATCACCGATGCGAAGAACGCCCGCTTTGGTTTTTGTCAGTCTGATTTCCGAAGTTGAAACAACGCTCATAACTCAATTTTAACACAATCCTTTATTTGCCCACGAAAGATACGAAAAACACGAAACTTCTTCTTTTTTCGTATCTTTCGTGTGTTTCGTAGGCAAAAATTCTTTACTTTCCGCAACTCGTATAAGTTTTCGTCACATTATAGAAAAACTTCTGCATATCCCACGCGGCGGTCGGGCAGCGTTCGGCGCAGAGTCCGCAGTGCAGGCAAACGTCTTCGTCTTTGACCATCACGCGCATCGTCGGCAGAGTTTCTGAAACGTATAGGTCTTGGGTCAGATTGAGCGCGGGAACTTTTAATTTTTGGCGCAGATCGTTTTCCTCGTCCTCGTTGTGCGTGAACGTGATGCAGGCGGTCGGGCAAACGTCCACGCAGGCATCGCATTCGATACATTTCGATTCGGTGAAAACCGTCTGCACGTCGCAGTTCAGACAGCGTTCGGCTTCTTTGAAACCCGTCAGGCGGTCGAAACCGAGTTCGACTTCCTTTTTGCGGTCTTTCAGCGTGATTGATTTATCGGCTTGCGGCACGATGTAACGCGGGTCGTGATCAATTTCGCTGTCATAAGCCCATTCGTGAATGCCCATTTTCTGGCTGTGCAGATTGACAAAAGGCGAAAGACGCTCATTAACATCTTCGTTGTTGCAAAGACGATGAATCGAAACCGCCGCTTGATGTCCGTGTGCGACTGCGGTGATGACGTTTTCGGGTCCGAAAGCCGCGTCGCCGCCGATAAAAACTTTCGGATGCGTCGTTTGAAACGTAATTTTATCGACAACCGGCATTTCCCATTCGCCGAATTCGATGCCGATGTCGCGTTCGATCCACGGGAAAGCGTTGTCTTGTCCGATTGCTAAGATAACGTCGTCGGCTTCAAAGAAAACGTCCGCTTCGCCCGTCGGGACTAATTTTCGTTTGCCGTTTTCGTCATAGACCGCTTCGACCTTTTCAAACGTCATTCCTTTGAGTTTGCCGTCTTCGACAACGAACGATTTCGGAACGTGATTGTCAATGATCGGAATATCTTCGTGTTGTGCGTCTTCTTTTTCCCACGGCGAGGCTTTCATATCGGCAAACGGCGAACGCACGACGACTTTGACATCATCGCCGCCGATTCTGCGCGAAGTTCGGCAGCAATCCATCGCCGTATTTCCGCCGCCGATGACGAGAACTTTTTTGCCGACTTTCTGCGTGTGTTCAAACGCCACGCTCGCCAGCCAATTGATGCCGATATGAACATTTTTTTCAGCTTCCCAACGTCCTTCGAGCTTCGGCAAATCTTTGCCGCGCGGCGCGCCCGTGCCGACAAAAATCGCGTCGTAATCTTTTTCCAGAACCTCTTTCAAACTCGAAACATAATGTTTGAAATGCGTGTGAATTCCGAGGTCTAAAATGTAATTGACTTCTTCATCCAAAACGGTAACAGGCAGACGAAACGAAGGAATCTGGCTGACCATAAAGCCGCCGCCTTTAATTTGTTCGTCAAAAAGATGAATTTCGTAACCGAGCGGCGCGAGATCACGCGCTACTGTCAAACTCGCCGGACCCGCGCCGATGAGCGCGATTTTTTTGCCGTTCGGCGCAAATGGTCCTTGCGGCATCAAACTTTTTACATCGTCTTTGTTGTCGGCGGCGACGCGTTTCAGACGGCAGATCGCGACGGGTTCTTCCTTTTCAAGCCGACCGCGCCGGCACGCCGGTTCGCACGGACGGTCGCACGTTCTGCCCAAAATGCCCGGAAAAACATTGGAATCCCAGTTGATCATATAGGCTTCCGTGTATTTGCCCTGCGCGATCAGGCGGATATATTCGGGAACCGGCGTATGCGCCGGACACGCGTATTGACAGTCAACTACCTTGTGGAAATATTCAGGGTCTTTTATATCAGTCGGTTTCACTGTTTTGCTTCCTTTATGAAATATTTATCGGGTTTGAAAACGCTGCCGTAAGGCATCAATCAGTCTTTGTCTAAACATAATATTTTTTCGGGCTTACTTCAATGCAATAAGGCTCGAAACGCGGCATTTTATATTTTACGGTTGGCGGTTGAGGACTTTATCAATTTTCGCCCGTAAAATTTTTGCGTCAACAATGCCGGTTTTTTGATAGACGAGTTTGCCTTTCGCGTCGAACAGCAGGGTCAGCGGCATTCCGCCGCGTGATCCCGGCGCAATCCGGCGAATCGCCCGATTTATTTTCGTCCGCGTCGGCAGATCGAGCAAATAAGACGGCATCGTAGATTTATAGCTTTTCAGAAAATCGGCGACGCGAAAATCCACCGAGCCGAGATTATCGAGCGAAACGATCGCGAAATCCAAACCTTTGGCGCGGTATTCGGCATCAATCTTGACGAGTTCGGGAAATTCGACGCGGCACGGACCGCACCACGTCGCCCAGAAATTTACGAGCAGCGGCTTTTTGTTTTCCTTGGAAGGCAAAAGCGGTTTCAAATCCGTAATCGCTTTTGTTTCCTTAATAATCGGCAAAGTGTCCTGCGCCGAAACTGCAAAAACACAAACGCAAATTGCCAGAATTGTTTTGATAAAAATTTTTATCATTGCAAATTTAAATTTTGGAACAGGTGATAGTTGTTTTTAATTGCTCGAATCCGTGATAACTTCGATTTCGCCGTGCAGTTTTTGCAACGTGTCAACGAGCGACGCGCCGAGACTTTCGAGCAGACTTTTCATCTTTTCGTCGGTCATCGTTTCATCGTTGCCGTCAAACATTTCGTGAACTTTGCCGACCGCGATTTCCGACGGCAGAACATTGACCCCCAAGATCGAAAGAATCGAGCGCAGATGCCCGAGACAGCGCAGACCGCCGAACGCGCCGGGCGATTCGGTCATAATTGCGCCGACCTTGCCGCCGAAGACTTCGCCCATTTTGAATTCATCGCTTTTACGCGATGTCCAGTCAATCGCGTTTTTTAGTGCGCCGCTCAATGAGCCGTTATATTCGGGCGAACAAATCAGCAATCCCTGATGTTCGTGGAGAAGTTTTTGCAGTTTGCGTGCGTTTTCGTCAAAGCCGTTTTGCTCGTGGTCGTCGGCGTTGTAAATCGGCATCGGAAAGTCGCGCAAATCAATATAGGTAACTTCCGCGCCCGCGTTTTCCGCGCCTTTGATTGCCGTTTTGACGACCCGTTTGCTGTATGCGTGTTCGCGCAAACTGCCCGAAAACGCTAAAATTTTGTGTTTTCTTGCCATAAAATATTTCCTCCGGTTTAATGTCTTTGAGTTTGCCACGTTTTGCTTATAAACTCCAAATCTTGCCGTTTAATGATTGAAAGGCTACGATTTATTTTAGAAAGCGATAGATTAAAACGATTTTTTGCCTGCGAAATATACGAAATATACTAAAAAAAGAGAAGAGATTTGGATTTTTGTTTTATTTTTCGTTCCTTTCGTGTGTTTCGCAGGCAATAAAACCGGCTGAATAAATATGATTAAAAATTTTCAAAACACCGCGCCGAAGATTCACGACAGCGCGTTTATTGCCGAAAATGCCGTCATTATCGGCGATGTCGAAATCGGCGAACGGGCGAGCATTTGGTATAACTGCGTTCTGCGCGGCGACGTTAATCACATACGCATCGGCGCGGGCGTGAACATACAGGACGGCACGATTATTCACGTTTCGCGGGGCAACGATTTTCCGACGATTATCGAAAACAGCGTGACGGTCGGACACAGCGCGACGATTCACGGTTGTTATATCGAAACGGGAAGTTTAATCGGCATCGGCGCGATAATTTTGGACGGTGCGCGAATCGGCAAAAACTCCCTGATTGCGGCGGGCAGTCTGGTGACACCGAACACGATTATTCCCGAACGCTCGTTTGTTTTGGGCAGTCCCGCGAAGGTTAAAAGAGAATTGACCGACGAAGAAGTCGAAAATATTCAGAAATTCTGGCAAAACTACATTACGCTCTCGGAAATTTACCGCAACGAACAGCCGTAAAATCGGCGGCGAATTTTCCCCCGAAAACATTTATCGTGTAAGATTGAAAGTGAAAAAGTGAAAAGGTGAAAAGGTGAAAAAGTTTGCTTGAATAAAATCAACAAAAACTTTTTCGCTTTTACCCTTTTTCACTTTTTCACTTTAAGATTATGAGCAAAACACAACCCGCGCGGGGAATGCGCGATTTTCTGCCGGCGGACGTTCGCAAACGCAATTACGTGATCGGCATTATCAAGGAAGTTTACGAATCTTACGGCTTTGAACCGCTCGAAACTCCGGCGGTCGAAAACCTCGAAACCCTGACCGGCAAATACGGCGAAGAAGGCAATCAGCTAATGTTCCGCATCCTCAAACGCGGCGAAAAGCTCGACGTTTCGCAGGGCGAAAAAGGCTTGTCAGACCTTGCGCTGCGCTACGATCTAACCGTTCCGCTCGCAAGAGTCGTCGCAAATTACCGCAACGAACTGCCGAAATTCTTCAAACGCTACCAAATCCAACCCGTCTGGAGAGCAGATAGACCGGCGCGTGGACGTTTCCGCGAATTCTACCAATGCGACGTTGACGCAATCGGTTCAAATTCGATGATGGTCGAAGCCGAATTGATTAGTGCCGTCAGCGAGATTTTGGAAAGATTAGAATTTAAGGATAAACCAGGCTATACGAGATTTGTAATCCGTTTAAATCATAGAAAAATTCTAAAAGCCATTCTTGATGAATCAGGTATTAAAGAATTCCAGCACATTGAAGCACTTACAGCCCTAGATAAATTAGATAAAATAGGTGTTGAAGGTGTTAAAAAAGAATTTGTTGCGCGAGGATTATCAGAACAATCTTTTGAAAGTATTTCAGATTTGTTTTCACGAATTGATAAAAGAAGATTTGAAGTTTTTCACATAACTGATTCTAGTCATGTTAAACGAACAGATTTATCTGGATGGAATAGAGATTCAATAAATGAAGTTCGTCGGATGGTAAGTGAACATACAGAGGGAAACGAAGCATTAAAAGAAATAGAATCAATTTTGGGAAAGTTCGGGGAAAATCAATGTAACATTCAATTTTCTCCAAATCTTGCTCGCGGTTTGTCTTACTATACAGGCGCAATTTTTGAAATTGATGTTGGAAAGGAAATTGGTTCGCTTGGCGGCGGCGGGCGTTATGACGGTTTGATTGGAATGTTCGGGAAGGAACAGATTCCGGCGTGCGGTTTTTCTTTGGGGCTGGAAAGAATTCTCGTCGTGATGGACGAGCGCGGAATGTTTGAGAAACCGATTGCGGAAGGCAAATTGAAATTGGATTCCGCCGATGTGATGATCGCCGGTTTCGATGAGGCGTTAGTCGGCGAATGTTTGAAGCTGGCGGGCGAACTGCGCCAAAAAGGTTTGCGCGTTTTGGTTTATCCCGAAATCAGCCAAAAGGGAAAGCCGGTAAAATATGCCGAACAAATCGGTGTTCCGTTTGTTTGTCTCTTAAAGGAAAACGAGCTTGCCGCGGGCAACGTGACGCTCAAAAATATGCAGACGAACGAGCAGGAAACTGTTGCGCGTGAAGACGTTTCGGAGAAAATCAAAAGCTGATGCGGGAAAATCCGCAAAGCAGAAAAATCCGCAAAGCGGATGAAAGTCAATAGTCCCGCGATTTACCGCGGGGTGAAATGTCAACAATCGGCAGAATCCCGGATGGGACGGAAGATTAAAATTATGGTAGTGAACTAAAAGTAATGCTTTGCAAAGAATCTTTATTGCCGGGAGCGCACGCATCCGTGCGTGCTGAACGCTTGGCGTTCAAAAAACTCGGCGTAAATTCAAGTTGAAGATTGCTAATCGCTGGTATGCCGCGAAGCGCGACCTAGCACGCAGGGATGCGTGCGCTCCCGGTGATGAAGATTCTTATTTTCAACCAACGATTCAGAATTTCAAATAGCATTACTTTTTGTTCACTACCAAAATTATTTGTCTGTCCTCCGATACGGGACTTGCAATCTTTATCGGATCAGTTCCCCACGATAAGTCGCGGGGCTATTAACAATTTGTCCTTATCTGTAAAAGATGAAAAGACGCGCCGCCGAAAAACCGAAAGACGAACATTTGCCAAACTTTCACCGCATCAACGAAAATCTCTATCGCGGCGGGCAACCGACCGTCGAAGGCATCCGGCGGCTTGCCGCGCTCGGCATCAAAACCATCATCAACTTCCGCGATGCCCGCGAAAAAGTCCGCCGCGAAAAGCAGTGTGCCGAAGAAAACGGCTTGCATTTTATCAATCTGCATTTAAGCAACTGGTTCGCCGCCAAAAACGACGAAATTGACAAAATAATCGAAGTCGTCCGCAATCCCGAACATCATCCCGTTTTCATCCACTGCAAACGCGGCGCAGACCGCACGGGAACAGTCGTCGCCGTCTATCGAATGCTCGTCGAGGGCTGGACGGCAACGGAAGCAAACCGCGAAGCCAAACAACACGGCATCGGCTGGTGGCAAGTCTGGATGAAAGATTACATCAAGGCGTATTACAAACGGATGATTGCGCTAAACAAATCGGAGAAAACCGAATAATGAATTCATTATGAGCGAAATAATTCAAAACGATTATGCAAAACTACTGAAAGACATCAAAGAACTTGTTCGCACGACTCAACTCGAATCGTTAAAATTTGTGAACAAGAAACTTATTTCGATGTATTGGGAAATAGGGAAAATGATTGTTGAACGGCAAGAAGGTGAAACTTGGGGCAAGTCTGTGGTCGAAAAATTGGCAAAAGATTTGCGCGAAGAATTTCCCGAAATTGCAGGTTTATCGGGCAGAAGCCTTTGGTATATGCGTAATTTTTATCTGGCGTATTATCAAAGTGAAAAACTGCCACCACTGGTGGCAGAAATTGGCTGGTCGCACAATCGCGTGATTTTAGATAAATGCAAAGACGACCTTGAGCGTGAATTTTATATCAGAATGACGCGCAAATTCGGTTGGAGTAAAAATGTTCTGATTCATCGAATCGAAAACAAAGATTACGAGCGAACTTTGCTGAGTCAGACGAATTTTGACCAAACGGTTTCGGAAGAACATAAAAACCAAGCCAAGCTCGCCGTCAAAGACGAATATCTTTTCGATTTTCTCGAACTCGGCGACGAATACAGCGAACGCCAACTCGAAACGGCTTTAATCGGTAAGGTCGAACATTTTCTGCGCGAAATGGGCGGAATGTTTGCGTTTGTCGGCAGTCAGTTTCGGCTCGAAGTTTCGGACAAAGAGTATTTTATTGATTTGCTTTTATATCATCGGGCGTTACGCTCGTTAGTGGCAATCGAACTCAAAATCGGCGAATTTCTGCCCGAATACGTCGGCAAAATGCAGTTTTATCTCGCCGTTCTGAACGACAAAATCCGTCTGCCGGACGAAAATCCGTCAATCGGCATAATCTTATGCAAGGACAAAGACAAAACAATCGTCGAATACGCGCTTCAACAATCCGTTTCGCCAATCGGCATCGCCCAATACGAACTCGTTTCAACTCTCCCCGAAAACCTTCGCGGACAACTTCCGACAACTGAGCAAATTGCCGAAATTTTGGATGTGATTGATTAAAAAATTGCCGAAATTTTACCGCGTTAGCGGTTACTTGAATTTAGCCGTGTAATTTATTGCACGGAACAAAGAAAAAACAACCTGCGTCGCGTCAGCGACGATTGAATATAATTTGACGCATATTTCAGCCGTCGCTGACGCGACGCAAAATCTGATTTACAATAACCGTGCGTTGAAACACACGGCTAAATTCAAAATGTCGCTAACGCGACCAACGAGGAAATTAATTATGGAAATCTGGCAAACAATTATTCAGCTAATTCTACTTCCAACTTCGATTGTCGCAGTTTTGGCTTTTGTAATGCGCGAATTTTTCAAAAGCTATCTTTCTAAGGATATTGAGAAATACAAAAGCCAACTTCAAAGCGATTTAGAGTCATTTAAGATTGAACTTCAAAGTAATTTAGAAAGTCATAAAGCGAGGCTAAAGGCAGAATTTGATGCAAAACATTTTGAGTTTCAAACAAAATATTCATTACTTCATCAGCAACGTGCCGATGTTATTCAACATATTTATGCAAAAATCAATTGGATAGAAAGGGAATTGCTAATAATTAAAGCTAAGATAAAATATTCAGATAATGAAAATCTTTCTGATGAAGTTTTATCAAGAATAAAGATTCTTAGTGAAAAAAAGGTTGAACTTGCGAGTTATTTTTCAGAAAGAAGAATACTGGTAGACGAAACCAACTGCAAAATAATAGATGATATAATTGCTTCCATTTTCTATTGTTCTAATAGAATTTCCACAACAAACCCAATTGAATCAGAAGAATTAATAAAAGAGTTGGTTGATAAATTCCCCAAAGCCAAAAAAAATCTTGAAATAAAATTTCGGCAACTTCTCTCCCCTGAATTACTTAACTACCAATTGGAGGAAAAACAATGACCGAACAAATTATCGAAAACTACAAAACGGATACGATCGAGGCATTTCGCAATTATAAAAAATTGGCGGAACGGGCGATTGAGCAGGTTACAACGGACGAATATTTTCGGGCGATTGATGCGGAATCGAATTCGATTGGCGTGATGGTCAAACATATCGGCGGAAATCTGCGTTCGCGTTGGACGGATTTTTTGACGACGGACGGCGAAAAGGCTGATCGGCATCGTGATTCGGAATTTATTGCCGAAAACGACACGCGGGAATCTCTTGATGCACTTTGGGAAACGGGTTGGACTGCGCTTTTCGGGACGCTTGAATCGTTAAAAGTTGAAGATTTCGGCAAAACCGTAAAAATACGCGGCGAAGATTTTTCGGTTATTAAGGCGATGAATCGTTCGCTCGCGCATATTGCTTATCACGTCGGGCAGATTACGTTTTTGGCGAAACATTTTCGCGCATCGGATTGGAAAACCCTGAGTGTTCCGCGCGGGCAGTCGGGCGAATTTAATGCTTACCTGGCAGAAAATAAAGACAAAGCACATTATCTCGAAGCGACTCAGGATTTCAACAGAGAAAAATCGAAAAGATAAATTTAATAAAAGGCTTGCCGGAAAGAAAAACAATCAACTGCACGAGAAAAATAGCCCTATCGGACAAAAATATAAATTTGTCAGAGATAACTTTTGATTAGTTTTAACGTGAAATTGATTGCTGTTCGGTGAGAATATTCGGTAGAAGAGAGGTTTCGGACGTTTCGGAAGAAAATTGTAAAAAGAAAGGTAGAGAACTAAAAGTAATGCTTTGAGAAAAGAACGTCATTGCCGGGAGCGCACGCATCCCTGCGTGCTAGGTCGCGCTTCGCGGCATATCAGCGTTAGTTGCGAAATCAACTTGCATTGATAACGAGATGTTTGAACGCTTCGCGTCCAGCACGCAGGGATGCGTGCGCTCCCGGCGATGACGTTTTATCTCTTTTCAATCACGAATCGAGAATTTCAAAGAGCCTTACTTTCTGTTCACTACCAAAAGAAAAAAGCGGGAGGAGAAAGTAGAATCCCGCTTAAGTATTTTTATTGATGATTGCGTTTAGCGAATGCGTGTGCGGCTCAGAACACGGACTGTTACTCTGCCGTTCGGACGATAGCGGTATTGGACGACTTCGCGGTAGGTGCGATAGCCGACGCGCACGATGCGGGTTCTGGTAACAACGCGAACACGCCGATTTTGTTGCCAGAGTCTTTGCTGTGCAGCATTGAGTTCGACTGTCGAACTGATATTTTCCGCAGTGTTTGCCGTAGTTTTCGCTTCGGCAGACGAAACAAATAATACGGAAGAGCCTAAAAGTAGTGATAGTGCTAAAATTTTTTTCATGATGATTTCTCCCTTGTTCGTAAATTTTTAAGAGCAAAACTTAATTTGCCTGTTAAGTTTGAGGGCGGAAACCGGCGAAAAGTTTGAATTTTTTGTGTAAAGTATTGTAAATTAAACGTATTACGCGATAAATAAAGGCTTTCCTCGCTGTTCTTCTTTGATTTATGGTAATCTGTTAATTCTTGTTTTATGAAATCAATCTCCATTTTAGGCTCGACGGGTTCAATCGGCTGTAACACTTTGAAAACGGTCGAGCATCTCAAAGATTTTCGCGTGGTCGCGCTGGGCGCCGGCAAAAACGTCGAAAAATTAGCCGAACAGGTCATTAAATTCCAACCCGAATTAGTCGCTTGCGAAAACGAAGAATGCGCGGAAGAACTGCTTCGTAAGATTCAAGATTCAAAATTCAAAATTCAAAATTTGCCGAAAATTCTTGTCGGCGAAGAAGGTTTAATCGCCGTTGCAACGCACGAAAAAGCTGAAACGGTTGTTTCGGCAACGGTCGGCGCGGTCGGGTTTGTGCCGACACTTCGCGCCTTGGAAGCCGGAAAGCGCGTGGCGTTGGCGAATAAAGAAACGCTGGTGATGGCGGGCGAATTGATGACGAAGGCGGCGCGTGACAATAACGCCGAGATTTTGCCCGTTGATTCCGAACATAACGCGCTGCATCAATGCCTGCGCGGTGAATCGTCGAGCGAAGTCAAACGCTTGATTTTAACTGCGTCGGGCGGACCATTTCGGACGAAATCGAGAGAAGAAATTGAAAACGCGACGCGTGAAGAAGCCCTCAATCATCCGAACTGGAAAATGGGCGACAAAATTACGATTGATTCGGCGACGCTGATGAACAAAGGCTTGGAAGTCATCGAAGCGCATTGGCTTTTCGGCTTCGGTGCGGAAGATATTTCGGTGATTGTCCATCCGCAATCGGTTATTCATTCGATGATCGAAATGGTTGACGGCTCGGTTATCGCACAGCTCGGCGTAACCGATATGAAACACGCGATTCAATACGCGCTGACTTTTCCGACGCGTCAGGCGGGTTGTCTCGAACCGCTCGATTTTAGAAAATTTTCGACTTTGACGTTTGAAGAACCCGATCTGGAAAAATTTCCGTGTCTGGCGCTTGCTTACAAAGCCTTAAAAGTCGGCGGAACGATGCCCGCCGTTTTAAATGCCGCGAACGAAATCGCCGTGCAAGCATTTTTGGATAACAAAATTCGTCTGAGCGACATTCCGCGCATTATCGAAGCGGTAATCAATGAACACGAAGCGCAAGCCGCGTCAAGTTTGGAAGCCGTTTTGAAAGCCGATGATTTTGCACGAAAACGCGCTATAATGAAACTCGAAAAAACTGCTTCGGCAATGTGAGGTGAGATTTTTATGCAGCAAACAACAACCAAAAATCAAACAGTTACTGCGTCCTTTGTTTTAGAAAACGGGCAGAACGGATTTGAAAATGAAGCGGTTAAAGTTCGCCGATGGACGTGCGACGAGTATCATAAAATGGCGGAATTAGGTTTTTTTGACGGCAAGCGGGTGGAACTTATCGAAGGAGAAATTATCGAAATGTCGCCAATGAATAAACCGCACGCAACGGCTGTCAGAATTATTCTTGAGGCTTTGAGAGAGATTTTTACACAAGGATATATTGTTGACAGTCAACTTCCGTTGAGCTTCAGCAAGCGCAGTGAACCCGAACCGGATGTTGCTGTAATTAAAGGCGGCGTAAGAGATTTTATGAGTTCGCATCCGAAAACCGCTGAACTGATTGTCGAGGTTTCCGATTCGACGTTGCGACTTGATCGCACGAAGAAAGCCGTGCTTTACGCGCAGAACAAAATTCAAGATTATTGGATTTTGAATTTGAAAGATCGCTGTCTGGAAGTTTATCGGCAGCCGAAAAAAGATAAAAAACTCGGTTTTATTTACACCGAAAGGCGAATTTTTACTGAAACGGATAAAGTTTCGCCGCTCGCAATGCCGGACGCGAAAATCAAAATCGCCGATTTATTGCCGTAAGTTGATAAACTTGAGCGGGAGTTTTACACTTTATTTGCAACTTCGGTGCAGGAATTGGGTTCTAAACCGAAAGTTATCTTGAAAAGGATTTTATAATAATGTCTGATATTTTAATAGTAATTTTAGCTGTCGTATTCGTTCTCGGAGTTGCCATCAACATCCATGAGTTCGGACATTTTATCGTTGCCAAACTTCTCGGAATGCGCGTCGAAGCCTATTCGTTTTTTGGCTTGGGACCACGCGTCTGGGGATTTAAGGTCGGTCATACGGATTATCGAATCTCGGCGATTCCGCTCGGCGCATACGTCAAACTTTACGGCGACGAAGCGACTGCCGCACTCGAAGGCGGCGAATCGGACGGCGAAAAAGTTCCCGATTCGGAACTTTACGAACTGCGTCCGCGTTGGCAGAAATTTCTCGTGATGGTCGGCGGACCGTTTATGAATATCGTGCTTGCGCTCGGAATTCCGTTTGGAATGGCGTTGGCTGACGGGATTCCTGCGATGCCTGCGCCGGTGGTCGGCATTGTCAAAGCGAGCGGCGCGGCTGAACAAGCCGGAATCAAGGTGGGTGATCGCATCGTGACGTTTGACGGCGTGGAAAATCCGACGCTTGACCGCATCCGCAAAGACGCGGCGATTGCGCCCGAAAAAGAAATTCCGCTGGTTGTCGAGCGCGAAGGAAAAAGAGTTCCGCTGACGATTAAACCGACGAAAATTCAGATGAACGGCAACGGTATCGGCGAACTCGATTTTGAACCCGATATGGGAGCCGAGCCGATAGTCGTGGACAAGGTTGTCGAAAATATGCCCGCTGCCCAATCCGGGTTGCAGAAAGGCGATTGGATTACGGCGGTCAACGGCAAATTGGTGCGTAACCGTATGGAAGTTCGCAATATGATTAGCGAAGCCAAAGACCAACCGCTTTTGCTGACCGTCAATCGCAACAACGAAAGCAAGGAAATTACGACATCTGCCAAGCAAAGCGAAAAAGGCGACTGGCAAATCGGCATTCAGTTCGGCAACACGGTTGAAACCGCCAAAGACCCGGCGACAATCGGGCAAGCGGCGAGCTATGCCGTCAATGCTAATCTTGAGATTATTCGTTTGACGGGCAGAGTTTTCGGTCAGCTTTTTTCGGGACAGCGTTCGGTTAAAGATGCCGGTCTGGCTGGTCCGGTCGGCATTGTTCAAATCATCGCGCAAGTTGTCGCAGGTGCCGGATTTATCGGGCTTTTGCAGATTCTTGCGGTGATCAGTTTGAATTTAGGCGTGTTCAATCTTCTGCCGATTCCGCTGCTCGACGGCGGGCAGATTATGGTTCTCGGCATCGAAAAAGTGATGTCGTGGTTTGGCAGAACGCTTTCGATGGCAATTAAGGAAAAAATTCAACTGGCGGGTTTGGCAATAATTTTATTGCTGATGGTCTTTACTCTGTTTTTAGACATTTCGAGATTTTTCTAAAATCGAAGTAAATTTTTGTAAGATTAAAAAGGATAGACACGGGTAGTTTTTGATATTATCTTTGTTTATCCTTTTAGTTTTTTGGTGAATCAGATGAAAAGAGAATCAAAAGCGGTCAAGGTCAGAAACATTCAAATCGGCGGCGGTGCGCCCGTTTCCGTCCAATCAATGACGAAGACCGACACGACCGACGTTGACGGAACAATCAAACAAATCGAAGAAATGACAAAAGCCGGATGCGAAATCGTCCGCATTGCCGTTCCCGACGATGATGCGGCGGCGGCACTTGTTAAAATTCGCAAACTTACGGAAGTCCCGATTGTCGCCGACATCCATTTTCATTATAAATTAGCGTTAAAAGCACTCGACGCGGGAATTGATAAACTGCGCCTGAATCCCGGAAATATCGGCTCGATTGACCGTGTGCGCGAAGTTGTCCGCGCAACTGAAGCGAAAGGCGTTCCGATCAGAATTGGTGTCAACGGCGGCTCGCTCGAAAAAGATTTGCTCCGAAAATACGGCACGGCAACGCCCGAAGCGATGGTCGAATCGGGAATGCGCCACGTTCGGATTTTGGAAGATTTGAATTTTAACAACATCGTCATTTCGCTCAAAGCATCGGACGTAAATCGAATGGTCGAAGCATATCGTTTGATGGCGACAAAAGTAGATTATCCGCTTCACTTGGGCGTAACCGAAGCCGGAACGCCTTTTGGCGGCACGATCAAATCGGCGATGGGACTCGGAATTTTGCTTCACGAAGGCATCGGCGACACGATTCGCGTCAGTTTAGCCGCCGAACCGCACGAAGAAGTTCGCGTCGGTTGGGAAGTTTTGAAATCTCTGGAACTCAGAAAACGCGGCGTGACGGTTGTCGCTTGTCCGACGTGCGGAAGATTGGACGTTGATAATTTTGTCGAAATCGTGACGGAAGTCGAACGCCGTCTGGCGCACGTTGAAGAACCGCTTCATCTTTCGATTATGGGCTGCGCCGTCAACGGTCCGGGCGAAGCGCACGATTCGCAGCTCGGCATCACATTCGGTCGGCAGGTCGGAATGATTTTCAAAAACGGCGTGCCGATGCGCAAAGTCGCGGGAGCGGATATTGTCGAGGAATTCGTCAAAGAAGTCGAACTTCTCAGAAAAGAAGGCAGCAACGCCAAATCGCTTTTGGAAGAAAAGCCGCTCGTGCAGATTTCATAGAAACTATCTATCGCAGAGTTCTTTAAAATCATTGAACCAAAGGTAAGGATTTCAATATGATTGATTTTAAGCGTTATCTGCCGCCGATAACCGAAATCGAAGTCATCGCACGAAGGTTTTCGATTAGAGATTTGGAGTATTTGCGCCATCATTTCGGCGGAAGAAATTGGCGGAAATTGAAAGGTAAGGCTTACGTCGAGTTACACGACGGTTCAATGCGTTTTGCTGAACTTCATTGGTATGAATGTCACGGAGTCGGGAAGCACGGCGTAAAGATTAAACGGTGGTTAGATTAAAGTTATGAAGATTATTGGTTATGCTCTCTGTTTAAATAACACCGATTACGAAATGTCTTTAGATGTGCGTAAAGTCTATCCGATAATTGAACCTGAGAAAAATGATACTGTCGAAGGTTTTATTAGGATAATTGATGAATCGGGCGAAGATTATTTGTATGCCGATAAGCGATTTGCCGTTATCGAATTATCTCCGCAAATCGAAAAGGAACTGCAAAAATCGCTCGTCCAAATTTCATAAAAATTAGCCACAGAGTTCACGGAGATTTTACAATTTTTCTCTGTGAACTCTGTGTTCTCTGTGGCTAAAAAATTATGGATATAAAATATTAAAAGGATAAAAAGGCAAATTTCGCAGAACCGTAAAAGCCAGCGCGACACCGAAGAAACTCCAAATCACGAGCGGCGTAAAAGCCTTGAAACTCAATCCGCGACCGCGCGCAAAGGTCAAGAAAAACGAAACGAATAAAAATCCGAAGAAAAACAAAACGGCGGGCAAAAGCAGATTGTAGTCGAGCGCGGAAACAAAATCGCCGTGAAGCAGCGCGTGAAGTCCGCGTGTCATTCCGCAGCCCGGACAGGCTATTCCCGTCAGCTTTAACAACGGACAAACGGGAAAAAATCCGGCAGTTACGGGGTTAAAATAACCAACCGCGAAAGCCGTCGCCGACATTACGACCACACAGGCAAAGGCAAACCCGCGTTCGATGGTTGAAGGTTTAACTGTTTCCGCGTTTTCCGTCATCAATCATATACTGGATAAAATCTAAACTAGCCTTGAAAAAATCGCTGATAAATTCGGGCGTAATTGCATCCGTTTCGTCGTTATATGAAGCGATGGCGCGGATTTTATCAATCGTTTCTTCGGAAATATCTTTCGGCGGCGATTCGAGAAGCCAGTTCATTCCCTGCAAACTTTTGATGAAATTCTGGCGGTCGCGGCGGTATTCGCTGTCCGTAATCTTGTATGCTTCGCCGATTGCGTTCCCCCATTGTTTTCCTAAATCAATCATCCAAGTGTCCGTGCCGGTCGAATCTTTCCGTATCGAAGCGATAATTTCATCAATGATTCTGCCTTTTTCGCTTGCCGTTTTGGCACGGGCAAGTTTTTCGAACCGCGATTTTTCGGCTTTCATCGAAGCGGGCAGCTCGTTGCCCAAATCGCGCAGAATCTGCCCACTTTCTTCATCGCCGGGAATGTCTTTCATCGCCGTCAGAAACATTACCAAACCCATCGGAATCAGTTTTTCGGAATCGCGTGTTTGCGGGGCTTTCGGCAGAACAAAATTATAGACGATGATGCCCGTCACTTTGACGGGTTGACCGGAAAGCGTCGTCGGCGAAAATTTCGATGTCCGCGCCGCTTGCACCGCCGCCGCTCGCAGAAGCGGATGACCCGAAACCGCGCTTGCCGAAATGACACTGCCTTCTTCGTCAATCGTGACCTGCACATTGACCGCGCCTTCGGCACGCACGGCTTTTGCCGCCGCCGGATATGGTGGTTTGACAAGATTCGTCGCTTTGCCGTTCAAAACTCCGCCCGAAATCGTTTTCAGAGTCGGATTTGCGGGTGCGCCGCCCGCGTCTTCCTGCGCGGAAATGTCGGACAATCCGACGCTTAGAACCAGCAATATTAAAAAGAAAAATTTGATTCGCATTTTCGCTCCTTCTCTCTCGAGGTTTGGTGAAATTATAAAATAAAATCGGGGAAATTGCTCAATTATTTTTAAACAATACTTGCAAAGATTTCTCGAATTCGCGGTAAAGGTCCCTGTAAGTTCCGCTGTTTCTCGGTTTGAAACCTTGAGAATTATCTTCTTCAATAATCACTTGCAAAAGTCTTTTTAGCTCGGCTAAAACCTCCGGCGAAGCGTTCGGCGGCGCGGTTTCAATGGCTTTTTTAATAAATATCGAAGCATTTTGCCGTTCTACCGGATCACGAAAAGCTCCCATCGCGCCTAAAATATTCAAGCCGAGATTAAATTTCCACAAATTCAACTCGTCGTTTGCCAGACGTTTTTGCAGTAAAGTAATTAAGTTTTGAGAAATTGTAATGGCTTCGTAATTGATTGGCGGAACACTTAATCTTCCTTGAATGCTTTTGCGGAAAACGGTTTTACTGCCGGATGTTTCAACGGATTCGGTAACGAGTGTCGGTTTGTCAATTTTCGGTTCAAGCCGCTTTATTTCCGTCAAACGGTCAATCAAGGCGTTTTCTTCGGTCCAATCCGCTTGAAAAGCCTTTTTAATCACCGGCGGCGGTAAAAATATCGCGGCGGGCAAACAGTAAGCGACAATAAACCAGTTCGGCGTTTCGATCACAAAATTGTAGTTCAAATATCCCGTAACTCTCGTTTTCTGCCCGTTGACATTCGGCGTGTTGAATTTTGATTTTAAAGCGGCGTTTTGCGCGGCTTCGTAAAGCGACGGCTGACCGGAAACGGCTTTTGCCGAAACGACATTGCCTAATTCCTCGATCTCTATCTCAACCCGCACTTTTCCTTCCGCGCCGATTTCTTTTGCCGCTTCCGGGTAAGAAGGTTTGACCAGAATAATCGCCTTTGCGCCGCCGACTTTGCCGGTTACCTCGCCGACTTTGAAGAATTCGGGCGGACGATTTACCGCACTGCCCAATGTCGGCGGGACATTCGGCATTTGGCGAGTTCCGTTGCCTTGTTGCGAAAAAGCATTTGAAGCAAATATTAAGAACGCGGCGACCGGCACGAAAACGGTTTTTATCTTCATAATTTAAGTCCTTACCTACTTTTGAGATGCAAACAATCCGAAATGTTGCTTGGCGAACCGAAAAAAAAACTCAGACTTTCGCCATTCCGACAAAAAGCGCGTCGGTCGCAATCTTGCGGTTGACGTTGACCGCCAAAGTTTCGCGCAAGGTTTCGATTTCCTCGAGCCACGCGGCAAGCTGTCGGCTTTCAGTCGTTTCGGACAATTTTTTGAGCGATGGTTTGAGGTCAATATTAACCAGCGTTTGCTCGTTTGCGCCGTGCATCAAAATCCAGATGTCGTGAATCAGCGTTTGCAGGATTTCGAGAGAAAATTCGTAATCGTCCTTGTTTTTCGGGTCGTTCATTTCTTCGCCGGTTTTCAAAAGCGCAAGATAATTCGGTTTTCCCGCGAGACTTTGCAAAGCATTGAACATCGCTTCGCGTTTCGTGCGAAATTTCTCCAAATCGAATTTCAGTGCGTGTCCGATGCTTCCCGCCGAAAGCCGTGCGACGAGTTCCGCGTCAACCGGGGAAAATTTTTCGGTCGCAATGATTTTTTCTTCAATCTGTTTCGCTTCAATCGGCGCGAACCGAATCGTCTGACAGCGCGAACGAATCGTTTGCAAAAGTGAATCGGGACGCGCTGTTATGAGAAAAATATGCGATGTTTCCGAAGGTTCTTCAAGAGTTTTTAGAAGGGCGTTGGATGACTCATCAGTCATTTTGTCGGCATCGTCAATGATAAAAAATCGCGCCTTGGCTGAATATGGACGAAAATTTGCTTCTTTTTCGAGGTCACGGATTGCTCCAACTAAAATATTCTTTTTAAGTGCAACGACTTTACCAATATCAGCGTGTTCGCTAAAAAAGACTTGTTTAAAAGTTTCTCTAAGTTTTTCATCAACTTTTGTTGCTTCAGTAACGATTGGTATATGAAAAATATCAGCGCGTCGGCAAGCGGCGCATTCGTCGCAGGCTTCGCTGTTTCGGGGATTCAAACAGACAAAGGATTTGGCAAGTTCGAGCGCGAATTGTTTTTTGCCGACACCATCAATGCCCGCGAAAAGCAGCGAGCGTGGCACACGCTGGTTTTGAAGCATTCGCCGTAAAATATCTTTGATGTGATTGTTGCCGCTGAGTTTATTGAACATAGATTTGAAGGTGAAAAAGTGAAAAAGGCTAAAAGTGAAAAAGTCTTTAGCATTCGGTAATAAACTTTTTCACCTTTTCACCTTTTCACTTTTTCACTTTAGAAACTTTGTCACGATTTCAGAAACCTTCGCGTGAACTTCTTCAATCGAACCGCTCGCGTCTATCACACGAAAACGCTTTGGCTCTTTTTCAGCCATTTTCAAGTAAGATTTGCGGACGCGGTCGTAAAATTCGGTCGTTTCCTTGTCCATCCGGTTTTTGATGGTTTCGTCGTCGGGTCGCGAATTTGTTCTCAGAATCGCTTTTTCAATCGGAACATCGAAAAAAAGCGTCAAGTCTGGTTTTAATCCGTCAGTTGCGAGTTTGATAACCTGGTTGATTATTTTTTCGTCAAAACCGCGTCCCGCGCCTTGATAAGCGGCAGTCGCGTCGGCGTAACGGTCGGAAATCACGATTCTACCTTCGGCGAGTGCGGGTTTGATCAGAAAATTGACGTGTTGGGCGCGGTCGGCGGCAAAAAGCAGAAGCTCCGCCATCGGGTGAACATTTTCTTCGGTTTCGAGAAAGGCTTCGCGCAGACGGCGACCGAGCGGTGTTCCGCCGGGTTGCAAAGTTGTCAGAACATCAAGCCCGCGAACACGCAAATCTCCTGCAATCAGGCGCAATTGCGTTGATTTGCCGCTCCCGTCTATGCCCTCAAAAGTTATAAATTTACCGCGCAAAATTTTACTATGAATAAATTACGATCTTCTCTCCAGCAAGATGTTTGAAATGGCGTGTTTGAAGATTAAAAAATCCTGACCGCCGGAGTCCAGTAAAACCGAAAATTTATCGAAACTTTTGATTCTGCCCGCAAGCGTCGAGCCGTTCATCAGATTGATTTGGACGGATAATTTATCCCGCCGTGCCGAGTTCAAAAAGGCATCCTGAATGTTCTGCGCCGTAGGTTTTTCCATAACTTTTCCCGTTTGTTATCTTAAATTTAGCTAATTGCATTAAATTATAACAGATTTAACTTGGCTGACAAGAAATTTTTCACAATCCGTTAAATATTGAGTTTTCTCCATAATTCCGACTGAATTTTTTCGTCGTTTCCAAAGCCTTCAAGCCAAATCACCTCTTCTTTGTGCCGAAACCAAGTCATCTGCCGTTTCGCGTAATTTCGCACATCTTGTTTGGTTTGCTCGATCGCGCTTTCGAGTGTTCGCTCGCCGCGCAAATACTCGCAAACCCGCCGATAACCGTGTGCGCCGAGCGCGTTGGAGTTATCTTTTACGCCCGCATCGCGTAATAGTTTCACTTCTTCGACCAAGCCTTGCATAAAATGAAATTCGGCGCGTTCGTTGATTTTTTGATAAAGCGTTTGACGCGGCGGATTGAGCGCGAAAATTTGTATTCGCGCCGCAAATTCGGGCGGTTCGGCGCGATTCGGCTGAATTTCCGACATCAGTTTGCCGGTTTGAAAAAACACTTCGAGCGCCCGCGACGTGCGGACATAATCACGCGGAAAGAGTTTTTCGGCAGATGTTTTATCCACTCTTTGCAGAATTTTATGCAAATGTTCCGCGCCTTTTTTTTCTTTGAGCTTTTGAATTCTTTCGCGCAAATTTTCGTCCGTTTTCGGCGATTCAAAAAACGGATTCTTTAATGTTCGGAGATAAAATCCGGTTCCGCCGACTAAGATCGGAATGTTTCCGCGTGCTTCGATCTCATAGATTTTCGCGCTTGCGTCCGTTGCCCAATCTGCCGCCGAGTAATTCACATTCGGCGAAACGTAATCAATCAAATGATGCGGCACACCGCTTTTTTCTTCTTCACTCGGCTTGGCGGTGGCGATTTCGATCCCTTGATAAATTTGCACCGAATCACAGTTGATAATTTCCGCGTTTCCGAGACAAAGCGCGAGCGCAACGCCGATTTCGGTTTTGCCCGAAGCCGTCGGTCCGACGATTGAATAAATCGGGCTTTTCATAAAAATAAACGCGCCGCCGCAATCAGCAAAATCGCGCCGAGCAAAATCAGAGAACCAATCATTTGATTACGCGAAAATCTCATAAACAAACGGTTTAATTTATCACAAAAAAAAATACGTTACATTTCAGGATAAAAAATCACACCTCATTGAAGCACGAAAAAAAAGGCGTGATGCCTCGTGCGAATTTAAATTGTTAGGAGAGAAGAAAACGCTTTGACGAAATATGACGAAGCGTTGAAATTTTACGCCGGCTTTAAGGAAGAAACGGTTGACGAATATAAAATTCACAAAGGCAAATTGCAGTGTTATCAACAACTCGGACAAACGCAAAACTTGGCGGGCGAATTGGAAATCGTGCGTGGTTTGCTGGAAAAAGATCGTTCGGAAATTGTCGAAGAAGAAAACCGCAACGCATTTTTTGACAAAGAACAGAGCGTTTCCGATATTGCCGTCGAAGTTGAACTGGCAAACAAAAATCCGTTGAAGGCGTTCGAGATTGCCGAAGAAGCAAAAGCACGTTCGCTGCTCGATTTTATGCAGGGCGCGGTTGCGTTTGAAAAGAGCGAAATTCGTTTTCCGGCGGTGACAAAAAATCTTGCGCTGGCGGAAATTCAAAAGCGAATGCCGCCCGCCGTGCAAGTTGTGGAATATGCGGTTTTGCCCGATAAAATCGCGGTTTGGGTCATTAACAATGAAGGTTTTGAATATTCGGAAACGCCGATAAAGTCCGATGTTTTAGAGCAGAAAATCGGTAATTATCTGCAAACGTTGATGACCGAAAAAGATAATCTTGAAAAGACGAAAATTCTCTCAAACGAGCTTTACGAATTGCTCATCGCGCCGATCTTACCGAAGTTGTCGGCTCAAAAACAGATTTGTTTAGTGCCTGATAAATCGCTCTATCGGCTACCGTTTGCCGCGCTTTTTTCCGCCGCCAAAGGCAAATATTTGATTGAAGATTCGGCGATTTTTTACGCGCCGAGTTCGAGCATTTTTGTTCTCGCTTCGGAAAATGCGCGGCAAAAGGAAATTTTTAAGAACGAAAGCCTTTTGAGCGTCGGCAATCCAAAGTTTGACGCGGCTGAAAATCCGAATTTGAGCGATTTGCCGTCTGCCGAAATCGAGGTCGAAGAAATCGGGAAGTTTTATCGAAACAATCGGCAATTGCCGTCTTTGCCATCTTAATTGCGCTCGTGATGGCTTCGATTCTGGCTAAAAAACTTTTTGATAAATGGAAATACGGCAAAAACGCGGCGCAAAATCTGCGCGGTTTGAAACGTGCCGTCAGCGCGAAAAACGATTTGACGGACAAATGGCTCAAAAAGCGAAAATCGTCGAATATTCACGCAATTGGGGTTGGGAAAATTGACGGAACTGAGGAATATTGCATACAGGTTTTTGTCGAAGACGCACGAGGCGAAATGCTCGAAGACCCGCCAACACAGCTTTTGCCGACGGAATATCAAAATCTGCCGATTGTTATTTATGAAATGCCGCGAGCCGATTTTTTAGGCAATCAGTTTGATTTGCGCGGCGATATTTCGGCGGATGAAGCGCGCAAACCGCATAACATTTTAAAGGGCGGAATCAGCGGCGCGAATGCTAATTTGTCGGGCGAATCGGGAACTATCGGTTATTTTTTTCGTCCGAATTTTATTGATAACGCAACACATATTTTCCTGAAAAAGCACGTTTATCTGTTGTCGAATTCGCATGTTTTTGTAGATTTGACGAAACCCGAAAAAGACGACAGCGATTTGATTCTGCAACCGAGTCCGGGCGAATCTGCGGCAAACAAGGCGGTTGCCGAACTTTACGACCACGCGCCGATAATTTTCGGCGGTGATGTCGAAAACCCGAACTTTGTTGACGCGGCAATCGCCAAACTTTTGGGCGGACAAACTCATCAAACTGAAATTCCGCGCATCGGAAAAATCACGGATTTCGTGCGGAAAGAATCGGTCGAACTTGGTTCTAACTGCCAAAAATTCGGACGCACGACCGGCTACACGCGGGGAAAAATCTTTTCGATTCGTCTCAGTATTTGGGTAAAATATTCCGCCAAAGGCAAAGAAGCATTCTTCAAAGACCAATTTCTTATTATTCCGACCGACGGCAGTAGTTTTGTCAAAGGCGGCGACAGCGGTTCGCTCGTTGCGGATGATGAAAACCGCGCCATCGGCTTGATTTTTGCAGGCGAGGGCGCGAAAACCGCTCTGCAATTTGCCGACATCGAACAGGCGATTGATTTAGAAAACATCGTCCTCAATCAAACTCCGAAAATCGAACATTACGGCGTTGCCAATTCGATCAGCGACGTGATGAAAGCGTTTAAGATAAAACTCGATGTTTGATTAGGTAAGTCAGAACCATCTGCGGTAGCGGATGGTTTAAGCGCAAGTAAAAAAATAAATCAAGTGTCTCAAATTTAGGATAGTGTCCTAATAATGTGTTGTTGACGAAAACTTTTGTTTTTTCTCTGCGTCCTTAGCGACTCTGCGTGAGATTATCTCACGCAGAGTCGCTAAGGACGCAGAGTTTTTTGAGCAACACATTATTAGGACACTACCAAATTTAGACATTCAACCATCCGCTACCGCAGATGGTTCTGACCTGCATCAAAATCGTTCTGTTACGTTTTGTTCTCAAAAATCACACCTGATTGGAAGACAAATTCCAAATCAAATTTTATTGAGGACAAAACAAATGTTAAATCGAACTTTTTTGCGTTTTATCGCAGCATCTCTCTTTCTTTTTACGGCAATCCTGTTACACGCGAACACGGGTTTCGGACAACATCCGTGCGATGCTTTTGTGAATACTTGTAACATTCCTGCGTTCAGCGCGTGGACGGTCAACGATACGATTGTCAGTTCGACCGGACAAACGGGCGAACCCGTCGCGCATACTTTTTACACGACGGTGCAAAATCCTCTGACGACCAATTGGTATCATTGGACGGCGCCGATGAGCGGCAGAGTTGTCGTCAATACGCAGGGAACGAACCCGAACGCTTTGCCGCCGAGTTATGTAACTCCCTTTGTGATTGATTCGACAATTGCCGTTTATACGGGCGCGACTTTGACGACTCTGACGAGAATTGACGAAAGCGACGATTGGAGTCCGAGCAATCCGCCGAACAGTTTCTGCACATTTCCGCGCACGTTTCCCGAATCAATTTTCAGCAGTTGTATGATGTTCTTGGTGACAGCCGGCACGACTTATCATTTTCAGGTTGACCATCTCAGCGAAACCAGCCGGACAAACAACGATTTCGTGCTGAATTTATATTATCGTGCGCCGAGTTCGGCGGAAGTTTCAATCGGCGGCAGATTTTTAAATAGCGACGGCGGCGCGGTTTCCAAAGCTCGCGTAACGCTCACGAAACCGAACGGCGAAACTCTGGCGGCAACGACCAACACCTTCGGCTACTATCATTTCGGAGAACTCGAAGCCGGACAAACCTACATTCTCGAAGCGCAGAGCAAAAAATATCAATTCCAAAACAATCCGCGTGTTCTGAATGTCAGCGATGATGTACAGAACGAAAACTTTATCACCGCCGCCGATTTTTTCAATAAACGTGAATAGCGCGGTTGTCCTCGCCTCACACGCTCCTACTTTGAAAAAATCAGGATAGTGAGCGGTAGCGAACAGGTTTCTGAAAAGAGCGTTTTTTGACAGAGAAAAGCGACTCGCTACCGCTCGCTATACTGATGATACACACCGTTTTTCTCCGGCAACACATTATCAGGATACTGCCGAAGCCGCCGAACGTCTTATGATTTTTTCGACTTTCCGATATTATTGCGCGTCTAACGGGCGAAGTTTTTGAAAATCGGAGGAAGCGAATATGTCGAAACAGTTGATGATTGATACTTTGAGAAACAATCATTCGCAGAAAATAAATTTTAAATACGTTGGCACGGTCGGAGTTTATCGGGTCGTTTCGGGCGACTTTAGGACAGTCGCGCTAAACATCGAGCAGGGCAATATTGACGTTCAGCAAGGCGGAGTCGGCGCGGGAAAGGCGCGTTACAGTATGCGGCAGGACGGCGCGAGCGCGGCAAATACGTTCTATCTCGGAGCGAACAACGCTGCGCCGAACGTCTTTAACAGTTTGCTCGTTCACGAATCCGTCCACGCGGCGTTCGATCTGAAGGGAATCATTATGCCGTGGCTCGATAACGAGGCGATTGCCTACATCGCGCAAGGCTTTTACATCCTCAGCGCGGGCGAAGACGGCGGGCTTGACGAACTGGCTTTCTTAGGTTTGGAAGTCGCCAAGAATATGCAAAACGGCGGCGGCGATTCATTCTGGCTCGACGCTCTGCGCGACGCGCTGCTCAGCGACCCTTTATACAAGCAATACATCAACGGAACTTTTCGCGGCGACGGTTGAAACATCATCAAAATAATCTGATGATGCTTTATAAATTATTCATTCCGATTTTATGAGCCGATTTCTTCACCGGCTTTGCGATAAGTTACTGACTCGGGCGGACGAATCTCTCTCGGAACAAGCGAAAAGATTCCGTAAATAACCATTATTGATACGCATAATCCGACGGCAAAAATGAATAGATTCATTTCTATTTACCTCCGGTTTTTAACTTGAAATAGATGCCGACACCGATGATCGAAGGCACCCAGATTCCGACAAAAACGCCCGTCAATTGCTGGTTCGCGCCAAAAATGCCGAACCATAATGCGACGGATAATAAAAACGAAATAAAAGCCGCGCCCAAAATAAAGTAATCTGATTTTACTAACATATTTTCTCCTAAACCGAACCTGTAAATTTTAACTTCAAAAACAATGTATCATTGATTGCAATACAAAACCAATCATTTGCATCACTAAATTCGCTCAAACCGCTCATTCGGATTCAAAACACGGGTAAATAGTAAAAATAATGACTGTTAATCCGCTCATTCGGTATTCTCAAAACCAAGAAAATGGGTAATCTCGAGCGAAAATAGAAAACCGAGAATAGCTTTGCCGGGCGAAAATAAGTACACAAACCGATAATCAGAAGATAACTTGGCAATCAAATGTAAAAAAGTTTATAGTTAGCCGTGCCTCGCAAATCCTTTATTATTTCCAAAATGTTTCATAAAAGTTGGAAAAAATCTCGCAATTTGTTAGGCTTTACATTAGTTTTGTCCATCAAACAGGGAAATATATAAATTATGTTTAGTGATAATTTCAGACGCGGCGAAGGAAAAGCGAAGGGAAAGAAAGGCTCGAAAGCCGCCTCGAAACTGGCGGATTTGGGTTGGAAGGCGTTTCAGGCGGTCAATAAGGCTTTGCCCGAAGGTCAGTCAATTACGCCGAATTGGGCGGCTGAACCGCTTTTAAAGTCGTATGAGCGCACCGCGCCGCCGCTCGGGTTTCCGCGTGAAACCGATTCGCTTTGCCCGACGTGCGTGAAAAACGTGCGAAGCGGCGTGATTGATAAAACGATTCCGCTCGAAATCTTGATGAATTCGCATCCGGGCGAAATCAAGGCGCAGATCGTCGAAGAAAACGGACAGGTTTTGATGCGTAAAACTTGCCCGACACACGGTGAATTCGTGGACGTTCTGGCAACCGACGCAAAATTCTTGAACCGCATCGAATCACTTTTTTACGGACGCGATTTCAAAGCGGCGGAAGACAAGCACGTTCATCATCACGGCACATCGGACATCAAATTCGGACGCGGCGCGGTTCTCACCGTTGACCTGACGAACCGTTGCAATATGATGTGCAACCCGTGTTTTATGGACGCGAACCAGGTCGGCTACGTTCACGAACCGACGTTTGAAGACACGAAACAAATCTTGGACAACGCCGTTTCGTTCAAACCGCGCCGTCAGATCATCATTCTTTTCTCGGGCGGCGAACCGACCATCGCGCCGCACTTTTTGGAATCGGTCGCATATGCCAGAAAGATTGGCTTTTATAGAATTTTAGCCGCGACGAACGGCATTCGTTACGCCGAAGACATCGAGTTTTGTAAAGCGGCGAAAGAAGCCGGACAACACGGCGTTTATCTGCAATTTGACGGAACGAGCGAAGAAAAGAACAAACATCGCGGAGTCGGCAATCTGTTTGACGTGAAGCTCAAAGCGATTGAAAATCTAGCGTCGGTCGGCATTAAAGTTACTTTGGTAACAACAATCGTCAATAATCTGAACAACGACGCGATCGGCGAGATCGTCAAATTCGCGGCGGAAAATATTGATAAAGTTCAAACCATCGCGTTTCAGCCTGTGAGCTTTACGGGACGCGACGAAGATATTTCGGATAAGGATAGAATTGAACAACGCTACACTCTCGCGGGAATGACGCACGATTTGAAAGATCAATTGGGCGACAAGCTCGCGCTCGAACCGCTGCGTGATTGGTTTCCGCTTTCAAGTTATTCGGCTTTTACAAGTGTGATGGATATGTTGCAAGGCGCAGACGCGCCGTGGGGTTGGTCGTCGTGCAATTGTCATCCGAACTGCGGGATTTTTACGCTCGTCGTCGTCAACAAACAGACGAATGAAATGCGTTCGCTGTTCGAGTTTTTCAACTATGAACAATTTATGCAGGATGTCGCCACAATTACCGACACGGCTCGCGGCAAAAAGTTGACGATGGCGCAACTCGGAATGGCGATTATGCGCAATTACGACGCATCGAACGCGCCCGACGGTTTTCCGATCTCGCAGATTTTGAATCTTTTCAAACCGTCGTCCGCCAATTCAAATTCCGATCGAAACGATCGAATGCAGACCAAAACGGAAGAAGACGTTTGGCGCGTGCTGTGCGTTGAAGGAATGTGGTTTCAAGACCTTTTTACCTACGATTTCCGCCGCACGGAAATGTGCGTGATTCCATACGGCACACAGGACGGCGAGATTTCGTTCTGCGCTTACAACACGGGAGTCGGCTGGCGGCAAATCATCGAAGAAATGCACAAAACCGCGTCTTTGGGCGAATGGTATCAAGAACACGGTCGCCACGCCGTCTATGCGAAGGGCAAAGAAGTTCCCGGAATTAACAAAACGCGCAGTTTGAGTTTGCCCGTCATTGCAAAGGTCTTGCAGGAAGATTTGGATAAACCGACGGTCACGCCCTATCTCATCGAAGAGGAAGAAAACGAAACGGTCGGCGTTTAGACATTTGAAGTATTTTAAAAATAAAACGAACAAGGGAGAAATAAAAAATATGCCGGATGAAAAAGATGTCGCACAGGACAAAAAAGCTTTGGAACAAAATGAAGAGGAAGGAACGACTTCCGAATTAGAGGGAAAAAATCCCGAACACGCGCCGCAACCGGGCAAGAAAACGCCGCAGGAACACGTTGACCGAGATGCGATTGACGAAAGCGGTAATCTGCTCCATCCAAAGGAAAAGGACGAAAACGACGCAATGTAAGTTTATGATTGCGAAAAAAAGCGTTAAGGTTTTGTAAAACCTTAACGCTTTTTTTATTTGGTTGAATCCGCTTAAATTAAACCTAAAAGTTTTTCCAGTCCTTTCTTTACGTCTGCGCCCAAATGCACACGCAAAGCGCGTCGTTCCCGATCCAGCAAAACCTGAAAATCGCCGCGAGCTTGCGCCGCTTTGACGACACCGAACGTATATTTTTGTCCGGGAACCGCAAAATCTTCCGCGTCGTCCGACGTGATTTGCAGAAAAACGCCGTTGTTTGCGCCGCCTTTGTAGCCTTGTCCGGTCGAATGCAGAAACCGCGGACCGAATCCCAAACAAGTCGCGGTTAATTTTTTGAGCAAAACTTTTTCGCGGATATTTTGTAAAAGCTCTTCGTGTTCGGCGTTCATTTCGAGATACGCGAGAAGCGCGAAATAATCGTTTTCTTGTAAATGCGCGAGATGCGATTCGATATATTTTTTGAGAGATTTTTCTGCTCCGACCAACTTTTCGAGCGATTCCGCATATTCCGCGCTCGTAAAAAGTTTTACGCCGTCGCCTTCAAAAATCGGTGTTTCTTCGGGCAATTCGCCCGTTTCTTCGTATTCTTCCGTAATTTTCCGCGCTTCGATTTTGGCAGATTCCACGTCGGGCTGATTAAACGGATTGATTTGCATAATCGCGCCCGCGACGGCGGTGGCAAATTCCCAGCGGAAAAATTCCTGTCCGAGATTTTCTTTTTCGATAAGTTCGATTTTGACGACCGGATGACCGTTTGAAGCAAGCGCGTCAATCTTTTCGTCCAGATGATTGTCTTTTGAATCCTTCAATTTCAAGTAAGCAAACACGCGGTCGTCGCTGTAATCTTCAACGCTCAGAAGCGGTTCGCGGTCAACGGGAATTATCGAAACGCCTTGTTTTCCGGTGCTTTCGGCGATCAGTTGTTCGAGCCACGCGCCGACATCGTAAATTTCGGGTGAGGTGAAAATCGTCAGTTTGTCGCGCCCGTGCGTTTGGCAAACGCCTAAGATTGCTCCCAAAAGCGCACCCGAATTTCCGTCCGAAAATTCGGTTTTGCAATCGGCGACCATTTCCGAAGCACGTTGCAAAAAATCTTCAACATCCAAACCCATCGCGGCGGCGGCGGTCATTCCGAAAGGCGAAAGCGCGGAAAAGCGTCCGCCGATTTCCGCGTTGCCGAAAAAGATTTTGCGAAAACCGTCCGCTTCGGCGACTTTCTGCATTTTTGAATCGGGATCGGTAATCGCCACAAATTGTTTTCCGGCGTTTTCTTTGCCGACTTTTTCGGAAACTCGTTCAAAAAAATATTGCTTGAAACAATTCGGCTCTAAGGTCGAACCCGATTTTGAAGCGACGATAAAAAGCGTTTTTTCGAGATTCAATTTGTTCTCAAGCGTTTTGATCTGCGCGGGAACGGTCGAATCCAAAACGTGAAAATTTGCCGCGCCGAAAGTTATCGAAAGAACTTCGGGACACAAGCTTGAGCCGCCCATTCCCATCAGCAAAACGTCAGTAAAACCTGCTGATTTTATGTCTTCGGCGAAATCTTTGTATTCCTGAACCTTCGTAATTTCCGCCGCGACCGAATCGAGCCAGCCGAGCCATTTTGCCTCGTCGTCGTTTGTCCAGACGCTTGCGTCTTTCGCCCAAATGCGGGCAATTTTGTTTTCGTTCTGCCATTCGTCGGTCGTTTCACGGACGGCTTTTTCCAAATTTTCGGGTAATGAGTAAGTTAAAGAATTAAGCATAGAACCAATTTAGCAAACACGCGCGGAAATAAAAAATTGCAGGACAATTTTCGGATAGATTTAAGTTTTCGGATTACATAAAATCTAAGTTATGGAAACGGAAATTTATTGGAAAGCGGTTCAGAACAACGATGCGCGATTTAACGGCGCATTTGTCTATGGCGTTGATTCGACGCGGATTTACTGCAAGCCTTCGTGTGCGTCGAGATTGCCGAAACGCGAGAACGTGCAGTTTTTTAATTCGCTCGAAACGGCAGAAAAGCAAGGCTTTCGCGCTTGTCTCAGATGCAAGCCGCAGAGCGAAACGGCGAATCCGCAAACTGAAATCGTGCTTCGGGCGGCGGAAATTCTCGAAGCGGAAGAACAAATTTCGCTCGAAGATTTAGGCGTAAAATTAAACGTCAGCGCGGCGCATCTGCAAAAGATTTTCAAGGAAATCATCGGCGTTTCGCCCAAGAAATTTGCGGAAATCAAGCGTCTGGAAAAGTTCAAAGGCGAAATCAAAAAGGGAAGCGGCGTGACCGTCGCGATGTATGAATCGGGTTTCGGCTCATCCAGCCGTTTATATGAAAACATTTCTGCGAAACTCGGAATGACACCGAAAACTTACGCGAAAAAAGGAAAAAATATGACGATAAATTACACGATTACCGATTGCGATCTGGGTAAATTACTGGTTGCGCGAACCCTGAAAGGCGTTTGCGCCGTAACCTTCGGCGACGATAAAGCGACGCTCAAAGAAAATCTTTTTAACGAATACGAAAACGCCGAAATCGCGGAAACTAACGCGAATTTGAAGGATTATATCGAAGCGATTCTGGCAAATTTGGCGGGAAAAAACAAAACGCTTGATTTGCCGCTCGATTTACAGGCGACCGCGTTTCAGATGCGCGTTTGGGAAGCCTTGAGAAAAATTCCATACGGCGAAACGGTTTCGTATTCGGACGTTGCCACAAAGTTGGGCAATAAAAACGCGGTTCGCGCCATTGCCACGGCTTGCGCTTCAAACCGCGTCGCACTCGTTATTCCGTGTCACCGCGTCGTCGGAAAAAGCGGCGATCTGAGCGGTTATCGCTGGGGAATCGGGCGTAAAAAAGCGATTTTAGAAAGAGAAAAACAATGATTTATTTGCCTGCTAAACATACGAAACAGACGAAATAAAACTAAATATCTTTTCGTTTATTTCGTTTATTTTGCAGGCATATTGTTTTAGTCTTTCGGTTTTATAACTTTCTTCGGTAAAATCGGCGTATGAAAATATTGCCGGTTTTTATTTTGCTGATCGTTTTTTCTTCGATAACTTTCGCGCAAAACTGTTTTGAAAACGCTAAAATCGTCGCGCCTGAAATTTCCGAAAACGCAGGGAAAATCTACGAAACAAAGCTCGCCGAAGCCAAAAACGATTTCGAGAAAAATCCGTCGAGCGCGGACGCGCTGATCTGGCTCGGACGGCGCACGGCTTATCTCGGAAACTATAAAGAGTCAATAAAAATCTTTACCGGCGGCATCGCAAAGTTTCCGAAAGACGCGAGATTTTACCGGCATCGCGGACATCGTTTAATCACGATTCGCTGTTTCGACGATGCAATCAAGGACTTTGAAACAGCGGCGAAATTGGTCAAAGGAAAGCCCGACGAAATCGAACCCGACGGACTTCCGAACGAGCGAAACATTCCGACTTCGACGCTTCAGACAAATATTTTTTATCATCTCGGCTTGGCTTATTACGTCAAGGGCGATTTCAAAAATGCGCTCAAAGCGTATCGAAATTGCGAAAAAGTTTCTAAGAATGCGGATATGCTCGTCGCGACAAAACATTGGCTTTATATGACCTTGCGGCGTTCGGGGAAAACAAAGGAAGCCGAAAAAGCGATTGCCGACATCAAAGGCAATCTCGACATCATCGAAAACGACGATTACTACAAACTCGTCAAACTTTATCAAGGCAAACTCAAAGCCGAAGATTTAATAACGCAAGACGCAAACAGTTTGAGCAACGCTTCGCTCGGCTACGGCGTTGGAAACTGGTTTTTATACAACGGCGAAAAGGAAAAAGCGTTGAAAATATTCCGCCGAATCACGAGCGGAAATCAATGGGCAAGTTTCGGCTACATCGCGGCTGAGGCGGAATTAAAATAACAATATGGACACATTAAAAATCGGACTCGCGCAGTTTGCACCCGTGTGGCTGAATCGTCAAAAGACGCTCGAAAAGGCTGTTCGTTATGCAGAAGACGCGTCGAACGAGGCTTGCGAATTCGTCGTTCTCGGCGGCGAAGCGTGTGTCGGCGGTTATCCATACTGGCTCGAATTGACGGACGGCGCGAGGTTTAATTCAAAGATTCAAAAGGAATTTTTCGCCGAATATTCAAACCAAGCCGTCGTCATCGAACGCGGCGATTTGCAAATTGTCTGTGATTTGGCGCGTGAAAGGAAAATCGCAATCTACATCGGCATCGTCGAAAAACCTGCCGAAAGAGGCGAAAGCCTTTACGCCGCGCTCGTTTTTATTGACCAGAGCGGCGAGATAAAAAGCGTCCAACGCAAACTCGTGCCGACTTACGAAGAACGCCTCGTCTGGGCAAACGGCGACGGCAACGGCTTGCGCGTTCACAGTTTGAACGCCTTCACGGTCGGCGGTTTGAACTGCTGGGAAAACTGGAATCCGCTCGCCCGCGCCGCGCTTTACGGGCAAGGCGAAGATTTTCACATCTGTGTTTTCCCCGGAGGAATCCATAATGTTGACATCACGCGCTTCATCGCCAAAGAATCGCGCTCCTTCGTCGCGTCCGTCTGCTGCGTGATGCGCCGCGAAGATTTTCCGCCCGACACGCTTCATCTCGACAAAATTTTAGAGAACGCACCCGCAATTCTTTCAACCGGCGGAACCTGCCTCGCCGCACCCGACGGCGAATGGCTCATCGAACCGCTCGACACGGAAGAAAAACTCGTCGTCACCGAAATCAATCACCAAAAAGTCCGCGAAGAACGCCAAAACCTCGACCCGGCAGGACATTATTCGCGCCCCGATGTTTTGCAGTTAAAAGTGAATCGGGAACGGCAGAAAATAGTCAAATTTGATGAATAACTAAAAATTCTTTATGAGTATGTATAAATCTGTATAATTAGATTTGTGAATTACACTTGGCACGAAGAAAAAGCTGAAGAAGTCCGCCAGAAACACGCGATTGAGTTTGCAAAACTGATGGATATTTTCAGCGACCCTTATGCCGTCGAATTCATAGACGAAACGCATTCTTCCAATGAAGAAACGCGCTACGCGATAATCGGTGCAACCGTTTACGGCTTGGTTTATCTGGTTTTTACTGAAATAAGCGAAGACGAACTGCATTTTATCACGGCGCGTTTGGCAGAAAATTGGATGGTCAAAGAATATGAAGAAAACAGAAAAAGATATTGAAATGGAAACAAGCAAAGAAGCGCAAAAAGCAGGTTTGAAACGCATCGAGCGCAAACATTTTGCCAAAAGTGGCGAAGTAAAATTATCCGACTGTAAAGTAAAAATCACGATAAATCTGGACGCAGACATACTGGAATATTTCAAAAAACGCGCCGCGCCGCCTCATTCCGCGCCGTATCAAACACAAATCAACAACGAACTGCGCCGCATTATGGAATCAGACGATTCAACCAACGATTTAAGCCAAACAGCGCGAGAACTTTTGAAGGATGATAATTTTATCGTGGCTTTGAAAGACAGGTTGAGAGCAGCTTAAATAAATATATGCAAAATAACTTGCGTAATAAATTTGAAAAAAGGGCAAAAACACTTCGTAGTTCAGGCTTCGATGGATTTCCTCATCTTTTACAAGATTTTTGGCGGTTCTTTAATAATGACTGATATTACGCAAGAGGCAGAAAGAGTAATAAAATCAATCTGCTATGAACGATTCAGTTACCAAACTACCGCTTGCAATGCGATTTTACTTGATTGGTTTGATTTACCGCAACAGCCGGATGAGCTGTATCTGTTTG
>JANODL010000131.1:0-8488 GCA_031412675.1 Acidobacteriota bacterium | reverse complement strand
AGCGAGGCAAGATCAATTTCTTCATTGTCCTCGACTACTTCAAATTCTTCGCCCGGTGCGACCGCTTCAAACTTAAATTTGTCGAGCGAAACATTTAAGTCGGATTCCAAAATTCTTTCACCGGCAACCTTTGCGCCGTTTCCGTTACCATTTCCGTTTCGCGCCAGTTTCGCGGAAAGTTTTCCGAAGTCGTCGTTGCCGTTCGTGACTACTTCAATCGCTTTCGATGAACTGTAATACTTGGTGATGGCAATTTGCAGCGAGGCTTCCGAAGCAATTACGGGTTCGACGTTAAGTCCGGTCATAAACTTAATATCGTCCATCGCAAAAACATTGGTCGGGTCAGCCATCGCCAAGGTCAGCGTCGCGCCGACTTTGGAAATCGGCAGAACCGTATATTTGAGCGCGACTTCGTGAGAAATTAATTTGATGGTTTCTTCTTCAATCTGAAAAAGTTCGAGGTTAATGGAAGGCACGCCATATTGCCGTGACAAAACAGCCGTAATGACATCGTCGGAAATAATCCCGAGTTTAATCAGGTTAGAACCTAAGCGACCGCCGTTCGTGCGCTGATATTCCAAGGCTTCGCGCAGTTGTTGCGACGTTACCAGGTTTTCGCGGACAAGAATTTCCCCAAGTTTAGCTGACATTATTCTTTCGGAATTTACCCTTTTTTTTATGTTCCGGTTCGGAGGAGCTTTAGGAAGTTGTACTTTTGAATTTATTGCCTGAGAAGACAAATTCAACGATGTTTATCATCGTTGAATTTACATAATATCCGTTTAACTGTTTGGTGTCAAGAATCTTTTTAATAAGCTCTTGTTTTTAAAGGAAATAAAAGAAAAAAAGGTCGGGTTTGAAGCTCTTGACCTCAAACCCGACCTTTTAATTGTTCAACGAAACTGTTTTTAGTTTTTCTTCTTCGTTGTCGTGGTTGTTTTGCCCTTTTGCGGAGTTAAATTCTGCGCGGCTTTAAGGTCATTAATTGACTCTTTAACTGAACTCAGTAATTTGTGATCAGCCGGAGCAACATCAATAAATTTCTGAAGGTAATTAGCCGCTTCCTGAAGCTGTTCTTTGCCTTTTGCCGGATTGGCTGTGATGTTCTTTATCGAATCGCCTTCCATCGTCACATAACCCACAGTTACCATGTTGAGTCCGGCACCGGCTAAAGCCTCAACATTATTCGGGTCGGTTTCCAGAACTTTCTTAAACTCGTTAACCGCCAATTCGTATTCGCCTGAATCTTGAAGCGTCAAAGCCAGGTCAAGTTGGGCTTTGGATTTTTTTGCGGCATCGGTTTCAACTGCAATATATTCCTGAAAGGCAGTTTGCGACTCTTTACCCTTTTCTCTTTCAAGTCCGGTTTGCGCCATCAAACGGTACACATTTTTACGATTTGTCAAAGCAGCAAGTTTGTTAGCTTCATATGCTTTCTGAATATTGACATCGGTTGAAGTAGCGGTTTTCAAAACTTCCAACGCTTTTTCGGACGCAATAATAGCTTCGGCAAAATCCTTTTTTGCCGCTTCCTTCAAACTTCCTTTGGTCGCATCGTCGGCTTTAACCGATTTATTATAGGAATCCGTTCCGCGGTTGATTAAAGCTGATGTTTTGTTGTTGAGCAATACCGGCGCACTTCCCGCAAAATCAGGATCGGCTTTATAACCCTCATCAAATTTGGCAATTGCAAGGTCGTAATTTTTTGCTTCGTAAGCCGCTCCACCTTCCTTTAAAGACGCGTTAACAACTTCGTTTGTCTTTAGGGCTTTTTGATTTTTAGCAGTAGTTTCAGCGACCTGCTTGTCAAATTCCGCTTTAGCTTTCTTTTGTTCGGCAGTCATTTCGGTTGATTGCGTATTTGAACCTGTCGGATTAGCAACGGCTTGACGAACTTCTTCTTCCGTCCATTTTTTGCCATCCCCCGACGAAACATCAATCTTGAGTTTGTCCGCTCCGGCTTTTATGTTCGGAACAATTTCAGGACTTATTCCGGGTCCGCTGACTGATAAAACAAAAACCGCGCCGAGCGGTAAGCCCGCAAAACTAAAATTGCCTTTTTTATCGGTCGTGTCAGACGGGAATTTTGATTTAATATCAGTTCTAAAAACTTCGACCAAAGCACCTTGCACAGGTGTCATTTTGCCGTCTGCACCTTTTATTAAGACCTGTCCGACAACAGGTGCGGTTTGTCCGACAACCGCCAGACTGCCGATTAAAAATAAAGCGATTGTTAAAAAACTAATCAAATAACTTTTACGAAACATTAAAATCCTCCAAAAATTGTGTTCAAGATATATTCAGGAAACGCTTCTCTAAGATGTCGCCATTAAAAAAAGAGTTTATCGTTTTTTTGAATATTTTAACTTAATTGAGCCGATTTTTTGAAATAGGCATTCAGCTTTGACTTCAAATAAAAAAAATTTTCGCTAAATAACCGCAATCAACGAAGTTTAGGGAAGATTTTCCGCTAATTTTTCGATGTCTTCGCGGTTGTTGAAAAAATGCGGCGCGATTCGCAGACGGTCGCCGCGCGGCGAAACGACGATTTTTTCTTCTTCCAGCTTTTTGGCAATCTCGTTTGAAGTCAGACCGTTTTGATGTTTGATGCAGACAATCTGCGATTTTTCGCCTTTCGAGCGGGAACTGATGATTTCGTAATTTTTACCGGAAATCAGTTCGCACAAATAATCGGTCAATTCTTCGAGATAATTTTCGATATTTTTCAAACCCGTTTCGTGAATGAGCTTCAAACTCTGTTCCAAACCGTAAAAAAGCGACGAACCGCCCGTGCCTGACTCCCAAGCAAGCGCGGTCGGTTTGAAATTTTGTTCGGTATCGCTAAAATCCCAAGGCGTTTCGACGCTGATCCAGCCAACGAGTGTCGGTTCAATTCGTTCACGCGCTTTGTCCGACAGAAACAGCATTCCGCAGCCTTCGGGCGAAAACAGCCATTTGTGGCTCGCGCCCGAAACGATGTCAACGCCTTGCGCGGGCAAATCAAATTCCATCGCGCCGAAACCTTGAATAATATCAACCGCAAACAGCGCGTCAACTTTTCGCGCCGCTTCGCCAATGCGTTCCAAATCGGCGCGAAAACCCGAAGCAAACTGCACCGCGCTGATTGAAACAAGCCGTGTGTTTTCATCAATCAGCGCGATAAATTCATCCAAATCAATTCGTCCGTCCTGTTCGAGACAAAGCCTGAGTTCCACGCCGAATTTATCCCGAACCATTCGCCACGCGTAAAAATTCGCCGGAAATTCACGCTCGAAACTGACGATGTTATCGCCTTTTTTCCACGGCAAACCGTTGGCAACAGTCGAAAAGCCGTCGGAAGTATTCCGCATAAACGCAATTTGTTCCGCCCGCACATTGAGCATTTCGGCAATCAAACCACGGGCGCGGTCTTTGGTCACAATCCATTCGACATAATTCGTCGTGCCGTTTTCCGAAACATCCTTTAACTGCGACAAAACGGCTTCGACCGCAACCGACGGCATCGGCGAAACCGCCGCGCTATTTAAATATGTATATTTCTCCGTGACGGGAAACAATTTGCGTATGTTTTCATTCATATTTTTCAAAGTGAAAAAGTGAAAATGATCAAAAGTTATCGTTTTTTGAGATTAAAACTTTTTCACTTTTTCACCTTTTCACTTTTCTACTTTCCTTTTTCTTTTGACAAACAAAATAAAAAGCCGATAATTTTTATTTGCGGTGAAGAAGTTTTCTTCAGATAAAAGCCTCAAAAGATTACGTTAAATTATGTTCGATTTTCAGCGAAAAAACCAACACGACTTCGGATTTGTTTCCGCCGATGATGACCGCGACATCGAAGTTCAGCAACTCAAACGCGAATCACGTCAGGGTCTCTGGTCGGAAAGCCTCAAGCTCCTGCGCGACGTTTTTTTAATCATCGTCGTTTTCATACTTTTCGGCGTTTTTGTCGCCCAGCCCGTCGTCGTCGAGGGAACTTCGATGGTTCCGCAGCTTCACGACGGCGAACGCCTGCTCGTCAATAAACTGATTTACTACAAATTTCAAAGTGTCAGTTGGGGACACATCGAACGCGGCGACATCGTCGTTTTCTGGTTTCCGAACGACCCCGACAAATCTTACGTCAAACGCGTCATCGGTTTGCCGGGCGAATCGGTCGAAATCCGCAACGGCAGAGTTTATATTGACAATCAAGAATTGAACGAAACGTATCTCGATACGGAACACAATAAATCTTTGCCGAGTTTTTCGCCGCGAAAAGTCGAGCCGCATCATTATTTCGTGATGGGCGACAACCGCGACAACTCTTCCGACTCGCGTTATTGGGGCTTGGTTCCCGAAAAATACATCTACGGCAAGGCATTTTTCCGTTACTGGCAACCGTCGAACATCGGATTTCTGCAACACGGAAAATATAATATCGAACCGCAAAAGGAAACTGAAGATTACCGCGCCGACCGCGAAGCGGACGAAAACACCAACAGCCGATGAATTCAGCAAAAAAAGCGATTTTGGTTCTTGAAGACGGACGCACCTTTCGCGGTGCGTCTTTTGGCGCGGAAGGCGAGAGCTTCGGCGAAATAGTTTTTAACACTTCGATGTCGGGCTATCAGGAAATTTTGACCGACCCGTCTTACGCCGGACAAATTGTAGCAATGACCTATCCGCTGATCGGAAATTACGGCGTGAACGAAGAAGACAACGAATCGCGCCGCCCTTGGGTCGAAGGCTTCGTCGTCCGCGAAGCAAGCCGCGTCGCGTCAAACTGGCGTTCGACCGAAACGCTCGATTCATATTTAAAGCGTCACAAAATCGTCGGCATCGAACATATTGACACCCGCGCACTCGTGCGTCATATCCGCGACAAAGGCGCGATGCGTTCCGTGATTTCGACGGTTGATTTGGACGAGAAAAGTCTTTTGCAAAAGGTTTTAGCATCGCCCGAAATGAACAACCGCGAGCTTGCCAGCACGGTTACGATTGATGAAAGTTTCGATTATCCCGCCGAAACTGAAGAAAAATTCCACGTCGTCGCGTATGATTTCGGCGTGAAAACCAATTCCCTGCGCGAGTTTGCAAAATTCGGCTGTAAAATCACGGTCGTTCCGGCGGAAACGTCCGCCGACGAAGTTTTGGCGATGAAGCCCGACGGAATTTTTCTCTCGAACGGTCCGGGCGATCCGGCTTCGATGAAAGCGGTCGTCGCAGAAATTAAAAAACTGACCGAACAAAATGTGCCGATGTTCGGAATTTGTCTCGGACATCAAATTTTAGGACAAGTTTTCGGCGGCACGACTTACAAACTCAAATTCGGACATCGCGGCGGCAATCAGCCGATTATGGATTTAACGACCGGAAAGGTCGAAATCGCCTCGCACAATCACGGTTTCGCGGTCGAAGCCAAATCTCTTCCTGAAACAGTCGAAATTACGCACGTTAATCTCAATGACCAAACTGTCGCGGGCTTACAACACAAAACTTTGCCGATATTCAGCGTCCAATATCATCCCGAATCCGCGCCCGGACCGCACGATTCCGAGTATCTTTTCAAGCGATTCATCGAATTGATGGAAAAATCAGTATAGCGAGCGGTAGCGAACACTTTTGCCATTTGAAATTTGCAAAATGAAACAGACTCGCTATCGCTCGCTATACTGATTTTTACTTTTCATCGCGTAAAAGGAGAACGCTGTGGGTCGCGATACCTTTTTCGTAAAAGAGATTTTGCCGTCCTTTGAAACATTGAGGCGAAAGAAATTTAACAGCAATAGCCTCAAATGATGACGGCAAAACTTGGATTGTTGCTTACGATTTGAAATACGTCAGAAAGAAATAGCCGTGTAAAATCGGATTGTTTTTGAAAGTGCCGATAATTTTTCGGCACATTGTTTTGTTTAAAAGTAGAATTTGAGCGATAAATTGCCAAAAAATCGTGCTATTTGCCTTAATTGATTTGAATCTTTTCCACAAAATCGGCAATAATTACCCTTTTGCTTAAGTCGTGCTTATTTTCGTGAGCCGAAAGAGAGCTTCATAATTTTAAAACTTACTACACAAATCGTTAATATTTTACGGTTTTAATATAGTAATTATTCATAAAAATAGGGTGGTTTTTTAATGGAATCTACAATTCTTTATCTGATCCCGGCATTAGGGATTTTGGGGTTAGTCGTGATGGCAGTTCAATCTGCATGGGTATCTAAGCAACCGACCGGCGAAGCAAATATGGTTGAACTTTCAAACTATATTGCTGAAGGCGCGATGGCGTTTTTAAAGGCAGAGTGGAAAATTTTAACTTACTTTGCAATCGTTGCGGCAATTATTCTCGGCTGGTCGGGAACATTAATCGAAACTTCGTCTCCGATAATCGCCGTTTCGTTTCTGATCGGCGCGGTATTCAGCGCGACTGCCGGATACTTCGGGATGAATATTGCGACCAAAGCAAATGTCAGAACAACCCAAGCAGCCAGAACGAGTTTGAAAGACGCGCTCAAAGTCGCTTTTACGGGCGGAACCGTGATGGGACTCGGCGTTGCCGGTCTTGCCGTTTTAGGTCTTAGTACTTTATTTATCATCTTCTATCAAATCTATGTCGTGAGCGCGGGCGGTCCGGTCAACGGTGTTGCCGCAGTCAACGGTCTGCCGATGGAAAAAGCTATCGAGGTTCTTGCCGGATTTTCGCTCGGTGCGGAATCAATCGCGCTTTTCGCACGCGTCGGCGGCGGGATTTACACGAAAGCGGCTGATGTCGGCGCGGATTTGGTCGGTAAAGTCGAAGCCGGAATTCCCGAAGACGACGTGCGAAATCCGGCGACGATTGCCGATAACGTCGGCGATAACGTCGGCGACGTTGCCGGAATGGGAGCCGACCTTTTCGGAAGTTATGTCGCGACGATTCTGGCGACGATGGTTCTCGGACGCGAGATCGTGGTCAGAGGAGATCAATTCGGCGGACTGGCTCCGATGCTTCTGCCGATGCTGATCGCCGGACTCGGAATTATCTTTTCGATTATCGGTTTTTCACTCGTCAGAATTTCCGACGACAAAGGTAATGTTCAAAGAGCTTTGAATCTCGGAAACTGGACTTCGGTGATTATTACGACAATCGCCTGTTACTTTATCGTGATGTGGATGATGCCTGAAAAGATGTCGCTCAGAGGCACAGAATTTTCAAATACGGGAGTTTTCTTAGCGATCTTGGTCGGCTCGATTGTCGGCGCACTAATGAGTATCGTCACCGAATTCTATACGTCAATGGGCAAACGTCCGGTTAATTCGATTGTTCAACAATCGGGAACGGGCGCGGCGACAAATATTATCGGCGGGCTTTCCGTCGGGATGGAATCAACTTTAATTCCGACGCTTATTCTGGCGGCGGGAATTTATATGTCGCATTATTTTGCAGGTCTTTACGGCGTGGCGATTGCGGCGGCAGGAATGATGGCGACAACGGCGATGCAGTTGGCGATTGACGCTTTCGGACCGATTGCCGATAACGCGGGCGGAATTGCCGAAATGAGCCAGCTTCCGAAAGAAGTTCGCGGCAGAACGGATATTTTGGATGCGGTCGGCAATACGACCGCCGCGACGGGCAAAGGGTTTGCGATTGCTTCAGCCGCGCTGACGGCACTGGCTCTTTTTGCAGCCTATGTCGGTCTGGCAGGAATTGATTCGATTGATATTTACAAAGCGGACGTGCTGTCAGGTTTATTTGTCGGCGGAATGATTCCTTTTATCTTTTCTTCGCTGTGCATCGCGGCAGTCGGGCGCGCAGCGATGGCGATGGTCACGGAAGTCAGACGGCAGTTTAGAGAAATTCCGGGAATTATGGAATACAAAGCCAAACCGGAATACGATAAATGCGTCGCTATTTCTACGCAGGCATCGCTTCGAGAAATGATGCTTCCCGGCGCGATTGCTTTGATCACTCCGGTTCTCGTCGGATTCACTTTCGGACCCGAAGTTCTCGGCGGTTTATTGGCAGGCGTAACCGTTTCGGGCGTTTTGATGGGAATGTTCCAGAATAACGCGGGCGGCGCGTGGGACAATGCGAAAAAATCATTTGAAGCCGGCGTGATGATCAACGGCGTGATGGAATACAAAGGCGGCGAGGCTCATAAAGCGAGCGTCACGGGCGATACCGTCGGCGACCCGTTCAAAGATACTTCGGGACCTTCGATGAACATCTTGATTAAGCTGATGAGCATCGTCGCATTAATTATTGCGCCGCATATCTCGATCAAATCAAATCACGGAACTCAGCCTAAACCGGCACCAAAAGCTCAAATGGAAAGAGTAGTCGAAGTGCCTGCTGAAAAGAAAATGTAAAAGAAACTTTCTACGAAGAAATGGACGATAAAAGAAGCCTCATTAATTGGGGCTTCTTTTATTTCGAGCTTATACCGATTCAAATGAAGTTGTGCGTATTCAACAGGTCAGAACCGCCTGCGGTAGCGGGCGGGTAAATGTTGTGCGAAGAACCCGCCCG
>JANODL010000130.1:0-16359 GCA_031412675.1 Acidobacteriota bacterium | reverse complement strand
AAGCACTAGAACTGCTGATCGGCGGACTTGATTACGGAACCAGCACGATTTTGACCGGACCGGCGGGCATCGGAAAGTCAACAATTTCGCTGATGTATGCCTGCGCCGCCGCCGAAAAAGGTGAGCGTTCGGCGATATATCTGTTTGACGAAAATGTCGAAACTTTGTATCAGCGGACATCCGCGCTCGGGCTGAATATTAAAAGATATGTCGAGGAAGGCTTGATTACTCTGCGCCAGATTAAACTCGCCGAACTAACTCCGGGCGAACTGGCGTATATGGTCAGTCAGGATGTCGAAGTCAACAATACGCGTGTCGTGGTGATTGACAGCGTGAACGGTTACCTGATGTCAACGCCGCAGGAAAAGTTTTTAACGATGCAGTTTCACGAACTGCTCGGTTATCTGAACCGGCGCGGCATAGTCAGTATTCTGGTCGTCGGACAATACGGTCTGATCGGGACGATGCAGTCGCCGATTGATATGAGTTATCTGGCGGATACGGTCGTTCTGCTCAGATATTTTGAAGCCGACGGCGAAGTCCGGCAGGCGATTTCCGTTTTGAAAAAGCGCACGGGCAAACACGAACGGACGATTCGTGAATTTCGCATTGATCAAGGCGGAATTCAACTTGGAGAACCGCTCTCGGACTTTCGCGGTGTATTGACCGGAATTCCGACTTACCAGGGTAAAAAAGACGGGTTAATGGAACAAGGTGGTGACGAAGAGGAAAGATAACAACGGCTTGGAAAACCGTGTTCTGGTTTTTATGCCGACGGGGCGCGATGCCGCACTTGTCTGCGCGACGCTCGAAAAAGCGGATGTTTCGGCACAGCCTTGCCCCGATGCGAAGGTTCTGGAAAAAGAAATCGCGGCGGGCGCGGGCGCGGTTTTGATGGCGGAAGAAGGCTTGCTGAACGGAACGCTCGAACATCTGATTGAAACCTTTAACCGTCAGCCGGTCTGGTCTGATTTGCCGGTTGTCTTGTTTGCGGGCAACGCGCAGTCTTCCGAAAAACTTCTGACGACCATTGACACGCGTCTGAACGCGACAATCGTAGAGCGTCCGATTCGCGTGACGATGCTCATCAGCGCGGTGCGCGGTGCCTTGAGAGCGCGGCAGAAACAATATCAAATCCGCGATTTGCTCAATCAGCTCGAACAATCCGATCGTCAGAAGGATTTGTTTCTGGCGACGCTTTCGCACGAATTGCGCACGCCGCTCAATTCTATTCTGGGCTGGACGCAATTACTTCGCGGCAATCCAAGTGCGGTTGATACCAAGCACGGTTTGGAAGTCATCGAACGCAACGCGAAAGCGCAATCGGAGATTATTTCGGATATTCTGTTCGTTTCGCGCATCATCACCGGAAAGTTTACACCCAATCTCCAGCCGATTGATTTGATTCCCGTGATCGAAGAAGCCGTCGAGGTCGTACTGCCGTCCATCGAATCGAAGAACATTCGGCTCAATGTTTTCTTTGATCCCAAAATCAAAAAAATCAAGGGCGAACACGAACGCTTAAAGCAGGTTTTCTGGAATCTGCTTTCAAACGCCGTCAAATTTACGCCGCCGCACGGACGGATTGATGTTTCGGCGTTCGTCAACGGCTCGCACATCGAGATTGAAATCAGCGATTCGGGAATGGGCATCGAACCCGATTTTCTGCCCTATATTTTCGAGCGTTTCAGTCAGGCGGACAGTTCTTACACGCGCAAGGTCGGCGGACTCGGATTAGGCTTGGCAATCGTGCATCATCTCGTCGAAATCCACGGCGGAAGCGTCAGCGTCAAAAGCGACGGCGCAAATAAAGGCACAGCTTTTACTATCAAACTGCCTGTTTTAACCGCGCAAGAATCGAATTCCGCCGCGAATGAAAACTCCGACGTAACGGCTGAATCAAAGAAATCTAACGAACCGCCCGCCGGAATCCGCGTTTTGCTGGTCGAAGACAACGACGATTCACGCGAAATGCTCGCTGTTTTGTTCGCGCAGCTTAATCTGCGAGTTACCGCCGTCGCCTCAGCCGCCGAAGCCCTCGCGACACTCGACCAAACCGTTCCGGACATTATCATCAGCGACATCGGAATGCCCGACGAAGACGGCTACGCGCTGATTCGCAAAATCCGTCAGCTTCCCGACGAAAAGGGCGGAAATATTCCCGCCATCGCACTGACCGGCTACGCGAGTCTTCAAGACCGCGCCCTCGCGCTCAAAGCAGGCTATCAGGAACATCTTTCAAAGCCCGTAGATATTGACGAATTATTTGAATTGGTTAAAAATATTCTGGACAAAGAAAATCACGCTGCAATATCCGGCTAGTCAGGCAAGATATTGCGGATTATATTTCCAACAAAAAACCGTTAAACACAATTGAGCGGGAATGATTCGATTTGGATTTTAGATTTGCCATTTTAGATTTATAATTTTGGTAGTGAACCAAAAGTAATGCTTTGAAAATTGCTTTATCGGAACAAGAAACTTTCATCGCCGGGAGCGCACGCATCCTTGCGTGCTGAGTGCGCGAGCGCGAATCATTGCGCTGAATGACGAGTCAAGATCGAGCAACGCTTTTACGCCGCTTTTTCTAGCGGCGCAGCACGCACCGAGGCGTGCGCTCCCGGCGAACCACGCTTTTCTTTTTGAGTCACCGTGAGAGAATCTTAAACAGCCTTACTTTCTGTTCACTACCATAATTTTTTTATGGGAAATTTTAAGATTAGATGCAAAATTGAAAACGTCGCCAACCGTGAAAAGTCGGCGGTAATTCCGCAAATGCCGGTTGATACGGGAAGCGAATACACTTGGATTTCCTCGCAGACATTAGAAAAACTCGAAGTTCAGCGCGAGAAAAAAGACGTTGCATTTATAATGGCAAACGGGCAAATAATCACCCGAAGCGTCGGGTTTGCAATCCTTCGCTATGACAAATTCTTCACGGTTGATGAAGCCATCTTTGCCGAAAAAGGCGATTTGCTTCTGCTCGGCGCACGAACTTTGGAAGGTTTGAGTTTGATGGTTGATTCAAGACAGAAAAAACTCGTCGCCTCAGGTCCGATTCCGGCGGCTTAGATATTCAATCTCATTTATTTTAACGTCAGTTCGGGACAAGGAATTTGCCGAACGGAGCGCAGGCTGCCAGCCGTCAAGCGTTTGAAAAACGCTAATTGCTTCAGAATTCATTTAAACTTCCCGATAATCGAAGTCTTTGACACCGCTTTGCAAGCGGCGTGGCAGGCTGGCAGCCTGCGCTCCATTTTAGGTAAGAAAGATACTTGAACTTAGCGGGTTGAAATTATTATACTTGAAGCATAAAACTTATTGTTAAAACAGGAGTTAGATAAAATTATGAATTGTCCGGTGTGCAGTGTGGCATTAACAATGACGGATCGTCAGGGTGTTGAAATTGACTATTGTCCGAAGTGTCGCGGCGTGTGGCTCGACAGGGGCGAATTGGATAAAATCATCGAGCGTTCGGCGGGTAGTTCGGAGCGTTCGTCCGACTCACGCGATTTGCGCGATTCACAAGATTCGCGTTACGAGGAGCGCAGTCAATACAAAAAGCCCGACGACGACCGCTACAAAAAGCATGACGATGACCGTTACAAAAAGCACGATGATTACGGTTACGGTCACAAAAAGAAGAAAAAGGAATCGTTTCTAAGCGACCTTTTCGACTTTTAATTCAGCGGTCAAAGTGGCTTTGCACAAAAATTATTAAAAAGCGGCATTTGGATGAAATCATTTTACATTTTACATTTTGCATTATTCATTAATATGCAATAAATAACTGCAAACTAATGTAAAATGCAGAATGTATAATTGATAATGTTCGGTTCAACTAAGCCTAATTCCTTCGTTTTGGTGTAAAGCCGGTTAAAGTTCAAACGGCTAATGGGTTTCTCAAACCCTTTCGCCAAAGATTATGAAATTCGGTTTGATTGCCGGAAACGGTAAATTTCCTTTTCTCGTCGTCGAAGGTGCGCGCCAAGCGGGCGCGTCTTTGGCGGTTGTTGCCATTCGTGAAGAAACGGATAAAAGCATCGAAGAATTCGCGGAAAAAGTCTTGTGGGTCGGCATCGGACAGCTCGGCAAGATGATTGCGTTTTTTAAGCAGGAAGGCGTTGAAAAGGCGATTATGGCGGGACAGGTCAAGCACGTTCAGATATTTTCGGGCGCATTTCCCGATTGGCGAATGGCGAAAATGCTCTACAATCTGCCGCGAAGAAATACCGATTCGCTGATTGGCGGAATCGCCGACGAACTCGGCAAAGACGGCATCGAATTGATTGATTCGACCTATTTTATGCAGGAACATCTCGCTCAGACAGGCGTTTTGTCAAAGCGCAAACCGTCTGACATCGAAAGCGGAAACATCGAATACGGTCTGCACATCGCGGGCGAAATTGCGCGGCTCGATTTAGGTCAAACAATCGTCGTCCGCGCCAATGCCTGTGTCGCCATCGAAGCGATGGAAGGCACGGACGCGACCATCAAACGCGCCGGCGAATTGGCGAAAGGGAAACTGACGGTCGTCAAAGTCGCCAAACCGAATCAGGATATGCGTTTCGACGTTCCCGTCGTCGGTGTTCCGACGATTCATACGATGATTGCGGCGGGCGCAACTTGTCTTTGCCTGACACCGAACAAAACCTTGATGTTCGATAAAGAAGAAATGCTCAATCTCGCCAACGACCATAAAATCTGCGTCGTCGCCGTCAACGGCGAAACAAAACTTGCGTAACTTGCGTAAAAAACTACGACAATTGCAACGGAGAATGCGAAATCCATCGAAAAAGTATTTGTAATTTCAAATTTCAGATTTCAAATTACAAATTTTTTTGCGTGATTCATCCGGCAAAAATTTATTTCGGAGAAAAGATGAAGAAAAATTTATTAGGTTTATTTTTAGTTTTAACATTTCTTTTTCCGTCGTTCGCACTCGCGCAAACGGCGGTCAGGATTACGCCGCAAGAGCGGAAAATGGCGGAGATGATTACCGCCGCACAGCTCAAAGATTATTTATATTATGTCGCTTCGGACGAAATGGGCGGACGCGACACGCCTTCGCAGGGACTCGATTTAACCGCGAAATTTATCGGCACGATGCTTTCGCGTTGGGGCTTCAAACCGGCGGGCGATAACGGAACATTTTTTCAAAAAATGGATATGCACCGCGATGTCGTCAATCAGGCAAGCACTGTTGCGACGCTCGGCGGGCAAAATTTGATTTACGGCACGGACTTTTTTGCTAATCCGGCGGCGGGAACTCTTTCAAACGCGCCAATCGTTTTCGGCGGCAGCGGCTGGATGGTTAAATCGAAAAGCATCGAGCCTTACAAAGACCTCGACGTGCGCGGCAAAGTCGTCGTTATCTACGGCGACGGTTTCCCGCGAGGCGTGACTCCGCAGGAAATCTTTTCCAGCGGCAAACGCGGCGAAGCGTGGTCAGACCCGATGACTTACGCGAAACAAAGCGGCGCGGTCGGTGTCATTGCGATTGCCTCGCCCGATACCGAGAAAAGATGGCAAGTTATTCGCCCTTTGCGCGAACGCGGCGGCTATGTCGTTGATAAATTAGAGGAAGGCGGCAATGCACAGCTTCCGACGATTTATGTTTCAAGAAAGACGGCGGAAAATCTCTTGCAAGGCGAATCGAACGATTTAAATAAAATTACCGAAATTTCCAATTCGCCCGCGCAGTTGCCCGTTTTTAGTTTGAGTGCGGGCAAAACGGCTTCCGTTTCGGTTGTAACTTCTGCCGAAAAAGCGGCGACGCAGAATGTTGTCGCAATTTGGGAAGGTTCGGACGCTCGTTTGAAAAACGAATATGTCGCTATCGGCGCACATTACGACCACGTCGGCACGAATCAAAACGCACGCGGCGATGATAAAATCTGGAACGGCGCGGATGATGACGGTTCGGGAACGGTTGCCGTTCTTTCAATCGCCGAAACGCTCGCCAAATCGCCGAAACGTCCGAAACGCTCCGTCCTTTTTGTTTGGCACGCGGGTGAAGAGAAAGGTTTGTGGGGCAGCGAGTATTTCAATAAATTCCCGACCGTTGACATCAAATCCGTCGTCGCGCAGCTAAATATTGATATGATCGGGCGCAGCCGCAAGCCTGATAACACCGACAAACGCAACGCCGAACTTTCGGGCGAAAACGATATTTACGTGATCGGTTCGCAGATGATGAGTTCGACGCTCGGCGCGATTACGAAAGGCACGAACGATGCTTATTTGAAGTTGGGCTACGATTACCGCTACGACGATCCGAAAGACACGAACCGCTTCTTTTTCCGTTCCGACCATTATAACTATGCGGTCAACGGCATCCCGATTGTTTTCTGGTTTGACGGTGAACACGAAGATTATCACGGCGCGGGCGATTCTGCCGACAAAATTGATTATGCGAAGATGGAAAAAGTCACGCGGACGATTTTTCTGACATTGTGGGAAATCTCCGACTTGAAAACGCGTCCGGCGGTTGATAAACAGCTTCCGCCCGAATTGACGCAAAGGTAATTTCAAGGCAAAAAGTAAAAGTAAAAAGGCAAAAGTGCGAAAACTTTTGCCTTTTTACTTTGAACAAAAATTTAGTGAAAGACGATACCGAAGCTGAATCGCACATTGTTTGTTGTTTCGCCGGTTATTCTTAGGGGATTGTAATCAACCTCTCTCCGCTCACGGCACAAAAAAAGGAGCAATCGAAATTGCTCCTTTTTCTATGATTTAAATAGCGTTTAATTAGAAAACAATACCAACGCCGATACGGACATTGTGATTGATTCCGTCGTTTAATTTAATCGGATTGTAGTCAACTTTGATGGCACGAAAATCAATTTTGTCGTTGATTTTAATATCCAAACCGCCGCCGAAAGCACCCGCCAAACCGGTTTCCGAGTCGGTTTCGTTAAAAAATGTACAGTTAATATTGGTCGGACAGGTAACATTTTCAAACTTGGTGCGGGCATGTCCCGCGCCGACCAAAGCATAACCGAAAGGTTTAACTCTGGTATCGGACGAATTGTCTTTGACCTGAACGCCGCCTAAAAAGTTATACAGCGAATTTTTGGTTTTGAAGCTGACCGTGCCGGTTGTCGTCGGGCTGGTCGGAACCGGAATATCAAAACGCTTATTATTGTAAGTTCCCGAAACGTCGCCCGTGATTCCGACATAACGCGAGACGTTGTAAGTTCCCGTCACGTTAACGCCGTGAAAACTTTCACGGTCGTTAAAAAAGTTTTGAAACTGGTTTCCGCTCTCGCTGTTCAAGCCGGTATCAACCTGATTGTTTGAATAACCGACAAAAAACTCGGATTTTTTATAATCACTTGTAGTGTTGGTTTGTGCCAATCCGAATGAAGCACAAACTAAAGTCATAAGTCCGCTAAGTATTAATTTTTTCATTTTTAAATAACTCCCAAAAATAAAAATATGGCTGCTAAACTGCAAACAACCATTTATGTAAATGTAAGATGTAATAGGAATTAAAAGACTGACCGGAAGAGTATATTTTTTTGAGTGTCAAATTCTTTCGCCTGAAACTTTATTCGATCAGAAGTCTTCGATAAACTTCCGAACGGCTTAATCCGAACTCTTTGGCGATTACTTTCAACGCGGCTTTGCGTTCGATCCCTTCGCTTTCAAGTTCGGTTAAACGAGATTTCAGCGTTCCCGCCGTGTTCACATCCAACCGTTTCGTTATATTCGATTTACGGTCGAACACTAAGACGATTTCACCTTTGATTAGGTTGCCAGAAACATAAGAAAGAAGTTCGGAAAGCGTGCCGCGCAAAATTTCTTCGTGAAGTTTTGTAATTTCGCGGGCGATTACCGCTTTTCGATCTCCTAAAATTTCAAGGCAATCGGCGAGAGATTTTTCGATACGGTGCGGCGTTTCGTAGAAAACGAGCGTCGCGGGAATTTCTTTGACTTCCTCCAGACGTTTGATTCGCTCACTTTTTTTCGACGGCAAAAATCCGCCGAAAAAGACGGAATCGGTCGGAAGTCCCGAAACAATCAAACCGTTGATAAAAGCCACCGCGCCCGGAATTGAAATAACTTTCGCGCCGATTTCGTGAGCTTTTTCGACGATTCTGAAGCTCGGGTCGCAAATCGCGGGCGTTCCCGCATCGCTGACAATGGCGATAGATTTACCTTGTTTGAGCAATTCGGCTAATTCTTCGGCGCGTTCTTTTTCGTTGTGTTCGTGATAGCTGACAAGGCGATTTTTTATCGAATAATAATTTAAGAGTTTGTTTGTGTGACGCGTATCTTCGCAGGCAATCACATCAACGGTTTTGAGCGTTTCCAATGCGCGAAAAGTAATGTCCTGCAAATTTCCGATTGGCGTGGCGACGAGATAGAGCGTTCCTGTCATTCGTCAATCGTAAATCATATTTCGCACAAAATAAAAAAAGCCCGAGAAATAAATTTCAGGCTTTTTTATCGGCACGGCTTAGAGTTGGCTTCGGAAGGGCTGGATTTTAAGCAGCGCCAAATTTTCATAATAGTTAGAACGGCAGCGGGAACGGAATTCTGTTTCGCCAATCTCCGTTGCTGTTGCGGTTATTACGATTGTTGCGGTTGTTGCGGTTGTTGCGGTTGTTGTAGCCGTAAGCGTTGGAAAGTATATCCAAATCTTGACGGATTCTGTTCCAATCGCTTTGCAGATTATTGTTCAAGCGCGAACGATAAATCGCATTGTCGAGCTGTTGTCCGAGTTGGATAACACGGCGCGCTTCGTTTTCGCTGCGATTGTAATCACGGCGATTGTCGTAACTATCATCCAAACTATCAGCCGCACGTCTGAAATCATCCGCTAAACGATTAAGTCGGTCTTCACGATTGCGGTCGTCATAACGGCTGCGGTCGAGTTCACGGTCTAATCTTCTGGCGAATTCCTTACTGCGATTTTTCAGATTTTTGATGGTTGATCTGAGATTACGATTGTAACTTCCGTTGCGGTTGTAATCATCATCGTCGCGGTCACGGTCGCGCCATTGCGCCGAAGCAATTGTCGGCAAAGCCAAAACTAAAAGCGAAAAAGCAAAAACTGCAATTAAATTCTTAAAACGATTCATTTTATTTTCTCCTCATCAAAACTTTTTTCGGCAACTGCTAATCGGCGTTACCTCTGCCGACTGAAATAGCAAAGCGTGTGCCATTATGTTTAGGAAACTTTACGAATCTTTTAAGTTATTGACATAGAATAATTTAGTAATTTTCAAAAATGAAGCGGAAGATTCTTCGCAGACAATTTTGTATCTTCAATGTTCCAAATGGTTAAAGCCAATGTCGCAAACGGTTGAAAATGAAATTCTTCACAAAATTTGAGTTTAGACAATAAAAAAAGCCGCGAACTATATCACGGCTTTTTTTATTGTCTAAACTTTGAAAGGTTTAATTGCCCAAGGCTTTTGCCGCGTTCAAGCGTCCGCCGCTTTCGACTTTATCGCTCAAATTGTCTAGTTTATCAACCGATTTCAAAAGCCGTTCGCGCAATTTGGCAACCGTCAGATTCGGTTCTGCCGCCAGCACAAGTCCGGCAACTCCTGAAACATACGGCGTTGCCATTGAAGTTCCCGACGCTTCACGATACTGGTCGTTGAGCCACGTCGAAAGAATATCTTTGCCCGGTGCGGCGATGTGAACCGTTTTTGTCCCAAAATTCGAGAACGAAGCGATTTGGTCGTTTTTGTCGGTCGCCGCGACGCTGACAACATTCGGCAAATCGTAATTCGACGGGTAATGCGGACGTTTGTCGTTGCTCGAACCGTCATTTCCGGCAGCCGCGATGAATAAAATTCCGGCTTCACCGGCGGCACGAATCGCATCTTCCAATGCTTTGGAATACTGCGTCGAACCCCAGCTTGCGCTGATGACGCGGACATTCACGCCTTTTTGTTTGCGGTCAACGGCGTAGTTGATGGCTTCAATCGCGTCTTTCGTCGAACCGAATCCGCCGCGTCCGAGGAATTTCAACGGCATAATTTGAACATTCCAATTGATTCCGGCGATTCCTTCGTCATTGTTGCCTTCCGCGCCGATAATGCCCGCACAGTGCGTTCCGTGTCCGTTGTCGTCCATCGGGTCGGAAATATTGTCGGTCGCGTTAAAACCGTGTTCGTCGTTAAATGTGCCGAGTTCGTCGTCCGTGTATTGCGGAATATTGTCGGGACGAAACCAGATGTTTGAAACAAGGTCGGTATGGGTAAAATCAACGCCGGTGTCGAGAACGGCAACAACTACTTTATCGCTTCCGCGTGTTTTCAGCCACGCTTTGAGAGCGTCAACATGCGCTTTTTCCTTGCCGCCGTTTTGTCCCGTGTTGTTCAAAGCCCATTGTTCGGCAAACATCGGGTCATTCGGGGTTGCCGGATCGTATTCGCGGGAATCTAAATTTGAAGTCGGTGTGGAAACATTTGCCGGATCGTTTAATTTGATTTCAAAGTTCGGTTCGGCGTAAACGACCAAATCGCTCATCTGCGAATATTGTTCGGCGACTTTGTTTGCGTCGGCGTTGTCTAAATCGTCAATCGAAACTAAACCTTTGACAGACTCGATTTCGTCTTCGAGGCGGTCGTTGTTTTTCTCGGCGATTTTTTTGATGTCCGCGATGCTCACATTCGGACGAAACTTAACCAGAACTTCAGGTTCTTTTTCGCTCGATGAACGCTTTGGCGCGATCGGTTTCGGCGTTGTTTTGATTGACTTTTCAGTCGAAACATTGGTTTTGAAAGACTGCCAACGGCGAATTTGTCCCCAAACTGCCGCCATTGTAATCAAAACGACTGCGATGCAAATGTGTATCCAAATATTATTACGATTCATATTTTTAACTCCAAAAAATACAGCGGAAACGATTTCCTCAAAAAGAAAATCATTTCCGCTGTATTTCACGATTCGATAATGTAATTTGTTCCTTTAAATCCGCGCAAACGAAGCTCTCCGTATTTTTGGGCGCGATACTCGTATTTCTCGCCGTTCGCACTTAAATCAATTCGCCAACCGCTCGTAATCATTTGTGCCGACATTTCGCCGTCAACAGGTGCGCCGAGCGACATATCGGGAAATTCCATATCGGTTATCGAATCGGTAATTTCGCTATCTGCGATGCCTAAACGCTGCGCCAAGTCCTGTTTTGCTCTTTCAACCGCGCTTTCTTTGGTAAAACTCATAATTTATGATTAGTCGTTTGCAAGCATAATTTTGCTATTATTTTGGCGATTAGTCAATAAATATCATCTGTCAAAAAAGTTTTCCACAGGTGGAAAACTTTTTGTCTTAAGGTTAAGTTAAATAGTTTCGATATTTAGCCGTAAATCAACGGAATAAAAAATTTACAAATAAAACTTGCCATTCCAAAAAAACTACCATAAAATAAAATTCATTATCAAGGGACGTGCCGAGCGTTCGGTATGTTGCCAACAAAATATACAGAAAAATATCGTAAAAACAATTTAGATAAAGAGGCTGTCAAACAGACAGTCTTTTTATTTGTTTGTTTTCTTCAAATACCGAAAAATCTCGACCAACGCCGGAATGATAAAAATCGCGCACGCCGCGCCTAGGACCAAGCCTGTCAGAAAACGCGAAAGATGCGTGTTTTCCCAAATCCCGAAAACGCCGAGCGACCAATCAATGCCAATCGGAATCATCGCCAGAAACAGCCAAAAACGCGGAAGCGGTTCGATTTCGTCAACTTTGCGAAGAAAAGGATAAATCAGAAAGCCGAAAAATAACCCGAAATAAACACCGAAACAGCGCGAACAAACCGCGAATTGATGATTTTCGATGTGAAACGAGCGCGAGTCTATCTGATGACAGATAACGCTGAAAAACGTATAAATCGGCGCGGAAATATTTTCAAAACCGCTCGCTTTGGCAATCGGCGCAAGCAGAATGACAAAAGTCCAAGCGAAAACTACGAGCAGAGAAATCGTCCAAACCTTCCACGCTTGTCGGCGGAATCGTTCGGTAAAGTCCTGCGGAACGTAGTTTTCGATTGGCTGGTTCATTTTATAATTGACTGGAGCGCAAGCGGATCGCTTGCAATAAGCGTCGTTTTTTGACGCGAACACAAGCAATGCAAGCAGACTTGTATAAATAGAAACATTTTTACGCCGTTTTTCAAACGACGTATGCAAGCGAGCCGCTTGCGCCCCAGTCTATTTCCTCAAACTCTTTTCGGTTTCCAAAATATGATGTGTCGTGGCGATTACCGTGTCGGGATTTAGACTTATCGAATTGATGCCTTTTTCAACCAAAAATTCCGCAAATTCGGGATAATCCGACGGTGCTTGCCCGCAGATACCGATTTTTTTGCCGTTGCGAATCGCTGCGTCAATCGCCATTGCGACCATTTTTTCGACCGCGCCGTTACGTTCGTCAAAAAGATGCGCGACCATTTCCGAATCGCGGTCTAAACCTAAAGCGAGCTGTGTTAAATCGTTTGAACCGATTGAATAACCGTCAAAAACTTTCAAGAATTCATCGGCAAACACGACATTCGCCGGCAATTCGCACATCGCATAAATTTCCAAATCGTTTTCGCCCTGTTTTAAACCGAATTCCGCCATCAGCGCGATGACTTTTTCGCCTTCTTCGACCGTCCGGCAAAACGGAATCATGACTTTCACATTCGTCAAACCCATATCTTCGCGGACACGCTGAATCGCCAGACATTCGAGTTTGAAACCGGCTTTATAACGGTCGTCGTAATAGCGCGAAGCTCCGCGAAAACCGAGCATCGGATTTTCTTCATCGGGTTCATATTCACTTCCGCCGATCAGCCGCGCATATTCATTCGATTTGAAATCCGACATCCTGACAATGACCGGTTTCGGGTAAAACGCCGCCGCGATTCTGCCAACGCCTTCCGATAAACTCCGAACAAAAAACTCCTTCGGGTCTTCTTCCAAAATGCGGCTCGAAATTGTTTCAACATCCTTGCGGTTGCGCAAATTCGGATAATTGACGAGTGCCATCGGGTGAATACCGATATGATTATTGATGATAAATTCGAGCCGCGCCAAACCTACGCCGTCATTCGGCAGACGCGAAACCGAAAAAGCGTGGTCGGGATCGCCGACGTTCATCATCACCTTTGTTTTCGGGCGTTCCGAGTCGGTGATTTCGCGGCGGTCAACCGTAAAATCAACCTTCCCGTAATAAATATTTCCGCGCTCGCCCTCGGCGCACGAAACCGTCACGTCAGTTCCCGAACGCAAAACTTCAGTCGCGTTGCCCGTGCCGACGATGCACGGAATGCCGAGTTCGCGGCTGATAATTGCGCTGTGGCAAGTTCGTCCGCCGCGATTCGTGACAATCGCCGAAGCGCGTTTCATAATCGGCTCCCAAGCCGGATCGGTCATCGCAGTCACGAGAATTTCGCCTTCTTTGAAGCTCGTGATTTTGTTTGTATCAAAAATGACGTGCGCCGTGCCGGAGCCGATTTTTTCGCCGACCGCGACACCCGATACGAGCGGCGCACCGTGATTGTCGGACAGATTATAGGTTTCGATAAAGTTTTCAGATTTTTGCGCGTGGACGGTTTCCGGACGCGCCTGCAAAATAAAAAGTTCGCCCGTGATGCCGTCTTTTGCCCATTCAATATCCATCGGCTGGGATTTTCCGGCGCGTTTCGAGTAATGGTCTTCAATCGCGCAAGCCCACGTTGCAAGTTGCAGAACCTCGTATCCCGAAAGACAAAAGCGTTTGCGTTGTGATTCGACAACGTCGCGCACCTGCGTTCCCGTGCCGTCATCGGCAAAAACCATTTTGACTTCCTTCACGCCGAGTTTTCGCGTGACAATCGGACGAAATCCGAGTTTCAGAGTCGGTTTGAAAATAATCCATTCGTCGGGCGTTGCCATCCCTTGGACGACCGCTTCGCCCAAACCCCACGCGCCGTTGATGACAACCGCCTCACGAAAACCGCTTTCCGTGTCAAGCGTGAACATCACGCCCGAACAGGCAATGTCGGAACGCACCATCGGCTGAATTCCGATCGAGAGCGCGACATCGAAATGGTCGAAGCCTTTTGCCGTGCGATAAGAAATTGCGCGGTCGGTCCAGAGCGACGCGTAACATTGATGACAGGCTTCGATCAGCTGTTTTTCGCCGCGCACGTTCAAAATCGTGTCCTGTTGTCCGGCAAACGAAGCGTCGGGCAAATCTTCCGCCGTCGCCGAAGAACGCACGGCGACCTCGAAAGTTTTTTTGCCGATGCGCTCGCCGAGTTTTTCATAAGCACCAAAAATCGCCGTTTCAACCTCTTTCGGGAAAGGTGTTTCGAGCATTAAATTGCGGGCTTCGCTTCCGACTCGCGCCAGTTCGTCGAGGTCGTTGACATCCAAACCCTTCAGAAGTTTCTGCAATCTTTTCCGCAAACCGCCCGTTTCGAGCAGAACTTCGTAAGCGTGGCTGGTCGTCGTAAAACCGTCAACGGTGCGAACGCCCTGCTTCGTCAGTTCACGAAAAAGTTCGCCTAAACTGGAACATTTTCCGCCGACGAGCGCGACATCATCCGCGCTGACTTCGCTCAAATCGAGAACAAAAGGTTTTGAATTTTTCATAAAACAAAAATTTAACGCAAAGACGCCAAGATGCAAAGACGCAGAGAAAATTTATAACACTTTGCGTCTTTGCATCTCTGCGCCTTTTCTTTGAAAAAATAAATTAAAATCTGATCACCGCGTCGGGTCCGCCTTCGACGTGAACCGTGTCAACAAAACGGATATGTTTTGAATCCGTCGTCATTACGACCGAATGCGTGCGTTTGCCCGCGCCGAAAAACCGCACGCCGCGCAGCAGTGCGCCGTCCGTTACGCCGGTTGCCGCAAAAATGATTTTTTTGCCCGGTGCAAGGTCGTTTGTGTCGTAAATTTTTTCGGGGTCGGTAATGCCCATTGATCGAAGCCGTTCCATAATTACTTCCTTCGGCGGAACTTTCGACTTATCAACGCCTAATCTTTCGGGGTCAAAAACGAGTTTCGCCTGAATTTCGCCGTTCAGGCATTTCATCGCGGCGGCAGTAATCACGCCTTCGGGTGCGCCGCCGATACCCATCAGCGCGTGAATGTTCGTGCCTGCGACCGCCGCCGAGATTCCCGCCGAAAGGTCGCCGTCCGAAATCAGACGAATTCTTGCGCCCGTTGCGCGAACATCGGCAATCAGTTGTTTGTGGCGCGAACGGTCGAGACACATCACGGTTAAATCATCAACATCGCGCCCGAGCCGCCGCGCAATGTTTTTCAGATTGTCTTTGACCGGCGCGTCAATATCAACCGCGCCGCGACACGACGGACCGACGACGATCTTGTCCATATAAATGTCGGGCGCATTTAATAATCCGCCGCGTTCCGCCGCCGCCAACACGGCAATCGCATTATTTGCGCCGAGCGCGCACAGATTCGTGCCTTCGAGCGGGTCAACGGCGATGTCAACTTCGGGAAACTCGAGCCGCGCTTCTTCGGAAAAGATTCCGCCACCGACTTCTTCGCCGATGTAGAGCATCGGTGCTTCGTCGCGTTCGCCTTCACCGATGACGATTCGACCGCGCATCGGCACGGTGTCCATTACTTCGCGCATTGCTTCGACCGCGACGTGATCCGAGTGTTTGCGGTCGCCCTGTCCCATCGTCTTGGCGGATTCGATTGCCGCCGCTTCCGTTACACGCAAAAAATCCAACGATAATTCGCGTTCAGCTTTGATATTTTTCATTCGATTTTCCTTAAATTGTTATTTGTTAATAATTTTTGGTAATGAAGGCATTTTAGCACTTGTCCGACTCCATTTGACAAGTTAGCCTCGCTGATTTAGCTTTTTATTTTGACTTACGGAAATTGCGAGGAGATTTTCAAAAATAATGACTTATATTGTTACCGAACCCTGTGTTGAATGTAAATATACCGACTGCGCGGCAGTTTGTCCCGTCGAGGCGTTTCACGAACTGCCCGACAAACTTTTAATCAATCCCGATACCTGCATTGATTGCGACGCTTGTTTGCCGGAATGTCCGGTCGAGGCGATCTTTTCGGATATGTCCATCCCCGAAGAATATCTCGGTTGGGTCGAGATTAACGCGACGGCGGAAGAATATCCGATCATTTCGACCAAACAGCCCGCGCTTTTCAATGCCGGCTGCAAAGGACAGCCCGAATAATTATTTCTCCAAGATTTAGACTGAAGGCGGGTTTTCAGCCCGTCTTTTTGTTTAAACCTTTCCAAAAACATCACATTTTCCCCGAACTTTTTACTAATACCGATTCAAATGAAGTTGTGCGTATTCAACAGGTCAGAACCGCCTGCGGTAGCGGGCGGGTAAATGTTGTGCGAAGAACCCGCCCG
>JANODL010000129.1:0-1755 GCA_031412675.1 Acidobacteriota bacterium | reverse complement strand
GAATCAGAACTTTAGCAACGACAATTTTGCAGAAAACCAAGTGTCACAACAAAAAAGCCCGGATAGAGAATTTTGCCGATGATTTTGACAATCTGATTATAACATTGAAGGTAATGAATTTTTTATAGGAAAGCCCTGGTTGAAAACTATCAACCAGCTTTTTCACCTTTTCACTTTTTCGCTTTAAAACTTTATTGATAATCAAAAACGATATTGCAAAACGCCTTCACGCCGACATCTAAGCGCGAATCGTCAATGAAAAAATCGGGCGTGTGATGCGCCGCCGTGTCTTTGACGTTTTTGCCTTTCGGCATTCCGCCGACGTTGAAGAAGAATGTCGGAACTTTCGTGCCGTAATACGAAAAATCTTCCGCGCCCATCACCCAAGTAGTTTCCTGCACATTTTCCTTGCCCGCCGATTTTTCGAGCGACGGGAGCATCTTTTTAACCAAATCGGGCGTGTTGTAAGTTACCAAAGTTTTTGTTTCAATCGAAACTTCGGCGGTTGCTCCTACACTTTCAGCGATTTTCGTCGCGGTCAGTTTGATTCTTTCGTGAACGTCTTTCTGCATCGCCGAATCGAGTGTGCGAATCGTTCCTGCCATCGTCAATTCTTCGGGAATGATATTTTCGCGCACGCCGGCGTTAATCTTGCCGACGGTAATAACGACGGGCGATTTGGTTAATTCAGACTGGCGCGAAACGATTAACTGCAAACCGTTGACGATTTGCGCGGCGGTCGTGATGGTGTCAATGCCGAGCCACGGATACGCGCCGTGCGATTGTTTGCCCTTGATTTTAATCGTGAACCAATCAGCCGAAGCCATAAACGCGCCGGATTTGTATTTAATCGTGCCGACTTCGGTTTGCGCGTTGACGTGAATGCCGAAAACCGCGTCAATCTTCGGATTGTCCAAAACGCCTTCCTTAATCATCAAAGCCGCGCCGCCTTCTTCTCCAGTCGGTGCGCCTTCTTCGGCGGGCTGAAAAATAAAAACGATTGTGCCTTTGATCTTATCCTTCATTCCCGACAAAACTTCCGCCGCTCCCAAAAGCATTGCAACGTGCGTGTCGTGTCCGCAAGCGTGCATCACGCCGACGGTTTGCCCGTTATATTCGCTTTTTTCCTTCGACATAAACGGCAGGGAATTTCGTTCCGTGACAGGCAAACCGTCCATATCGGCGCGCAGTCCGATGGTCGGTCCCGGCAGACTTCCTTTCAAAATTCCGATGACACCCGTTTTGGCAACGCCTGTTTTGACTTCCAAACCAAGCCGCCGCAGATTGTCTTCGACGTATTTTGAAGTCTTAAACTCACGGTTTGAAAGTTCGGGATATTGATGCAGATGCCTGCGCCATTCGACGACTTTCGGCATAATTTTATCGGTCGCCGCGTTGATTTCCTTGCTCATATCAACGGCAAGGACGGAATTGACGCAAAACACAAAGACGAACACGGCAGAAAGAAATTTTTTCATTGATTGATTCTCCAAAGGACTGAAATGCTTTAGAGTTTAACGCGAGTTTGGATTTCGGGCAAAACGAAAAGGCGGCAATTAGTGAATATTACTAACTCACCTTACGCAGTTAGGATTTTTAGCCATCGGAGATGGCGAAAGCGTGTAGCCCACAGCGCAAGCTGTGGAATTTGGCGGAATTTGACATCGAGCTATCGTAGATAGCGACAGATTCGCGCATCTGTCGCCCGCTGACACGGGCTTTAATATTTTTTTCAACCGTTCCCGCAGCTTGCGC
>JANODL010000128.1:0-4199 GCA_031412675.1 Acidobacteriota bacterium | reverse complement strand
CGACGATGCAGAAAGTAACCGATTCCCGCCGCGCCCGCGCCGACCGGAATAAACAAAAGATTCAAAGGCGCGAGTAAAAGCATCACGCCGCCCGTGATAAAAAGCGGTTTCGGCGAAGTGAAAAGCTGTGCGCCGATGTCTGAACCGACGTTTGAAGTTTCATCGTGCGATGAAACGCGGGTGACGACGATACCTGCCGAAAGCGTCACTAAAAGCGATGAAATAACCGCCGCGAGTCCGTCGCCGAATGTGGCAATCGTGTATTTGTTGGCGGCTTCGGCAAACGATAAACCGTGCATCATCACGCCGGCGGTCAAACCTGCGACGATGTTGACCAGCGCAATAATAATCGTGCAAATCGCGTCGCCTTTGACAAATTTCATCGCGCCGTCCATCGCGCCGTGCAGCTGCGATTCCTTGCCGAGTTCGATCCGCGTCATCCGTGCCTGTTCCTGCGTAATCAAACCCGAACGCAAATCCGCGTCAATCGCCATCTGTTTTCCCGGCATCGCGTCGAGCGTAAATCGCGCTGCGACTTCGGCGACACGCTCCGAACCTTTGCTGACCACCAGAAATTGCACGACGAGAATGATGATAAAAAGCACCGCGCCCGTGATTAAATTCCCTTGCGCGGTGATGTGACCGAGTGCCTCGATGACCGATCCCGGTTCGCCGTGCGACAAAATATTGCGCGTGACCGAAACGCTCAAGGTTAGGCGAAAAATCGTTGTCAGAAGCAAAATTGTCGGGTAAGAAGTCAGTTGAACGGGCGAATTGATGAACAGCGATGTAACGAGAATCGTAATCGAAATCGCCAGATTAACGAGGATTAAAATAGAAACGGCTTCGGGGTGTAGCGGAATAAAAAACGTGCCGACAGCGAGCAGAAGTCCGACGGGCAAAAGCAAATCCTTATACTTTGCCAACAATCCCGTCAAACCGCCTTGTCCGAAAAGCGAGTTAAAATTCAGCGAATTGCCGATGGCTTTCATTTTAATTTTGTTTCCCCTTGATAATTAACTTAGGCTAATTTTAACAGTATTCTCACGATTATTGAAAGTTTTTGTTCCCGCAATTTAATACAGTTCGAGAATCAGGAAGATAACCGCCGCCGTAATCAGCGTCCCGATTGTCATAATAATAATCTCGGTTATCGTAAAATATCCGAAAATGTTGCGCTTTCGTGGCAATTCGACGGTCGGAATTTTGCTTGAATGAATCAAATCCGACTCGTCAATCTCTTTTGCGCCGATGTCGTTTGCCGTTTCGTCGAGTAAAATCGGCGGCGGCAATTCTTTCGGCAAAATCGAATCGAGAATCAAAAGCGCGGTCGGTTCGTGAAATTTGATGACGGTTTCGAGATTGAGCTTTCCGCCCTCTTTCGCTAAAAGAAAGATTTTGTCGTCGTTTTTTAAACGGTGCGGCTCGCTCAAAGTTTCGTCATTCACCCAGACATTGCCGTTCTTTTGCGGATAGAGGACAACGCCGCTCCAATCTTTGCGGATTTGCGCTCGCGGAATTTTAACTTCGTTTTCTTCAGCGGAAATCAGACATTCGCCCAGAGATGTCCAACCAAGCCACATTTCTTCGTTTTCGACATAAATGCGCCGATTTTCGCTGTTCGGTTCTTTGATTAAAAAGTAAAATTTTTCCTCCGAACGCAGATTTTCCAAGACATCGCTCAAACTTCGCTCGAATTTTTCGGTCGGCGCGGGCGCAGTTTCAAACGGCACGGGAATTTCAACCGATTGCGGCGGAATTTCCGGCTTTTTAGTCTTCAAATGTCCGTTAGTTTCGCCCGATTCGGCGGTCAAAGTGTAGGCGTTGACGGTGATTTCGTCGCCGAATTGGAGATTATGGAGTGCGCCTTGCGGCAGGATTTCGCCATTCACGGCAGTTCCGTCAACGCGGCACAAAAGCGTCATCGAGTCGTCTTCGCAAACGATCACGAATTGCTCGGGCGCGATTGAATCGTCCTTCAATTCAACGGTCGCTGAGGTATCGTTCCCGACGGTGATGATGCCGTTTGCGGGAATTTCTTGCGTAAGTTCGGAAAGAATTTTCTTCCGTCTTTTGACCAGTAACCTTTTAGCCATTCAAAATTATCGAAACCTTTTGACAAATAATCCAGTTATAAACGATAGTAGCACAAGGCGGTTTTGGCAGACCGTAAAAGTGTTTTTCGGGGGTGTTAATTCTTGGTTATTTTACTCTAAAATTATGCAAAACGAAAAACAAACAAACGATTTATCGGCAAACGAGCAATATTCGGAAGATTTGGCGAAGCTGTTTAATTATCCGTCGGTCGGCGAGCTTTTCAGCGGAAATGACACGCAGCGGTTTGACGATTTTTGTGCAAAACTCGGCGCGACGCGTGAAAATCTCGAAAGAGTTGTCCGCTACGGCAAATCTGACGAAGCGGAACGCGCAATGCGTGCCGTGCGCGGCATCGAAGTCACGCTCGAATTTCTTCAAACTCTCCAAAAGATGCGGAAAAATTCTCAACAATAAGGTAATTAATAAAGGTAAGGCTTCAAAAATTACTTTGCCGGGAGCGCAGGCATCCTTGCGTGCTGAGCGCACGGCGCGAATAATTGCGGTGAAATTACATTCAAGATTGAGTAACGCTTTTACGCCGCTTTGCAAGCGACGTAGCACGCAAGGATGCGTGCGCTCCCGGCGATTAACCTTTTTATTTTTCAATCACCGATTGAGAATTTCAAACGAGATTACTATCCTATTTACAATCAAAATAAAAAAACTTTAAAAATCAGGAAACTTTTCCGGTGGTTTGCCGATAATGGGTTACAAGTAGAGAAATCTTTTGACTTGGAACCTTTGAGGCGTATTGTTTTTAATTTTTTGGAGAAGAGGTAAATTAAAGTTATGCCAGACGACACAATGATCACACCGGTGAAAACCGAAACACTTCCGCCGATTACGAATGTTTATCCCGAGATAGATTTTCAGCAAAAACCCAAAGAACCGAACAAATTCTTAAAAGTTTTGGGCGGAATCGGTAGTGCCGCATTAAATTTTGTTGCGCCGGGTTTGGGCGGAATCTTAGGCAACGTCATCGGCGGCGGCGGTTCTTCAACCGGTTCTTATACCGCGTTGATGGAACAGCAACGCCAGTTTGACGAAATGCAGCGTTACAGCCAGATTTCAAACTCGCTTCAGCAACGCCAGCAAAGTCAGATGCTCAATCAGCAACAGCAGCAATCTTTTCAACTACTCGGCGTTCAGCAGCGCGCCAGTATGCAGGCGCAGGAATTTACGACCGTTTCAAACTTGATGAAAACGCGCCACGACAGCGAAATGTCGGCGGTTAATAACATCAAATCGTAAAGTTCAGAGTAACGGCTTCAGCCGTGAAATCGCCGCACTTCGCCGGCGATTTTACACGCATAAATGCGTAACTCTAAACATTTTAACTTTCGGCAAAAGTTTTTTGTTTAATCAAAGAAATCAAACAAATGCCATTTCGTCTTAGCTTTTGCCGAATTAAATTTTTATGACGCTTAAAGAAATTTCCGTCAGCAACGAAGAACTGCGCGTGATGCTCGAAACGGGTTACATTTTGCGCGAAGCCGCGAAATTTGACGATGCTGAATCGGTTTTTCGCGGCGTGATGGAATTTCTGCCCGAATCCGAAGTTCCGCAGGTCGGACTCGGCACGGTTTTTCTGCAAAAGGGTGATTTCGGGGCGGCAGAGGAAATTTGCGAAAAGGCTCTGGAGCTTAATCCGTCAAGTCTTTACGCCCGCGTTCATTACGCCGAAGCCTTGCTTTTCGGTCATCAGCGCGAGAAAGCGGAAAACGAATTACGCGAAATTATCGGCGAAAACCCGGATTCACCGCACAGCCAAACAGCACAGGCTCTGCTCGAAGCGGCGGATCTGATTTCTCCGAATTAAACCACCTTCTACTCACATCATGTGACTCTAGTGCTTCTCTTCTTTGGCGGGATTTCTCCATGTTTCAGGAATCCCGCCGCTTTTTTTCATTTATTTTCATTTAAATGAAGACTGGACATAATTCAAAGTTAATAAAAACGGGCGTTTGACTGGAGCGCAATCGGCTCGATTGCAACACCGCTGTGTTTTAGCGGTGTCACGGCGTTGAGGGAGAAATAAATTTAAATTTATGCTAAATCTTCGACACCGCTGAAAAGCGCGGTGTGGCAATCGAGCCGATTGC
>JANODL010000127.1:0-54583 GCA_031412675.1 Acidobacteriota bacterium | reverse complement strand
GCTTACGACCAACACAATCAACGCGGGAATTTACATTCTCGAACCCGAAGTTTTGGATTTAATTCCGAAGGGCGAAAACTATTCGTTTGAATACAATGTTTTTCCCGAATTGCTGAATCAGCAAAAACCGTTTTATGCGTATATTTTGCAGGAAAATTACTGGCGCGACATCGGCAATCCGGCGAGCTATCTGCAAGGACATCACGATTTTTTGAGCGGAAAGGTCAAAGGCTTTGAACTCGAAAAATCCCGTAATGCCGAAATTTCGCACACGGCGATTGTTGATAAAACCTCGATTGTCGCAGAAGAATGTATTATCAAACCGGGCGCAAGAATCACCAATTCCGTGATTGGCAAAGGCGTATTGGTCGAAGAAAAAGCCGTCATCGAAAATTCGGTCGTTTGGTCGCACACGCGAATTTCGAGCGGCGCGGAAGTCAAAAATGCGATCATCGGTCGCAGTTGTCATATCGGTAAAAACGTCACGGTTTCGGACGGCGCGGTTTTAGGCGATAAAACTTCGCTGACCGATTACACGAAAGTCTAGCAATTTGGGATTCGGGATTTGGGATTTGGGATTTTGAGAAATAAATCCCAAATCCGCAATCCCAAATCCCAAATTGCTAGATTTTCGTGTAATCGGTCAGCGAAGTTTTATCGCCTAAAACCGCGCCGTCCGAAACCGTGACGTTTTTACCGATATGACAACTTCGACCGATGATCGCATTTTTGATTTCCGCACCGCTCGAAATTCGCGTGTGCGACCAGACCACCGAGTTTTCGATAACGGCTTTTTCCTCGACCAATACGCCTTTGCCGATCACGGAATTGGTGATTCTTGCGCCCGGTTTGATAATACATTCTTCGGCGACTATCGAGGTTTTATCAACAATCGCCGTGTGCGAAATTTCGGCATTACGGGATTTTTCGAGTTCAAAGACTTTGACCTTTCCGCTCAAAAAATCGTGATGTCCTTGCAGATAGCTCACCGGATTGCCGATGTCGCGCCAGTAATTTTCCTGCAAAATAAAAGCATAAAACGGCTTTTGTTGATTCAGCAAATCGGGAAAGACATTGTATTCAAACGAATAGTTTTCGCCTTTCGGAATTAAATCCAAAACTTCGGGTTCGAGAATATAGATTCCCGCATTGATTGTGTTGGTCGTCAGTTCGTCGAGTTCTTCGGGTTTCGGCTTTTCACGAAAACGCAAAACTTTTCCGTCCGCGTCGGTTTCAACCAAGCCGTAAGCCGAAGGGTTTTCGACCGGCGTGAGAACAATTGTTGCCGCTGCTTGTTTCGATTTGTGAAATTCGATAACTTTTGAAATATCCAAATCCGTCAGAATATCGCCGTTTAGAACAACGGTCGTTTCACGAATATCGCTTGCCGCAAATTTATACGCGCCGCCGGTTCCCATCGGACTCGGTTCGGTAATACAGCGAAGATTTACGCCGTAGTCCGAGCCATCGCCGAGCATCAGTTCGATTTTGTCCGGCTGATAGCTTAAAGACAACGTAATTTCTTCAATTCCGGCGCGCCTCAGAATCTCGATTTGATAAAGCAGAAACGGCTTATTTAATAAAGGCACAATCGGTTTCGGCGTATAAACCGTCAACGGGCGCAACCGCGTTCCTTTGCCTCCGGCTAAAATTAGTGCTTGCATACGTTTGAAACTTTTCGAGTGAAAAATACAGATTAAATTTTAAATAAATTGAGGTCAAAAGGCTAAAGTAGAAATTTTTTGTTATGGAAAATGTAAAACATTACGTAAATTGTTAAAATTTGTTGACACATTTTGTAAAGACGTGATAGCTTATGTTATGTGGATGAACAAACTTTTTTCATCTGCTATTTTTGTCCAATCTAACTGGCGGTGGCTCGCAAATTCAAATCAAATTTAGGTTTCTGCAACATTCTAATTCACAATGAGTTTCGATAAAATAAAAGCTATGCGAAATGCCGAGCGATTTTTGTCACAGGGCAAAATTCGTGCGGCAATCGGCGAATACAAAAGAATTGTCGAAAACGACCCGAAAGACTACAGCACGCTCAATATTCTGGGCGATTTGCATTTCAAAAACAGCGAGTCCGATGAAGCCGTCGGCTGCTATACGAAGGTCGCCGAACATTTCAGCAAACAGGGATTTGCTCAAAAAGCGATTGCCATTTACAACAAAATTTCGCGCATCAATCCGCATTCATCGGACGTTTCGGCAAAATTGGCGAAACTTTATCAACTGAAAGGCTCGTTTGCCGAGGCGCGTTCGCACTATGTCCAGCTTGCCGAACAGTATCAGCGCAAAGGGCAAAAAACCGAAGCACTTGAAATTTGGAAGCAAATTGCCGAACTCGACCCGACAAATACGGATGTTTATCTGAAAATTGCGGAATTTTGCTGGCAGGACGGCAACAAAGAAGAAGCGTCAAAGGCTTTTACCGAAGCCGGAATCAGATTAGCGAGCCAAAATCAGCTTGAATCGGCATTAACGGCTTTTTCGCGGGCTTTGGAAATTCGTCAATATGATTTGAATGCACTAAACGGTTTTGTGAATGTTCAAGTCAAACTCGGTTATGCCGACGAAGCCGCGAAAACGCTTGAAAACATTCTCGAAAAACAACCGTATAACCGCGAAATTCTATATCTTTTAGTAGATTGTTATCTTGACGCAAACAATGCGGCGGAAGCCGAAAAAGCGATTATCCGATTGGTTGAGCAAGAGCCTGCAAATTATCCGACGTTCTTAAAACTCGTCGAAATTTACATTAAAAACGATGATTTGCCTTCAGCCGTGCGGATTCTTTCGATGTCGTCCGAGCATCTGCTGGTTGGCGGAAAGTCTGAAGAGTTTTTGAAATGGACGAATGAAATTCTGGCGCGAAATCCCGAACAGGTTGATGCCTTGCGGCTTTTGGTTCGCTATTACGGTTGGCAGCGCGACGAATCGGAACTGAAAAAATCTTTGGAAAGGCTTGCTGAAATTGCGCGTTTGAAAGAATCGGTTGACGACGAACGCTACGCGCTTTCGCAACTCGTGATGATTTCGCCGCACGAAGTCAGCTACGCCAAACGCTTACAGGAAATCAATTATCAATTCGGCGGCGACATTGGCGAGATTGCGAAAGAGTCTGCATTCAATTTTCAAGACAGCCAACACGAAATTCCTTCATTTGATAATTACGCCGTTTTGGATCATAAAGAAACAAACGGACACGGGGAAGTTGTTGACGATTACAGCGAATACGCAAGAGAAATCAATTTGAGCGAAGCCGGAGAATCATTTGTTTATGACGATGACTCTTTGAAGAGAAACGGTTCTTCAAACGGCAAAAACGAATTTTCGTCAGTCAACGGAAATTTTGACACGCCGTCTGACGATTCACAATCGTTAAAACCGGCTGATGAAATGCGGCTCGCCCAAGAGGTCGAAAGCGTCCAGTTTTATGTGGCGCAAGGCTATTTCGATTTAGCCGGAAAAACTCTTGACATTCTCGAAGCTGATTTTGGAATGCGCCCCGAATTTGCCGAACTTCGCGGAAAGTTAAACATTCCTGCCGAGGACATTGGCGAAGAATTTACTGCTCAAAACTTTGTCGAAGAAACTGTTTCTAAAGCCGAAACTTTCAATGTCGAAAGTTTTGCCGAAACTATTGAACCGACAAAAACCGAAACTGTTCAAGCGGCAAAAGTCGAGGAAGTTCAAAATTCGTCAAACTTTGATTTTTTCGATGATTTTCGCACCGAACTCGGGCTTGAAGAAAGCGAGGCAGTCGAAGATAATGATTACGAAACGCATTATCATCTGGCGATTGCTTACAAGGAAATGGGTTTGATGGAAGAATCAATCCGTGAGTTTCAAGATGCCATTAATATGGTTCGCGCCGATGATGGTTCACGCCGCTTTTTCCAATGCTGTAATCTTTTAGGGCATTGTTTTATGGAGCAGGGAATGCCGAATTTGGCTTTGATGTGGTATCGCCGCGCTCTCGAAACACCGAATCTGAACGACGAAGAAAAACAAGCCTTGCTGTATGAAACCGCAAACGCCTACGAAATAGGCGGCGAAACACCGAAAGCGGTTGAATATTTCGAGCAGATTTACGCGGTCAATGTTGATTATCGTGATGTCAGCTCAAGACTCGAAAGTCTGCGCGATCATAATTTTGCGATGTAACTCGAGTTCGCTGTAAGAAATCGAAAACAAGCGAACGACCGATTAGGCTTTAATGACCGAATAAAAATTAAGCACCCAAGCAACATTGAATTAAATCAACATTGAGCCGGCGGCAATTCATTGTGCAACAAATTTCATCGCCGGAAGAAGCGCGGAATAAAGTAATTTATAAGCCTCGTAATTGCGATTTAATTTTTCGACCGATGCGCTGTTCGGCGCAACTTTTTCCGCGACGCGAATCGTTTTTTCACACGCTTCGTCAACCGAATTCCACGCGCCCGCGCCGACACCTGCGAGAATCGCCGCACCGAACGCCGCACCTTCGTCGGCTTCGATGGTTTCGACCGTTTGATTATAAACGTCTGCTTGAATCTGTCTCCAAAGCGGAGATTTCGCGCCGCCGCCGCCAAGCCTGATTGACGAAACTTCCGCGCCGAGTTCTTTAAAAATCTCGAACGAATCACGAAGCGAAAACGCGACACCTTCCAGAACGGCGCGGGTCAGATGCGCTTTTGAATGGCTTGCCGTCAAACCGACAAACGCGGCACGCGCCGCTGCGTCCAAGTAAGGCGTTCGCTCGCCCATCAAATACGGCAGCCAAATCGCGCCGTCCGAACCGCTGACGACTTCAGCCGCGTCATTGACCAAATCATCATAACTTTTGCCTTCGCCGAAATTTTCACGAAACCATTTGAGCGAAAGTCCGGCGGCAAGCGTCACGCCCGTGTTGTGCCAACGTCCGGGAATTGCATGACAAAGCGTGTGAATCCGTCCTTTCAAATCAATTTTCGGCGTGTCCGTCACCGCGAAAACAACGCCCGAAGTCCCGATCGTCGCGCTGACGGTTCCCGCCTTGACGATTCCCATTCCGATTGCGCCTGCCGCATTATCTCCTGCACCCGCGACGACCAAAGTTCCTTCACGCAAACCCGTTTCACTTGCGCCGCTTGCCGAAATTTTGCCCGTGACTTCGATTGATTCATAAACTTTCGGCAAAAAACTTTTATCAATCTCGAACGCCGACAGCATTTCGTCTGACCAACACCGATTTTGCACGTTAAACAGCAAAATTCCTGACGAATCGGCAACATCGCTCGCCTTATCACCCGAAAGTTTGAGCCGAATATAATCTTTCGGGAGCAAAACGCTTTTCACGCGTTCCCAAATCTGCGGTTCGTTTTCGCGCACCCAGAGCAATTTCGGCAAAGTAAAACCCGTGATAGCAGGATTTGAAACGAGTTCGATCAATCTTTCCGCGCCGATTTTTGCGGTAATCTCCGCGCATTGCTTTTCGGTGCGTTGGTCGCACCACAAAAGCGCGGGACGCAAAACTTTGTCGCTTTCATCGAGAAAAACCGAGCCGTGCATTTGCCCCGAAAAGCTGACCGCGCCGATTTCGTCGGCTTTTACCGTCTGCAAAACTTCACGAATCGCCGACCGGGCGGCACGCCACCAATCGTCGGGCGATTGTTCAGCCCAGCCGATTTCGGGCGAAGCAAAGGGCGCGTGTTCGGCGGTTGCCGACGCGAAAATTTTTCCGTTTTCGTCTATGACAAGAGCGCGTGAACCGCCCGTTCCGACATCAATTCCGAGAAATTTCATTTATAATCTTGTGCAAAACTTAACAAAATGCGTTGGAATCATTATAATTTATTGACACGGTTAAAGCTATTTAAAGCAAAAGCCGTAACTCTTGGCTAAACCGATGAGAAATTTATAGTTTATGGTTGAAAGACTGACAGTCGTTTTTTTTATTTTGCTCTGCTTTTTGCTCGGCATGGCACTCACGCTTTTTCCGTGGCTCGATTTTAACGGAATGGGCGATTGGGGCGACAATTATCTGCTCGCGTTCGTTTCGGATAAAGCCGGATTGCCGATTCTAAAAGCCGCTGTCGCTTCAAATTGGTTTCGCGGCGCGGTCAGCGGACTCGGAATCTTGAATCTTTTCATCGCGTTTTGGGAACTCGCGCATTTTAACGAAAATGTCGCAATGCTCAAAAATGGCGAAGAGGGGAAAAGTAAAAAGTAAAAAGGCAAAAGTGAAGATGGTGTTTGAGCGGAAGCCTTTGATTTATTTGATCACCGACGGCGAAGTTACGGCTGAAAATTTCCGTGCAAAATCTGCCGAAACTCTTAGACTCATCGAAAAAGCCGTCGAAGCAAAAGTTTCTTTAATCCAAATCCGCGAAAAACAGCTTTCTGCCAAGCAGGTTTTTGAACTCGCCGCGAAAGCCGCAAAAATTACCAAAAATTCAAACACGAAACTGCTCGTCAACGACCGCGCCGACATCGCTCTGGCGGCGGACGCGGACGGCGTTCATTTGCCCGCAAATTCGCTTTCGGCGGAAATTATTCGGGCGAATTTCCCCGAAAACTTTATTATCGGAGTTTCGGCGCATTCGTTGGCAGAAGCCGAAAAGGCGAAACTCGATGGCGCGGATTTTTCGACGTTCAGTCCGATTTTTGCGACCGCCTCGAAAGCCAAATACGGCGCACCGCAAGGGATTGCTGCATTGCGCGAAGTAGTCGAAACTGTCGGAGAACTTCCGATAATCGCGCTCGGCGGAATTGACGAAAATAATTTCGGTGAAGCGTTAAAAGCGGGCGCAAACGGCATTGCTGCGATTCGGTTTTTAAATGACGCGGAGAAACTAAAGGAGATTGTTGATAAAATTCGGGATTACGAAAATGAGTAAAAATATCTATCTGAAAATCGGTTTGTTGAGTTTGGCAATTGTTGCAATATTTAATCTTACGTCGGAAACAGTTTCAGCGCAGAAAAAAGCGAAATCGCTTTGTCAGGCGAGTGAGCAGACGATTTGGAGTTGTTTGACGACGAAAAACAAGATCGCTTCGGTGTGCGCTTCAAAGGATTTGGCTGAGGACAAAGGCTATCTGCAATATCGTTTCGGCGTTTTGGGAAAGGTCGAACTCGAATTTCCAAAGTCGCGCAAGGATTCGCAAAAAGCGTTCAAATATTCGCGCTACACGCGCCCGCTCGTAACGATGTTGACGCTTTCGTTTGAGAATAATGGCGTGGTTTATGAGATTCACGACGACGACAATTCTGAAGAAAAACCGCCGCTTCGCGTTGCTTCGATTGATATAAAAGACGGCGACAAAGAATCGTCGGTCGTTTGCAAACAGCCGACCATTGGCTCATTGATGAAGCTCGAAGATTTTGTGCCGCGCAATGAAGAAAAATAATATTCAAAAACAGCCTGTCTGCTTGACGATTGCCGGCGTTGACCCGTCGGGCGGCGCGGGAATTATCGCCGACATCAAGACTTTTTCGGCGTTCGGATGTTTTGCAACCGCCGCGATTGCTTCGCTGACTTTTCAGAATACACAAGGTGTTTTCGGCACGGCGCATCAGACGGCGGAAACAGTGCGCGCACAGGTTTTGCCGATTCTCGATGATTTTGAAATCGCCGCGCTGAAAACGGGAATGCTTCCGACCCGCGAAATTATCGAGGAAGTTGCGCGGATTGTTGCCGAAAACAATCTGCAAAACTTCGTCGTTGACCCGGTTGTGCGCTCGACTTCGGGTTTCGATCTGATTGACGACGCAGCGTTAAAAGTCTTAATCGAAAAACTTTTTCCGCTCTCGACCATCATCACACCGAACATTCCCGAAGCCGAACGCATCGCGCAGATGAAAATCGAAAGCGTCGAAGATATTCGCCAAGCCGCAAAAATTATGCAGACATTCGGCGCAAAAAACGTGCTGATAAAAGGCGGTCATTTCATAAAGGCAAAAGGCAAAAGGCAAAAGGCAAAAGATTTTTTGTTCATCGGCGACGATTTGCACATTTTTGAAGCGGAATTTGTCGAAACAACCGCGACACACGGAACGGGCTGCACTCTCGCGGCGGCGATTGCGGCAAATCTCGCCAACAGCAAAACTTTGGTCGAATCGGTCGAATCGGCAAAGAAGTTCGTGACAGAAGCCATTCGTACCGCACCAAACTTAGGCAAAGGTCATTCGCCGATTAATCAATTAATCAAAATTTGAGGTTAGCGAACAATAATTGGTGATTGGCGAACACCATTCGCTTGTTGCCGAATGATAATCGCTTGCTTCCGAACGTCATCCGACTCTTCCCGAACGTCATTCGGGAGCCTCCGAATATCGCTCGGGAATTACCAAACAGCATTCGGAAAGAGCCGATTTTCGTTCGGAATGTGCCAAACGTCATTCGGTAAAGGTGAAAAATCCTTTTAACTGTCTTTTTTGTCCTATTTTGCGGGTTTAAAGATATTCGGCGATTGATAAGTTACGCCGAATGTGATGCCTGAGCGCGGGCTGAATTTGGTCAAGCCGAAGATTGCCGCCGTGTCGAATCTGAGATTTGAAGCGCGAATTTGTGTGCCGATGCGGAATTGCCCGACGCTTTCCGTTCCGAGCGGTGCGGCTCCGCTTCGTGTATTGATTCGTCCGTTGACTTCGCTGACGATGTTAATGCGTTCGTTGACTTTGAAAATTCCCGCCAGACCGTAGAGAAGAACGTCATTTTGCGTAAATCTTTCAATCGGCGCGGTCATAATTCCCAAGCCAAGATTGCCGAAAACATTGACACGCGGCGTTTTGCCCGCAACTTTGCCGAACTTCTTTTGCAGTAGAATCTTGCTGAAAATATTGATTTGATTCGTGCCGATGCCTCGTGCCTGATTGGAGTTGGGCATCTCGAAACCGAATTTGAAGCCGATCGCGGGTAAAAGTTTTGTTTCGCTGCGAAGTTTGATTTTGGTCGAAACGATGATGTCGCCCGTGTCGTTGGTCGAATTTCCGTCGAGCGCAAGCGGAATCGGCGACGTTGAGGTTTGCGAGTTTATCGCCAGAAAATTTTGCAGAACGCCTTCAATCTGAATCTCGACATTCGGCGCAAAACCTGTGCGGATGCGGACATCGCCGACGCGCGTTAGATCGCCTTTCAACCCGGAGAGCGGAAATTTGACGTTTTGCAGAAAATCAACGCCCGCCGCGATTTCGACCGTTCCTTCGGGCGTAATATCAACGTCTTCGGTCAAAAGCGGACGCTGTTGGGCAAAAGCCGCAACGCTTGCCAAAATGATTGTCGAAAGAATTAGAAAGAGGCGATTCATTGCTTTTAATTTTGGCATTAAACGACAGGTTTTGTAAATCGTAAAGTTCAGAGTTCAAGCTTTAGTTTGAATTTCTGGCAAATCGTCAAACTAAAGTTTCAACTCTGAACCGTTTTTGCGAAAAGCGAGCGAAAGATCGGGAACGAGCGTGATGCCCGAAACGGTTTTGATGGCTTTGATAAAGAATTTGGCGGCGGATTTTACGGTTTTGAGCCGTTCGGTATTGGTGTTCAGATAATACAAATCAATGCGGTCTTTCAATCCGTTGTTGCGCGGTTCGAGCATTTCGGCGTTTGGCAGATGACTTAAAATTTCGCGTTCGGTCGCGCCGCGAATTCCTTTGCGTAAGAGTTCTTCCCAGGTTTCGTCGGGTTTGATGCGTTTTGAAAATCGCCGCGCCATTTTCAGCGCAAGACTGTCGGGAACGTAATTTATCAGCGGCAGCATTGTCGTATGAAGCTCGAACGGAAAAAGGCTGTTCGGCGTTTGATTGATGAACAAATATCCGCCGTCGCGCAGTTTTTCCCAAACTTTCGGCATTAATAGCGGGCGTTCGTTCGGCAGAAGATGCTCATAAACCGCGCTGAAAATCACGAAATCGTATTGTTCGAGATTTTCGGGCAGCGAATCGCCGCTCGGCGATTGGTGAAACGAAACATTTTTCAGATTAAATGCTTCGGCGCGTTTGCGGGCGACGCGAAGCGCGGACTCGACAAGTTCAACGCCTGTAATTTCGGCGGTCGGAAACATTCGGGCGAGAATATGCGTTGACGCACCGCCGCCGCAACCGAATTCGAGAATCTTTTTATTTTCAAAATCTGCGGGTGTGAAATAGGCGAAAATATCGTTTCGCAGAAATTTTTCGACAAAATTCGGGTCTTCGTCGCGCATTATCTCGAAACACAAATACGCCGCGCCGCCCGTTTCAAATATTAATTCAATCAGGTCTAACGGATACGCGGTTGTCCAATTTTCGGCGTAAATAAAATGTCCGTCGTTTGGCGTAACGGAGATTTTATTGCGACCGTCCGGCAATTCTTCGATAAAAACATCGCCTTCTTCGTGATGAAGCGTGATTGACATAAGTTAATTGAATAATAATTCATAGAGTTTTTATGTCAATTATCGGTTTTAAAATTTAAAAAGGTTTCGGCAAAATCTTGACCGAAACCTTTTTTCTAAATGAATTTAGATTTAGCGAATGTCAAAAGTATTGACCGAGAAATCTGAACCAATTCCCCAAGGTGTAACTTGAGTCGTGTTGGTTAAACTTCCATAAACCCAGTATTGGCTGGCAGCCGAAGCAGTTGCTCCCGCACGATAAATCGCCAGGTCGGTTCGGGCATCGCCGTCATAATCGCCCTGCGTCGGCAGATCGGAAGTTCTGCCGAAAGTCTGAGTTCGGGTTGTTCCGGTCGAGCTTTGCAGAATCCACCAGACGAGCGGCGAAGTGCCGGTTGCGCCGGTGCGGGCAACTGCCAGATCGTATTTACCGTCGCCGTCATAATCGCCCGGCAAAATGTAGTCGGTGTTAAAGTTACCGAACTGCTGGAAGCTGATAACATTATCCGAACTTCGCTTGATGATGAAATTATTGATAGGCGTTAAGCCAAAGCGATAAACCGCAATGTCAAATTTTCCGTCGCCGTCATAATCTCCGGGAATCGGCGTATCAAAGTTGTTTGTTCCGTCGCCGGTTGTTCCGAATGGCTCAACACGGACGCTTCCGTTTGAACTGTTTCTGATATACCAGGTGGTTTGTGCCGCCGCTGTTGCACCCTTACGGAAGATGGCGACATCAGTAATGCCGTCGCCGTCGTAATCGCGCTGAACTGTCGCGTCGCCGTTAAGTCCCCACGCAAAATGTCGAAAAGTATTGGTTGAACTTTGAATGATCCAGTAGTCACTTTGTGCGCCGGCAGTTGCGCCTGCGCGGTAAATTGCGATGTCGGCTTTGGCATCGCCGTCATAATCGCCCGGTGCGGGAAAATCCGTGTTGGCGTTGCCCCAGTTAGAAGCATTTTGAACACCGGCGGTGCTGTTTAAGTTCCACCAGGTAATCGGTGAAACTCCCGGCGGGGCGATATTGGGAAAACGCAAAACGCTCATATCGGTTCTGCCGTCGCCGTCGTAATCAACCGGACGCACAACGCCGATCTGACCGCGAATTTCGCCGCCCGTGAAATTCGCCGAATGAACATTGACGTAGCCCAAATGCGCCCTTAATTGCGAAAGTTGTGTCGGCGTAATGGTGGTCGAACCGGTAATCGTTCCCGAAGTTCCGCCGACCGCGCCCAGATTGATGGCAACACCCGTATTCGCGCCAATCGCGGCAGGCGCATGAATGTGCGATGAGATTTGATTACTCGTAAGTCCGTTAAATACAATTGTGAACGTCAACGCTCCGGTTGATTCGTTAACGACGATTCGAGCAAAGCCGGTAGCGGTCGAAGCATTTGTCGGAACTTCCTGCGCGCTCGATAAATAAGCGGTGAATATTTCGGCTTTTGTAACCGCCGAAAACATCAACACAAAAACTGCAATACCAATAAGATTGCGTAAATTTCCTTTCATTTTTCCTCCATTTTGTTTGAAAACCCGTTTATTCGGGGAGCAATAATTTATAATCCCGCAAATTTGCTTTGGAATGCTGAAAATTTGCAGATTCAGCGACAATTCAATAAGAAAAAAATTAAAATTCTTCTTAAAAATCGCGATATTTTGCCGGGCGAATAATTAAAATTATTTGACCGGACTTAATCTTGTTTTATTTATAAAAAAACAGCTTAGTTTGATCCGAACTCCCAAAGAACTAAAATTGCAAATATACTTTAATCGAAATAGTAGCCCTCTTTACGAGAAAATGCAACGGTTTTTTTTATTGTTCGGCATAAAAACGATTTTCTTCCAAAATACTTTTCGACTTTGGACATTGCCAAAGAAAATTGGCAAAATAGGCTTCGGAAATTTCTTTCTCGCAACCGCGAATTTTTATAGACACAATGGCATTATTTGACTTTGAAAAAAAAGAGCCGGAAATAAGTCCTCTGCGGCTTGTTTCGGACAATAAAGACCCTCAATCGGTTCCGGTCATGGAGATACAGTTCGTCAATTTTATCTTTTTTCGGGTGAATCCCGATTGGCGCAAACTCAATACGGAAACAAAACGCGTTTACAAAGGCGAATTTCAGAGCGTTTTCAATAAATTCAACGAACAGCTTTTGCTTTTCAGCTATTCGCTCGTCGGTTTCGATTCAAAAGCCGATTTAATGTTTTGGCGAATCGGCTCGTCGCTCGATTCGATCCAGGATATGACCGCCAAGCTCTACCGCACGAATTTGGGCAATTATCTCGAAACGACCGACAATTATCTGGCAGTGACGAAAAAGATGATGTTTATCACCGAAGATTCGCACAATTCGGTCGAAGACCGTTATCACGTCAAAGGCGGACAGAAAAAATATCATTTCGTTTATCCGTGTGCGAAAAACCGTGACTGGCATTCGATGTCGGACGAGGAAAAAAACTCTCTGATGGAAGAGAATTTTATGGTCGGCAAGAAGTTCGAGAATATCAAAATCCATATGACGCACGCTTTCGGATTCAGCGAACAGGATTACATCGTCAGTTTTGAAACTGATGAACCGAAAGATTTTCTCGCGCTGACCGAAGAAATGCGGCAAACGACCGCGAGCAAATTCACGATGCGCGGAATGCCGATTTACACTTGTCGTCAGCGAAGTTTGATAGAATGTCTGGATGCGATAGGTTAGTAAAGAGTAGAGAGTAGAGAGTAGAGAGTAAGCGGATTTGACTCTCCACTCTCCACTCTTTACTCTCTACTTTTATGAAAGTTGCCAGAAAATTTACAATCAGCGGAATGGTGCAGGGCGTTGGCTATCGGTTTTTTACGCAGCGCGCCGCCGCTCGTCATCAGGTTTTGGGTTATGTCCGAAACTTGAAAGACGGACGCGTCGAAGCCTTAGCCGAAGGTGATGCAAATTCAGTCGAAGGTTTCAAATACGAATTATTAGCGGGACCGACCTATTCAAAGGTTGAAGAACTTGAAGAAATAGTTATAGAACCGAGCAATTTATATACGTCATTTAGAATTGAGAAGTAGAGAGTAAAGAGTAGAGAGTTGAAAATCTCCGAACTCTCAACTCTCTACTCTTTACTCTCCACTAACAACAATGGAAAACTTAAAAAAATTAATCAGAGAAGTGCCTGATTTTCCGAAACCGGGCATCAATTTTTACGACATTACGACGCTTTTGAAAGACCCGCACGGCTTAAAGGAAACGATTGATGCTTTAGCCGAACAATTCAAAGGCGAACAGATTGACACGGTCATCGGTGTTGAATCACGCGGATTCATTTTCGCTACGCCGCTGGCATATCATCTCGGCGCAGGTTTTGTTCCGGTTCGCAAACCGAAAAAACTGCCCGCCGAAAAAGTTTCCGTCTCGTATGATTTGGAATACGGGCAAGACACGCTCGAAATGCACAAAGACGCGGTCGGCGAAGGTCACAGAGTTTTAATCGTTGACGATCTTCTGGCAACCGGCGGAACGGCGAAGGCGGTCGTTGATTTGGTCGAAGGTTTGGGCGGAAACATCGTCGGATTACTTTTCGTTGTTGAACTTGATTTCTTGGGCGGACGCGAAAAATTCAACGGTTATGATGTGCGTTCGTTAATCAATTACGACAGCTAAGGATTTGACAATCCGCAATCCGCAATCCAAAATCCCAAATTGGTAGGCTCTCGTAGCTCAGTTTGGATAGAGCGACTGCCTCCTAAGCAGTAGGACGCTGGTTCGAGTCCAGCCGAGGGCATTAATATTTTCAAGGTTTTGAAAGGTTTTTAAAATATTTTTTAATTTTTTTGGAAACGAAAAGCGAATAAACCTTTCTATAAACAACGGAAACAAAAAAGGTGGTCAAGTGCAGTGGCAAGCAAATTGGCAATTCCAAGGTGTATCCGAAGGTCTGTTTACAATCTCGTTACTATAAATAAAGAAGCTGTGTTGAGCGAGAACACGGCTTCTTTTATTTTTGTGTTCAGAGTTCACGCTTCAGCGTGCTAACCGCCAGCGAAGCACGGCGGTTTAACAAACTGAAGTTTGAACTCTGAACTTTTTCGTGGCAATTTATTTAAGAGTTATGCAAAAAATCCTTTCTGCCGAAGAAATGCGCGAAGTTGACCGCCTGACGACGGAAAAATACGGCATTCCGTCAATCTTGCTGATGGAAAACGCCGCGCACGCCGCCGCACTTATCATCACCGAAAAACTCGGCGGTTCGGTGGCGGGAAAATCCTTTCTAATCCTCTGCGGCAAAGGCAACAACGGCGGCGACGGCGCGGCTCTGGCGCGGATTTTATGGATGCATGGCGCATCTGTTCAAGTCAATCTTTTAGGAAAAATTGAAGAAACCAAAGGCGACGCGAGAATAAATTTTGAAATTTGTAAAAACATTTACGATAAAACAGATAAAAACCTCAGATTATGGTTTTTTGAACATCACGGAAAAAATTGGATTAATGAGGTTGGCTCTGGTGGTGGCAGAATAGTGATTGATGCACTTTTTGGAACAGGTTTATCAAGAAGCATTAAAGGTCAACTCAAAGAACTTATAGAAAAAGTCAACAAATATAAAATTTATCATCCTAAAAATCCTTACTTTAGATTACAATACCTAATTTCTCTTGATGTTCCTTCCGGCTTAAATTCAAACCTATCTGAGCAAATCGGCGAAAACATTCAAGCTCATTTAACCGTCACTTTTACTGCGCCGAAATTGGCGAATGTTTTGCCGCCCGCGTCGAATTTTAACGGCGAATTGGTTGTCGCAAATATCGGCTCACCGCAAGAATTGATTGATTCGTCGCCGTCGCAAACTTTTCTCGCGGAAAAACAGGACGCGCAAGATTGGCTTGAAAAAACAAAATTTACTGAAGATTCATACAAAAACAAACGCGGACACGCGCTTTTGATTGTCGGTTCGCGGGAATATTCGGGCGCGGCTGTTTTGGCGGGCAATGCGGCGATGCTTTCGGGAGTTGGTTTGACGACGCTTGCGACATCAGAGTCGGCGCAAACGGCAATTGCCGCAAAGGTTTTGGAAGAAGTTATCACACACGGTTTACCCGAAACGGAAAGCGGCGCGGTTTCGGCAGAAGCCTTTGAAACGCTCGAAAAACTGCTCGAAAAAATTGATGTTGTCGGCATCGGTTGCGGTTTGAGTTCAAGCGAAAAAACGACGAAAGATTTTGTCCGCGAAGTCGTCACAAAACGCCAAACGCCCGTCGTCATTGATGCTGACGCGCTTAATGCGCTTGCGCCGTTTGATTTGCGCGGGAACGACGAACTGCCTTTGATTCTCACGCCGCACGAAGGCGAATTTTTGCGCTTGCTCGGCACAATGGACAAAGAAGCGTTGAAAGACCGCGTTTCGGTCGTGCGCGAATTTGCTGAAAAGCATCACGTAATTTTAGTTTTGAAGGGCGAACGCGCTTTAATCGGTGCGCCTGACGGTCGCGTCGTGATTAATCCGACCGGGAATTCGGGACTCGGAAAAGCGGGCAACGGCGACACATTGACGGGAATTATCACGGGTTTTGTCGCCCAAGCCGTACAGGCGAAAGTTGATATTTTTGAAACGGTCGTCGCGGCGGTCTTTATCGCAGGTTTGGCGGGCGACATCGCCGCCGAAAAATACGGCAAACGCACGATGCTTTCCAGCGATGTCAGAAATTGTTTGGGCGAAGCGTTTGAGAAAATTACAAACAAAAATCAATCTCGTTTAGTAAGCGGTCTTTGACCGTGTTTCATCATCGCGGTCAAAGACCGCTTACTAAACGGTAGTTTTTTATTTTAATAAATGAATTCAAAAGAACTTTTACGAAAATGGATCACGGCTTTTATCGCCAAGGATTTGGAAGCGGTGATGGATTGTTACGCCGAAGATGCGGTCAATTTTCAGGTCGCGGCGGGCGATCCGGCAGTCGGGCAAATACAGATTCGCAAGGATATGGCGGAATTTTTTCGCGGCTTTCCCGATTCGTATTCGATTGTCGAAAACATCATCGCTGACGAAGATTGGGCGGCGTGGGAATGGAACGGCGGCGGCACTTTCAAAGGCGAATTTTACGGCAACGCGCCGACCGGAAAATCGTTCGAGCTGCGCGGCTGCGGATTTTTTCACTTCAAAGACGGCAAAATAATTTATCAGCGCGGCTATTGGGACAAACTGACGTGGTTTTCCCGGATCGGCTTGAAAATCGAATAAATTAGAACTTCCGATGACTCAAGACTCAAGACTCAAGACTCAAGACTATTTGTGCGAAACGCCTCAAGACACATTCGATTTGGGCGAAAAACTCGGCGCGAGCTTGCACGGCGGCGAGATGATTTTGCTTTCGGGGAACTTAGGTGCGGGTAAAACGCTTTTCACGAAAGGCATTTTATACGCGCTCGATTTCGACGTTGACGAAGTTACTTCACCCAGTTTCACGCTCGTTAATCTTTACAAAACCGCAAAGTTCGACGTTTATCACATTGATTTATGGCGAATTGATGAAAGATCGGACGCGGCTTCGGCGGTTGGTTTGCCCGAAATTCTCGAAGACGAAAAAGCCGTGACGATTATCGAGTGGTCGGAGCGTTTGAAAGATTTTGCTTTTCCTGCAAAGGTATTTCGTATTACGATTGAAGGCGATGGCGACGATGCACGGAAAATTTCGATTAATACGAACGAGTAATCTTTTCTTTTTTACACTTCTCTTACTGTTTTTCGGTTGTTCAAAATCCGAAACGGCGAATCATTCAAGTCAAACGGTTACGGAAACAAACTCTCAACCACAAATAACCGATGAGCGAGTCCTGAAAATTATCAAATTCAGAGAGTCGGTCAAGCCGTTTTTTACACCGATGGGCAAACCCGACGAATATGATTGGCTCACGCGATTTAAAGAACCGGGACAGACTTTTGAAGAGTATGTGCAGGGAAATCCGACGTTGCCAACCGCCGAACGGCGCGTCATTTACATCCAGCCGATGGGCGAATTTACGGTTTTGCAACGAAAAGTGTTGGCGCAGACCGCTAATTATATGCGGGCTTTTTACAATCTGCCCGTAAAATTAAATGAAGCGTCGCGGTTCGAAGAAGTTCCCGCCGAAATGCAGCGGAAACTTCCGAAGACTGGTCAAAAGCAGATCAAAACCGCGTATTTTCTTGAAAATTTGTTGCCCAAAATGCTTCCTTCGGATGCCGCCGCTTTTATTTGTTTTACGAACGAAGACCTATATCCGGGCGATGATTGGTATTTTGTTTTCGGGCAGGCGACGCTCGAAAAGCGAGTCGGCGTATGGTCGCTCTCGCGTTTCGGCAACCCGGACAAAAGCGCGGAAGATTACAAAATGTTTTTGGCGCGGACACTCAAAGTGGCGATGCACGAAACCGGACATATGTTTTCGATGCTTCATTGCACAAAGTATGAATGTTTAATGTCCGGCACCAATCATCTTGGCGAAACCGATCGCCGACCTCTGGATGTTTGCCCGGAATGTATGGCGAAAATCGTTTGAATGAATTATGAGCCGGCAAATCGTTACCGAAATTTGGCGAAGTTTTGGAAACGACAAAGTTGGACGGAAGAAGAAAAATCTTTTACGGCAAAAGCCGAAACCGTCGAGAAAATATCTCAATAACAGAACTTTTATGAAGCGTTTTTTTTATAATAAAATCATTGCCGTTTCGATATTGCTATTAATTATTTTAGGAATCAGTTTTTTTTTCTTTATGCCTTTTGAAAACACACAATTGCCGAAAATCGAAAATCCGCGTCTGGTTATTAAAAAAAGCGAGCGCAAATTAGAGATTTTCGATGGCGAAAAGTTGGTTAAAACTTACCGGATTGTTTTAGGTTTCGCGCCTGAAGGCGATAAGGAACAAGAAGGCGACGGCAAAACTCCGCTCGGTGAATTTTATGTTTTTACGAAAAACGACCAAAGCAAATTTTATCTCTCGCTCGGTGTCAGTTATCCGTCAATTGACGATGCCAAACGCGGTTTGCGGGAAAATCTGATTTCGCCAGCCGAACACGACGCGATTGTTAAAGCCGTTAATGAAAAGCGGATGCCGCCGCAAAACACAAAACTCGGTGGCGAAATCTACATTCACGGCGGCGGGACGGGAAAAGATTGGACGTGGGGCTGTCTGGCTCTCAAAGACGAGGAAATGAAAGAGATTTTCGAGGCAATTCCGATTGGCGCAAAAATTACGATTTTGCCGTAAAATAACTTTCCGCAAAGATGCAAAGATGCGAAGAATTATTTAACTTCCGCAATCTTGCTTGACTAAACTACGGCAAAATTCAATACTTGAAAAAAAGGTCAAGTTTCAAAAATGTGAAATTTGAGAGTCTTAAATTTGAAATTATAGAGGAAAATTTTTATGCCATACCCGGAAATAATGATTCACGGAATGCGTCAGGAACTGGCGCAGTTAGGAATCGAAGAAACAAAAACACCCGAAGCGGTAAAGTCCGCAGTTGAAAACACGGACGGAACCGTCATGGTCATCGTCAATTCGGTTTGCGGATGCGCTGCCGGCGGCGTTCGTCCCGGCATTGCGATGGCGCTCCAGAATTCGGAAGTCAAACCCGACAAAGCGATCACGGTTTTCGCCGGTGCGGACATTGACGCGACCGATGTTGCCCGCGATTATTTTGAAGGCTATCAACCGTCGTCGCCATCAATCGGTCTTTTGAAGGACGGAAAGCTCGTCAAAATGTTCGAGCGCAAAGACCTCGAAGGTCGTCATCCGCTGATGATTGCTCAAGAATTGGTCAACGCTTTCGGCGAAGTCTGCACAAAAACCGAAGCGGCGAACAACTAATAATCAGCCACGAACAAACACGAACGAACACGAAAGATTTTATTAGATTTTTCGTGCTTTTTCGTGTTCGTTCGTGGCTAAACTTTTATTCCACGTAAATTTCGCAAACTTCCTTCCGTGATTAAAAGCTGCGCGACGGCGTTAGTCAGCACCGAATTTTTACCCGATTTTGCTGAACTTTGAAGAAAACTGTTGCTAAAGGGCGAATGAAGCGGTTAAAATGTTCAAAGGCAAAAGCATTTAAGACTTGCCGTTTTATCCAACCGAAATTTATTAATGTCAATAAATCAAAGACAACATATCAGATTTTCGCTGGACATTCCCGCGATTCGCTATTCAAAATTCGGCGAAAAACAGGAAACTTTGCTCCATCAGATAAGCATCGGCGGCTGTTTGCTCGAATGGGACGAAAATCTTCTGACGGGCGAGGTTTTCCGGCTCGAAATTCAATTGCCGAATATGAATTGGTTGCCGATTGTCTGCAAAGTTCTCTATAAATTTGAAGACAACGGCATCGGTGCGAAATTTATTGACATCACAAAATTTGAACAGGAACTGGTCGGAAAAATCATTACGCACAGTATTTCGCAGGTAGGTTTGCCGACGCAGATTGACCCGTTTGCCCAACCGCCGAAATTTGCCGAAGAAGCCGCCAAAAAAGTGCCTTCGATTACCGATAACCGCAAACAACAAGACGAGATTTTAGAGAAAATAATGTCGAGCGAGTTTTAAAGTGAAAAAGGTGAAAAAGTTGGCTTGTATGAAAGTCAACAAAACTTTTTCCCTTTTATCCTTTTTCACTTTTCAACTCTAAAATCCTTGCGAACGAAGCCGATTCGAGTTCTGCTGAACTTAAATCGGTTTTTTGCAGAATTTCCGTTTCGGTCATTGCTCCGCATTGGGCGGCGCGAATAAAAAAATTCAAAAGTCCTTGCGCCGAAGCCGCGTCGTCGAATTGATTGCCCGTGAGCATCGCCTTTGTCGCTTTGCCGACAAAGTTTTTTAATCTCGTGCTTTGCTCATCCGCGCTTTCGAGAAAGAATGCGTAAACCGCCGCATAACGCGCCGCGAGCTGATTCGGGTGCAAATCCCAGCTTTGATAAAAACCGTTGATTAATGAAGAAGTGACGTTATTGAAATGTTTGCGCCACGCTATTTGGACGGCGCGTTTGTTTTCCGCCGTTTGTTTTTCGGACAAATTTTCGCCGCGATGAACGGGAACGGGCATTTCGGTCGTGACCGAATCGGAAAGCCGAATTCCGAGCGGTGCAAGACTAATCTGCATCATCTGACGCGCAAAACGGCAAGCGTCGTGCTGAAGATGCTGATGATTAGCCGTAATGCCGAAGCTCGCCGTGTAGTCAAACGCGCCGAAATGCGCCGAATTTATGCGCGATTTTCCGGCTTCGGCAAGTTCGCGCAAAAGCAAAACCGATTGCGGCGTTTCAATCATTATTTCGATTTTGATCGAGTTTTCGCGTAAATAATTTTGCCTTTCAATCTCATCGAGCAATTTACACAAAACTTCGACTTCCGCGACCCGCGTGATTTTCGGCAGAGTAACGACGAAATTTTCGGGCAATTTACCTTTTGTTTTTTCTAAAAGATTCGTCAGAAACAATTCCAAAGTCCGCACGGCGCGTTGGTAAGTTTCGGTTTGAAAGGATTTGACGCGAAAGCCGATGAATGCGGACGCGGAGACATTGGGACGCGGGGACGCGGAGAAATCTAAATCCACTTCACCGCGTCTCCGTGTCACCGCGTCCCCGCGTCGCAATAATTCAGCCAATTCGTCCGACGCGCCCATTGCGTGCGAATCTTCTTCCGCGTCGGGGCGGATTCCGTAGCCGTCTTCAAAATCTATCCGAAAATCTTCAATCGCATCACGTTTGAGCTTTTTGATGACGCGGTTGTAAATCGTCCACGCAAACCACGCGTCGTAATTTTCTGTTTTCACCCGTTCGGGATTGTCGGCAAGACGAAATTCCAAATCTTCGATAACATCGGCAAAATTCGGCAAAACATCCGCGCCTTTGAGCCACATTGCTCCGGCAAATTCGACAAAATTCGGTGCGTAGGTTTCAAGCGATTTGAGCGCGATTTTGCCCAGTTTATTGATCGTATCGGCTTTAAAAAGATTCGCGCCGCCATAGACAACGTGAACAGGCTGGCGCGATTCGGGATTTTGAATTTGAGTTTGTGAATTTGAAAGTTTTTCCTGAAAGAGTCGGTCGGCGATGTCTGAAAAACTTTGATTCATAATATTTTGTCAGAACCGCCTGCCGAAAGCGGACGGTAATGGCTTGATTTGTCAGAACCGCCTGCGGTAGCGGGCGGGTAATGGCTTAAAATACAAATTCTGCAAAATGAAACTTAAACCCGCCCGCTACCGCAGGCGGGTCTGACCTTTTTATTTGGCGGTGTTTGTGTTTTCCGCCGCTTTTTTCACACTTTCAAAATCGGGAACTTGGTTCGTTAGCTTCCATTCGCCGTTTTCTTTGACGAATTGGAGCTTTACGCCATTGGGCATTCCTTTTGTTTTTACTTCTGCCGTGCCAACATCGCCTTCGATTTTTTCGTTGCGAACTTCGCAGAGTTCATTTGAAACCTGGTCGGCTTCGAGATATTTGATGAGTGATTTTTCGTTATCGGCTTTCATATCGGCTTCGAGCGCCTTTAAAGTTGCCGCTGAATAGATTTTTCTGAGCGCGGCTTCGTCCTTCCTGGTCTTTGCGTCGCAGTAAGCCTTGAAAACCGGCTTGAGCGTCGGCGCTTCGTTGGTCGTCGCTTCGGTCGGTGTTTTACTGGTTTCTAAATTTGAATTGGTCGGTTTATTCGGGTCAACGATATTCGTTTGTCCGTTAGTTAAATTTGTATTGGTTGTCGGCTGACCGCTCGGACAACCCGTTAAAAAAATCGAAAAAATTAAAACTGTGCAAAAAATTAAAATTTGAAAACGCATAATCTACTCCAAAATTGTTAATATATTTGAAAATAAAAGAGTATAGAACATTTAGGAAAAATGGACAAAACATATCGCAACGAATTACGCCGACTTTTTCTGCTCGAACATCTGCCCGAACCGCTGACGCGCGCCGACGCGCATCTGCAAATTTTTGATAATTACATTTATAATACGCGGCTTCGGCTGCGCTCGATCCGCGTTCCCGAAACAAAGCAGTGGACTTGGATTCTGCAACAAAGATTTGCGGTTGACGAAGATTCGGCGCATTGGAAAATCGCCGAAATCTATCTGAACGAAATCGAACATCACACTTTTGAAACCTTTGAAGGCACGGAAATTCGCAAAAACCGCTATTTCTACGAATCGGACGGCAAACGAATCGAGATTGATGTTTTTCTTGGAAAACTTTGGGGTTTGAATCTGGCGCGGGTTTGTTTTGAAACGCTCGAAAACTTGCGCGACTTCAAATTTCCGTTCGCTGTTCTGGAAGTGACGACCGACAAATTTTTTAGCGGTGAAAATCTCGTTGAAAAGACCTTCGCGGAAGTTCAAACGGAAGTTGCCGAAATTATCGAAAACCAACACAGCAAAGACACGATTATCGGTGAAATTGCCAAAGAAAACGAATAAGTTTTTAACCGCGAAACACGCGAAACAACGCTAAAATTTAATTTTTTATTTCGCGTAGTTTCGCGTGTTTCGCGGTTAATTTTTGCCGTTATTTAGTTGGTTGTGGTTGTGGCGAACGAATGCCCGTGTATTGCACCGAAGCGATTTTCCACACGCTTTTTTCTTTGCGGCAAAATAGAGTTACGCGAACACTGCGCGGCGGTTGTTGGCTGCCGTCGCGTGTAATCGTGTAATCAAACCGCGCAATAACAACCGCAAATTTGCCGTAATTCCGAATCGAATAGTCGGAGATTTCAAGGTTGACCGACATTTTATCGGCTGGCTGTTTGAGTTCCGGGCTGTAAAATCCGAGAACTTTTTCACGCGAATCAAATTCTCCAACGGGCGAAATCTCGATATAATCCGCCGTGAAAAGTTTGTCGAGCGCGTCAGGCTGATGATTTCGTGCCGCATCCGTCATTTGTTTGACCAACGATTTTAATGCCGTGTCATCTTTTGACTGCGCGAAAACGGAAACACTCGAAAAGAGCATTATAAAAATAAAAACCTTCAATTTCATATAAAATTTCCTTACAAATAAATATTAGATCGAAAGTTTTTACGTTTAAAAATATTTTTAGTTTCGCGTTTTTACCAGCCCCAAGTTCCCGCACCGCCTTTGAACGGTCCGACAATCTCGGAAGTTATCCAACCGCCGTAAAAATCGCCTTCCTGCGACTGAACCAATTCGTCATTGACGTAACACGCGTCCATTTTTGAAGGATAAAACGCGAGAAAATCTTTAATTTCGGCAAACCGGCGCGTCGGATTCGGATAAAACCACGCGGCATTTTTAACGCCTTTTTCGCCGACCTGCAAATCATAATAACCCGCGCTGCCTTTCCATTCGCAAAAACTCGCGCCCGTCGCTGTCGTCAAAAATTCCATCCGCACATCTTCGGGCGGAAAATAATAAACAGGCGGATGACTCGTTTCCAAAACGCGAAAAGCATGGTTCGTTTCGGCGATTACTTCACCGTTGAAAATGATTTTGAGATGTTTATTTGTTGCTTCTAATTTCGGCGGGCGCGGATAATCCCAGACCGATTCTTGTCCGGCTTTTGGCTCGATTCTTTTCATAAATCAAGTTTCCAGCCGAATTATGTTAAAATGCAAGCGGAGTTTGAGTTATGAGAACGACGAGTTACGAAAAAATTATTTTATCGGGCATTAAAGGTTTGCCATCCGACACTTTGCGCGAAATCGCCGATTTCGTTTATTTCGTGCGTCGCCGCGCCATTGATCCGAAAAGTTTTGAAGACGAACAGTTTCGCGCCCTTGTCGAAGAAGATTTGAGCAGTTTGAATGAAGCTGAACTCGAACATTTAGAAGAAGAATTTGCCGATTATGAGTCCGTTTATCCTCGCCGCTGAATATGTTGCCGACACAGTTGCGCTGATCGTTTATATCGAAAATCGGCGGCTCGGCGCAGATTCGCAGGCGATTTTCGATTCTGCCGAAAACTCAAATACGATTATCCACATTCCCGCGATTGTCTTTGCCGAAATTCTTTATCTTTCCGAAAAAAAACGGATCAGCGTGAATCTGCAAGACGTGAAAAATCTTCTGCAAACAAACTCAAACTTTCGTGAAAGCCCATTGACACAAGCAATCATCGAAACCGCCGCGCAAATCTCCGACATTCCCGAACTTCACGACCGTCTGATTTCCGCAACGGCGCGGCATTTGAATTTAGAGTTAATAACCGCTGATGAGAAAATTCAAAAATCTACTTTTGTGAAAACTGTTTGGTGATATTGTGGAAACAAATGCAAAAATACGAAATCGTTATTTATTGGGACAATCAGGATAAAATTTTCGTCGCCGAAGTTCCCGAACTTGCAGGTTGCGCGGCGCACAGCAAAACGCAGATTGATGCCGTCAAAAACGTCAATGAAGCTGTCGAACTTTGGCTTGAAACCGCCCGCGAATTCGGCGACGAAATTCCCGAACCGTGCCAACATAGGTTAGCTGCCTGATTTCGGCGGGCGCGGATAATCCTAAACCGATTCTTGTCCGGCTTTTGGCTCGTTTTGTTTCATCATTTAAAATTCCATTTCAAAATAATTCGTCCAATGCTTCTTCGAGATTTCGCACACCGACGACGCGCATTCCTAATAATTTCTCTAAGCCTTTGCGATTCGACATCGGCAGAATTAGTTTCTTAAAACCGAGCGTTTGCGCTTCTCTTGCTCTGCTTTGAGCTTGGAGAACGCCGCGCACTTCGCCGGTTAAGCCGACTTCGCCGAAAACTGCGGTGTCGGGCGGAATTTGCAGGTTTCTAAAGCTCGAAGCGATTGCCGCGATGACACCTAAATCTGCCGCCGGTTCATCAATTTCCAGACCGCCCGCGACGTTGATAAAAACGTCGTCGCCCGCAAGCTGAAAGCCGAGACGTTTTTCGAGAACGGCGATTAAAAGCGATGTGCGGTTATAATCAAAGCCTTGCGCCATTCGTCTGCCTGTCCCGAATTTCGTGCCGCTGACCAACGCTTGAATTTCGACGAGCATCGGGCGCGTGCCTTCCATACAAACCGTGACAACCGAACCGCTTGCGCCTTCGGGACGTTCTTGCAAAAAGACCTCGGACGGATTGCCGACCGCCTTTAAACCTTCGTTGGTCATCTCGAAAATGCCGATCTCGTTTGCCGCGCCGAAACGGTTTTTGGTGGCGCGAATGATGCGGTGATTGTGATGGCGGTCGCCTTCAAAATAAAGCACAGTGTCAACGATGTGTTCGAGGGCTTTCGGTCCGGCAATCGAGCCTTCTTTCGTGACGTGACCGATTAGAAAGACCGGCGTTGAAGTTCCTTTCGCGAGCATCATAAATTGTGAGGCTACTTCACGGACTTGGCTGACAGAACCCGGTGCGGATTCGATTTTTTCGGTGAAAACGGTTTGAATCGAATCTACGATAATATAGTCAGGCTTTAATCTGCCAATTTCGATCAGGATATTTTCGAGATTCGTTTCCGGCAAAAGGAAAAGATTTTCGGCATTAACACCTAATCTTTCGCCGCGCATTTTTATTTGGCGTTCGCTTTCTTCGCCCGAAACGTAGAGAACTTTGCCGCCCGATTCGCTGAGTTTGTCAGCCATCTGAATAACGATTGTGCTTTTGCCAATTCCGGGCGAACCGCCGATTAAAACGAGCGAACCGGCGACGATTCCGCCACCTAAAACTCGGTCGAATTCTTCGATGCCGCTCGAGTTTCGCGCATCGTCCTGTGATTCGATTTCGCCATAGGCGATTGGTTTAGTTTCACGAAAAGAATTAAAGCCGAGACGCGCCGTCGGCGATGCAGAAACTTTTCCGACAACTTGCGGCGAAGGACGGAAAATTTCTTCAACCAAAGTTCCGCCTTCACCGCAATCAGGACAAATGCCGCCCCATTTTCTTTGTTGTGAACCGCAGTTTGAGCAGACGAAGATCGTGCTTGGAGTTTTTGCCATTGTTCAAGAATAGATGCAAAATTAGAAATTCAAAATATCGTTTAATTTTACACTTTTAATCCGACATTTTGAATCGAAAAATATGCCTGCTCCATCAATTCACGCATTCGCGGAAAAAGTTGCGCTGATTACCGACGGCGAAAATCCGATCGGTCGCGCCGTTGCCTTGCAGCTTGCTTTGCAAGGCGCATACGTCATCGTCGGTTTCGCCAATTCTTCCGAAGTAAGCAAACGCGCCATCGGCGAACTGCAAAATCTCGGCACACTCGCAAACGCGGTCGAAGCCGATATTTCGACGGTCGAAGGCGCGAAAAAATTGGTCGCGGAAGTCGAAATGATGTTCGGGCGAATTGATTTGCTCGTCAATTGTTTGAAATTTTCCGCCGATTCGGTGCTTGAAGAAACATCTGAAGAAGTTTTTGACGAAACTTTGAATAAAAACCTGAAAGCTGCGTTCTTTGTCACAAAAGAAGCGATTCGTTTAATGAAAACGCGCCCAAAACCGAAAATCGTCAACGTCGTTTCGGCTTTGGACACCGAAGACACGGAAAAAAATGTTTTGCTCGCAGCTTCGCAAAAAGCGGTCATCGGTTTGACCGAATCGCTGGCGAAAAGTTTGCCGAAAAACTTTCGCGTGAACGCCGTTGCCGTCAGCGAAAAGCAGGGAAATAATGAAAATCTCGATGCCGAAATGTTTCGCCCGAAAGCGGGAATTTCCGAAGACGACACGGCGCGAACGATTTTGTTTTTGCTTTCGTCGGAAGCCGTCGGCTTGAACGGGCAGACTTTAAAAATTGAATGATTTATGTTCTGTTGACGTAAGCGAATCTTCGACTGGAGCGCAATACCTTCCTCGATTGCTTGCTTCGCCACACCGCGGTTTTCAGCGGTGTAACGGCGTTTGCGTCAAATCAAGTTGAATTTATCCCGAACGCTTTTTCGCGCTCCAAAGCGAACGCTCAGGGCAAGCGGGGAAACGCCCCGCGCTCCAGTCCTTATGTCAACAAAATTTAGGAGAAAAAACTAAAAGACGAATCTTTCTTTTCCGAAAGGTCAAAGCGCGAAAGTCTGATGCGAAATTCGGCACGTTTCAAAACTGACCAATCTTCTCTTTCGGCAATCGTGCCGTCAACGCCTTTTTTGCCGAGAAAAATTTCGTTGACTCCTTGCACACGCGGACTGTCAATCTGTCCGGGCAGAACCGAAATTGCCATTCGTTTATTCGATTGGCGAATTTTGCCTTTTTCAACCGACTGCGAAGGCTTCGGCGGTTTATAGCCTTGTTTAAAACCTTCACCGCGCAGAAAATCAAATAAGACGGATTTGCCTGCGCCGGCTAACCCTGTAAAGGTAATATTCTTTTGCCGAAAACTTTACGCCAAATTTCTTTGAAATCTTCACGGCTTTTGTAGCTTTCTTTGAGAGCCGGAAGCAACCAGGTAAGATGTTCAAACATAATTTCAATTTCCTCGACAGGCGATTTGATAATACTCCGAAGTAAAAATATCGTCAATAAATATTTTAATCGGACATTATTCATTATTGGTTATTTTAAAGTTCGTGATAAAATTTTTTTGGATGAAACTCGATATTCTCATAATTAGAATCAGCTTTGTTCTGCTCTTGGCGTTAATGGGCTTTTTGCTCAATCCTCTGGCGGAAAGCAGTTATCTGCAAGATTTCGGATTTACCGAACGGCGCATTTTGTCGGCAGTTCTCGGCATCGTTATTTCGATTTGCGTTATCGGATTTGAAATGCGGGCGCGGCAGGCGACGATTAAAACGCTGATCGGCGCGGCAATCGGTTCGATTCTGGGAATCATCGGTGCGTATCTGATCGGAATGCTCATCAGTTCGCAGGAAACTAAAGCCGTTCCGGCGGAAATGAAAACTTTTTTGACCGTTGCGCTCGCGTTTTTTATGGGCTACATCGGTTTGATGGTCGGCGCGGCGAAGGGCGAATATATTGATTTATCCGTTCTCGGCGGAATTTTCAGCGACAAATCAACGGTTCAGCAAGATTTGCGAATCCTCGACACGAGCGTGATTATTGACGGGCGCATTGCCGATGTTGCCGAAACCGGATTCTTAGGCGGAACTTTGATTATTCCGCAATTTATTTTGACCGAATTACAGCAAGTTGCCGATTCGCCCGATTCGTCGAAACGTCAACGCGGACGGCGCGGACTTGATATGCTGCAACGTCTTCGCAACAACTCGAAAATTGATATTCAGATTGTCGAAACCGATTTTCCCGTCGTCAAGGAAGTTGATCTAAAACTCATCGAACTCGGCAAACAGCTCGACGCGGTGATCGTTACCAATGATTTTAACTTGAACAAAGTCGCGCAGTTGCGCGGTGTCTTGGTCTTGAACGTCAACGAACTCGCCAATGCGCTCAAACCCGTTGTTTTACCGGGCGAAGCGATGCGCGTTTTCATCTTGAAAGAAGGCAAGGAATATAATCAAGGTGTGGCTTATCTCGACGACGGCACGATGGTTGTCGTGGACAATGCGCGGAAATTGATTGGCAAAACCGCCGACATCGCCGTCACGAGCGTTTTGCAGACGACCGCCGGAAAAATGATTTTCGGACGGCTTTGGGAAGACACGATGGAAAACGGCGATTCCGCGGTCAGCATTCACGATTCGCGCTCCGCTCCTTTCCGCAAAGCAACCCGCGATCTTCGCCAGCCGACAATTATCGAAGAACTTGAATAAAATGGTGAATGGTGAATGGTAAATGGTGAATTAAAAATAATTCATTCATCATTCATCATTCACCATTCACCATTTTTATGAATGTTGCAATCATTGTCGCCGCCGGAAGCGGAACCCGATTCGGCGGCGCGACACCGAAACAATTTCTCGAAATCGGCGGAAAACCTCTTTTAATTCATACCATCGAAAAATTTGAAAACTGCGCCGCGATTGACGAAATCATCCTCGTTCTTTCAGCAAACAAAATCGCAAACTTTCAAACTATCGCCGAAAAATTCAATCTGATAAAACTGAAAAAAATCGTCGCGGGCGGCAAAACTCGCGCCGAATCGGTTTTTAACGGGTTAAATTCGGTTGATAATCTAACGGAAATCGTCGCCGTTCACGATGGCGCACGTCCGTTTGTTTCCTGCGAAGAGATTACGGCAACCATCGGAAAAGCAAAGCAAACCGGCGCGGCGTGTTTGGTCGGACAAGTTACGGATACGATAAAAGAAGTTGCGGACGGCAAAATCGTCCGAACGATTGAACGGACAACGCTCAGACGCGCTTTGACTCCGCAAGTTTTTCGCGTTGAGATTCTGCAAAAAGCTTTTGCCAACGCAGATTTGAGCGAAGCGGCAACCGACGAATGTTTTCTCGTCGAAAAGCTCGGCTACGAAATCGCCACAGTCGAAGGAAGCGCGAAAAATATTAAAATTACGACACGCGAAGATTTATTTTTAGCCGAAGCATTTTTCAAAAAGTAAGCGCAAAATTTTTTGTTGTTATATGTCAAATTTCTGCTAAAATGCACGATAGGAGAAAATGATGAACTCAGAACAAGACACTTTACCGAACAATGAGCAAATTCTTAATGCAATTAACGGTTTAGGCGGCGAAATACATAATTTGCGAACAGAAATGGATGCGCGATTTGAAGATATACGTCTGCAAATGATGAGTTTTGACGTGCGAATTGACCGCATCGAAGCCTTAACTCACGAAGTTTTGAATGTTGCTTACACGGCACGGGCTGATGTTAAAGTTTTGCGCGAAGAAGTTCGGTCTTGGGCAAAAGATGTCGCAGATTTGCAGTTGAGAGCTGCGTAATTATTGAATTTATGTTTCGTATCGGTTTTGGAAATGACATTCATAGGCTTGCAGACGGCAAGCCTTTGATTTTGGGCGGCGTTTTGATTGAATCAGACCTTGGCGCGGTCGGGCATTCGGATGCGGATTGTTTGACGCACGCTGTGACGGACGCGATTTTGGGTGCGCTTGCGCTCGGCGACATCGGTTCGCATTTTTCCGACAAAGACGAACGCTGGCGCGGCGCGGAGAGCTTTGTTTTTTTGCGTTTCACGGTCGGTTTGATGAAGGAAAAAGGTTTTGCGGTCGTCAATCTTGATTCGACGATCAGCCTCGAAACGCCTCGTCTGCGTCCATTTATTGACGAGATGCGCGAAAATCTGGCAAACGCGCTCGAAATCGAAATAACTCAAATTTCCGTCAAAGCCAAAACGGGCGAAAAGGTTGATGCAGTCGGAAAATCGGAAGCCATCAAAGCCGATGCGATAGTTTTGCTTAAAGAAACATAAGCAGAAGCCCGCACGTTAGTAAGGGCGGAAAAGCCATCGCAGCTAATCCGCCCTTACTAACGTGCGGGCTTCTGCTATTTAAAATAAAAAAGCCCGACGCAAAAATCGGGCAATTTTTTATAGATGAACTAAAAGTCTAGCGAACATTTGAGCCGTAAGTTCTGCCGATGCCTTTGACATCTTCCCAGGTGCGGTTGATTTCTTCAATCAGCATTTTTCCTTCAATACGGTCGCGGCGTGTCGCAGGTTTTTCCGCTAAATAATCGGCGTAATTGCGCCAGGCTTGCATATGTTCGCGCCATGAATCCTGAAAGTCCTGCGGGAAACTGCCGGCATCCATACTCGATGACGTTTTCCAATAATCCATCACGGCTCCGGCGTAATTATCAGTATATTTGTAATCCATCCGCGCATCGCCGTTGCTGATGTCGCGTCGAAGAAACGCTTCGATTTGATTCGTATTACGTTCGACAATGCGGACGTTGCGGTCGAAACAGTTAGTTTTAAGTGCAACAGGTGCAGGGAAAAGAATCCGAACTAAACCGGCGGAGAAAATAAACGTGACAGCGAAAGCAACTAATGCGGTAACAATTCTTGTATTTTTCATAACTACTTAAAAACTCCTCAAATAACTCTTTTTTATTATCTCTCAAAAAATTCAAAAAGGAAACTTTTTTTTGACGAAATTTTAAAAGAAGTTTGCTAAAGTTATTTTGATGAATCCGCAAGACTTAATTCGCAAGAAACGCGACGGCGCAAGATTTTCAGACGAAGAAATAAATATTTTTATTACGGGCGTGAGCGACGGCAGTTGGGCAGATTACCAGATAACCGCACTCGTGATGGCGATGTTTATTCACGGTTTGAATCAATCGGAGCAAAACGCGCTCGTCAAATCAATGCTCGAATCGGGCGAAGTTTTGGATTTTTCCGACATTGACGCGCCCGTTGCCGATAAACATTCGACGGGCGGTGTCGGCGACAAAACTTCTTTGATAATCGCGCCCCTCGCGGCTTCGTGCGGCATTGCCGTGCCGATGATTTCGGGGCGCGGACTCGGACATACGGGCGGAACGCTCGATAAACTCGAATCAATCGAAGGCTATAACGTGCGGCTTTCAAAAGCGCAAATCAAACAAACCATCAAAAAATGCGGTTTTGCTTTGGCAGGACAAACCCAGAAACTCGTTCCCGCCGACCGCAAACTTTACGCTTTGCGCGACGCGGCTTCGATGATCGAATCCGTTCCTTTAATCGTCGGTTCGATTATGTCGAAAAAGCTCGCCGAAGGTTTGGACGCGCTCGTTTTGGATGTTAAAACCGGCACCGGCGCGTTTATGGAAAATCTCTGGGACGCGCAGGCTTTGGCGAAAGCTCTCGTTAAAACAGGCAACGATTTTAACGTCAAAACCGAAGCGTTGATTACCGATATGAGCCAGCCGCTCGGCAAATATGTCGGCAATGCGCTCGAAGTTTATGAATGTCTGCGGATTATGCGCGGCGAAACGGACGAAGAAGTTCAACCGACGCTCGATCTATCAATCGAACTGACGGCGCGAATGTTGGTTTTGACAGGAATTGCCGCTAATGTTGAAGAAGCAAGCGCGATTTGTCTTGAAAAAATTTGGGACGGCTCGGCACTCGAAAAATTTCATCAAAACATCGAACTGCAAAAAGGCAATCCGCGCATTTGCGATAATCCCGAAATGCTTCTGGAGAAAAATATTCTGCAAATTCCGATCACGGTTGAAGATAACGGATTTATTACCGAAATTGATACAAAAGCCGTCGGCGAAGCAGTTTGCGCGCTCGGCGGCGGACGAATGCAAGTTAAAGACACAATTGATTACGCGGTCGGTTTTGCGTGCGGGAAAAAACTCGGCGACGCGGTGGCAAAAGGCGAAAGTTTCGGGACAATTTTCTGCCGAACTGAACGACAAGCCGATACGATTAGCGAAAAACTGCGAAATGCGTATAAAATAGGCGTTGAAAGACCGCAAAATTTGAACTTAATTATAGAAAATATTGGTTGATTTATGCCCGAACTGAGTTGTGAACATCCATCACGCGAGGAATTACAAAGCTATTTGAATGAACATTGGGAGTCAACTAGAGAGGGAATAGATTATCTCCGAAATGAGTTTGGTATTGACTTTGAAAACTTAAGTGCCAAATTTTATGAGGTAACTTTAAACTCTTTATATCGATTGAATGATTTTCCCCGTGAAAACCAATTTTGGCAGAACACTAACAACAAGCCGACTATTTATAAATTAGACGAATTTTGTCAGTTGAAATTAGATGAGAACTCGAAAGATATTTTGGCATTATGGGCAAGTTTGGCTAGTAGCGTTAAGTTAGGCGCACCCAATCGGTATTGGTCGGAGATTATCAAAGAACTTGTTGAAATTGGAGAAATGAAAACTGATATGTTGATTAAGTTGTATCTTGGTGAAGATATAACTTATGACGGAAACGGTGAAGATCTTGGAGATTGGCTGATTGAACTTGGATTGCAAAATGAGTCAAAGCAGACGCTTAATGATTTGGTAAACTCGAAAAATGAGTTTATTTCAAATTGGGCGCGAACGGTTTTAGGCAGAATAGAAAATCAATGAAAAGGCATATTTATTTAATCGCATTATTATTAATTTCAGTTTTTTTCACCTCCTGCGGTTCGCGCACCGAAGCGCAGAAGCAATGTCAGATAAAAGTCGGCATCGTTTTTGACATCGGCGGAAAAAATGACCGTTCGTTTAACGCGGCGGCTTGGGACGGCGTGAAACGCGCCGAAAAGGATTTGCCGATTTGTCTCTATGATGTCGAGCCGGGCAATCCGACTTCGATCGAGCCGGCGATGCGGGCGTTTGCCGAAAAGAATTTTGATTTGATCGTCGGAGTCGGCTTCGCGCAAGGTCCGATTATGCAGAAGGTCGCCAACGATTATCCGAACATCAAATTTGCGATTGTTGACGGCGTGATTTTTGAAAAAGACGGCAAAACGCCGAAACAAAATGTCGCGTCGCTCGTTTTCCGCGAACACGAAGGCTCATATCTCGTCGGAATGATCGCCGCCTCGAAATCGAAAACAGGCGTTCTCGGCTTTGTCGGCGGAATGGATATTCCTTTGATTCACCGATTTCAGACAGGCTACGAAGAAGGCGCAAAATCAATCAATCCGAATATCAGAGTTGTTTCAAACTACGTCGGCGTGACCGACGGCGCGTGGAACAATCCGGGCAAAGGCAAAGAACTCGCGCTCTCGCAAATCGAAAAAGGCGCGGACGTGATTTTTACCGCCGCCGGAAATTCAGGGTTAGGCGCGTTCGATGCGGTCGAGCAATACGGCAAAACCAACGGCGAAGCCAACAAATTCGTGATCGGCGTTGATTCAAACCAAAATATGGTCAAACCCGGATTCGTCCTGACCTCGATGGTCAAGCGCGTTGATAATTCGGTTTACGATGTCGTCAAAGAAGTTCTCGGCGGAAAATTCCAAGGCGGTTTTCACGTTTTCGGTCTGGATAAAGACGGTGTCGGTTTCTCGATGGACGACAACAACAAAGGCATAATTCCCGACGATGTTTTGAAAAAAGTTGACGAATCTAAACAGAAAATCATCAACGGCGAGATTAAAGTTACGGACGCGATGGCGAAATAATTTGATGATATAATTGTTTGATAATAAGGAGAAAGCAATGCCGGAAGTTTTGGAAATCGAACAAGTTGAAACAGTAGAAAGAGAAATTGTTAAACCTAACTGGGATTCGTGGACTGTCGAAATTCCGCCGGAAATAGTCAAAGCGCAAGGTTTAGCTGAAGGTTCGTTAGCGACTTTTACCGTCAAAGACGGTCAGATCGAAGGGCAAATAATCGCTCCATCAGAGAAACTTAAAGAAATTTCAAAAAGGATTTTGGAAGAAAGGCGAGAAGTTTATGAGGAGCTAAAACGGCTTGGCGACTAGAACTTTTATTTATCTCACATTTCTGGACGCAGTTGAACAGCATTTTGATTTAATGCGCTTCTATGGTGAAGAGCGCATCGGAATCTTTGATAAAACCTTGATTGAATCGGCTTTGGCTCGCCCGAAAAATGCTGCGCTTTATGAAAATGCAGACATCGTTCGACAAGCCGCCACACTTTGTTTCGGATTTATCAAAAATCATCCGTGGCAGGGCGGAAACAAACGCACGGCAACCTATTTGATGGAAATATTTCTGGAGTTAAATGGTTATGGAATCGTTTATGAGTTAGTTGAAATTGTCGAACTTGTCCTGAATGTCGAATCGGATGCTTGGAAGACGGACGAAATCGAAAATTGGTTGCGGGAGAGAATTGTGAAGATTTAAAAGCAAAAACCTTCAATAGTAAAATCAAGATTATAGTGACGATGGCGAAGTGATGGTAAAAATATGTGAAACGAATGCCTGCTAACTCAATTTTTCAAATTTGTCTGGGAGTTTTTTTAATTCTTGTCGGCACAATCCGGCTTATAGTTTCGGCAAATTTTTTACTTGGAACAGAGTCTGTGTTGTTAGGTTTAGGAATTTTGCTTTACGAATCGGCAAACTATACCAAGGATAAAACAAAAAAGGGCAGAATATTTACATATACTGGCTTAATTTCTTTAATTCTCGGCTTTATCTTACTTGTTTACAACACTTTTTTTATTGAAAATTTATCAAAAATGCTCGAACTTAAAAATATTACAAAAACATTCGGCAACGTGATTGCGAACAACGACGTTTCGATCAAAATCGAAAAAGGCACGATTCACGCGATTGTCGGCGAAAACGGCGCGGGGAAATCAACCGTTATGCGGATTGCTTACGGCTTTTACAAAGCTGATTCGGGCGAGATTTTGGTTGACGGGAAAAATGTTTCGATAAAATCGCCACAGGACGCGATAAATCTCGGAATCGGGATGGTTCACCAGCATTTTATGTTGGTTGATACGATGAGCGTCGGCGAAAACATAATCTTAGGCGCGGAAGGCGGAAATCCGGCGAGCATTGATTGGAAAAAGGCGAACGACGATGTTCTCGCGCTGTCGAACGAACTGCGTTTGGGCGTTTCGCCGAAGGCTTTGATCGAAGATTTATCAGTCGGCGCACAGCAGCGAGTCGAACTTCTCAAAGCACTCTACCGCAAAGCCGAATTGTTGATTCTGGACGAACCGACCGCTGTTTTAACGCCGCAGGAAGTCGAAGATTTTTTCAATATCTTGCGGCAGATGCGCGAACAAGGCAAAACAATCGTCATCATCACGCACAAGCTCGACGAAGTTTTGGCGATTTCCGATGACGTGACGGTGATGCGCGACGGCAAAACGGTCGGCAACGTGAAAACCGCCGAAACGAACGCGCAGGAATTAGCGCGGATGATTGTCGGGCGCGATGTGCTTTTGCGGGTTGAAAAAACTGATGCAAAACCAAACGAAGCGTTTTTGAGCATTGAAAATTTATCGGTCAAAGGCAAACACGGCGAGGCTTTGAAAAATATTTCGCTGAATGTTCGCGCCGGAGAAATCGTCGGCGTGGCGGGAATTGAAGGCAACGGGCAAACCGAACTTATCGAAGCGATTGCGGGTTTAATCCCGCTTCAAAACGGCTCAATCAAACTGCTCGGCAATGAAATTTCGCGCCTTTCGGTGCGCCGTAGAACCGAACTCGGCATCGCGCATATTCCCGAAGACCGCCATAAACGCGGGCTTTTGCTCGAATCGGATTTGGAAGAAAACGCGATCTTAGGCGTGCATTATCGTGCGCCGGTTTCGGCAAACGGATTTTTGAATTCGGCGGTGATCGAAAAAAGAACAAAGGAAATCATCGAAAATTTCGACGTGCGTCCGCCGAATCCAGAGCTTGCCGCAAAATCTTTGTCGGGCGGAAATCAGCAAAAATTGATCATCGGCAGGGAATTCGGACTCAACCCGAAACTTCTGCTCGTTTCGCAACCGACACGCGGCGTTGACATCGGGGCGATTGAATTTATTCACCGCAAACTCATCGCTCTGCGTGATGCAGGAAGCGCGGTTTTGCTCATTTCGGCGGAACTCGAAGAAGTGACCGCGCTGGCTGACCGACTACTCGTGATTCACAACGGAAAATTCGTCGGCGAGGTTGATCCGAAAGTAACGAGCAACGAAGAAATCGGTTTGATGATGACGGGCGGAAATAAACAACAAGGAGGAAGTTAGGGTGGAAGAAATCGAAGTCGAAAAAGGCTATTCAAACAAAGCAACGGCAGAAAAACTGCGGCGTTTGGCGGAATCAATCGAACAGGGTAAAGCGTTTGAAATTCAAGTGAAGGGCGAAAGAATCTACGTTCCGGCTGACGCGGAAATTGATTTTGAATACGAGAGAACGGAAAATGTTCACGAACTCGAAGTCGAAATCAAGTGGAAAAGCAAATCATAAAACATCAGGACGGCATTATTCGCCGTCCTTTTCATTTTTGCCCTTGAAATAAAAATACAAGCCGATGCCGAGCAGATTATTCAGCGTCAAAATCCCGTTCGTAACGGTAAAAACCCAGTTCCCGACCATGTAGCTGTAAATCGTAAAACCGATTGACGCGAGCATCTGCCCGACAAAAAGCCAGCTCGAAACGCCGTCGGTCTTGCCTTCCTTCCATTGTTTGTAAACCTGTCTGATAAGTGTGAGAAGCAGGATTATCGAACTTGCCCAGCCGATTATTTCACTCATAAAATAATTTTACCGCAGTGAACGCGAAGGACGCAGAGAAAATTATAAAATCTCTGCGTCCTTTGCGTCCTCTGCGGTTCAAAATTTATCCCGCAACCTTTTGAGTTTCCGAATTAAATAAATTCTTCATGCGCTCAATCGCCGTGTGCAGATTTTCCATCGAAGTCGCGTAAGACAACCGCAAAAATCCGTCCGCGCCGAAACCCGCGCCGTCGGTCGTGACGGTTTGCGCTTCGGTCAGAAGAAAGTCGGCAACATCGGCAGATTTTTGGAATTTATCACCCAAAACTCCGCGCACATCGAGAAAAGCGTAAAACGCGCCTTCGGGCATCGCGCATTTGAAACCGTTAATGCCGTTGAGTTCGGGAATCAGCCAATCGCGGCGGCGGTTATATTCGGCGAGCATTTCCTGCACGGCGGACATTGATTCTGCGCGGCGTTCCATCGCACGGGCGCAGGCATATTGCACGAAACTCGTCGGATGCGTTGCCGAATGGCTTTGCAGTTTGACCATCGCTTGCGACCATTCTTCGTTCGCAATCGTGTAGCCGATGCGCCAGCCGGTCATCGCGTAAGTTTTTGAAAACGAACCCGCGACGCAGACAAAATCGCGTAATTCCTTCGGCAAAACAGCGGCGGTGAAAACTTCCGACGGCGGATAGACGAAAAACAGATAACATTCGTCGGTCAGAACATAAACGCCGCGTTCGGCGCAAACTTCGATGATTTTCCGCATTTCCGTGGGCGGAACGACGCGACCCGACGGATTGCTCGGCGAATTGACGATGATAAGTTTTGTTTTATCGGTAATTGCGTCTTTGACTTGTTCCGCGCTCAGAATAAAATCGGTTTCTTCGGTTTCGATAAAAATGCTCTTAGCACCCGTGAACGTGACGATTTCGGGAAAAGTTACCCAATACGGTTTCGGAATCAAACATTCGTCGCCCTCATTCAAAATCGTGCAAGCGGCATTAAAAAGTGCTTGTTTTCCGCCGCAGCTGGCAACAACTTCGGTCGGCAAAACTTCTGCACCGAACTGTTCGCCGTAAAAATGCGCGACCGCTTCGGTAAAAGGCTTCATTCCCGCGCTCGGCGTGTATTTCGTGATGTTTTTGTGCAAACCTTCAATCGCTAAATCCTTGATAAATTCGGGTGTCGGAAAATCGGGTTCGCCGACCGTCAAATCAATCACGTCAAAGCCTTGTTCGCGCAAATTCGCGGCGGCTTGCATTGCCTTAAACGTGGAAGAAGTTTTCATTCTGGAAACACTTTCGGATGTCGGAAAATTCATAAAAGACATTTTGCCACGAATTGCGCGAATTTACACGAATAAACAATAAAAAAATAATTCGTGGTATTTGTGTTATTCGTGGCGGAGTTTTTCGCGCATTTTCGCTTCAACCAACGCAGGCACAAGACCTTCGACGCGACCGCCGAGCGTGAAAACCTGTTTCATCAGGCTCGACGAAACATACGAGAATTCTTCCGCCGCGACCAGAAAAACCGTCTCGATTGCGGGTTCGAGACGGCGATTCATCAAAGCCATCCGCAGCTCGTATTCGTAATCGGCGACGGCACGAATTCCGCGCACAATCGCCGCCGCCTGTTTCTTTTTGGCAAAATCGGCGGTCAAGCCCGAAAAGCTGTCAACCACCAAATGACAATCGCCGGTTTCGATTTCGGGCAGAATCTCACGAATCAAATCGCAGCGTTCTTCGACGGAAAACATCGGATTTTTCTCGGGATTATCGAGAACGGCGACAATGATTTCATCAAAAAGCGGCGAACTGCGCTTGATAATATCGAGATGACCGTTGGTTAAAGGGTCGAATGAACCGGGAAAAATGGCACGCCGCATAATTTGTAAATGGTAAAAGTTAAATGGTAAATGGTAAATGGTAAATCGAAAAAAATATTAACCATTAACAATTAATCATTAACCATTATTTAAAATTTCGTCGCGAGCAGCTTTTTCGCCTTTTCGGTTGTTTCGCTGTATTCCGGTATATAATCGGGATTCGGCTTCATTTTCAGCAGATATTCGAGCTGTTTTTTCGCCTCGTCTTTTTTGCCCGTCGCGAGATAGGCTTCGGCTAAATGCAGGTAAACGTATATGTTTTCCTTGTCGATCGTCAAAGCTTTTTCGAGATATTCGACCGCTTTTTCGGGTTTTCCGCCCATTAGTCCGGCGGTTGTCAGCTCGACCTGCGCGAGCGCGTCGTAGGCGCTTGCCGATTCGTAATCGGGCTGAATTTCGATCACCTTGTTCATCGCCGCTTTGATTTCGTCAATCGCGGTTACGCCGACCGTCACCGGACTGAGTTTTGCCTGTTCGCCCAAATTGGCGGCATACCAGAAATATCCGTCGGGTTTATTTGCTTCGATTCGCGAAGCGATTTTGCCTGCCTGCGAGCCGTCCGCGAAAGTTTTTTCCTTTTCCTTTTCGTCGGTCGAATGCTTGCCTAAAAAATAATTGTATTTGGCGAATTTCCATTCGACCTCGTAATTTCGCGCGTCGGCGCTGCGCACGGCGGCGAGCTGCTTGACGGCTTCGCGCAATTTTGCTAAATCCTCGCGCCGGCGAAAAAGTTCGTCGCATTTTGCCAGCGTTTCAGTGATTCGAGCCTCGTTAACGGGCGCCGTTAAGGATTCGGAACCGGCTTTTGAAGCGCACGAAATCAGCGAAAAAGAAAGAATCGCAATCGTAATAAAACGGTAAAATCTCCGAGTTGTCATACTGTTAAATTACCCAAAGTGTTAAAATTTTGTTATATTCTATCTCTTTGTAAACTACGAGGAAGTCTAATAAAAATAGCACAGAAATGACGATGGGCAAAAACGGACAAGCGGCGGCATTTTACGATCTGGAAGGAACACTGGTGAGCACAAATCTCGTGCATACGCTCGGATTCTACGCGACGCGCCAGCAGGGTTTATGGCAAACGCTGCGAATGAGCGCGGGAACGCTCGCCAAACTCCCGTTTTTCGCCGCGACCGACCTTTATTCGCGCAACGTTTTCAACGAGGTTTTTTTCCGCAGCTACGAAGGTTTATCCGAAGACCGTTTGCGCTTTTTTTCCGACGAACTTTTTGAAGACGTCTTGAAACCCGCGATCTTTCCGGGCACGAAAGAGCTCATCGCGCAGTCGAAAAAAATCGGTCAGCGGCAGATCGTGATTACCGGTGCATTGGATTTTACGATCGCGCGGCTGATGGATTATTTAGGGATTGACGAGTATAAAGCGAACCAGATGGAATTCGTCAACGGCTATTCGACGGGCAGAATTCTGCCGCCCGTGATGGCGTCGGCGACGAAAGCCAAATGGATGCGCGAATACGCCGAGCGCGAAGACATAAATTTAAGCGAATCGTATTCGTATTCCGATTCGATCTCCGACTTGCCGATGCTTTCGATCGTCGGTCACCCGGTCGCGGTGAATCCGGATTTCAGATTGAAACAGACGGCGATTCAGCACGATTGGGCGATTCTCAATTTGAAGTAGTTTTGAGGTTTTTATGCAGACGAATTTAGAACAAGCCAAAAAGGTGGTTTTGCAATTGCCGAGCGAAGATTTTGAAAAATTCGACGAATGGTATGAAGCGCAAAAGTTAAATAAAATAAGGGATGTAGAAAAGGAAAAACTCAAAAAGTATCAGGTTGAGCGTTACAAAAAAGCGCGAAAGTGGCTTGATGACCACAGCGCGGAATATATTAATCAATGGGTTTGTCTGGAAGGCGACCGGCTCATTGCTCACGGCAGCGATGCGTTGGAAGTTCATCGAAAAGCCAAAGAATCTGGAATTGCTATACCGTTCGTTCATCACATCGTGCCGGAAGTTCATATGGGAGGCTGGTGATGGAAACGGTTTCGTTTGACGAGATTTATTTCTACGACACGTTAAAAGTCGGCATTACCGTTTCGGTTATTTTATCTTCGGCTGAAGATTTTGTAGATTTTGAAGCGAAAATTGATACGGGCGCGAGTTTCTGCGTTTTTGAAAGAAAGCAGGCGGAAAGATTAAATCTCGATGTCGAAAGCGGCGACCACCTGCGAATCAGCACGGCGACCGGTAGTTTTGAGGCTTACGGACACGAAATTTCCTTAATGGTGATGGGAATTGACACCTATTCAAAAGTCTATTTCGCCAAAGAAGAATCGTTCACGCGCAATGTTCTCGGCAGACAAGGTTTTTTAGACCGCGTGAAATTGGGTTTGATCGATTACGAAGGCAAACTGCTTTTGAGTGCATACGGGAAATGAAAAAACTTGGTAAAGATTTCATGCATCGATACAATTTGAGTTTCATATTCATTTATTTAGGCATCGGGGCAATTTCTATGGCACTGTTCGAGTATTTCGGCGGGAGCGGTTTTAGAATTGCTACTACACGACCGCTTGGAACAAAAATATGGCTGATTATAGGCGGAGCTTGTCTGCTAGTTGGCTATTTGGTTGGGAAATTACGTAACTAACATTATTTATGGCTTTGCAATTACGCAGAAAAACACACGAATCAATTGTTTATATCGACCGCGACAGCGCGCCGCGGATTATGCCGTTCGGCGAGGATTTTATTCTCGAAGATTTGCCGATCGGCACGCGCGTGATCTATCCGAATCCGCCGATCAAAGGGTTGCCGAATCGCGAAGCGGCGATCCGTTACGCGGTCAATCATCCGATCGACGCGAAACCGCTCTATGCGCAGCTTGAACCGGGCATGAAGGTGACGATCGCGATCGACGACATTTCGATGCCTTTGCCGCCGATGGCAACGCCCGACGTTCGCCAGACGATGCTCGAAGTCATTCTGGATATGTGCGCGGCGAACGGCGTGGACGATGTTCATTTGGTAATCGCGATCGGTCTGCACCGCAAAATGACGGCATGGGAAATGGAGCGCATGGTCGGCTCAAAAATTTTCAATGAATTTTATCCCGACCGTTACTACAATCACGACGCCGAAGACGACGAAAATCTGGTGACGATCGGGCACACGCGCCACGACGAACCGCTGCGCCTAAATCGCCGCTGCGTCGAAAGCGATCTGCTGATTTACGCCAATCTTAATTTCGTGCCGATGAACGGCGGGCACAAATCGGTCGCCGTCGGGCTGTGCGATTACGAGAGCCTCCGCGCCCATCACGAGCCGCAGACGATCATCGATTCGGATTCATATATGGATCCGCCCGCGTCGGCGCTCAATCACAAGATCGTGCGGCTCGGCAAATTAGTTGACGAGCACTGCAACGTTTTTCACCTTGAAACCGCGATCAATAACAAAATGTTCGCCGAAGGCTACGACATTCTGACGCGCAATGAGGACGAATTTACGTTCATGGACCGGATGAAATGGGAAGCGATGAAACGCACTTTCTCGAAACTGCCGCGAGCGGCGCGCCGCAAACTTCTGCACAATATTCCCGGTCAGTACGAGCTGATCGGCTGTTTCGCGGGCGAAACCGAAAAAGTCCACGAGAAAATTCTCGAACTCAATTACCGGCAGTACGAGATTCCCGTCAAAGGACAGTGCGACATTTTGATCTCGGGCATTCCCGATAATTCGCCGTATAATGTTTATTCGGCGCTCAATCCTTTGCTCGTGCAGGTCATGGCGCTGGGCTATCACTTCAATATGTACCGCAATAAACCGCTTTTGCGAAAAGGCGGCGTGATGATCATCACGCATCCGTGCTTCGATGATTTCGATCACAATCATCACCCGAGTTATATCGAATTTTTTCATCGCCTGCTGCCCGAATCGCGCGATTCTTTTTACCTGCGCGAAAAATACGAGCGCGAATTCGCCGAAAATCCCGCTTACATCGAAATGTACCGGCGCGGCAACGCTTATCACGGCGCGCACGCTTTCTTTATGTGGTACTGGGGCGAAAACGGTCGCCAGCACGTCGGCAAAGTGATCGTCGCCGGCGCGGAAAACGCGCACGTTCCCGAAATCTTAGGATGGGAACGCGCCGATAATCTAACCGAAGCGATCTCGATGGCGCGCTCATACATGGGCAGAAGCGCCGAAATCACGATGCTCCACCAGCCGATTATCGGTTTGTGCAACGTGACTGATTAGCTTTCTATGGAATTAAATGACGCGATCAAAAAGACAATAGAGATTTTTCATGAAAATACTCAGGAAGACGATGAAGCGATAATAAAAAAACTTGTTGAGTCAGGAATTGAAGAACCTTTTGCAAATCGGTTAATAAATTTTATTACGACAGCTTTTTGTTTGGTTATGTATGAAGGCACAGATGCGAATTTTCAGCATTTCTACGTGTTTTTCGACGAAAAGGGAAATGTGTCGGAGCCGTTGTTTTTGATTGACGAACCTGTGTTTGCGGAAGCGTATAAAATTGCGCGACAGGAATTTAATGAAAAAGGAACAGATGAAAGATATTTATCCATCGCTTCGAGAGACGCGGGCTATAAAGTTCTCCAACAAGCTATCGAAGCCGGTTCAAATTTGAATGATCTTCAATTTGCTCCAATTGGAATTTACAATCCGAGTTATTTTTATGCCACGAAAAAATGGTGGCATATTTGGTAACGGGCAGAGCGGATTTGTAAAATTGAAGTATTAAAATGAAATTATCACCAACCGAAATTTTTGAAGGGAAGACGATTTTCTTTATCGGCGGCACGGGCTTTGTCGGTAAAGTGACGCTTTCGATGCTGCTTAATAATTTTCCGAATATCGGGAAAGTTTATGCGACCGTGCGCGCGCGGGATTCGCGGGAATCGGAGATTCGTTTCTGGACGAGTATCGTGACTTCGCCCACGTTTGACCCGTTGCGCGAAAAGTACGGCGACGGCTTCGAAGATTTTATCCGCGCGAAAGTCGTGCCCGTCAACGGCGATGTCGGCAATGAATTTCTGGGAATGTCGGAAGATGCGGCTCGCGAAATTATGGCGGACTGCGACGTGATTATCAACGGCGCGGGCAACGTCACGTTTAATCCGCCGCTCGAATCCGCGCTGCGCACGAACGTCGTCGGTTCGAACAATATTTTGAAGCTCGCGCGAATGATGAAGCGTCCGGCGCTGGTTCACGTTTCGACGTGTTTCGTCGCCGGAAAACGCTCGGGCGCGGTTTGGGAAAACGAGCCGGTCGTCGGTTATTTTCCGCGTAAAAACGAACTTGTGGGCACGACGTTCGACGTTAATAAAGAGATCGAAGATTGCGCTAGATTAAGCGAGCAAGCCAGACAGGAAGCCGATGACGCTGTGCAGATTGCGAAATTTCGCGAGCAGGCGCGCAACCGGTTTGAGGAAGAAGGACGCGACCCGGACGATGAAGCGGAACTGAAATCCGCGATTTTCCGCGAGCGCAAAATGTGGATCCGCGAGCGCACGACCGAACTCGGAGCGGAACGCGCCGAATATTGGGGCTGGACGAATATTTATACTTATTCCAAATCGCTCGCCGAGCAGATTATCGCGCAGCAGGACGATATCGTCAAAATCCTGGTGCGCCCGAGCATCGTCGAATCTTCGCAAAGCTATCCTTTTCCGGGCTGGAACGAAGGCTTTACGACGACCGCGCCGCTGATTCTGATCGCGCTGCGCGGTCAGCCGATCATTCCGGTTAACGAAAAGCTGGTTTTGGACATTATTCCGGTCGATATGGTTTCGGGCGCGATTCTCGGCGCGGCGATGAACGCGCTCGTTGACGATAATCCGCCGCTCGTTTTTCAGGCTTCGTCGGGCGATTCGAACCCGAACGATATGAAGCGCATCGTCGGACTGGTCGGGCTTTACAAACGCGAGTATTTCAAGGACAAGGACACGGGCAATAAACTCGTCAACCGCGCCGCCGCGATGCTCGAAACTTCGACCGTGACACAGAAAACCTACGAAAGGTTCAGCGCGCCGATGCTTAATAAAATAGCAAAAGGCGCGAACGATTTATTGGACAAAGCCGCGCCGACGTGGGCTGGCGGAAGATTGTCGAACATCGTTTCGGACTTGAAAAAATCGGTCGAAAACTTTGAACAGACGACGCAGGAGACGATTGACGCGTTTGCGATGTTCAAGCCGTTTATGATCGATAACGCCTATGAGTATCGCTCGGACAACATGCGCGCGCTGATGGGAACAGTCAAGGAAAAGGAAAAGCCGCTGTTGCCGTGGTATCCCGAACGCCTCGACTGGTACGATTACTGGCTCAACGTCCATTTTCCGGGAATGCGCAAATGGGTGCTCCCGCAGCTCGAAGAAGACTTAAAGAAAACCGAAAAACGTTCTTATACATACAACGATCTGCTCGATTTGTTCGAAACATCGGTGAAACGTTTCCCGACGCGCGTCGCGATGAAGATCGAGCGCGGCGGGCGCAAAGAGCAATACACTTACGAAGACGTTAAGGAACTGACTTACCGCGCCGCCGGATTTTTCGCCGCGAACGACATCAAACAGGGCGACCGCCTGATTCTGTGGTCGCACAATATGCCCGAATGGGGCTTGTCGTATTTCGGCGTTTTGAAAACCGGCGCGACGGTGATTCCGGTTGATCCGGCAAGTTCGATTGACGAGATCGTTAATTTCGCGCGCGTGGGCGAAGCGTCGGCGATTATTGTTTCACCCAAACTTTTAGCGGAAAACCCCGATTTAGCCGAACGGCTGGAACGCCGTCATCCTGACGGCAATGACGCGAAAGCGTCACAAAACGCCGCAACGGATAAGTCAGTGCGAGGAAAAAGCCGTCTGGAAGACGGCGTTCCGAAAGTCTGGACGTTTGACGAGATTTACGAAATGCAGACCGAACAGGAAGAAGCGCGGCGAAATGCGCTTCTTCCGAACAAAATTTTGTCGAATTCCGTCGCCAGTCTGATCTTTACATCGGGCACGACCGGGACGCCGAAAGCCGTGATGCTTTCGCACAAAAATTTCGTCAATATGATCTCGATGCTTTCCAGCGTTTTGGAAATGGACACGACCGACGGCGTTCTGTCGGTTCTGCCGATGCATCACACGTTCGAATTTTCCGCCGGTTTCCTGACGCCTTTTTCGAACGGCACACAGATTACATATTTGAACGAACTTTCAGCGGAAGAACTTTCGTACGCCATCGAACACGGTCACGTGACGGGCATGGTCGGCGTTCCGGCGCTCTGGGAAATGCTTCACCGGCGAATCAAAACCCGTATGCGCGATCGCGGCGACTGGTTTGCCGATCTCGCGGACAACGTCATCGAATTTAACGCGTGGCTGCGCGACAACACGCCGTTTAACCTCGGTCCAATAATCTTTTTCCCGATTCATCAGGGAATGGGCGGACGCATGCGCTACCTGATTTCTGGCGGCTCGGCTCTAAGCGAAAAAGTCCAGAAAGATTTGCACGGATTGGGTTTCACGGTTTTGGAAGGTTACGGTCTAACCGAATCTTCGCCCGTTTTGACCGTTGCGCGTCCCGGCAATAAACTGCTTCGCGGCAGCGTCGGAAAGCCCTTGCCGGGCGTCGAAGTTAAAATCGAATCACCGGATGAAAACGGCGTCGGCGAGGTTCTCGCGCGCGGGCAGAATGTGATGCTCGGCTACTACAACAACGAGGAAGCGACCGAAGCCGTTTTGCAGGACCGCTGGCTGAAAACGGGCGATCTCGGCAAGCTCGACGAAGACGGAAATCTCTACATCGTCGGGCGTTCGAAGGACGTGATTATCGATTCGAACGGCAAAAATATTTACCCCGACGAGATCGAAGATTATTACGGTAAATCTTCATATATCAAGGAATTATCGGTTGTCGGCTTGCCGGACGACGACGGCGGCGAGAAGATCTCCGCGCTCGTCGTGCCGGATTACGAGTTCGATATTGCGCTATCGCGCTCGGAAACCAACAAGCGTGTCGAAGAACATTTTCGCGAAGTTTCCGGCGGCTTACCGTTTTTCAAGCGCGTCAAGATTCTGCACATCACGCCGTTTGAATTACCAAGAACGGCAACGCGCAAGGTGAAGCGTCCCGAAGTCGTCGGGATGCTCCAAACCTTGGAAGAACGCGCGAAAAAGAAAACCAAACAGGTCGCCGAAACGAAAGGCGACGATGCCGCGCTTTGGATTCGCAAAGTCGTCGCGTCGGTTTCGAACCGCGCTTTGTCGGAAGTCGCGATCGGCGATAAACTAGCCGATTTGGGTTTTGACTCACTTATGTTTGTCGAATTACAGGCGGCGGTCGAAGACGCCGGCGGGCGCGTCGAGTCGCCGGACACGCTGAACGAAGTCCAAACCGTGCGCGAACTTTTAACCGCCGTTCAGCGCGTTGATAAATCGAAAAAACTCGTTGACGCGCTCGTTAAAGAAGAGTCGAAAGAAGACGAAATTTTCGTGCCTTCGATTGTCCGCCGCGTCGGCAATCAAGTCATCGATTTCGCGCAGGAACGACTTTACGACACGGTTTTAAAAACCCGCATCGAAGGCGAAACGAATGTTCCCGCGCACACGAATTTCATCGTCGCGCCGAATCACGCTTCGCATATCGACACGGGACTCGTCAAAAAAGCTTTGGGCAAAGAGACGGCGGAACAAACCGTCGCGGTCGCGGCGGCAGATTACTGGTTCGATACGCGTTACAAGCGCGCCTATATGAACAATTTCACGACGCTCGTGCCGATCGAGCGCACGGGAAGTTTGCGCCAATCTCTGCGACACGTCACGGAAATTCTCAAACAAGGCTACAACACGCTGATCTTTCCCGAAGGCACGCGCTCGACGACCGGCGAAATCGGCGAATTCAAACCGATCATCGGCTATCTCGCCTTGAACGAAAAAATCGGGATTCTGCCGATTTATTTGTGGGGAACTTACGAAGCTTTTCCGAAAGGCATGACGATTCCGTCAGGCAAAAGCATCGGCGCGGAAATCGGCGCGAAGATCGGGCAGTTTTTGGAATACGACGAACTCTTTGAAATGACGAAAGGCGTTCCGAACACCGAAGCCTACCGCCTCGTCGCCGCGCGCGTTCAGTTTGAGATCGAAAACATGCGCGACGGCAAACGCGACAAATTCGACGTCGCCGCCGTCCGCAAAAAATGGAAAGCCGAACGCCGAAAAACGCGTAAGCAGGAACCGGTGATTGACGAGTGAGATTAAAAAATCAGCCACGAATTGCACGAATAAAAAATAGAAAATTCGTGTTATTCGTGGCTATTTTTAGCTTTTTTGCGAAGAAAAAGCCGAAGAATTTGCGTTCTTCGGCTCTTCGGGAATTGCCGCCTTCTGTCAGCCGGTTATTTTTGAATCGCCGGCAGCAGAAGTCCGATCAATATGCCAGCCGTCGAGACCATTACAAGCAGTTCGATCAGCGTGAATCCGGCGATCCGGCGGTTGGTTTTATCATTTGTTTTCATAGTTAATTGCTCCATATTTATTTAATTTATTCAAGATTCGAAAGCGCGTCGTAAACGTTCCGCCGAACTCTTGACGGCGGTTGGTTTTCAGCCGCCAACCACTAAGGCGGAAGTTTTCATTGAAAACTATCTTTTTTTTTTCGAAAGTGAAATTTTTTTCGGACGGTGATTTTTCAAGCGAAAAATACGCATTCATCCGGCATATAAAGGAAAAGCGCCGCCGGTCGAAATTTTGAAACCAAACGCGCGTTCGTTTTCGTAGTAACACGGATTAATAAAATCCGCATCTTAATTTTTCGAAACAGTCGTTCGACCTGTTTCGTTAACCAAAAAAAATATGAAAATCGCAAAAGCTTATCTTTTACTTTTTTGTCTGTTGATCTCAATCGTTCCCGTTTCCGCGCAGAAAACGGCGGCTAAATCGTCGTCGCCGACCTTTAAGGTCGAATACCAGAAATTCAACCTCGCGAACGGTTTGGAAGTGATTTTTCACGTTGACCGCAGTGATCCGGTCGTCGCGGTTAATCTGACGGCGCACGTCGGTTCGTCGCGCGAAAAAGCGGGTCGCACCGGATTCGCGCATATGTTCGAGCATCTCTTGTTTCTCGAATCCGAAAATTTGGGCAAAGGCGGGCTCGATAAAATGTCGGCGCGCATCGGCGGTTCGGGCGCGAACGGTTCGACCTCGCGCGACCGGACGAATTATCTGCAAACCGTGCCGAAAGACGCGCTCGAAAAAATGCTTTGGGCGGAAGCCGACAAACTCGGCTGGTTTATCAACACCGTGACCGATCCGGTTTTGGCGAAGGAAAAACAGGTCGTCAAAAACGAAAAGCGCCAATCTTACGACAATAATCCTTACGGTTATACTTCTTCTGTAATTGACAGCAATCTCTACCCGGCAGACCATCCGTACAACTGGCAGGTGATCGGCTCGCTCGAAGATTTAGACCGCGCGACTTTGGCTGACGTGAAGGATTTTTTCCGCCGCTGGTATGTGCCGAATAACGTGACTTTGGTCGTGACGGGCGATTTCGATACCGTGCAGGCGAAAAAATGGGTCGAAAAATATTTCGGCGAGATCAAGCGCGGCGAAGACGTCAAACCGCTTCAAAAGCGTCCCGGTTTTGTAAAGAAGACCGTCAAGTTTTATCACGAAGACAATTTCGCGCGCGTTCCCGAATTGACTTACGCGTGGGCGACGGTCGAGAGTCTTCACGCCGATTCCTACGCGCTCGATGTTTTGACGCAGTATCTTTCGCAAGGGAAAAAAGCGCCGTTTTACCAGGTTCTGGTCGAGGATAAAAAACTCGCGCCGAACGTGCGGATGTCCAACGATACGTCGGAGCTTGCCGGTCAGCTCGAACTGGCGGTGCGCGCTTTTGAGGGCAAGGATTTGGACGAAGTCGCGGCGGCGATCGGCGAAGCTTTCGCGAAATTCGAAAAAGAGGGAATTTCGGAAAAGGATTTGAGCCGCATCAAGGCGGGACAGGAAACCGCGTTTTATAATTCGCTGTCGAGCGTTCTCGGCAAAGGCGTGCAGCTCGCGCAGTATAATTATCTGACCGGAAATCCGGGCTACGTCGAAACAGAAATTAAAAATATTCTCGCCGTCAAGCCGGCGGACGTGACGCGCGTCTACGAAAAATATATCAAAGGCAAAAACTACGTCGCGACGAGTTTTGTTCCGAAAGGCAAAAAGAATCTCGCGCTCGACGACTCGAAAAAAGCCGAAATCGTCGAAGAAAAGATCGTCCAGGGCGCGGAAGATGAAGTTGATCCGAACATCGCTGCGACTTACGAAAAAACGCCTTCTTCGTTTGACCGGAGCAAAGAACCGCCGTACGGCGCGGCGCCGACAGTGAACATTCCCGCGATCTGGGAACAGAAAATGCCGAACGGCTTGCGCGTTTACGGAATTCAAAACACCGAAGTTCCGCTCGTTCAGTTCGAGATCGTGATGGACGGCGGGCTTCTGCTTGAAGATTTGGGCAAAGTCGGCGTCTCGAATATGATGGCGCGTTTGATGACGCAGGGGACGGCGCGCAAAACGCCGCAGGAACTCGAAGAAGCGATTCAGCAATTGGGCGCTTCGATCAATGTTGTTCCCGGCACCGAAGACATTCGGATCATGGGCAACACCCTCGCGCGAAATTACGATGCAACGATGGCGCTGGTGCAGGAAATCCTGCTCGAACCGCGCTGGGACGCGAAAGAATTCGACCTCGTCAAACAGAGCACGATCAGCCAGATTCGCCAGCAGGAAGCCAACCCGAACGCGCTTGCGCAGAATCAATACAACCTCCTAATTTACGGCAAGGACAACATTCGCTCGCGCAATATCTTAGGCACGATCGAAACGGCAAACGCGATCACGCTCGACGATTTGAAGGCTTTCTACGCGAAATCCGTTTCGCCGACGGTTGCGCGAATGCACGTCGTCGGCGCTCTGAATAAATTGGCGGTGACGAAATCGCTCGGCGGTTTGAACAAAAGCTGGAAGGCAAAAGCGGTCACGATTCCCGATTACAAAACGCCGCCCGCGCCCGCCAAATCGCAGATTTATTTCTACGACGTACCCGAAGCCAAACAATCCGTGATTCGTTTCGGGTACCCTGCGCTCGCGGCGACCGACAAGGATTATTACCCGGCGACGGTGATGAACTACATCCTCGGCGGCGGCGGTTTCGCGTCGCAGTTGACGCAGCAGTTGCGCGAGGGCAAAGGCTACACATACGGCATCGGCTCCGGTTTTGCGGGCACGAAAAGCCCCGGCGCGTTTACCATCGCGAGCGGCGTCCGCACGAACGTAACGCTCGAATCCGCGCAGCTCGTCAAACAAATTTTGCTCGATTACGGGAAAAACTACTCCGAAGCCGATCTCGAAACGACCAAGAGCTTTTTGATCAAGAGCAACGCGCGGGCGTTTGAAACCTCGTTCGCGAAACTCGGAATGCTCGACAACATCAGCAAATACGGCTGGAAATACGATTACGTGAAAGAACGCGAACAGATCGTCAGAACGATGACGGTCGAGCAGATTCGCGCGCTTTCCGAGCGTTATCTGAACACCGGCAAAATGGTCTGGCTCGTCGTCGGCGACGCCAAAACCCAATTGCCGCGACTCCGCGAACTCGGCTTCGGCGAACCGGTTTTGCTCAATAAATAGAATAAGATCAGCCACGAATAACACGAATAGCACGAATGAGATTTAATAAAATAATTCGTGCTATTCGTGTTATTCGCGGCTAACTTTCTTTCGCGTCCTTTCGCGTGTTTGGCGGGCAATTAAGTATAATTTTCTATAACTTCGAAATCGTTTAAATCAGAAAATGAAAAGTATAAAAATCAAATTCATCGTTTCCGCGATTCTGCTCTTATCAATCGTTTCCGGCGCGTTTGCGCAGAAAACAACGCAAAAGGTTGATAAAAAACGGCTCGCCGCCGACGTGAAAACTGAATTTTTACACGCCTGGAACAATTATAAAAAATACGCGTGGGGACACGACGATCTGTTGCCTTTGAGCAAATCTTACAAGGATTGGTACGGGCAGACGCTTTTGATGACGCCGGTTGATTCGCTCGATACGCTTTATTTGCTCGGTTTCAAAAAGGAAGCCGACGCGACGCGCAAATATATCACCGCGAATCTTTCGTTCGATAAAGACATTTCCGTGCAGAATTTCGAGATCACGATTCGCATTTTGGGCGGTTTGCTGTCGGCGTATCAGATCACGAACGATAAAAAACTGCTCGCGCTCGCCGAAGATTTGGGCACAAGGCTTTTGCCGGTTTTCGAATCGCCGACCGGTCTGCCGTATCGCTACGTCAACTTAAAGACGGGCAAAACGCGCGGCGAAGTTTCGAATCCGGCGGAAACGGGAACGCTTTTAATCGAATTCGGAACGCTCGCGAAGCTCACGAATAAACCGATTTTTTACGAAAAAGCGAAACGCGCTTTGGTCGAAACATACAATCGCCGCTCGGAAATCGGCTTGGTCGGCACGAACATCAACGTCGAAACCGGCAAATGGACGAACACCGAAAGCCACATCAGCGCCGAGATCGATTCTTATTACGAGTATCTTTTGAAATGCGCGATCCTGTTTGACGACGCCGACTGCCGCAAGATGTGGCAGGATTCGATTACGGCGATCAACAAATACAACGCCGACGAAGTCCGCAGCGGCGAACTCTGGTACGGATACGCCGATATGAACACCGGCAAACGCACGAAGACGACGTTCGGCGCGCTCGACGCGTTTTTTCCGGCGCTGCTCGCGCTTTCGGGCGATCTCGAACGCGCACGGCGTTTACAGGATTCGAGCTTCAAAATGTGGACGAAATACGGCGTCGAGCCGGAAGTTTTCAATTATCAAACGATGGAAGCCGAGCATCCGGCATATCACCTGCGCCCGGAAATCGTCGAATCAACCTATTATCTTTATCAATTAACGGGCGACGAAAAGTATCAGCAGATGGGCAAAACCTTCTGGGAAGATTTCGTCAAATACTGCCGCACCGAAGCGGGCTACGCCGTTCTTAAAAGCGTCGTCACGAAGGAAAAAGAAGACCGGATGCACAGCTTTCTCTTTGCCGAAACCTTCAAATACTATTATTTACTGTTCGCGCCGCCGAAAACGCTGGACTTCAAAAGCGTCGTTTTCAACACTGAAGCGCACCCGATTAAGAAAACCTGGTAATATTTTGTAAAATCAAAGAAATGGCAGAGAAAAAAACGAAAGCATTGGCTAAAACCGAAAAGAAGATTTTGATTACCGGCGGGACGGGATTTCTGGGAACGCATCTCGTCCGTCAGTTTTTAGAAGCGGGCGCGAAGAATTTGCGTGTGATGGCGTCGAGCGTTCCGGCTTGGATGACGGATGCGGGCGTTGAACCGTTTGCGGGTTCGGTGACGCGCAAAGACGACGTTGCGGGGGCGACTAAAAACTGCGAGGCGGTTTATCATCTCGCGGGAAAGGTTTCGTTCGCTTACGACGGCGCGGTGCAGATGAACCGGATTCATGTCGAAGGCACCCGGCTTCTGGCGCAGGCGGCGAAGGAAAACAAGGTTAAGAATTTTATTCTCGCTTCGTCTTCCGGGACGAGTGCGATTACCGACGACGGCGAGATCGTGGACGAAACTTACCCGCAGCCGGTCGAGATTTTGACGAAATGGGCTTATTACGCGTCGAAATATTATCAGGAAAAAACCGCGATCAGAGTATTTCAGGACAAAGGCGAGCGGCTCGTCATTTTGAATCCTTCCTTACTTTTAGGCGAAGGCGACGAGCGCCTTAGTTCGACGAAAATCGTGCTTGATTTTATGGCGCAAAAATTACCGATCACGCCGACCGGCGGCGTTAATTTCGTTGACGCGCGCGATGCGGCGAGCGCATTTCTAAATGCGCTCGATCGAGGCTCGCACGGCGAACGTTATCTATTAGGCGCGGTTAACTGGACGGTGCAGGAATTTTTCGGGCGGCTCGAACGGCTTTCGGGCGTTTCGGCGCCGATGTTCAGAGTGCCGAAAAGCATCGCGATCGCCGGTTCGAGTTTTATTTCGTCGCTTTATAAAACCTTCGACAAACCCGCGCCGTTCGAAGCGTCGGAAGTCGAAATGGGCGAATATTTCTGGTATTTCGATTCAGCAAAGGCGGAAGAAGAACTCGGCTTTACAACGCGCGACCCGATGGAAACTCTGCACGATACGATTTCTTATCTAGGAGAGAATTTTTTAGGCGAAGGCGTCTTTAAATAATCTGAATCTTTAATCAAACGGAGTTTGGAATGCCGGTTCCGCGCCGGCATTTTTTATTCACAATGGGTGTAATACCCCGTCAGCTTGCTGCGGCTTTATAATGGTTGAATGAGTAAATTCATTCATAAGAACCACAACGTTTCAGTATTGATGTATCACATCGTCTGTCCGACGAAATATCGACGAACGGT
>JANODL010000126.1:0-20740 GCA_031412675.1 Acidobacteriota bacterium | reverse complement strand
GAGAGTCGAGAGTCAAAAGCATTTCTGCTCTCGACTCTCGACTCTCGACTCTCGACTTTAAATTAGTTGGTTTTGTGCTGTTCAACGTAAGCGTAAGCATCGCGGACAGCTTGAATTTTTTCAGCGTCTTCGTCGGGAATTTCGATGTCGAATTCCTCTTCAAAACGCATCACGAGTTCGACCAAATCCAATGAATCCGCGCCTAAATCCTCGATGAATCGCGCATTCTCCGTAACTTCCGCTTCGTCAACACCCAATTCGTCAACGATGATTTGTTTAATTTTATCTTGAACTTCTGACATAATTTCTCCTCTTAATTTTTATAAAGATTGTAATGTATTTCTCAAACTTTCCGTATTTTCGACGTTCAAACAGCGAACGTCTCGATTGATTTGGCGAACCAAACCACTTAAAATTTTTCCTGCCCCGACCTCGATAAATATTTCGACTTCTTCCGCTAAAAGCGTTTCGATTGATTGCGCCCAGCAAACCGGCGACGAAACCTGTTCGGTCAAAGCCGTTTTCACGCGCTCGCCTTTCGTATTCGCTTCGGCGGAAACATTTTCAATAATCGGGAATCTTAAATCGCTAAACTCGATTTTCGCTAAATCTTCGGTTAAACGCGCTTGCGCCGGAAACATCAAATCGCAATGAAAAGGCGCGGAAACATTAAGTTTTATCGCCCGTTTCGCGCCGCGTTCCTTTAATAATTCAATCGCGCGGTCAACCGCTTCGACGTTTCCCGCAATTACGATTTGCGCCGGCGAATTAACATTTGCGGGCGAACAAACTTCGCCTTCCGCCGCTTCATCGCAAGCAACCTCAATCGTTTCGAGCGGCAATCCGAGAATCGCCGCCATCGCACCGATTCCGACAGGCACGGCTTCCTGCATATATTGTCCGCGCTTTCTGACCGTCCGAACGGCATCCGCAAATTCAAGCGCACCAGCCGCGACCAAAGCCGAATATTCGCCCAAACTATGTCCGGCGACAAAATCCGCGACCGGAAAACCTTCTGCTTCCATTGCGCGAAACGCGGCAATCGAAGTCGTCAAAATTGCGGGTTGCGTATTCGCCGTCAAAGCCAAATCTTCCGCCGTCCCGCCGAAACACATCTCGGAAAGCGAAAACCCGAGCGCGTTGTCGGCTTCTTCAAACACTGCGCGTGAAACGGCAAAGTTATCGAATAAATCTTTGCCCATTCCGACCGCTTGGCTTCCCTGTCCCGGAAAAATGTAAGCTATTTTCGACATCAATTATTTAAATCAATTTTAGCAACAGACAAAAACTCCTCGTGCAAATGGTCAAAATCATTATCGGTTGTTAACAGAATTGCTTCTAAAACCGAACCGGTTGCCGCAATCCAAATATCATTTTTCCCCATATTTCTCGCGGAAAAAGTTGATTTTTTGCTATCTAATCTGCCTTGACTAAAAGCATCAATCTCCGCGTAACGATTTATAATATCTTCCGAATTTATATCTGCAACAATAATCTGATTCAATGTTCGTTCAAGTTTTTCAACTCTGTTTTTTCCCCAACCGTTTTTGATGGCAATTGATTTTATTTCTCCAACTGCAACAACTGAAATTATTGCCTCATTTGGGAAATCTAATGGAGAATAATGTTTGTCAACAAAATCTTGCGTCAAATTAGGTTCTCGTAAATATGCAATCAAAATATTTGTATCAAGCAGATAAATCATTTTCCAATATCAGCAATAAGTTGTTCAAGCGGCTCTTGAATATCAATTTCGCTAACTAATCTATCAAATTCCTTTCGATCTATCGGCTTCCAGTTTTGTTCTCGCTTTAATTCTTCCAAGTCTAATTTCTTTCGCATCGGTTTCGCTAATGTTTTCAGCATTTCCAATTGTTTTTCAGTTGGACTATTTTCGACAAGTTCGACAAATTCAGCGACTTTTTGCACAGTTTCTTCTTTGTCCAATTTTAAAATTCGGACAATCAAGTTTTGTTTTTTGGCTTCTAAAACTTCTGTGTTCACATTAAAATCTTATCACTGTTCCGCCCCAAGTTACGCCGCCGCCGAAAGCCGTCAGCAAAACCAAACTTCCCTCTTTGATTTTGCCCGATTGAATACATTCGTCCATCGCAATCGGAATCGAAGCCGACGAAGTGTTGCCGTGAAAAGCGATGTTTGAATAAACTTTTTCTTCGGGAACTTTCAAACGCGAAGCAACCGCGTCGGTGATTCGCTGATTCGCTTGATGCGGAATGACAATATCAACATCGTCAACCGTATAACCCGCTTTTTCAAGCATTTCCGCCGAAATATCCGCCATCGAACGCACCGCGACCTTGAAAAGCTCGTTGCCTTTCATCTTGAAAAAATGTTCGCCGTTGTCAATCGTTTCGTGCGATGTCCCGAGTTTCGTGCCGCCGCCCGCCGCATATAACGCTTCTTCGTAACGACCGTCCGAACGAATCTTCGTCGCTAAAATCCCTTTACCTTCTTCGACCGGACCAAGAACTGCCGCGCCCGCGCCGTCGCCGAAAATGACGCACGTTCCGCGATCCGTATAATCAACGTATTTCGTCAAAACTTCCGCGCCGATGACCAGTGCATAGCGAATTTGCCCTGTCCGAATCATTGATTCGACCATCGTCATTCCGTAAAGAAAACCCGAACAAGCCGCAAATACATCCATCCCGGCGGCGTTCACCGCACCGATCTGGGCTTGAATCAAGGCACCTGTCGAAGGCATTATCTGGTCGGGCGTGGTCGTCGCGCAAACGATAATATCAATGTCTTCGGCTTTTAAACCTGCACGTTCCAAGGCTTGCTGCGCCGCTTTCGTGCCGAACTGCGAAGTATATTCGTTGTCGGCGGCTTTGTGGCGTTGCTTAATGCCCGTGCGCGAAGTAATCCATTCATCGCTGGTTTCGACAATCTTTTCCAAATCGGCATTTGTTAAAATGCCTTCGGGGAAAGCGTGACCCATTCCGATGATGCCTGCGTTATTTGCCATTTTGGATTTTAGATTTTGGATTTTGGATTTTGGATTGATTTTTTCAATCGCAAACTGCAAATCGAAAATCGCAAATTAAACTATTCAGTTTCTTTTACTTCTATAATTTGGCGACCTTTGTAAATTCCCGTGTCAGGATCAACACGGTGCGGCTTTTTCGGTTCGCCCGTGTCTTTGTCTAAATAGAACTGCGGCACTTTCAGCGCATCGTGAGCGCGGCGTTGGCGTGTACGTGAATGGGAATGTCTTCGTTTTGGATTTGGCATTTTTTTACTCCGTTAATTTAAGATTCAAGGTTGAATAATAAAATTTTGAATCTTAAATCTTGAATCTTGAATTATTTTAAATTCTTAAGAGCCGCCCATCTCGGGTCAATCTCTTTTTCTTTACAATTACAATCTATCAAATTTCGGTTTGCGCCGCATTTATCGCACAAACCTTTGCAGTCTTCTCTGCAAAAAACCTGCTCCGGCAAGTTTAATAGAATCTGTTCGCGGACGAGTTCGGTCAGGTCAATTTTATCGCCTTCAAAAACCGAAACGTCCAAATCCTTCGCGTTTAATTCCGCTTCTTTGGCTTCCGTAAAATTTTCCGGTGTCACAAAAGCCGCTTCAAACGCAAACTCAATTTCTTTGTCAATCACTTGCAAACAGCGCGAACATTCAATTTCCGGTTCTGCGCCTATTGTTCCCGCGACATCGGTTTGCGCGATGTGTTTGGTCAATTTCCCTTTCACCTTGACGGCGATTTTCAATTCCGCATCTTCGCTGTCCAAATCAATTTCTTCGGGCGTAAGCAAAAATTCAAACTCGTGCGGCGAATCGCGTAATGTGATTAAATCGATAATCATCTTCGGATAGTATAAACTTTCAATTTAATCTGCGCGAAACGCAAAGGATTTATTATAGCTTTTGTAATTTTCGTGTCAAACTTGGCAACCGACGGCTTCGTCCAAACTCGCAAATCCCCTTTCCTTTAAAATACGAATCAAGCCCGAATTTATTTGCCGCGCAAACCCGAAGCCCTGATAGACAAAACCCGTATAAGCCTGTAAAAGCGAGGCTCCGCAAGCAAGTTTCGCAAACGCATCTGCGGCTGTAAAAATTCCGCCGACACCGATTATCGGCAGTTTTCCGTTTGAATATTGATAGATTTTTTTTATTACGTCATTTGATTTCTCGTGCAAAGGCTTGCCGCTCAAACCGCCTGTTTCGCTTATTTTCGTTTTCAGATTTTCACGCGCAATCGTCGTATTCGTCGCAATAATTCCCGCAAGATTCAACTTTAACGCAATGTCTGTGATGGCTTCGATTTCGGATTCGCTCAAATCAGGCGCGATTTTGACGAGCAAAGGTTTCGCGGAAAGTTCACGATTCCGCTTTTGCAATTCGCCAAGCAATTCTTCTAAATTCTCCGCTTTTTGCAGTTCGCGCAAATTCGGTGTATTCGGGCTGGAAACATTGACGGCGATATAATCTGCAACCTCGTGAGCCAAATCGAAACTTTGCAAATAATTTTCAATCGCTTCGTCGTTCGGAACGTCCTTATTTTTGCCGATGTTCACGCCCAAAACGCAATTCGGCTTTATCTTTTTCAATCTTTCGACGACTTTTGCCGTTCCTTCGTTATTGAATCCGAGCCGATTTATTAATGCTTTGTCTTCGGGCAAGCGAAAAAGGCGCGGCTTTTCGTTTCCTTTCTGCGGATTAAACGTGACCGTGCCGACTTCGACAAAACCGAATCCGAGCGCGGCTAATTGATTGACGACCACGCCGTTTTTATCGAATCCGGCGGCAATTCCGAGCGGATTTTTGAATTTCAAACCGAACCTTTCAAGCTCGCCAAATGATTCGCTTCCGAATCGTTTGGCAGCAAACTTTTGGGCGAATTCTGCCGAAAGACCGATTTTTAATGATTCAATTCCCAATTCGTGCGCCGTTTCGGGCGAGATATTAAAAAGAACGGGACGAATGAGTTTTTCGTAAATTTTCGACATTTCAAAATGTTAATAATTCACCTTACGCGAAATTTTGAAAAAAGTTAAGATTCCCGCCAAGACAAACTATTTTTCTCTCACTGGAAAAAAATCAGGAGCATCCAAGCCGGATGCTCCAAAGTAATTACCGATTGTCCTGAGCCTTATTGTTTAAGGAAGAAAAGCTGATGGAACAGGCTTATCTCCCGTAATTCCAAATGTGGTAATCAATATTCCCGAAGTCGAGCGATTAATATACCAGTTTGAAGCCGACGGACGGAAAACGGCGGTGTCGAATTTGCCGTCGCCGTCGTAATCACCCGGCACGGGAATATCGCCGCCAACTCCGAACGGAACTTCGTAAAATGAATTATCCTCGCTTCGCAGAATAAACCAGCTGCCGGTTGACGGTCGCCAGACGGCAATGTCCGCCCGACCATCGCCCGTATAATCGCCTTGGACGGGAATATCCGTGCTGTTTCCGAATTGTAAGACACTCGTCGAAGAGGTCGAACTCCGGTTAATCCACCATTCACCGGCTGATGGTCGGTAGATTGCAATATCGGCTTTATCGTCGCCGTCGTAATCGCCCACAACCGGAACATCTCCGGTCGTTCCGAATGAAATGATTTGCGTGCCGCCCGAAGATTTGGCGACATACCAGGTAAAATTTGAACGACGATAGACCGCGACATCGGCTTTGTCGTCGCCGTCGAAATCAGCCGGCACGGGCAAATCGCCCGAAGCACCGAACGGAACTGAATAAAACGAATTGTCCTCGCTTCGCAGAATAAACCATTCGCCCGTAGAGCCACGCCAGACAGCAATGTCAGCCTTACCGTCGCCGCTAAAATCGCCCGGTACGATCTTGTCGGTTGAATTACCGAATTGTGCGGATGAAGTCACGCCGGTCGAACTGTTGTTAATCCACCATTGACCTGCGTTCGGGCGGTAAATCGCAATATCGGTTTTGCCGTCGCCGTCGAAATCATACGGAGAATTTGCCGTCGGGGTTACCGAACCGCCAAGAACTCTGGCAACGGTAAACATGCCGCCGGTTTCACCCGAAACTACCGCTCTGCCCGTTGAATCCAGTATCATACCGGATATAAAGTCAGAACCGTATATATCAAAAATTGCTTTGCCGGCGGTGCCGTATGAACCATCCAGCGAGCCATTCGAGTTATACCGAACGAGACCGAAATTTGCCGCCGCATTGCTGCCGATACCACCTGCGGCAACAATTTTCCCATCCGCTTGGATGCCGACTGCCGCTGTAAATTCATACGTATTTAAACCGGAATTCAGAATTTTACCGTCGTCGTCAAAAGATGTGTCAAGCAACCCGTTCGAGTTGTAACGAACGATTGCGTATCCATAATCCGAATCGTTAAAGCTGCCGCCAACGCCAACAATCTTGCCGTCGGTTTGAATAGCGACCGCCCGTATATAATTCGTCGTCCCCAAAAGATCAGTCTTTACTTTGCCGTCGCCGTCAAACGATGGATCGAGTGAACCGTCCGGGTTGTAGCGCGCAAGAGCGAAATCAACCTCCGTGTTGTTTCCGGCGAAACCGGCGGCGATGATCTTGCCGTCGGTTTGAATTTTTACCGCAAACGCGCCGTCGCTTCTGTCCCCAAAATCAGTCAACACTATTCCATCGCCATCAAAAGAAGCGTCAAACGAGCCATCGGTATTGAAACGAGCGAGTGCTATATCATAAACGTTTGATCCGTTTGAACCTGAACCGCCGATGATAATCTTGTCGTTTGCCTGAATAGCCAATCCTTGCGGATAGACGACCACATTAGTCGTCAATTTGCCGTCGCCGTCAAATGAGGTATCGAGTGAACCATTCGTGTTATAGACGACAATTGCGGTCGCGCCGCCGGATTCCCCGACAACAACTATTTTTCCATCCGACCGAATGGCGACCGCGTGTGCAACATCGTAAATGTCCGCCGCCCCGGGCGCAGTTATCACTTTCCCGCCGATGCCAAATGAAGTATCGAGCGAGCCGTCCGTGTTGTAGCGTGCCACCGCGAAATCAATATCATTACGCTGAAAGTAGGCATTACCGGCAACTACGATTTTGCCATCGGCTTGAATGGCGACCGCCTTAGCAGATGAAACCCGGCTGCCGACACTGTTTGTCGCTTTTCCGTCATTGTCGAACGATGTATCGAGCGAACCGTTCGGGTTGTAGCGGACGACGGAAAAAAACTTCTCAAAAGACACATTGTTATCGCTGTAGCCGGCGGCAACGATCTTGCCGTCCGTTTGGATGGCGAGAGCATTTGCAACATTCGCGCCGCTTAAAACGACGGTCGTCGCTTTGCCGTCGCCGTCAAATGAGGTATCGAGCGAACCGTTCGGGTTATAGCGCACGACGGCAAAAGCACTAATGAAGAATCCGTTGACAAAACCGCCGCTGTAACCGCCGACAACGATCTTGCCGTCCGTTTGGATGGCGACCGAATTTGCAAGATCCATGTTTCCCAAAACAACTGTCGTCAACTTACCGTCGCCGTCAAACGATGTGTCGAGCGAACCGTTCGGGTTATAACGAACAAGCCCGATCTGCCAACCGACACCGACGGAACTTTGTCCGGCGGCAACAATCTTGCCGTCCGTTTGAACAGCGAGCGAATTGGCATTGTCATGCCCTATCAAAATGTCGGTCAAAACTTTGCCGTCACTATCGAAAGCGGTGTCGAGCGAGCCATCGGTGTTGTAGCGCACGATGGCGATATTATTAAACGTGCCGTTCGCGGCGTTGCCTCCGACAAGAATCTTGCCGTCCGTTTGAATGGCGACCGCCCGTGCCTGATCCGTCGTTCCCAAAAAATCCGTTGTCACTTTACCGTCACCGTCAAACGAAGTATCGAGCGAACCGTTCGAGTTGTAGCGGACGGCGGCAAAATCCTCGTTCACTCCGTTGTAGCTGAAGCCAATTGCAACAATTTTTCCATCTGCTTGAACGGTGACGTTATATGCATAATCATTACCAATCAAAACGGCTGTGGTTACTTTCCCATCGCCGTCAAATGATGTATCGAGCGAACCGTCGGCGTTGTATCGAACCAGCGCAAAATCCGCATTCAGGTTTCTGACGAAATTACCCGCGACTACGATTTTGCCGTCCGCTTGAACCGCGACGGCAAAACATTGAATGGCATCAAAAGTCTTTCCGTCGCCGTCAAACGAGGAATCGAATGAGCCATCCGAATTATAGCGGGCGATGACGCAAGAAGTAGAAACGCCGTAATTGGCAATTCCGACTGCCACAATTTTGCCGTCGGGTTGAATCGCGATTGCCTTGATTTCATCGTTGCCGTTTTTGCTGATCGGTTCTCTGACGATTCCGTCAAATGAAAAGGTCGTGTCCAAATCGCCCGGCGCGGCATTCGCCACCGACAAAAAACCGCCTAATACGATAAGTAAAATACTGAGAATTTTAATCGTTAATTTATAGCACATTGAAATGCCTCCCTTTGATGGTTGTCGAAAAATGTAAGCGGAAAAGTAAAATCAGAAATGCAGAAACATCAAAAGTCCCAACCGATTTCACCGATGATGGAAAAATTTACTTTCAATTCTTTTTATGAACAACTGAATTATTACCTAATTTCACTTTTAAAAGCAAGATTTTTGGTTTAATGTTAAATCTTTGAACTTTGAACTTTAACTTTAGCAATGATACGATTTCCACTAAAAATATGGCAGATGAATACGGATTAATTCAAAAATCGAAAATTATGGATGCGGCGCGGATGAAACGCGCTCTTTCGCGGCTCGCCTCGGAAATTGTTGAAGAAAATCACGGCGCAAAAGATTTATATATCGTCGGCATTCGTCGGCGCGGAGTTCCTCTGGCGGAAAAAATCGTTACCCGCATCGAACAGCTCGAAGGCGAAAAACCGCTCTACGGCATCATTGACATCACGCTTTACCGCGACGACCTTTCAACCGTCGGCGCAAATCCGATTGTCAACCGCACGGAATTGACCGCCGACATAGAGAATAAAAAGATTGTTTTGGTTGACGACGTGCTTTACACAGGTCGCACGATTCGCGCCGCGCTCGACCAACTGATGGATTTCGGTCGTCCGAACCGCGTTCAGCTCGCGGTTTTGATTGACCGCGGCAAAGAACACCGCGAGCTTCCGATTCAGGCTGACTACATCGGCAAAACCGTGCCGACGAAAAAAAGCGAAATCGTCAAAGTGATGCTCAAAGAATACGATGAAGAAGAAGCTGTCTGGATTTACGAAAAGTCAGCCGAGTAAATTAAATGAGAAACTTTAAAGTTTTAATTGCTGCCGCTTTTGTGTTCGCTTTTGCGCTGTCTGTGTTCGGGCAGAGCAAAACAGAGATTTTCGGATATTATTCGATCGTTAAAGCAACAAAAGAATTCGCCGATATTTCCGAGATTCATCTGGCGGGCAATTACGGAGCCGAGCAGAAACCGAAATTTTACGGACTGATTCGTTTGAAAGCAAAGAAAGCAAAGGATTTTCAATTGCTCAAACCGACTTTGACCGGAAAAAAATTGAACTTTTCGACTACTAAGGTCAATGGCATTAGTTATAAATTTACCGGAAAATTTACGAAACTCGGAAATTTTCCCGAACTTCAGCCGAACGGTGAAGTTTTGCTGACCGGAACTTTAACAAAGTATCGCGGCAAGACAAAAATCGCGTTGGCAAACGTCAAACTTTCCTATCAGGCAGGCGATTAGTTAATCGCCTTTTTTTGCAGTTAAATTATGGACAAACCGTTTCGCCGCCGCGATTTACTTGGAATTCGGAATCTTTCCGCCGAAGAAATTATCGGAATCTTGAATACTGCCGAAAATTTCCGCGAGATAAATTCGCGTGAGATCAAGAAAGTTCCGACATTGCGCGGAAAGACCGTCATCAATCTTTTTTTCGAGAATTCGACGCGCACGCGCACGAGTTTCGAGCTTGCCGCAAAACGGCTTTCGGCTGATTCGGTGAATATTTCGGTTTCATCTTCGTCGGTTACGAAAGGCGAAACGCTCGTTGATACCGCGCTGAATCTCGACGCGATGCAGCCTGATTGCATTGTCGTGCGTCATTCGAGCGCGGGCGTTCCGCATCAGCTGGCAAAAGTGAGTAAAGCGGCAATCGTCAACGCGGGCGACGGCGCGAACGAACATCCGACGCAAGCCTTGCTCGACGCGATGACGATTCGTGAGCATAAAGGCAAAATCGAAGGCTTGGAAGTCGCGATTGTCGGCGACATTCTGCACAGCCGTGTCGCGCGTTCGAATATTCATCTGCTGACAAAACTCGGCGCAAAAGTGCGCGTTGCCGGACCGAAAACGCTCGTCCCGACCGATTTCGCGCATCTTGTCGAAAAAGATTTAGAGGTTTGCGCGCACATCGAAGACGCGATCAAAGGCGCAGACGTTGTGATGATTCTGCGGATTCAGAAAGAACGGATGGATTCCGCCTATTTCCCGACATTGCGCGAATATTCGATTCATTACGGCTTAACGAACGAACGCTTAGACCTTGCGCGAAAAGACGCAATCGTCCTGCATCCCGGACCGATGAATCGCGGCATCGAAATTTCGTCCGATGTCGCCGACAGCTCGCGCTCGCTGATCTTAGACCAAGTAAAATACGGCGTCGCCGTCAGAATGGCTGTGTTGTATCTCGCAACCGGAGGAACTGCAATCGGTGAGTGAAACGATCATACTTTATCGCCCGACAGGTAAAAATGAACTGGCTTTGATCGAAGCAAGCGAATTCACGGCATTTCCGCCGCGTCTGCCCGAACAGCCGATATTCTATCCCGTGACGAACGAAGAATACGCGGCGCAAATCGCCCGCGATTGGAACGCAAAACATAACGCGGATAAAGTCGGCTACGTGACGAAATTTGAAGTCCGCAAAGCGTTTCTCGACAATTACGAAACCCAAATCGTCGGCGGCAAAACACATGAAGAATACTGGATTCCGGCGGAAGATTTAGAAGAATTTAACCGCAACATTGTCGGAAAGATTGAAGTTATTGCAGAATTTAGAGAAAAATGATTTTTCAGTTAAAATAATGGTCAGGGAGATTTACCGAATGACACAGATAACTTTACAAAATGCCGAAAAAAATTGGACGGAAATTTTACAGAAAGCGTTGAATGGCGAAGAAGTCATCATCGAACGCGACGGCAAGCCGGTTGCCAAACTTTCGCCTATTAAAGCTGACGAAGATTGGTTTGGAATGGATGAAGGAAAGGGTTGGATTGCCGATGATTTCGATGATACACCGCAAGACATCGTTGATGCTTTTGAAGGAAAGGAAATCGGATGAAAATTCTGCTCGACACACATATTTTTCTATGGATGTTTTTAAGCCCATCGCGTATTTCCGCTAATGTCGAATTGCTCATCAAAGACACCAACAACGAGATTTTTCTTTCTGCGATAAGTTCTTGGGAAATTGCCATTAAATATTCTATCGGCAAACTAAAACTTCCCGACGCTCCTGAAATTTATGTTCCTGACAGAATGAAACGGGCAAATTTGAAAAGTCTTGAGATTTCACACGAACACACATTTGCAATTGCCAAATTACCGCCAATTCACAAAGACCCGTTTGACCGTTTGTTAATCACGCAGGCAAATGTCGAAAATTTCGCGCTTTTGTCAGCTGATAGTGTTTTTAGTAAATACACAGTCAATCTTATTGATTCAACCACATTTTGAATATTTGCTGAAGATTTGGAAGAATCTAACCGCAACATTGTTGGGAAGATTGAAGTTATTGCAGAGTTTAGAGGTTAAAATTTATGCCCTTATATAATCCTATTAATAATTCACCAACTACCTATCTATTTGTTGACGGTTCAAACTTTCATCAATACTTCAACGAAACTACTCAAAAGTGGTTTGGGCAAGAAGTTGAGTTTGATTTCGGTTATATAAAAAGTGTTTTCGGAGCAGAAAAAGCCTTTTATTATGATTGTATTAACGACATACAAAATGACAATGAAAAAGATGAAGATTTTGAAGCAAGAGTTAACGCTTAGGAAGAAAAACTAAACAAAATTCGTGAAGTCGAAGGTTGTCATGTGTTTTTGGGAAGCTTGAGAAAAGCCAAAAAGCGAAAGAATCGAGGTCAAAAAGAAGTTGATGTAATGCTTGCCGTACAAATGATGGAACATGCTTTTCGCGGAAACATGAATAAAGCTGTTTTATTATCTGGAGATTTAGATTTTCGTCCTTTAGTTGAAAGTTTGGTTAGATTAGGTCTTTTTGTTGAAGTTGTAGCTGACCAAAAACACTTCTCACCAGATTTACTTTATTCAGCAGATAAACATATCAAACTAAATTTCAAAAATTATTATGATTGGACTCTAACTCATTTTCAAGATAAAAAGCGGTTAGAAATAGCACAATTGGGGTTCTTTCCTGAGAACGCAGTAAAAGATGGATTTGATTATATAAAAACTGGTTCTTTGAATGATAATGAAGTTCGGCTTTATAGAAAACAAAAAACTAAAGGATTACGAATATATTCTAAAATAATTTACCCTTCTAAGAACTACGCATATGCGCTTGAACCTAGTCACGAAATTCTTTCCTTGCTCACCCCTGAAGTAGAAACTGAAATGTTCAATAAACTTGATTTGTATTTTGAACTAATGCACGGGAAAATTGATTGGAAATAATTACTTTTAAATGAAACTTTTAATTGCGAACGGTCATTTGATTGACCCACACGGACAGGAAAATACGGGAATGAATGTTTTGATCGAGGACGGCAGGGTCGTCGGTTGGTTAAGACACGGTGAATCTGCGCCGGAAGACGCGGAAGTTTTTGATGCTTCGGGGCTGCTTGTCGCGCCGGGGTTTATTGATTTGCACGTTCATCTGCGTGAGCCGGGTCAGGAGCATAAGGAAACGATTGCGACGGGCGCGGCGGCGGCGGTTGCGGGCGGTTGGACGAGCGTTTGCCCGATGCCGAATACTCAGCCGATTAACGATAACGCGGCGATTACGCGGTATATGATCGAGCAAGCCGAACGTGCAGGTTTGGCGAATATCTTTCCGGTCGGCGCGATCACGAAAGAATCGGGCGGACACGAATTAGCCGAAATGGGCGAGATGAAAGCGGCGGGCGCGGTTGCCGTTTCCGATGACGGACGACCCGTGCCGAACGCCGGAATGATGCGCCGTGCGATGGAATATGCTAAGGATTTCGATTTGCCGGTCGTTGACCATTGCGAAGACAAATCTCTGAGCCATGGCGGCGTGATGCACGAAGGCAAGATTTCGCTGCTACTCGGTTTGAAGGGAATGCCCGCGCTTGCCGAAGAGATTGACGCGGTGCGCGATATTATTCTCGCAAAGGAAACGGGCGCGCATATTCACATCGCGCACATCTCGACCAAAGGCGCGATTGAAGCCGTCCGCCGTGCGAAAAATGAAGGCATCAACGTCACCTGCGAAGTTACGCCGCATCATTTTACGCTGACCGACAAGACGGTCGAAGGCTACGACACGAATACCAAAATGTCGCCGCCTTTGCGAAGCGAAGAACATCTCGAAGCGATTTTAGAAGCCATCAAAGACGGCACGATTGACGCGATTGCGACCGACCACGCACCGCATCACGCCGACGAAAAAGCTCTCGAATACGACCGCGCACCGATGGGCATTACCGGACTTGAAACGGCAATCGGTTTGGCTTTTAACGAACTCGTCCATAAAGGCGTGATTGATCTGGTTAAATTGGTCGAGCTTTGTTCAACCAATCCCGCGAAGATTTTCAGATTAAAAAATCGCGGAACCTTAACGGTCGGTTCGATTGCCGATGTCACGATTATTGACCCGACGCTTGAATGGACTTATCGAAATTCACAGTCAAAATCAAAATCCGAAAATTCGCCGTTCGATAATTGGACATTTCACGGCGGCGCGGTGGCGACGATTGTCGGCGGAAGAATTGTTTATCGCAGGTAATACTTGAGTTATCCCGAAAAATTGGTTATAACTTTGTCAAGTTTTACAAATTTTATCGTACGAAGGGAGAAAGTTTTAATATATGGATTTTTCTTGGTTGTCAGACCCGCAGATTTGGATTGCGTTTGCGACATTAACAATTTTAGAGCTTGTTCTCGGCATTGACAACATCGTTTTTATCTCGATTCTGTCCGGCAAACTTCCGCCAGAACAACAGCCAAAGGCGCGTTTTATCGGGCTGACGATGGCACTTCTGATGCGCGTTATCCTGCTGTTTTCGCTCTCGTGGGTGATGACTCTGACCACGCCGCTGTTCACGCTGCCGATTGTAAATCATCCGGTTTCGGGACGCGATTTGATTTTAATCCTCGGCGGTTTGTTTTTAATCGCCAAATCTACGCACGAGATTCACGGTTCGCTCGAAGGCGAAGAAGGACACGCTTCAAAAAAGGTTTACGCGTCGTTTGCAAGCGTCATTGTCCAGATTACTTTGCTCGACATCGTTTTTTCGCTCGATTCAGTTATCACGGCGATCGGGATGGTTGATCAGGTGGCTATTATGATCGCAGCAGTCGTCATTTCGATTATTGTGATGATGCTTTTTGCGGGTTCGATCGGCGCGTTTGTCCAAAAACATCCGACCGTCAAAATGCTTGCGCTCGCGTTTCTGCTTTTAATTGGCGTGACGCTTCTCGCGGAAGGATTTCACCAGAAAATTCCGAAAGGCTACATCTATTTCGCAATGGCATTTTCGGTGATCGTCGAAGTTTTTAATATGCGCCTGCGGAAAAAAGTCGAGCCTGTGCATCTGCATAATCCTTATTCGGACGAGGACGAAGCAAAAGCAGTTTCCTAAGTAAAAAGTGAGAAGTGAGAAGTGATTTACCTTCTCACTTCTCACTTCTTACATCTTACTTCTAATAATTCAGCCGCCGTTCCAGAAACTCGTCTTGCCGTTGACATCAACGCTCATCAGGGTTTTCCCGTTCGCCGAAAATTTCAGGTTGTTTATTATTTGCTTCCGCAAGTTGGCAAAACTTTGAAAATCGCGTGTAATGAATGCGACGAGAACACCGAAGATTTTACGCTGTTCGAATATGAATGGAACGGCGAAAAATTCGTCAAAAAATAAAACCGGAGAAAATCAATGAAAAATTTGCTGTTTTTTACGCTATTTATAACGCTTCTGGCATTTACTGCTTTCGGACAAACGAAAAAATTTGAAAGCATTTATACGGGTCTTTCCGACAAAGATTGTAAGGCAATCGAAACGCCCGACGGTGGCGATAACGGCTATCGCGGAATGTGCAAAGGTGTCGGCGGCTACAAGCTCGAATTGCTCGAAGGCGACCTTCGGCAAACAATCAACGTCGTCGCGCCGAACGGCACAAAATCCGAACTCAATCTTTGGGGAGCGGTTTCAAGCGGTTTTTCGTCGGTCGGTAACAAAGCCGAATGGCGCGTCACGCGAAAGGGCAAAACCGTTAAGCCGGTGGCTTTGATTTTACGCTTTAACGCATCGGAAAATCCTGATGATTCAACCAAAATCACTTCTTATCTCGTCGTTGTCAAAATTACGGGAAACACGGCTTGTATTACGGAGATTATCAAACCTTCGACAACCCAAAACGAAAAAGCCCGCGAGTCTGCCGATGATTCCAATAATCAACCCTGCAAAGCTGTCGAATAATTTTCGCCCATAACCCCCAAGTTCCGATAAATGTTAAATAATTCAACATTTATCGGAAGTTTATCTTTATTTTTTGATAAATTTTTGACAAAAAAAATCGCTGACATCGCCAAATAAAAAAGGAAAGCAAAACGCTTTGCTTTCCAAATGATTGACTTAAAGAACAAATGTTATGAGAAACTCGGAAATTCGATAACTTTTGCGGATTCAAATTCTTCCTGATTTTCGCTTTTTTGTCTGTTAAGGCGGATTCGCGCCGCTGAAATTACGCGGTGCAATTCATCGAGCATTTCTGCGTCGAGCGACATTGTTTTCTGTCCGCACCAGCCCAAATCTTCCGTCCACGTCGAAAGTTTGATCACGGCTTGGTCTTCTTGAAGAGAAACCTCGACTTTCTTTTCGTCGGAAAAAATCGGTAAAAATTTTACGGCTAAATTCGATTGCATAACTTTTTATCGGTGAACGGAAAATGAAAATCAATTTCAATAAGGATTATGACCAAAAAAAATGCTTCCGTCAAGTTTTCCCGAAAGGAAAATCACGACAAAAACATTTTATTTCAAAAAAATTATTTTTTAGCCTTCCATTCAGCCAGTCTTTTCTCCAAAGCAGCAGTATTCGGCTTCGGATTTATTGTTTGGGCTAATTGGAGTGCTTTTTCTCCGGCGGCGATGGCTTCGACAGTTTTGCCCGAATCGGCAAGCAGATTCGCTTTAAGAGCGAGCGCGTTCACCGTTTCGCGTTTTTGCAGTAAAGCGTCAATCCAGCCGATTGCTTCGGCGTAATTGGCGGTCATTTTGTTGTCATAGACATATCTCGCACCGGTCGTTTGCGAACCGAAATCTTCGGCTTTGACGGTTTTCATCTGCTCGCGGATATAAGCTAAAACACGCGGCTTCATATCGCCGATGTCAACAGTGAACGGAACGCGGACTTTGTCCCATCGAACGACGACTTCGGCAGTTGACATTTTGACATTTTCAAAACCGAGCGACATTGTTTCCAGCGTTTCGGCGGTCGCCGGTTTAACGGTGACACGCAGTTGGTCTTGTTTCACGTCATATTTATAACTTCCCCATTCGGTATTGACCTTGTTAAAAATAACGATCCATTCATCCTTATTCGGAATCGTGTGCAAACCGTATTTCCCGGCAGGCAAAGTTTGACCGTTGATTTTGACTTCGTTGGAAACCTCAAAAGTCGTGTTTTCGTTCGCGCCCGTGCGCCAGACTTGTCCGTTCGGGACAAGACAATCGTAAGTTTTGCCGCCGATCGGAACAACATCGCTCGAAGTACAGCCGAAGATATTCGCTCTGCCATTGGTGTTCGGGCGGTGATAGACGATGGAAATCTTCGTATCGCCGACGGTTTGCATTATCTCCTGACGCTGCGACGGGCGCGGCATTGTTAATTGAGCGGACGCGCTCAAGCCGAAAATAAATGTCAAAATCGTTAAATAAAATAGCTTTTTCATATTATCTCTCCAGTCTTTCTTTAGCTCTTAGGACAAAAGTTCTGAGCATCTTGGCGATGCGTTTGGTCATTTCGCTACTGATGATTGATTCACCCGCGACTCCCGCCAGAATGTGCAATTCTCTCGGCGAATTACGGCGCAGTTCGACCATCTGCGTAAAATTTACGAGCGTCGTATCCGCGCTCTTTTCAAAAAAATCGGCGGCGTAGCGCAAAAGATTTTTGGTTTCGCCGACGACGGGCAACCATTCGATGCGTTCTTCGGAGTTTTCGGCAAGCTGCACGGCAAATTTTTGCAGCATCACGCCCGCAAACGGAATTTCGGCGCGGATACTCCAATGCGTGATGCCTTTTGCGTCGGTATGAATGCTCTCGACCTCGGGCATCAGTTCGACAAAATTTTTAATATCGGCGAAAAATTCGCGCACCATATCGAGGCTCGTTTGCACCTCGACCGTATCGGTGTATTTAGCGCGGATTGTGAACATATCTTTAAAACCCTCCTTGAAAGTAAATAATATAAATTATGCCAACGCTTCGCTTCAGGCTCAAGTCCCAAGTCTCAAGTTCAATTATTTTGACTTGGAACTTGAGAATCTAAAAGGTTCCGTTAAAGAGCATCGCGTTGAAAAACGGGCGCGTGACGGAACGGAAAATGCCTCTGAAAAAAGGCTCGTCGGCGAATAGAATGACGTGTCCCGCGCCGTTCGGTTCATCAATCAGCGCAGCTGTGCCTTTCAGTAAACGCTCGGTGTTGTCTTCCCAGACGAAGCCCGAAATCGTTAAAGGTTTTTTCGGTTTCGCTTCGTAGATCAGCGCGTTCGTGCCTTCCTTCGAATAGCGGAAAAAGTATCCCGACGAAAGCAGAACTGGCAGCTCGTCCTGTTCCAAACCGTAGGTCAGATAAGTCGTCCGATCAACCCGCGCGCGCATAATCGCGCCCGGAATGGCTTCGGGAACTTTGCCGGCGGCGGCTGACGGCGATGCGATCGGCGGCAGGACGGGCGGCTGCCAATCCTGTTTATCGCTTTTCAGATTCTGCGGCTGTTCGGTTTCGTCGTCCGCACGTTTGTTGTCCGTTCTCGCGGTCGAAGGCGAAGGCGAAGGTTTGGTTTCGGCTTCCTTGCGTTTGTCCGTGTCTACGTCTTCAGTAATTTTTCCTTTTTCTTCGTCGTCGTCGCTGCCGACCAGTTTCGAAGATGTCAGACCGACATCCTTGAGCGCGGCAAAAACCGATGCGCCGCGCATGGTGATCAGCGTTCCGCCGTTTTGCACCCATTCTTTAAGCGAATCAATGCCGGGTTTGCCCAATGCACTGAAATAGCGACCCGGCGAGCCGTCGGGCATAATCAGGATGTTGTAATTTTTCAGCCCGCCACCGCGCACGTTGGCAATCGTCATCGGCGTAAACTCGATGCCGTAGCGGTCGAGCGTCCACCAGAGCGAACCGAAGCTCGTTTGGTCAACGCCTTCGTCGGCAACCATCGCAATGCGCGGCTGCGTCAGCGAATAGACGTTTTCGCCGCCGACGGGCGTGTCGCCTTCTTCGGCATAACCCGTGTTGACCGCGAAAACATTAACGCCGAGTTCACGCGCCAGACGATTTACCGCATCGTGAACCGTTTCCGCGTTGCGCGTTACGCGGACGACGAATGTTCCGCGATTCCAGTTGCGCCCGCCCGCGTTCATCGTGCGGATCGCGCAGTTGACGCGAAAGCCTTCTTTCAAAAGTCGAATCGCCATCGCGCCCGCGCCGTCCGTTTCATACGGGATGATATAGGCGATCTGCGCCCGTCCGCTGACCGATCCGCGTTTCGCGTTTTCGATGTATTCGGGCGTGACGGCGGTCGAATTCACGCTTGCCGCGTCTTCCGTCCAGAAAGCGTCAATGTCGAACGCCAGCGGCAGATTCCAGGCGGTAATGTCGTAAAAGCGGTAATCTTCCTTGACGGCGGATTTTCCGCGCATCTGATTGCGTTTGAACTTCGCCATCTCGTCGCGGACGAACGCGTCGTCCTGCGGCGTGTCCTGTTCCATCAAAGCCTTGATCCAAATTCTCTGCGGCTGATTCAAATCAATGATATATGCGCCCGAAGGAAAGTTTCTGGTTTCGACCGGCGCGTTTTTGCGGTCGTAGCTGTGCGCCGTCCTCGATGAAAACGAAGCGTTGGCAACCTTGATCTCGACCTTCGCGCGTTGGAGAATTTCGAGCATTTCGGCGGTTTTCACGCGGTCTTTTCCGGGCAGAATGACGATGCGCTTCATTTTGTCGTTCGCGGCAAGCGCGTTGCTGCGGAAACTGTAGAAATCCTTTAATCTCTGGGATTTGTTTGCGGCAAGCGTTTCGAGCGTCGTCATCGAAGCGACGTAATGTTTGGCAATCGCCGAACGCAACGTGACGATCGAACCGTCGTCGCGCGTCCACCGTAAACCCTTAAATCCGCCGCCGTCGGTTTCATACGTCATCCCGATCGCGCCGTTCAAGCTCGGCATCGAATCCCAGTAGCCAGGATAATAAAGGTCGAAAATGTCGCGGTTGTAGTAATCCCACTTGTTGCGGTCGAACGCGGCGGCATTGGCGCGTCCGAAAATATCCATCCATTTATTCGTTACGGGCTGCGGCAGATTCGGGTTGATCGGCAGCGCGACGGGCGGGAAAAAATACTGCGAAGGCTGTCCGTGATGGTCAATGACGATCTGCGGATTCCATTCAAACAAAGCCGTCTGCATATTCTTCGTTTCCTTCTGCGTCGCGGCGACATTGTCGCGGTTCAGGTCAAAGCGGTAGCGGTTGTATCTGCCCCAGATAGACCACGGCTCGCGGTGTTCGAGCGCGGCGCGGTCGGCGTTGCCCATCGCGACCGAGTTATACCACGTCACGAATCTTTCGTGACCGTCGGGATTTTCGCCCGTGATAATCAGCACGACGGATTTATTCAAAATATCGAGCGTTGCCGGTTCGTTCGATGCCGCCAGCTGATAGACGACCTGCATCATCGCTTCGAACGAAGCCGATTCGTTGCCGTGAATCGTGTAAGCCATCCAGGCAATCGCCGGATTGTTTTCCGCTATCTGATTCGCCTCGTTCGCATTCGTCGCACGCGGATCGGTCAAACGCGCGTTTGCCGCTTTGATCTCGTCGAGCCGCGCCATATTTGCGGGCGAAGAGATCGCGACGATGTGCTGCATTCGATATTCGTTCGTCAAACCGATGTCGAAAATCCGCACACGGTCGGACGCAGACTTTTGAACCGCGTTGATATAGGCTTCCATCTGCGCGTAAGTCGTGTGATGATCGCCGACATCGTAACGCAAAACCGCCTGCGGGCGCGGAACTTCGGCGCGGTATTCGCCGCGTGTGTAAAAATCGAATTTCTCCTCGGATTGAGCAAAGAAAACGGAAACCAATCCGAAACAAAAAAAGACAGCAAGCCAAACGCTTTTAATTTTCATCTTTAACAGTTAAATCGAGACCGAATTTGAATTTAGAAGAACTCTATTAGAAATTAAATGTTAAGGTCTTAAACGCAAAAAGGCAAAGAAAGGTTTTATGAATGAAAGAATTTGTCCGAAATGTGATTTTCCGCGAATGAAAGGTTGGCAGGAATTATCGGCGGAAG
>JANODL010000125.1:0-28910 GCA_031412675.1 Acidobacteriota bacterium | reverse complement strand
TGACAGCGTTCCCGAAAAGCGTGACTTTTGCCGCTCCGATAACCTTCTTCAAGTGCTTGCCGTTGCGAATCATTCAATTGAATAATCTTAGTTTTACCCATCTCACAAAACAGTATAGTCTATTTGTGAGCGATTACTTAGATTGGTTGTTATCATACTGTTTTATAATTAAACAAACTCAATTTCCGTGAAATATTCGGTTCGATATTTGCATATTCAATTCCTGCAAAGCTATACAAAATTGCTTGAAAAATAATTGCCGCGCCTTTTGGCGGAACTGCCATTCCGATTTGTTTTCTTTGGCTTTCTTTTGAGCCGCTGAAAATGAAATCATCGGGGAACGTCTGCAAACGGGCGCGTTCACGGTTTGTTAATGCGCGTGGTTCTTCCCAATGATAAACGTGCGTTCCGCCGCCGCCGCTTCCCGTAACCGTGTATGACGGTTTTGCCGGGTCGAGTCGTTTGTAAATCTGGCTGATTTTCGCGCCTTTGACATTTAACTGCAAATGTTCGGGCAGATCGGCGGTAAAAGCATTTTCGCCGGGTTTGATATGTTTCAATCTTTCGACGACCGCTGTTGATTGATTCGTTAATTCGTGGTTCGGCGCGTCCGAAGGAATCGGCGGATTTTCGATTGCCGTTTTACAGGTATTGTCCAAATCTTTGAAAGGCGCGGGCGAAGGAACACGGAATTTTACTTTCAAATCCTTTCTGATGCCGACAATAATAATGCGGTGTCGGGCTTGCGGCACACCGTATTGCTCGAATTTGTAAAGATGCGGCACAACTTCGTAGCCGATTTTTCCCGCTTTGTTCATTTTGTCGAGAATTGTTTGAAAAGCGTTTCCGTCGTTAGAATTTCGCAGACCGCCGACATTTTCCGCCAAAAACCAAGAAGGATTGAATCTATCTAAAATATTAATGCCGTATTGATACAAAGGACCAAAAATGCCGTCAATTCCTTTCTGTTCACCGACGATTGAAAAATCATTGCACGGAAATCCGAAAGCGAGCGCGTCAATGTCGGAAATCTTTGCGAGCCGTTCGATGTCGAGTTTACGAATATCTGCATGAACAACGGAATTTTTACTTTCAGGACAAATATTGTTTCGGTATGTGTCGCAGGTGTCTTTGTCGTAATCGGTCGCCCAAGCATGAGAGATTTTGAAGTTTGTCGGTAATCCGACCTCAGAAGCCATTTTTGCGCCGAGCGCGATGCCGCCGGGTCCGCAAAATAATTCACCTAATCTGAAATTCATAAAACTATTGTATGTAAAGAAACGGAAAAATGCTTCTGAATGAAATAAAAAGAAAAAGTTAATTGAAAATACCACACTAACTTTACGCTTTCAATAAAAATAGTCGGGAAAGTTTTTATTTATCTTTCATCCATTTGTAAAACAAATTGCAAAAAGAGCAAGGCTGAATTATGCTTCGCCTTGCTCTTTTTATGAAGTAAATTAGTTTGTTTCGATTTAGTTTGAGCCGATTTTCACACCGCCGTTGGTGGTGACGATACGGACGAGTGCGCCGCCGCCGTTGATGTCTTTGCTGATGTTGACACCTTGTTTGCGATAGCCGTTTTCGTCTTTTTCTTTTTCGACCGCAAGCGCCGCGATGTCGCTTTTGAAGCCGCCGTTGACGGTGCGGGTTTCAAAACGCGCCGCGTAGGTTTCGCTCATTGAAAGATGCACGCCGCCGTTGGTCGTTTCGACATCGAGTCCGCTGCCTTTCCACGTATTGCCCGCGAGTTCGATGTGCAGACCGCCGTTGGTCGTTTTGCCTTTGACGCTGCCCGCGAGATTGCTCAGATGAATGCCGCCGTTTTTCGCGTCGAATTCCATCGTGCCTTCGACATCGGCAATGCTGATGCCGCCGTTGAGCGTCGTTAATTTAAGATCGGTACTCAGCGGAACTGAAATTTTATAGGAAACCGACCAGTTCGATTCTTCCGAAACGCCTTCGGCGCGCACCGTTCCGCCGGTTTCGATGCGGATATTTTTCGCAATCTGTTTGGCTTCTTCTTCCGTGTTGCCCCAGGTTTGAACGCAGGCGCGAATCAGAATGTCCGAACGGTTTTCGCCTTTGACCGAAATTCCGCCGTTGCGTTTGCCGTCAACCGTCAGACTTCCGCCCGAAACCGTCATTTCACGCACTTCATTGCCCGAAACTTTATCGCCGTTTGACCAATTGTTCGAGCAAAATTCTTTGCTGTAAGTTTTATTTTTGTATTTATCCTTGTCTTTGACCTCCTCCTGCGCCAAAGCGTCTTCACCGCATAAAACAAAGGCAATTAACAATAAGCCGTAAAAGCAGAAACGTATTTTATTTGAATTTAACATTACTAAAAATCCCTCCAAAGTTTGTATATTAACGTGAGTTCGGGATAAGGAATTTGCCGATTGGAGCGCAGGCTGCCAGCCTGCAACGCCGCTTGCAAAGCGGTGTCACTAACTTCGATTTTCGGCAAGGTTGAATAAACTCAGACGTTCTGAGCGTTTTTCAAACGCTTGCAGGCTGGCAGCCCGCGCTCCATTCTTATCCCGAACTGACGTTATATTATTTTTTTTCGCTGAATCAGCGCGTCCTGTGATGAAAACACCGACGGCTGAATTTTTGTGACAATAAATTTTTGAAGAGGTAAATTATCGGCGCTTCTTGAGCAGGGAACGGCTTTGCACAAAAATTAAACGACAATCGCAGAGAGTCTGCGAAACTCTCAACTTTACACTTTCAACTCTTCACTATTTGGCAGTAAATCTCTGTTTATCAGTCAAAAGTCGAAAGTGTAAAGTGTAAAGTTTCGGTTTAAGAAATGTTCTGTTTCTTTATTTTTGTGCAAAGCCGCAGAAATCTGAAAAAAAATCCGAGGCGATGACCTTTTTTTTCTCCGAATGTCGTTTAAGTTGTGTAGAGAGACGTTTATTGAGGCAAAAAGTTGAATTTACACTTTTAAGCCGGATTTTGATAAAAGAAAATAGGAGATAAGTGAATGAAAGAAATAAAAAGAATTGCATTGGTTGTTTTGCTCACGGTCGGAATTTTTTCGGTCGTTTCAACAATGGAAGTGTCTGCACAAGCGGCACAGGATTTTACGTTGGTGAATAAAACCGGCGTGGAAATTTACGCGCTTTATGTTACGCCGCATAATGCCGATGCGTGGGGCGAAGACATTCTCGGAGCCGATACGCTGCTTGCGGGCGAAACACTGGACATCAGTTTTTCCAGAAAAGAACGGGCGAAATGGTGGGATTTAAGAGTCGAGGACGAGGACGGCGCATTTATCGAATGGGAGAGTTTGAATTTGCTGGAAATTTCCAAAGTGACGCTTTTTTACAACAACGGTAAAGCGACGGCGATTGTTGAATAGTATCAAAATTAATCAAGATTACAGGAGAAATTATGAAGAAAATACTTTTAGTGATAACAATTTCAGCCTTGGGTTCGTTAATGTTCGGCTGCAGCTTTAGTGTCGGAACGAACATGGGAAACACGGCAAACACGGCAAACGCGGCAAAACCGGCAGCGAATGCGCCTGCCAACACGGCAGCCAACAAACCTGCCAATTCAAACAGCAAACCTGAAGCACCGAAAGAAACTTTGAAGGACGAAAAGAAGCCGACTGACGGCAATTCCAAAAAAGCGTCGAAAAACAATCCCGTTCCCGAAAGCTGGATTGACATTTATGACGAAACGAGAGGCTACAGTTTTTCGGTTCCCGAAGGCACGGTCGGCGGTTCGGACAGTCAAGGCGGCGTTGATGTTTATGTCGCAAAAACCCCGGCACCGTCGGAAATCGGCGTTTATGTCCTCGCGTTCAAAGACAAAACTTTGACGAAAGAAGATTTAATCGAAACGGCAAGGAAATTCATGGTCGAAATGTCGGAAGGCACAGGTACTGCCACAATGGGTTCACCGAGAGCCGAAAGCGAAGATTATTCAATCGTTGATGCGGCAATCAAAAATGGAGGCAAATCAAACAAAGCCCGCGTTTTGGTCGGCACGGACGTATCGGACAATTACATTATGATTCTGCTTTGTGAAGACGAGACAAAATTTGCTGCCAACGAAAAAGTGATTGACGAAATCTGGGGCAGTTTTGAAATTTGGAGCGGCGGCGCATCGCAAAACTAAGCAAGCGTCTTTCCGCCAAAGGAGAATGACATTTCACGGCTAAAATTTGTTTCCTGTCTTCAAACAAGACCGCAATGTCATTCTCCTTTTTAATTATCTTTGCATCCCCCAAAAAGGTCTGAGCCAACTGATGTTTGACAGTTGACTCAGACCTTTTCTAATTGAAAAGCGGATTTAGATTTTGACTGCTTCGACGATTTGAAGCGGCGCAGTCGAATGAACTTTGACGAATTCAAACCCCGTTTTCTCAAAAAGCGCGGCGTATTCGCTCGGCGTGCGTTCTTTTCCGCCCGTCATCACGAGCATATTCAAATCCATCACTTTGCTCAAACTCGGTGCATTGTCGTCTTCTTCGACGACCGTTTCAACCAATAAAACTTTCGCTCCTTTCGGTGCGCTCTTTGCGAGATTGCTCAAAATCGTGATTGATTGTTCGTCGTTCCAATCGTGAATAATAAATTTCATCAGATAAATATCGGCAACGACCGGAATTTCGTTAAAGAAATTGCCGCTGACAAGTTCGGTTCGGTTGGCAACGCTTTCTTTGGCGAGAATATTTCCTTCGAGAACTTGCGGTTGTTCAAACAAAACGCCTTTTGCCTGCGGATTTTTTTGCAAAACTTTAGCGAGCAAAATTCCGTGTCCGCCCGCGATGTCGGCGATTGTTTTGGCTTCGCTGAAGTCATAGCCTGACGAAACTGCTTCGGCGACCGCCGCGCTGAAGCTCGTCATCGAACGGTCGAAAACCTGCGCCGCCGCCGGATTTTGTGCGAAATACGGAAAAACCGGCATTCCGAATGTGTAATCAAAAGCAATCTCGCCCGTCTTGACGCTCTGCTGCATATTGCCGTGCGAATTCCAATGTTCGGGGTCGCCCATCATATGAAGTGCGGCACGCATCGAAGCCGGATGGTCGGAGCGCAAAACGTCGCCGAGCGCGGTGTTTGAAAAACTTTCGCCGTCTTTTTGCAGAACTCCGACGCTTGCCAGCGCACGAAGCAGACGATAGAGCGAAGGTTCATGCGTTGTGGTCAATGCGGCTAATTCTTTGGTTGTTTTTGCGCCGTCCTTGAGTAAATCGGCGATTTCGAGCCGTGCCGCGACTGCCAAAGCCTGCGATACGATAAAGCCCATCGCCATCTGCATAATCACCGCTTGCGGCGGCACTTGTTGTTCTAATTCAGGGGAAACTGCGTCCATTCTTTAATAATCTCCTTTAAAATGATTGCGTTGCCGAAAAACAAGTTCGGCAATCATTAACGCGCAGATTCAATTAAAAAAGTATCAAAGAAGTTCAGAGTTACGGTTTGAGCCGTGAAAATCTTGCTCGATAAAGCAAGTTGAAAGTAACCACAAAACTTCACGCCTGAAGGCGTAACTCTGAACTTCTACGAGTAAAGATTCATCGGGCGGGTTAGTAATTCTACAGGGTCTTCGATATTCAAAGTTTCACGGACAAAAAACGGCTCGCCTGCCGCCGTGCCGATCAGACTTCCGAAATAACGCGAACGATTTTCAAGTTCGTCGAGAAAATGTTTGCTTGTCAGACGCGTTTCCAAATCATTCGAGTTCGGATTATGAAACTGCGAAATATGGGCGCGGATAGCGTTCATTTTTTCTTCGAGAAATTCGGAAATATCAACGACAAATGACGGCTCGACGCGTTGGGAAAAAATATTGTGTGCGACCATCGGAACGGTAATTCGTTCCTGACCGAAATCGCCGTCGTATTTCTGCATCGAAGAAAGCCGCGCCGCTTCGCGGACGAGATGGGCGATGTGATTATGGTCGGGATGCGGGTCGTCTATCTGGTGCGTGAGAATAACTTTCGGTTTCAAACGGCGCAAAACTCTGACCATTTTCGTGCGCTCGTCGTCGGTCACGAAAACGTGACCGTCGGGCAAACCGAGATTTTCGCGGACATCGAGTTTCAAAATCCGCGCCGCGTCGTCGGCTTCGCGGGCGCGAATCTCAACCGTTCCGCGTGTTCCCATTTCGCCTTGCGTAACATCCAACGCGCCGGTTTTGTAACCCAAAGATTTCATCTTCAAAAGCGTTCCGCCGACCGTTAATTCGACATCATCGGGATGCGCGAAAATCGCTAAAATATCAATTTCACTCATAATTACAAATTTACCACAAGAAGAAATTAGCCACGAATGTCACGAATAACACAAATTTATTTTTGATTCGTGCAATTCGTGACATTCGTGGCTAAAATTTGTTTATGAAGTTTGTAGTTTTGGGTTCAGGCTCATCGGTTCCGCATCCGCAAAGAAGCAGTTCGGCGTATTGGCTGGAAATGCTTTCGGGAACGGTTTTGCTCGATTGTTCGGCGGCGGCAATTCACCGGATGGCGCAGGAAAATCTCGATTGGGCAAATCTGGACGCGATTTGGATTTCGCATTTTCACCTCGATCATCTCGGCGGACTCGCGCCGTTTTTGTTCGGGACGAAATACGCGCCCGAAACTCAATCGAGGACAAAACCTTTAAGAATTTTCGGCGCGAAAGGTTTGAAAAGGCTCGTCGAATCTTTTGATGCGGCGAATAATTACAAACTTTTCGAGCAACCGTTTCCGCTTGAAATCAGGGAAGTCGAACCGCACGAAGAATTTGAAATTTTGCCCGAAACAAATGCCGTTGCGATGAAAACTCCGCATACCGACGAAAGTCTGGCGATTCATCTGCGCGACCGCGACGATAAGACGCTGGTTTTTACGGCAGATACCGGTTTTACAAAGGCTCTCGGCGCGTTTGCCCGAAATGTTGATTTGTTTGTGATGGAATGTTCTTTTTTCAAAAACAAACCCGTCGAGAAGCATCTCGAACTCGCCGAAGCAATGTTTCTGACGCGCTCTGCAAAGCCGAAAAAAGCGATGCTCACGCATTTTTATCCCGAATGGGACACGGTTGATTTTGCAAGAGAAATTGAAAAATTTGCGCCGTCCTGCGAAATTATCGAAGCGCAGGACGGCTTGCGTTTGGAAATATAAATTTTACTGAATCGAAACCGTCATCGTAAAATTCGTGCTGCGATTGCCGTGGTTATCAATGCTGATATACATATCGCCGTTTGCTTCGACGTATTCGGAGTATTGCGTGTCGTGCAAATCGCCCTGCGTAAAATCGCATTTGCCGTTTCCGCAGCTCAAGGTCGCCGTCAGAGTTTGACCGCGCCGTGCGCCGAGAACAAAACCGCGTGTCGCGCCCGCCGCGAGCGAACCTGTCAGGGTTGCCGAACTGCGTCCGCGAGCAAACCGAATCCGCGTTTGCGCCAGTAAATCCGTTGACGACATTACACAAATCATCGTCAAAACCAATATTTTTACACCGAGTTTTTTTAACATTTCTCTTCTCCTTAAAATTACTTAAATTGATTTGGTAGAACTACGAGGCAAATGTAATCCGATTTTCGGCGAAATGCAACCGAAAATCAGCAAGTCTGATTCATTTGTAATGATTCGGGACATCAGGCTAAGTATGTCGAAGTCAAAGAAATTCGGAAGGATTTGCTGCGGGCGAATCGGGCAAATTTTGATCCGGAAAATTGAAGCGGAGAAAGAAGGATTAAAAAAGAAACCTTTGAACCGAACCATTTTACATTCTACATTGTTCATTGTTCATTAATTTACAGGTATTTACGGCTTTGCACAAAAATTCCAGAGAATCTGAAATTTGCGTCTGAAACTTTACACTCTAAACTTTTAACTATTAACTGACAGGCAATAAATATCTGCATTTCAGTTAATAGTTAAAAGTGTAAAGTTAATAGTTTCGGTTTTTGCCAAGTAAAGTTTCTCTATTTTTGTGCAAAGCCGGTATTTACTGCAATTCAATGAATAATTGACAATGTAGAATGTAAAGTTATTAGCCCGATTTTTACTTTCTCAATCTGGCTTCGACATTGTTCGCTTTGAGCGAATTTCCGGTCGCTCTCTGTAAATCGGCGATTGATTTATTAAGTTCGGTTTGGGCGCGGAGTTCGTTGCTTCGGGCGGTTATCAGAGCCGTTTGGCGTTCGAGAACTTTGAACACGTCCGTCTGTCCCGCGTCGAGCTTGCGCTGTTCGGATTCGTATTGTTTCTGCGAATTTTCACGCGAAATCGCCGCGCTTCGAAGCCGCGCTTCCGCTGTGCGGACGGCTTGCAGGGCATTTCGCACGTCAACCTGAATGATTTGCTCGATTTGCTGACGCTGGGTGTTTATCTGTTCGCTCTGGACACGCGATTTGCCAAGATTCGCCTTCGCCGTTTTATCGCCGAAAAGCGGCAAATTAAAAACTACTCCGGCGCGAAACGTCGGGTAACGATTGGCAAAAACGTCGCTGATTGAACTGCCCGTCAAGCCGTTTAAAAGCGCGATTTGTTGCTGACAAGCCGGGGAAGTTGGGTCTGTCTGGCACGGCGACGGAAACGGACTCGAAAAATCAGGATTCTGACTTCCGCCAACGCCCGACGATGTATAGCTTGCCGTCAAATCAATCTGCGGTTTCGTCTGTTCGCGGTAAAACTTTTGGTCAATCTCGTTAATGTCCTTCTGAACTTTGTTGATTTCGATTTCGGGACGATTTTCCAAAGCTAAAGTTAATGCTTCGGGCAGAGTCGTGCGCGGTGCTTCGAGATCAACCGAATCGGTCGGGACGATTGATTCGCCCCAGAGCGCGTCGTCTTTGTTCTGCGCGATCAGATTTTTCAGCGCGTTTTCGGCGCGTCCGACCATTTCGAGAGCTTCGTAAACGCCTTGTTCGATATTGGCGACCTGCGTTTCGGCGGCGACAATATCAATCGGCGCAAGCTGTCCTTCGTCAACCAGACGTTTGTTATGTTCGAGTTGGTCTTTCGCGTCGCGCACGCCGTCGCGTTGAACTTGCAGATTTCGCAAAGCGTAAACCAAATCCCAGTAAGCGCGCTGAACATTCGTGATAATTTCAATCGAGCGTTGGCGAAACTGTGTGTCGGTCAAACTCAAGTTTCGTTTGGCGATTTCAATCACGCGGCGCGGTTGGTCAAATGAACGTCCGCGAAAAAGCGGCTGCGTGATGTTCAGATTAAAACTCGTATTATTTTGCGGACTCAGAATCGAAATCGGGTTATTCGTATTAACGCGCTGATTGTTGACCGTCGCGCTGTAATTCGTTCCGAAACGCGGCAGACTTCCCGTAAAACCCGCGTTGCCGACAATCGAATTGTTCGTCGTCGTCGCGTTTGAACTGAAAATGCTGACGTTCGGTGTCGTGGCGCGTTCGTAATAAGTCTGTCCCGAAAAACGCGGTTCGTAGAAACCTCGCGCCGATTGCAAATCAAATTCGGCAATCTTGACGTTTTGGCGCGTAACCTCGATGTCCTTGTTATTTTCGAGCGCGAGCGTAATCGCTTCCTTCAACCCGAGCGGTTTTTGCTCCATCATATCAACACCGACGCGCCCCAAATCGGGCAGAGATTTATCATCCTGTCGGTAATTCGGCGCAATCATCGGAACTCCTCTCAGATTTTCCGGCGCGACATTTTGCTTGTCGTCAACCTGCGGAGTCGGCGTTGGCGTTGGCGTTGCATCCTGCGCCCGAATCTCGCTGAAAACCGAAAGCGTTAAAATTAATATGAATAAATATAAATGCCTTTTCATAAAACCCTGTTTTGTCAGAACCATTTGCGGTAGCGAATGGGTTACCCGCCCGCTACCGCAAGCGGTTCTGACTTCAAATAAACTGCGTATAAATAAACCCGCCCAGAATCAATAAAAATCCACCGATTTCACCCGCGATTAAGCCATACATAAACCAGACGGTAACAAAATTTCTCTCCGCAAACATATTTTCCGTGCGGTTCAAAATGCCTTCTTTGATATAGCCGATGACCGTTAAAATAAAATATAAAATCGGCACGGCGACTATTACGGTTTGCCAAGTTGGATTGAACGGCGAAAACTCGATCAACTTGGCAATTACCAGACTCGCAAAACTGTAAAAGAACGATGCGCGATGCGCGATGTCAACATAAGCCGGAGCTTTATGTTCAATGCTCGACATTATCTTCGCGTATTTCCAAACTCCCGTCAGCATTCCCGAAAGCAGAAATAAGCCCGAAGCCAGAAGCGCGATTTTTGTTGCCAAAGACATAATTTTTATTTAGCCACCGAGCGCACAGAGAACACAGAGAGAATTTTTATAAAACCTCAGTGAACTCTGTGTTCTCTGTGGCTAATTTTTGCTAATCAGCGAACTCGCCGCCGTTGCCGCTTTGCGTTTCAAGCCGCCGAACAGACGTTCGAGCAAATTGTTGGCGCGGCGGAATATTTTAAATTCGCTGACATCATCAAAAATCGAGTAAAAAACGGGAACTGCGAGCAAAGTCAAAAGCAAACACAAGCTCTGACCGCCGACGACGAGAACGCCGATTGAACGATTTGTTCCCGCGCCCGCGCCGCTTGAAAGAACAAGCGGAATCATTCCCGCGACCAGCGCAATCGTCGTCATCAAAATCGGACGCAGACGGTCGCGGTTTGCTTGAATGATTGCCTCGTAGCGCGACATTCCTCGACTCCGAAGCTGATTCGTATGGTCAATCTGCAAAATCGCGTTCTTTTTCACGACACCGAACAGCAACAACAATCCGAGTCCCGAAAAGATATTGACGGTTTGTCCCGTAATTAAAAGACTCAAAATACCGAACGGAATCGAAAGCGGCAAGGTCAGCAAAATCGTCACCGGATGGATAAACGATTCAAATTGCGCCGCCAGCACGATATACATAAAGATGAATGACAGCATAATCGCCAGCAGGAAATAAAAACCCGCTTTGCCCATCTCTTTCGATTGTCCGACGTAACCCGTCGTATAACCCGCCGGCATTTTCAATTCTTTGACATAAGAATCAATCGCCGCCGTAATGCTCGCCGCCGAACCGCCCGGAATGGTGTTTGCCAGAAGCGTTACTTGCCGCTGACGGTTGGTGCGTTCAACCGAACTCGGTCCCGTGCCTGATTTGACTTTGACCAGACGGTCAAGCGTCACCCAACCGAGTTTGGTCGAAGGAACGATCATTCGTTTTAAGCCTTCGACATCGGTGCGTAAATTATTGATTGCCCGCACGCGGACTTCGTATTGTTCCGTGCCTTCGTTAAAGGTTGTCGCTTCTTGTCCGGCAACCAGCGTGTTCAAGGCTTGCGAAATGTCGCCGATGCGCACGCCCAAATCAGCCGCCGTGTCGCGGTCAATTTCGAGCTGGACTTCGGGTTTGCCGCTGATTAAGGTCGAATCAACGTCAACCGCGTCGGGAATCGTTTTCATCTTGGCGAGAATCTTGTCCGAATATTCTTCCAAAACCTTCAGATCGGGTCCGGCAATCATAAACTGCACGTTGGCGTTGCGGAAACCGCCGCCCGAAAAAGCCTGCACTTGCTGAACGCCCGTGCGCAGTTCCGGCGGATAATTTTTCAAAAGCTCGCGGGCATCGCTCATCAATTCCTCTTGCGATTTTGAACGCGCTTTGATGTCCGAGAGTTTGACGTAAAGCGTTCCGCTATTAACGACCTGCGCTTGTCCGCCGCCGATGGTGATAAGCGTATCGGTGACACCTTCCAGCTTGCGGATGTCGGTGGCGATGCGCTCCATCAAAACGGTTGTCGCCTGTAAAGAACTGCCTTCGGGCGCGCGCACCGAAATCTCGAACTGCGATTGGTCGTCAACCGGCAGAAAGTTCTTTCCGACGAACATAAAGAGCGGTACGATGCTCAGAAAAACCAATACGCAGAGCGTGATAATGACCCACCTATGCGCCATCGAAAATTTCAAAAGACTCGTGTAAATACCGTCAATCCGACTGTAAAACCAACTGTCTTTTGAAGAATGTCCTTTGTCCTTTGTCCTTTGTCCTTCGTCAGTTGCGAGCATTCCGTCGCCGTGAATTTGATAATTTGCGCGAGCATCAGAGTCAGAACCGTCTGCGGTAGCGGACGGGTAATCTTTTGCATCAAACGCGCTTTCATCTTCATCGTTCAACCCGCCCGCTACCGCAGACGGTTCTGACTTACGTTTAATCAAACGCGCCGCGAGCATCGGTGTCAGAGTGAATGAAACAATCAGCGACACCGCGACCGCAAATGAAGCCGTCAGACCGAACGACGACATAAATCGCCCGACGATGCCTTGCATAAATCCGATCGGAACAAAAACCGCCATCAGCGAAAGCGTCGTTGCGAGAACCGCCAAACCGATTTCGCGTGTTCCTTCGACCGCCGCCTGAAACGGATCCATTCCTTTTTCTTCGACGTAGCGGTAAATGTTTTCAAGCACGACAATCGCGTCGTCAATCACGATGCCGACCATCAAAGTCAGCGAGAGCATCGTGATTGAATTGAGCGTGTAGCCCATCGCATACATCAGCGCAAAGGTCGAAATAATCGAAGTCGGAATCGCCAACGCCGCGATAAATGTCGTGCGGATATTCCATAAAAACAGGAACACGACAACCGCCGCCAAAATTCCGCCGACGATTAAATGTTCTTCGATAGAACGCAGACTGTTTTCGATAAAAATCGAATTATCGCCGATAATTTGAATTTGATAATCTTTGGTCGCCGGATTTTCTTTTAGCTGCGCCGAGATTTCCTGCAAACGCGATTTAACTTCATTCGCCACGGCGACCGTATTTTGTCCCGATTGTTTTGAAACAATGAGCGTCACGGCAGGCTGACCGTTCAGAAGTGCTTGCGAACGAAGCTCTTCCGCGCCGTCTTCGACGTAGCCTAAATCCTTGACTTTAACTTGGTAATTTCCGCGTGTGGCGACGACGATTTCGGCAAATTCTTCGGGTTTTTGAATTTTACCCAAAGTTCGGACGCTGGTTTCTTTTTGTCCTTCGTCCAATCGTCCGCTCGGAAATTCGATGTTTTGCAAACGCAAAGCGGTCGTGATTTCGGCGGGCGTGACGTTGTATGAACGCATTTTGTCAGGGTCAACCCAGACGTTAATTTGCCGTTCGCGTCCGCCGATCATCGTAATCTGACCGACACCGTTGACCGATTCGATGCGCTCTTTGATTTTGTTTTTCGCGGTTTCCGTGACATCGCGCAAATTTGTCGGCGCGCTCACGACAACGCGCAAAATCGGCGCGGCATCCGAATCCAACTTTTGAACAGTCGGCTGTTCGGCAGTTTCGGGCAGATTCGGAATCACCGTCTGAATGCGGTTTTCGACTTCCTGCGCCGCGACATTGACATCTTTTTCGAGAACGAACTGCACGAAAACCTGCGAAATTCCTTCGACCGAACTCGAACGCAACTCGTCAATCCCGCCAATCGTATTAACCGACTCCTCGATTTTTTCCGTGACTTCGGTTTCGATTTCCTGCGGCGATGCGCCCGGATTTATAACCGTCACCGTGATCGTCGGAAAATCAACCTTCGGAAAAAGGTCAACGCCCAAACTGAAAAACGAGAACGCGCCGACCGTCACGAGCGACAAAACCAACATCGTCGCAAAAACCGGACGCTTAACACAAACTTCTGCTAACCATTGCATATTTTTTAAGAGTGGAGAGTAAAGAGTTGAGAGTGGAGAGTTAGGAAAGTCTTTAACTCTCCACTCTCAACTCTTTACTCTCCACTAAATTTCTATTGACGAACGATAACGCCGTCGCCCAATTTATCTAAACTGCTTGTCGCAACCGTTTCATTTTCCTGAATGCCTTGCTTGACCTCGATCATATCGTTTTCGAGAAAACCGAGCTGGACAAGCCGTTCGTTTGCCACACCGTCTTTAACGACGAAAACTTTATTAATATCGCCTTCCGTTCTGACCGCCGAAGTCGGAATCATCACTGCCGGTTCGGGCTTTGACTGCGTGATGCGAACCGTCGCAAACTGTCCGGGTTTCAATAAACCGCTCGTGTTTTCAACTTCGGCTTCGACCGTCAAAGTCCGCTGAGTCGTGTTCAAACTCGGCAGAATTCGGACAATTGTTCCCGCAAAATTGCGGTCTGGATATGCCGTAACCTGCGCTGAAATTCCTTGACCGATTGAAACCTTGCCGATGGATTGTTCGGGAATATCAATTCTCAAACGCAAAACCGCCGTGCGGACAATCGTCGCAACTTTTGAATTCGGTACGCTCGGCGAAATATATTCGCCCAAATCCGAATTTCTTTCCGCCACATAGCCGCTGATCGGCGCGTAGACCGCCGTGTCGCTGACGGCTTTGCGTGCTTGGTCAACCTGCGTTTGCGCCGTTGCAACCGCCGCACGGGCTTGCGAAACATTCGTGCGTGCCGTGTTGACGGCGGCGCGTGACGTGTCAATCGCTTTAATTGCCACCGCCGCGTTTGAACGCGCCTCGTCCATCTGTCCGAGAAGCGCATCACGCTGTGATTTTCGCTGGTCGTATTGAGCGCGTGAAACATCGCCGGTTTCGAGCAACCGCGTCGTTCGCGTCAATTCTTTTTCGGCTAATTCGAGCTGCGCTCTGACTGATTTAACCTGCGAAAAATCGTTGATGTTAAAAGTTTCGCCGTCGCCGATTCCTAAACGAACCTGCGTCTGACGCAAACCGGCAATCGCCTGTTCGACGCTCGCTTCCGCTTGTTGAACGGCTTTGCGTTGTTGTTCGACTTGCGCCTGCGCCTGTTCGAGCCGAATCTGCGCGTCGCGTGCGTCGAGCCGAATCAGCACATCGCCTTTATTAACGTAACTTCCGACATCGAAATTAACCTCGATGATTTTTCCGGCGACCGTCGGCGCAACATCCGTCTGCGCGTCGCTTGCCAAATTTCCCGTCGCTTCAAAATACGTCGGAATTTGCCGCACAACCGCTTGCGTCGTCGTTACTTCAACATTCGGTTTCGCCTCGGTATTGGTGTTAGCGTTGGTTTTTGCACTCGAACCGCTGCACGAAGCCAGAAACATCGAAAGTCCGACAGCGGTTATGGCAAAAACTATAAATTTGAATGATTTCATATAATGTTTTACTTTTTATTTTTTGATTCCTTCGAGCAAAATCGTGGCAAATTCACGCGCCGCGTCTTCGTTGGAAATCTTTAATAATTTTTGCTCTTTATCCCACAGAATATTGTTCAGAGAATGATGAACAAACATCCCGATAAAGCTGCGGACGACAACTCGCGGCTCGACTTCCCGAAACGCGCCGTCTTCCTGTCTTTGGCGAATATACGCGCCCAAAAAGTCATAGATATAGGTAATAAAATGTTCAAAAAAGACTCGCGCCAATTCGTGTCCTTCGAGCGCAGAATGAAGCATCAAACGCAGAAAATCTTCATCTTCTTTGTGGTGATTCAAAGCGTTCAAAGCCATATTGTAAAATACGCCGAAATCGTCTTTCTGTTCGATTTTATCGGCAATTTCCGCAAACGGATCGCTGAGCGGATGACTGCACGCTTTGTGATCGAGAATCGAAGCATAAAGCTCGTCTTTGTTTGAAAAATGCTTGAAAATTACCGCTTCCGAAACGCCCGCCGCGTTTGCAATTTCTTTTGTCGTGGTGCCTCGAAACCCGCGTTCCGAAAAAAGACGCATCGCTATTTTGCAAAGCTGTTCGCGCCGTTCATCGCCCGCCATACGGGTATTTGTTGTCTCAAAAAAATTGTCCAATTTCCGCTCCTTTCAATAAATAAGTGAGTGCTTACTAACCTTGCTAGTTTCGCAAATCGGAAAACTATCTGTCAAGTTCTTTGTGAAAAATTTTACAAGAACTTAATTTCAAAAAATCTCGTATCAACTTTTTGTAACCAAGCGGCATCAAAACCCGAAACCAAAAGTTTTAACTTGGTTAATATTGGAAAAGGAGAAAAAGAAATATGTCGGAATTTGATCAGGAAGTTAAAAAAGTAGAAAAGGAATTGGAACAAAGTCTTGTTCCGGTCGCGCCGGTTGAGGACGCATATCGAGTGACGGACGACGAATATTTAGGAGATTTTAAAATGCAAGCACAGGAATATCAGCAAAAATTTCAGGACGCAGCGGCAAAGGCGAAAGATTTCGCGGGCGAAAAATTCGCACAGGCAAGCGATAAATTCAAGGAACTTTCAAACAAAGACCCGAAAGAATTGGTCGAAGAAGCCAAAGAATTTGCACGTCAGAAACCCGGACAAACAATCCTCATTTCGGCGGCAGTCGGTTTGGTTTTAGGATTGTTGCTCAAAGGCGGCAGAAGATAATAAGTCAAAAATAACAAGGCAAAAGTAAAAAGGCGACTCAATATTGAGTCGCCTTTTTGGTTGATAAATTATAATGTAAGTTAATTCTGAGCGTGAATCAAACGCCGCGTTTTGTCGCCGAAAAGAACGTCAATTTTTTGCGGTTCGATCACATCCGTCACTTCGCCTTGACCGAAAGTCGAATGCATCATCGCCTGACCTTTACGGTATTTCCGTGTGCGGTCATATGGCGAAGCGGTTTTCGATTTACCCATTGCCACGGAGGTTTTCACGCCGCGGCTGAATGTACTGGCTGTTTCACAAGCCTGACAGATTGCCTTTGTAATCTGTCCTTGCTTGGTTACGCTTTCAACGGTATGGTTTTGTTCAACGTCGCACGCCGAACACAACATTTCCAGCGTTTGACCAACTTCAAATACTTCTTTTTTCATAAATTTATTTTCCTTTAATTATCTGCGTCGGCGCGGACGAAACGAGCGAAAACTCTTTTTCGGTCCCGCCGGAAACTTGTTTGCGGAAGGATTGACAACCGAAGGCATTACGCCGCCGAAATCCGGTAATAAAATGCGCTCAACCTTTTGACCTGTCAGCTTTTCGATTGCCCGCATTGTATGTTCTTCACCTGCCGTGACGAGCGTGATTGCACGACCTTTGTTGCCGGCGCGTCCCGTGCGCCCGATGCGATGAACGTAATCTTCCGGAACTTCCGGTATGTCATAGTTTATCACATGCGAGACCGAATCTATATCAATTCCGCGTGCCGCGACATCGGTTGCGACCAAAACTCGCGTACTGCCGTTCTTAAAACTTCTGAGAGCGGCTTCGCGCTGCGATTGCGAACGGTCGCCGTGAATGCGGTTCGATTTGTGCGAACGCTTTTCAAGCAGATGCGCGATTTTATCGGCACCGCGTTTGGTGCGTGTGAAAACCAAAACGCGTTCAAATTTTTCGCGTTCCAATAAATCCAATAACAAAACGGTTTTCGACGCGGCGGCAACCGGATAAACGGTTTGCTGAACCAAATCGGTAACTTTTCCGCGTTTGGTGACTTCGATAAACTCGGGTTCGAGCATCATCGAATAGGCGATTTTTTCGATTTCCGCAGACATCGTTGCCGAAAAGAAAAGCGTTTGACGGTCAATCGGCAAAGTTTTCACGATGCGTTTGATCGCGGGCAGAAAACCCATATCGAGCATTCGGTCGGCTTCGTCCAAAACGAGCGTGTGCAATTTTGAAAAATCAATCTCGCCGCGTTCCATAAAATCAACCAATCGTCCGGGCGTGGCGACGATAACGTCGGGACCGCGCCGGAGAGCGTTTTCCTGACTTCGATAGCCCGCGCCGCCGATTAAAATCGCGCACTTAATATTTTTTGGTGCCAGATCACGGCAAGCCTGTTCGATTTGATTGGCAAGCTCACGCGTCGGCGCGAGAATCAGAACGGCTGTTCCTTTGGTTTTTGTTTCAATCAAATTTTGTAAAATCGGAAGCAAAAACGCGGCGGTTTTGCCGGTTCCTGTTTCCGCACAGGCGATTAAATCTTCGCCATCTAAGACAAGCGGAATCGCTTGTTCCTGAATCGGTGTCGGCGTTACATAGCCGAGTGACTCGCATCTGCTCAAAAGAGCCGAATGCAAGCCCAAGTTTTTAAAACTCATTTAAATTAAATATCCTTTTTGTTTTCTTAACCGAAAACCGCAAAATTTCACTATAAAACACAGGGCAATGAGCATCGGGCAAATTGATTGCCAATAAACGAAAGCCTAAACTTCTTGCGTTTTTCAGAAGTTAAATAGAAGAGTCGAACGAAAGTGTGCTTCAGTGAAACGGTTGCAAATGAAGTGTTTGCGTTTGATAGCTCAAAAAAAATAGAGCCTTGCTTCTAACCTATATACGAACCTGCCCCGAGAACTATCCAAAACGTCTTCACATAAGAATTCTTTCCAAAAAGAATGACGAATTACCGTTGATGTCCAGAGAAGGAAAAATTGTCAAACACTATGATGCACTAAATTGTGGTTTAACGCAATTTATATTTAGATTTGTTGATTTTCTGCGGTAAAAAAACTCTGCGAACTCTGCGCCTCTGCGTGAAATTTGCGCTTTAAAACAGCAAAGAGTCTGCGAAAAGAAATCCGCAAACTCACGCTCGAATTTTTGACAAATAATTAAAGGTTCAGCAATTGCGCTTTCGCGGCTCTGAATTCATCGTCGCTTAAAACGCCGTCTTTATGCAATTTGGCGAGCTTTTGAAGTTCCGCCGTCACATCGGCTTTATCAGCTGATGGAGTTTCTTTTTTATCCTTACCGCTGAATTTGTTGAGTAGCGAGCCGCCGACTTTTTTGCCGACTTCGCTGCCGACGACACCGCCGACCAATGCGCCCGCAAATGTTCCGACGACCGGCAAAATCGAAGTTCCGATTGCCGCGCCGGTAATCACGCCCGCGCCGATGCCCGATAATTTTCCGGCATTTTCGTTTTGTTCTTCTTCGTTTGTTTTCTTATCTTTATTTTCCATTTGGTTTTCCTTGTAATTTTTGACTGACTGATTTAAAAGACGTTTAATTATACGGCGGTTCAGGCTTTACGTTCAATAAATTTTTTGCTCATTAATAGACTGATGCGTTTTGCTGTAGAAAATAAGTGACGTGAGGCAGATGAAAAAGCCAAAATGTCAAAGGTTAATAAAAACATTACTTTTGACATTTTGGCTTTCGGTTTACAAAGCAAAGCCTTTTTAAGGCACGAAAGCATTGGGAATTGGACGGTCGCCGGTTGTGCCGAACGTCGTAATTAAAGTTCCGGCGGTCGAACGCTGGACGAACCAGTTTGCTGTCGAAGGTCTGAAAACACCTGCGTCAAATTTGCCGTCGCCGTCGTAATCGCCCGGTGCGGGAATGTCGCCGACTGCGCCGAACGGGAACGAATAAAACGAATTGTCTTCCGAACGCTGAACGAACCATACGCCCGTCGAAGGTCTGAAAATAGCGATGTCCGCCTTGCCGTCGCCCGTGAAATCGCCTTGCACTGGTTTATCAGTTCCGATGCCGAAGCGGTAAACCTTAAACTGTGCGTTCGACGATTGCAGATACCACCATGAACCGTCCGAGGGTCTGAAAATAGCGATGTCGCTACGTCCGTCGCCGTCATAATCTGCCGGTACGGGTTTGTCTTCAGTCGTGCCGAATTGAACAATCGAAGTTCCGCCGCCGCCGGAATTTAAGATAAACCACGTTCCCGACGAGGGACGAAAAACGGCGGCATCGGTTTTCCCGTCATTGTCATAATCAGACGGCGCGGGGATGTCGTCGGTTGTACCGAACGGAAACGAGAAGAACGAATTATCTTCACTGCGTTGAATAAACCAGAAGCCGGTCGAAGGACGAAAAACGGCAATGTCGGCTTTTCCGTCACCGGTAAAATCACCGGGGACAAGTAAATCGGTTGCTACTCCGAAACTATAGACGCGGAAAGCACTGTCGGAACTCCGCACATACCACCACGAGCCGTCACTCGGACGAAAGATTCCGATGTCGGTTTTATTATCCCCGTCAAAATCATACGGTGCTTGGTTGACGGGTGCCGTCGGACTTTGCGCGATAACGAATGGTGACAAACCGGTTACACGGGCACAGATTTGTCTGCCCATAAAGTTTGACGAAAATGTTCGGTCAACCCATGCGGAACCTTCGCCATGAAGGATTTTCAGGCTGGCAAAGGCGGTCGCGCTGTATTCATTAATCCCTGCGATGCAAACATCTATATTGCCCGTCGCCGTTGCCGTCGCCGTAACGTCGTAAGCAGGCTGATTATTTTGAATCGTGTAGCCGGAAGGAAGGCTGTAAGTTCCGGCAATTGATGCCGGATTAATTGCCGTATAAGACACATTGCCCGCGCCCATAATATCGGCAAAAGTCAGGCGAACATTATCACCGCGAAAAATTTGGTTTGCTCCCGTCGAAACGGAAATGACCGGTTTGAGCGAAAATGCGTGAAACCAGCCGCCGATGATTCCCGTGTTGCCGGCACCGACCGATGTCTGCACCGGAGTCGGCTGGCATGTGCAGCCCGTCGCGGAGGTTGTGCCGTTACCGATTTGTCCGGCATCATTGATACCCCACGCGTGAACTGCGCCATCGCGCAGTCTGGCGTAATTGGTAAAACCCGCCGTTTCGATTTCAATCACGTTCTCGAGAGTCGTATTCTGCACCGGAATAGATTGAGAAGTCGTGTTCGCCGTGCCATTGCCGACTTGTCCATAAAAGTTGTCGCCCCAAATAAATACTCTGCCGGACGAATTCAACGCCAGATTGTGAAAGATGCCTGCCGATATTTGCGTAATGTTTGAAAGCGTCGTGTTCATTACCGGTGTCAATTGATCGCTGGTCGAAGCCGTGCCGTTACCGACTTGCCCGTATTCATTGCCGCCCCAAACCCAGACCGTGCCGTCCGCTTTCAGAGCGATCGAATGACTGTCGCCCGCGCTGACGGCGATAATGTTTGTAAAGCCTGAAACGCCGACTCCGACCTGCACCGGAGTCGGGCGCGAAATTGCCGTGCCGTCGCCGAGCTGTCCATCGGCGTTAGTGCCCCAAGCCCAGACCGTGCCGTCCGCTTTGAGTGCGAGCGTGTGAAAAGCACCCGCCTCTATCTGCACGACGTTCGTAATCGTCGTTTGCGTCGGTGTCGGAACGCACAGGCAACCCGTAACGGTAGTCGTTCCGTTGCCGATTTGTCCTTCAATGTTATAACCCCAACTCCAAACCGTGCCGTCGGCGAGCAGTGCTGTCGAATGAAAACCGCCGCCCGAAGCCTGCACGACATTCGTCAAACTCGGCACCGCGACCGGCGAATTACTGCTGGCGGGTGTGATGCTGCCAAACTGCCCGAATTCATTCAGACCGGCAACCCGGAGTGTGCCGTCGGCGCGCAGAAATAAGGTATGGTCAATGCCGATTCCGCTGCCGGTCGCGTCAGCCAAAGCGGTGACGGTTTGCGGTGTCGGCTGATTCGCCGAATTGCCGGTGCCGAGCGCGCCGTTATTGTTAAAACCCCAGCCGCGCGTTTGCGCTTGTAAGTCGGAATGTGACAACAGACAGATTGTCAACAGCGTCAGAAAAAAGAGTTGTTTCATTTAAATATGGTTTCCTCGGTTTGTCCGAAATCAAAATAGTCCGACACAAGACGTTCCCCTGAAAAAGCCGGCGCGGAGTTTTATATCCGGGATGATTGTAGAAAGTATAAGCCAATACCTTTTGAATATTCAAGAAAATTATATTAGCCGGTATTGTCCCAATAATGCGTTGCTCCGAAAACGGTAAAGGTTAAGGATTTCTTTTATAAAATACGAAAAGGTAAGCAACAGAGCATCGGAACATTTTTTTGAGATCCGCAAACACTATGTTAACGTCAGTACTGGATAAAAATTTGTCTGACGGAACGCAGGCTGCCAGCCTGCCAGCGTTTGAAAAACGCTCGAAACGTCTAAGTTCATTCAAACTTGCCGATCATCGAAGTCTTTGACACCGCTCTGCAAGCGGCGTGGCAGGCTGGCAGCCTGCGCTCCGTGCTTATCCAATACTGACGTTATGTTACCTCGTTCGGGCATTTTTGAAACAAACACAATAATATCGCAATACGGATTAGAAAACGAACTTTTCGTCCGCTAAAATCCTTTTTCTTTCAGCCAATTCTCAGCCGCCTGTTGCGGTGCGAGCTTTTCACCGTCAACCGCGTAATTTAAACGACGCATTTCTTCGGTCGAAATCGCGCTGTTTAATTTCTCGAATGTTTCGCGCAAAATCTCCGTTTTGTCATTTCGCGCAATGTAAACGGCTTGATACGGCGGAAAATATTTTTTGTCGTCCGCGAGCTGAAACAAATCGAGCGCACTAATTAAACCGTCGGTCGAATTTCCCGCGATGATGTCGAGTTGTCCCGATTGCAAAGCGCGATAGGTTAAACTCAAATCCATCTCACGCGGTTGTTTGGCGAAATTAAAATTGTATTTTTGGGCAAAACCCGCGTAGCCATCGGCACGCGACATAAAATCCTGACCGAATCCGGCTTGCCAGTTTTTCGATAACGGAACGGCATCGGAAATTGTTTGCAGATTGTTTTTCCGTGCCGCATCGCCGCGAATCAGAATCGCAAAATCATTTGAAAACCCGAGCGGCGGACTTAAACTCAAATCGAATTTTTCGCCGTATGCTTGTTTTGTTTCGTCATAAACTTGTCGTGTATCGGTAATCGGTTTCTGCTTCAAAATCGCCGTGTAAGCCGTTCCCGTGTATTCGGGATAAACGTCGAGATTGTTTGAAACGAGCGCGTCGTGCGCGAGATTTCCGCCGAGTTCAAACTTTCGTTCAACCGAAATTCCGCGTTTTTCGAGCATCTGCGCCAAGATTTCCGCCAAAATCACCGATTCGGTAAAATCCTTTGAACCGACGCGAATCACGTCAGTATTTTGGATTTTAGATTTTGGATTTTGGATTAAACTGAAGCCGAAAACCGCTAAAATTACAACCAACGCGCCGCCTGCGATAAGTTTCCGGCGCGATTTTTCAGCCCGTTTTTTGTAATCAAACGACTTTTCAAATTGTCCGAGCGCGAAATCACAAAACAGCGCGAGAATCGCCGACGAAAGTGCGCCCGCGAGCAGTAAATTATTGTCGTTTTGCCGCAGACCACGAAAAATATAAGTTCCGAGTCCGCCCGCGCCGACCGCCGCCGCGACCGTTGCAACGCCGACCGCGATGACGACCGCAACACGAATTCCCGTCAAAATCACGGGCGCAGACAACGGCAGTTCGACCATTCGTAAAATCTGCCAATCGGTCATTCCCATCGCCACAGCCGCTTCACGCGTTCGTGCATCAACGCCCGAAATTCCCGTCACAGTGTTGCGGATAATCGGCAAAAACGAATAAAGCGTGAGCGCAATAACGGCAGTTTTCGCGCCGATTCCGCCGATGTAAGCAATCGGAATCAGCAAGCCGAACAACGCCAGACTCGGAATTGTCTGCAAAATATTGGCAATGCCTAAAACCCAAGGTTGCAGAGATTTTTTGCGCGTCAGCAAAATGCCGAGCGGCACGCCGATCAAAACGGCAAACGCGGTCGAAACAAAGACGAGCAAAAGATGTTCGCGTGTCAAAGCGAGCAATTCCGCCCGGTTTTGTTGTAGAAACTCGAAAAAATTCATTCAATTGTTTCCAGATAATTTCTGACGAGCGGCAAATCGGACTTGCGGAAATTTTCGGGCGTTCCCAGAAAAGCGATTTTGCCTTTATCCATCAAACAAATCCGCGTTCCCAAAATAAACGCTTCGTGCAAATCGTGCGTGACGAAAACGGCGGTTTTGCCCAGAGCTTTGACCGTTCGCGCAAATTCTTTCTGCAAATTGACCCGCGTCAGCGCATCGAGCGCGCCGAAAGGTTCGTCTAAAAGAAGCAAATCGGGATTTGCCGCAAGCGCACGCGCCACGCCGACGCGCTGGCGTTGACCGCCCGAAAGCTCGTGCGGAAATCGTGCCGCAAATTTCGACGGATTCAAACCGACGAGTTCAAGCATTTCCGTAATTTTCGAGTTTATTTCCGCTTTATTCCAATTTTCCAAACCCGGCACGAGCGCGACATTTTCAGCGACCGTGAAATGCGGAAAAAGTCCGGCTTCCTGCAAAACATAACCGATGCGCCGCCGCAGAATAATCGCGTCCCAATCGGTCGTCGCTTTGCCTTCGACCAAAACCTCGCCCGAAGTCGGTTCATACAAACGGTTTATCAACTTCAAAGTCGTCGTTTTCCCGCACCCCGATTCGCCCAAAAGCACGAGAATCTCGCCTTTCGCAACTTCAAGATTCAAATCATCGAGAATTTTCGTGCCGTCGATCTGAAAACCGGCATTGCGAAATTTGACCGTTTTGTTTGGCATTTCGGACATATTTGGTTGAAAGGAAAATTATAGCCGTAATTACAAAAACAAAAAAGCGCGAGCTTTTGATGCTCACGCTTTTCCTTAAAATATGGCTCCGCAGGTAAGACTCGAACTTACAACCCTTCGGTTAACAGCCGAATGCTCTGCCATTGAGCTACTGCGGAATATCGCCCGAAGACGAATTTTAAGGTTAAATATTTTGCCCAATCTTGTCAAGCCGACTTGCGAAATTGCCTAATAAAACTTAGATTTTATCTTTTACAAAAATGCAACACGAACTTATTTTAATTCTCGATTTCGGCTCGCAATATACCCAACTGATCGCACGGCGCGTGCGCGAACAGGGCGTTTACTGCGAGATCGTGCCGTTTTTTTATCCGCTCGAAAAGATTCTGGAGCGTAATCCGAAAGGCGTGATTTTGTCGGGCGGACCGAATTCGGTTTACGAAGAGGACGCGCCGCAGGTTTCGAGCGATTTTTATGAACGAATCAACGCGCCGATTCTCGGGATTTGCTACGGAATGCAGCTTTTGGCGAAAGATTTGAACGGCAAAGTTTCGCCGTCGGACAAGCGCGAATACGGACACGCGAAAATGAAAGTTCTGAGCGGCAAGACCGAGCTTTTTTATGAATTGCCGTTCGAGATGGATGTTTGGATGAGCCACGGCGACCACGTTACCGAATTGCCCGAAGGTTTTCATCAAACAGCGACGACGGGCGAAGTCGTGACCGCGATTGAAAATGACGAGCGAAAAATCTACGCCGTGCAGTTTCATCCCGAAGTTTCGCATACGCCGCTCGGCAAAGAGGTTTTGCGTAATTTTCTTTTTAATATTTGCCATTGCAAAGGCGATTGGACATCGAAACAGTTTATCGCTGAAGAAATCGAAAAAATCCGTGCGATTGTCGGCGAAAACGATAATGTCGTCTGCGGACTTTCGGGCGGCGTTGATTCGACCGTTGCGGCGGTTTTAGTTCACGAAGCGATCGGCGAGCGGCAAACTTGTATTTTCGTGAATAACGGTCTGCTCCGCGCCGACGAATTTGAAACGACGCTCAAACTTTATAAAGATAAACTGCATTTGAATGTGATTGGTGTTGATGCTTCCGAAGATTTTTATGCCGTGCTGAAAGATGTCGTTGACCCGGAATTAAAACGAAAGGCAATCGGCGCGAAGTTTATTGATGTTTTCGACGCAGAAGCCACGAAAATTGGCGATGTCAAATGGCTTGTGCAGGGAACTCTTTATCCTGACGTGATCGAATCGGTTTCGCTGCGCGGTGCGAGCGTGACAATCAAATCGCATCACAACGTCGGCGGTTTGCCCGAAAAGATGAATCTGAAACTGATTGAACCGCTTCGTGAGCTTTTCAAAGACGAAGTGCGCTTGATCGGCAAGGATTTGGGAATTCCAGATGAGATTTTGCAGCGACATCCTTTTCCCGGTCCGGGACTCGGCGTGCGGATTTTGGGCGATATTACGCCCGAAAAAGTCGAGCTTTTGCAGCGAGCCGATAGGATTTTTATCGAAGAACTCCATAATTTCGGAATTTACAACGACGTTTGGCAAGCCTTTGCCGTCTTGCTTCCGATTCAATCGGTCGGCGTGATGGGCGATTTTCGCACTTACGAAAAAACGGTCGCGCTTCGTGCCGTTACGTCAACCGACGGAATGACCGCCGATTGGGCGCGTCTGCCGTTTGATTTTCTGCAAGCCGTTTCATCGCGGATCACCTCGGAAATTCGCGGCATCAACCGCGTCGTGTATGATATTTCATCAAAACCGCCAAGCACGATTGAGTGGGAATGATTCGATTTTGGATTGGAAAATTGTTTAATATTGAGCGAAAATGTTTTTATGACCGATGACAAGCTGATTTTATCGCAAATCCAACAACTTCCCGAACAGTTGAAACAAGAGGTTTTGCATTACGTCGAATTTTTGCAGAAAAAATATAACGCGCAGAATCAGTCAAATAAACGCAAGAAACGGAAAGCCGGAAGCGCGAAAGGCAAATACGAACTTGCCCCCGATTTTGATGCGCCGCTCGAAGATTTCAAGGAGTATATGTGATGCAATTTCTGATTGATACACACTTTTTCCTATGGTTCGTCAGTAATGCAAAAGAATTAAGCAAAAATGCCAAAACCTTAATTGAGGACGAACAAAATGAAATCTTCATCAGCATTGCTTCGCTTTGGGAAATCTCAATCAAAACTGCTCTCGGGAAACTTACAATTAACGGAAATTATGAATCTGTAATTAACGATTTAACCGATAATTCAATTGAAATTTTATCTGTAAATTTTGCTCATACGGTCGAACAAAACCGCTTGCCATTTCATCACCGCGACCCGTTTGACCGCATTATCATTTCACAGGCTATTGTCGAAAATATGAATTTCATCAGTGTCGATGCAATTTTTGATGATTACCTGAGCGGAAAATCAATCAAAAGAATCTGGTAAAATCTACGTCGTGTACGATATTTCATCAAAACCGCCAAGCACGATTGAATGGGAATAATTCGATTTTAGATTTTAGATTTTGGATTTCGGATTTATGAAAGATTGGGTGAAAAAATCATTTTAAATTTAAATTTCTTTCAATTTAAACGTGTTTTGGCTTATAATTATCAAACTATCGTTTTACGAATTAATCGATTTTCCGCAAAACCGCGCAAAGTCGAGTATTGACAAGGGGAATATGGACAAGGGGAAAATTATCAATTCCGTGCGGGTTTCGACCGGAATTGATGGGTTAGATTACATTCTCAAAGGCGGATTGCCGCAAAACCGGCTTTATTTGGTTGAGGGGAATCCCGGCACGGGAAAAACGACAATGGGCTTGCGGTTTCTTCTGGAAGGAGAACGCAAGGGTGAAAAAGGACTCTACATCACTCTGTCCGAGAGCAAGGAAGAATTAATTGCGGTCGGACATTCTCACGGCTGGAATCTCGAATCACTGACAATTCAAGACTTGACGGTTTCGGGCGAAAGTCTGACCGATGATTCGCGCTACACGGTTTTTCATCCGTCCGAGGTTGAATTGGACGAAACGACCCGCGCCGTTTTGGATGAGGTCGAACGGGTTAAACCGAAACGCATCGTTTTCGATTCGTTATCGGAGATGCGGATGCTCGCGCAGAATGCTCTTCGTTTCCGGCGGCAGATTCTTGCTCTCAAGCAGTATTTTATGGGCAGGGAATGCACTGTGATGATGCTTGACGACCGCACTTCGGAAGCCGCCGACCGCGAGATTCAAAGCATCGCGCACGGCGTTATCAGTCTTGAATACGTGCCGACCGATTACGGAAAACAGCGTCATCATCTGCGCGTCATCAAAATGCGCGGCGTCAAATTTCAATCCGGCTCGCACGATTATAATGTCGAAACCGGCGGTATTATTGTCTTTCCGCGTTTGACGGGCGAGGACGGCGAAAAATCTTTTCAGCCCGGAGTTTTAGTCAGCGAATCGGAAGAACTCGAGCAATTGCTCGGCGGACTCGATTACGGCACAAGCACGATTCTCCTCGGACCGGCGGGCATCGGCAAGTCAACGATGACGATGATGTATGTCTGCGCCGCCGCCAAAAAGGGCGAACGGTCGGCGGTTTATTTGTTTGATGAAGGTCTCGAAACATTATACAAACGCACGTCGGCGATTGGGTTAGATGTCAAAGGTTATGTCGAAAAAGGACTAATCACCGTCAGACAAATCAAGCTCGCCGAACTGACACCCGGTGAATTGGCATATTTGATTAGTCAGGAAGTCGAAGAAAACGACACGCGGGTTGTCGTGATTGATAGTGTCAACGGTTATCTGATGGCAACGCCCCAAGATCGTTTTCTGATGATGCAGTTTCACGAATTGCTCGCCTATCTCAATCGGCGCGGAATTGTCAGTTTTCTGGTCGTCGGGCAATATGGTTTGGTCGGCAATATGCAGGCTCCGATTGACATGAGTTATATGGCTGATACGGTCGTGCTTCTGCGTTATTTTGAAGCCCAAGGCGAGGTGCGGCAGGCGATTTCCGTTTTGAAAAAACGCACGGGCAAACACGAACGCACGATTCGTGAGTTTCGCATTGACAGCGGCGGCGTGCGGCTCGGAGAACCGTTGTCGGATTTTCGCGGTGTGTTGACCGGCGTTCCGGTTTATCAGGGAAATAACGAAAAGTTAATGGAACGCAATGGCGGAAACGACGGACAATAAACATCTGGAGAACCGCGTTCTCGTGCTGATGCCGACCGGACGCGATGCGACTTTGATTTGCGCGACGCTCGAAAAAGTCGGCATCCAAGCCGAACCGTGCGTCGACACCGAAAACTTGATCGCGCAAATCAACGCGGGCGCGGGCGCGATTTTGCTGGCGGAAGAAGCCCTTGGGGAAAACACGCTCGAACGGCTTTCCGAAAGTTTCGACGCACAGCCGCTTTGGTCTGATCTGCCGGTCGTGCTTTTCGCGGGCAACGCGCAGAATGCCGAGATGCTTTCCGCGACCGTCGGAACGCGCTTTAACGCCACTATTGTCGAACGCCCGATTCGGATTCCGATGCTCATCAGTGCTGCACGCGGCGCACTTCGCGCCCGCGACCGGCAATATCAATCGCGTAATTTACTCAATCAATTGGAAGAATCCGACCGCCAGAAAGATTTATTTTTAGCGACG
>JANODL010000124.1:0-8496 GCA_031412675.1 Acidobacteriota bacterium | reverse complement strand
CTTCCTTCAAATTTTAGAGAGTTAAAAGAATTTCTAAATGCGTCGCGGCTTGATAAAAACGGGAAATTGTATTTCGATTGTTGGGAAAGTAATCGGCACATCGCCGTTTTATTGCACAATAACGGAGCGCAATTTTGGATTCATTATTTCGCTTGTGGCATCGGGTTGGTCAGTTTGACGTTTTTTAATCAATTAGCTTCCGCTGAAGGTTCATTGATAAATCAAATCCGAAACGTCACGGCTTCGCAGGAACATCAGTGGTTCACCCACAATTTGTCAGTAGAGTTTTTCGACGGCAAGATTTCCGAATCGCAAATTATAAAATTAGGTGACTATTTCATTGAGAGCGTTAATCCAATCCTCATTAGTCGGTATTCGATATATTTTGAACGAGAACAAACCAGAGAACCTTACAAATTTATTTCCGGCAGTCTTGAGAAACTTGAAGAGATTTTGATTTGGGCGCGGTATGTTTGCGAAGGATTGAAACGCCAACGTGAACTGGACGGGAAAACTTACGTCAGTCCGCACGCGACGGTTCATTGCGGAAATGTCAAAGATAAGCCCGCTTTTGAACATTCGACGGAAGTTTTTATGAACACAGTCGGTTCTTTAGCTGTTAAGGAAAATGCTCTATGTACGGTTTTGCGCGAAGGCTTTGGACGACGTGACCGAAGCGAATTTTTTGATTGGGAGCGCAAGAATAAGCACCGAATTTATCTTAATCTTGAAGAACAAAACAAAGACGTTCCTATTCGAGAAAAAATCGCTGCCCAATCTAGACTTGTAGATTGGCTAAAAAGTAAAAATGTTGAGGGCGAATATATTTTAAAAATGTGGAATCTTCAGAACTGAAATCAGCAAAATTAATCGTTTTGACTTGATCTCTTGTCTGCTTTCTGTGGCTCTATCTGCTTGATTGGGAATAAAATTTAGTTTTCTGTTTTACCGGATTTTGTCTAACCTCTTTTGTTTTTGCGTAAAGTCTTTAGGTTTTAGACTAGAAGATAGGTAGTAGTTTGGCTTTTAAGTGACTTTCGGCAGATCGGTGTTGGAATATGGTGGTTTTTACGCTGATGTTGTTCCGAATAAGATTTTAATAGTCTGGGTGCTTAATAATTATAACAAAAGCTGTAGTTAGGCTTGGTCTTTTTGCAGGAGAGTTGATTTAATTGACTGGATAGTTATTTGGGTTGAATTTAGAGTTGTTGGCTACTGAGGATTTACTTTCATGTCTAAAAAGAGATTGACTAAAGATTCAAAGCTCAAGAAATTTTCTGAGCAGCAGGTTACAATACCGGAACAGTTGAGCTTATTTGAGTTGTTTAAAGCAGATCGGGATGAATATTCGCATACCTTGAAACTTTATGGAATTATTCCGAGCAAAGTTTACGGGAAGGTTGAACGAATTCAAGGAAAATTTCTGCCTAGTTTTGAAAGGCGTTTTGTTTATCAGAAGAAGAATTATTATTTGAAAGTAACTCCGGCGCGTATTCAGGATGCTAATGGCGAAGACCGCGATGCTTATATGGGAAAGCGCGAAGAATTGGTGGAAGACGCATTGCTCAAAATGGCAGCGGATGGACGTAGGGCGCAGGCAGTTTACTTGGACAACCAATTCACCGTAATTTATACCAGAAATGCCTTGCAGGAGGAATTAGCTGAGCAAGGGCATAGCTATTCATACGCTCAAATAGAAGAAGCAATTGAAATTCTTTTCAAATCTTCGGTTGAACTGCGTGAAGAAGACCAATCTGAGCTTAATGATAATTTTCATCCGGTGGAGGCGTATGGTTTTCGTGGACGGAATGGGGAGGAATATACTTATGTCAAATTTTCGCCTCAAGTAACTGCGGCGATTGAGAATAATACTTACAGACTGGTTAATTATCGAAAGTTGATGGGATACAGCACAACCATTGCCAGACTTTTACATAAACGGTTGGTTCATAATTTTGTTTATGCTGAAAGTGAAAAGACGTATCACTTTTCAGTTAACTCGATATATCGGGATTTTGGGTTAAATCAGGATTCTTTGCTCAAGCATAAAGTAGCTGAGGTTAAGTTGGCGGTTGAAGAATTAGTTAAATCAAATGTTGTCGGTGGTTTTACTATTAATCCGGTTTATGACGTTAGTCGGAAAAATAAACTAGCGGATCAAGTTTTTGAGATTACTGCACACGCTGAATTTGTGAATGAGGTGATAAAAGCGAACCAAGACGGTAAGCGCAGGACATCTGAGATGAATATAAGGAAGTATTTTCCCGATGGAATACTTTCAAGAATGAAAAAACGGCTGGTTGAATAGAATCGACTTCTTTAAATTTTATGAACTTAAGTCCATTTTTACTTGTCAGGTTAAGAAGAAGGTTAAAAGTAGGTTAAGAAGAGGTTAAAACGGGTAGCGATTTCAAAATGGGAGTTAAAATGTCTATTCGCAGTAGTTTACGATGGAGAAACAGTCGGTTAAAACTCGAATCTGTTTCCATTTCTTATTAATGTGATGATAAACAGTCGGTCAAAACTCGACTTTATCAAAAAAACAGTCGGTTAAAACTCGATTTCATTGAGAAATCGGTCGGTCAAAACTCGAAAACTGCTCTAAGACGTTATTTTATAGGGGTTAATTTTTGTGTATCAGTCGGTCAGAACTCGAATAATGTTATAGCGGTCGGTCAGAACTCGAAAATCAGTCGGCTGAAACTCAAAAATCAGTCGGTCAGAACTCGAAAATCGGTCGCCTAAAACTCGAATTGATAGTTATTGGTTGGAAGTTGATTTGAAACAGGGCAAATATGATAAAAAGTCGAGTTTTGACCGACTGATTTTACAAAACTCAATATAGATTTTCATCAAATAGAAATTTGAGGCGATAAATTGCTTTTTTTGCACCGCTTGAGGTTGATACATTATTAGTTTCAGTTTTGATTATTTTGAAAGACAAAATTTATAATACTAAATTATTAAAGTTGAGTTCTGACCGACTGTTTTTGAGTAAGGGAAGTCTTCGGGAGATCAGGATTTGACCGAAGAGAGAAATTAAAGCGATAAAGAATAGTCAATTTGACACTTATGTAACTCCCAAATCTAAAATTTATCTGCGTCTGATAATGATGCTAACAATATTGTCTTTATTTATTTTATATTTTATTCAATGAAAGGGGCACTCGTATTTTTTGCATACCTTAGCTACAAATTTAAACCATTGGGAGAATTGCCTGAAGATTTTGATTTTTTTGAAGTAATGCGGAAATATCGGAGTATCGGGATTTCTAATTATAATTCGGGTGAATATTCGCATGGAGAATTTTATAGAAAGGCGGAGAGTTTTGGTTTGAGCGAAGTAGATGTATTTGGGATGGAGGGGGAAGTGATGGTTTTACCGTGTGAAAATGAGTTGTTCGAATGTCGTTGGAGGTTTAATGATGCGGGCGAAGTTTCTCAAGATGATTAAGTTTTCCCAATTAGTGGGTTTTTGGAAGAAGCCGAAGTTTGTTAGACCAATTTCCTTTTTTATCCGATTGAATGTGATTTGTAGTAATTATGGCTTTAGGTGTAAATCTGAGGATTTTTATGAGAAGGAAAATCGGAGAGAATTTGAGCAGTTACTTTTGCAAGAAGGGTGGAAAATTTTGGGTGAGAACATTTTCTGTCCGAGTTGTTATTATATAGAAATTGACAGGTAAACAGTTAAGTTAAGATGATTTAAGATATATTATCAGACGCAATACCAGTTACACAAATATTCAGGTGCTTTTTAAACCAAGTAATCTCAATAAGATAAATTAACTCCTTAGCTATGTGAAAAAATAAGTATTATTTTTATGAAACATGAAATAAATTTTCGTATCATTTTGCAAAAACCTCCGGCAGAGGTTGATTACGGACTCCACAGATGGGACACGGAAATAAATATGAGGTCGCTCAACGGCAAAGATCTACAGTGACGATCTGACCTTTGAATTTACTATCAGCACTAAATCGGGGAAAGATTCCTCAATTGATTTTTCCGGTTTGTTTGTTCAGGGACCGGTAGGCGGGCGTTTTATTTATATCAACATTGGTTCTTATGCCGGACAAATCAATACTGCCTGGAATCGCCGTCTGAAAATTCCACTGATCGGCATCACTCAATCCCAGATTGATGAAATCTTGGAATCACCAAGTGTCTTAGAAACCTCTGTGCCGGGAACTGGAAAGGATGGCGGACCTAATTGTGCAACTGTTAAACCATTTGTAGGCTGGTCAGTGGTTAATAATAATTAATATTGCTACCTGAATAGTTACCTATTTACCGGTAATTTTTAAGCAGAAAAAGAGAGAAAATAGTTTTCCCTTTTTGATTAGTTGCTGTAAGTTTTCCTTTATGTTGGTCAGCAATTTTATGAGCTATTGAAAGTCCGAGTCCAACGCCTTTTTCCTTCGTTGTAAAAAACGGATCGAAAATTTTACTTATAATCTTCTCCTCAATACCGTTGCCTGTATCCTCAACTTCAAGGACACAATGCTTATCATTTTCAAAAGAACGAAGGAATAGATTTCCTCCATTTGGCATCGTTTGCAGGGAATTAATGGCAAGGTTTAACAAAACCTGCTTGATTTGTTCGCCGTCAACCGAAACCTTCGGCAAATTCTGCTGTAAATTCCTTTTAATCGAAACCGATTGTGTAGCCGCCTGATTTTCAACCAGCGAAACGACTGATTCGACTATTTTATTCAAATCATTATCCCCAACCGAAAGCGTTGCGGGACGCGCAAACCGCAGAAATTCACCAACGAGTTTATCCAATCTTTCAACTTCTTTTTTCGCTAAATCGGCAAACTCCCGGCGCGGACTGTCTTCGGCAAGTTCGTCTTCGAGAATTTCAACTGCGCCTTTAATTGCCGCCAAAGGATTTCTGACTTCGTGAACAATGCCGGCGGAAAGTTCGCCTAATGATGAAAGCTTTTCAGCTTGCAAAAGTTGTTCAAATGTTTTCTGCAATTCGTCGTAAGCTTTTTGACGTTCTTCGGCATTGCGTTCGGCTTTTTCCCGTGCCTGCTTCAAACGGTCGCCGAGTGCGCCCATCACGCCGCCGACGAGGTTAAAAATCACTATTTCGGCGTATTGATTGATCGAATAATCGAAATGTCCGTGCTGCCAATGAAGAAAAATATGCGGCGAATAAACAACGGTCGTAAAAATCGAAGCGGCAAGCCCACCATGCAGACCGAAAAGAAGCGCGGCGGCAATGATCGGAATGTAGTAAAGCCTTTGATATATTTCGTGCCAAACAACTTGATCGAGCGGCGTGAGAAAATGCAGAACCGTGATTAAAATAATCACCAGACCAATCGTAACTTGCGGTAAAAAGCGTTTCATTAACGACTATTATACGCAAATTGAACGGTTTTTCACTCTTTTGTAATTTCGGTCGTATCGCCCGTTTGATGGTCGGTTATTTGAAAGCGCAAAAACTCGTGAACTGCCGCCAGAGCCTCGGAGTTATTCGTTTTAATACGAACTCGTCCGCCGTTTTCGATTTCAGCGAAAGCGTAACTGACTTCGGCTTTCATTTTCTGTAAAACCGGAACGCCGGGCGGCACTTTTCCATGCGTGAGCATCGGCGCGTCGAAGTTTCCATCCGTAAACATTTTGGCGATATGTCCGAGATGTTTACGAATCTGGTCGCGGCTTTCCGTGTCCTGTGCGCTGTTTGCCGTGACTTCGATTGCACCGCCGTCGGCAAAAAGACGAAAATGATGCGTAGTTTTTTCGTGCGAAAAGCCCATCGCCTTGTCGCCCTGCTCATTAACCGTCTTCATATGCGAATCGTGATCCATCGGCTTTTGTTCCGCAGCCTTATTACAGGCTGTTGCGGAACATACTGTTATTATTAATATCAACCAAAAATATTTATTCATTATTTTATTTCTTTCCTTTGTTACTTTTATTACTTTTTCGGCGAAGATTCTCTGAAGTCGGTCTTTTTCGATTTCCCAAAGTGGTTTTTGATGAATTTGCCAAAGTTTCAAGCAAATGAACAGGTTCGGCTTCGGAAACACCTTCGAGTTTGCCGTCCCACTCCAAAACCAAATTTTCGAGTTCACCGCGGATCACTTCAATTTCAAAAATCCGCTCTTTGACATTTTCGAGTTTAGTTACTGCCAGTGCATAAACTTCGCGGCACGGCGCGTTTCCACGTTCCCGTTCGGCAAAATTCGGGCGATTTCATCAAGCGTAAAACCGACTGCCAAAGCACGGCGAATCATTTTTACCCGCTCGACCAAACCAACAGAATAAAGTCGGTAACCTTTTGGAGAACGGACGGGACGTGCCAGAACGCCTTTACGCTCATAATGACGCAATGTATCCCGGCTGACTTCCATAGCTTCGGCTAATTCGCCAATCAACAGAAAATCTTTTTCGGCTTTCGAGTAACTCACAAATAATAGTATAAAGGTTGGAACTGACTCCAAGGTCAAGTAAAAAAATGAGTCTGAAATTTTAAGTGAAATTTCCAATATCATCTAACACCGATTTAACACCCGACATAATCAACTGATGAAAGATTTCGTCCATCCGTTCGGGCGGATACGGCATATCATTATCCAGCCACCATTTTAGCTGAGCAAAAATTTCGCTCGCTAAATAATTCGCCATAATTGGAATCGGGATTGTCGTCTGCTCGTGGAGATTCAAAACGGAATTTATTCTAATTTCAATTCTCTGTGCGAGATATTTTTGCCCGTAACCGAAAAGCCGGTCAATTTTTCCCGATTTGACCAAAGCGCGGTAAAGATGATGAAAATCTTTTAAGTGTTCAAACAATTCCCGAATCGGAAAGATTCTGCCTGCTTGCAAATTTTCGGGCGTGATTTGCCCGATGAAATACTCAAGCATTCTCTGCCAATCGCCGCGAAACAGATCTTCTTTATCCCGAAAATGGAGATAAAAAGTCGAGCGTCCGACATTGGCACGTTCGATGATGTCTTGAACGGAGATAGTGTCATAATGCTTTTCCAGAATAAGTTCGATGAGCGCATCACGCAGAGATTTCTGCGTCCGCTGAACGCGGCGGTCTATTGAACAATTCAGGTCAAACTGTCCATTATCAGACAATTCGGGTATCACTATCTATTGTTTGCTTTTCCGACCTCAAATAAACTGACAACTCAAAACAAAATTATATGAAACATTCAAAAATATACGGAACTGCCTTAATTATCGGGACTTTGGGCGGAATAATCACAATGATTTTTCATCCGACGGGACACGATTTGCTAAATCAGCCGGACGAAATTGCGCGTCGAAACGAAATAATTGCCATTGCAGTGCATATTTTGGCAATTATCAGTTTACCGCTTGTTTTCTTCGGTTTATTGGGCTTTTGCCGCCGACTGGATTTAGAAAATCCTTTAGTTACTTTGGGTTTGGTCGTTTATGGATTCGGTGTGCTAGCCGTCATGTCGGCAGCCGTTTTAAGCGGGTTAGTCGGACCGGTTTTGACGCGGAAAATATTAGAATCAGATGAGGCAACACAAAAAATTTTGAACTTGGTTTTGATGAATAACTTTCAACTGAATCAGGGTTTTACCAAAGTTTATGTCGTTGCGGTTGCTGTTATTTTGTGGTCAATTCTGCTTTTAAAAAAGGGAAGGCTGATGCAAATTACCGCAATCATCGGTTTCATTGTCGGCATTTTGAGTTTAATCGGAGTCTTTTCGGGACATTTGAAATTAGATGTTCACGGCTTTGGACTTTTCACGTTCGCCCAATCGATCTGGACGATTTTAGTCGCCGTTTTTATGATTCGCACGGAAAACAACAAACCAGGTATTATTAGTCAAGAAATTTAATCAAGAAAATTATGCTGAAAGAGATTAATCCAAAATTACCAATGCGCGACAAAGCCGCTACAAAAGATTTTTACCTTAACCAATATCGAAAGAAAGACATCTTGCGGCGAAGGCACTTTTTAATCTGACAAAGTAGAACTAAGAAATCTGTGTAAAATGGCATCAATTTATTAAATGAACAAAAAACAACTGCTTTTCACTCAAAATTTCGGCAGTTTGAAAAAATGCTCTCTGGCTTTTCGCTCGCGCGTAACTGAAACAAGCGAAGCACAAATGACCGTGTTTTGAATGTTGCGAAGCCTTGTCAGAACCAGTCCTGCACAAAGCGAAGATCAGAACCGACATTTAAAGGATGTGTGGCACACGAATGCTTGAGAATTCGACACGCTCGCCGTAATCTTTCATCAGTCATCTTCATCGAAATAATTAGACTGAAAATTGCCGTCAAAAATGTAGCACGAAGCAGCAAATACTTCATTCTCAATATGTTAATTAAATTTTTCGTATCTCAGCCAGCGGCATATCATAAAATGTTGCTTTTATGATATAGTTTTTTCTGAAAACAGGAAAAATTTCAAAAAATCTTTTACGAGAATTTTGCTAAACCGTTGATTTTATTAGGTTATCGTGTAATTTATGAGTCAGACAGCCGTTGTT
>JANODL010000123.1:0-20922 GCA_031412675.1 Acidobacteriota bacterium | reverse complement strand
ATAAACGTCCCCCCCCAACCCAAACCCCGTAGGCGAGTGTCTCCTGCCGTCTGTCTATAGCCACTTTCCCCCCACTCTCGACCCTCGACTCTCGACTCAGTTAATTCTAATTCGTAAATTTTAATTTTTACGGGTTTGCGTTCGATTTCAATTCCTTTTCGTGCCAGTTCGTAAAGTTTTTTGCCTTCGACTTTTTTCGCCGAAAACATCGGCGGAGTTTGTTCGATTTCACCGCGAAAATCTTTCAAAACTTCTTCAATTTCTTCGGTAGAAATATCTCGTAATTCGTAATTCGTAATTCGTAATTCACCTGTTCGGTCGCCCGTGTTCGTTTCAAAACCAAATCTGACAACTGCTTCGTATTCCTTCGCGTCTTTGTCCAAAAATTGCGCCAACCGCGTTGCTTTGCCGACTAAAATGATCATTACGCCCGTTGCAAACGGGTCGAGCGTTCCCGTGTGTCCGATGCGTTTTGTTTTCAAGATTCGGCGGCAACGCGCCACGACATCGTGTGAAGTGATTCCAACGGGTTTGTCTATAATTAAAATTCCGTCCATAGATTTTTGATTTTAGATTTTAGATTTCAGATTGGGAAGTTTAGAATTGAGATTACGAAAATTATGTGGCGCAAGCGATTGGAAATCAAAGAAGAAAAAGACCGCGTGATCAAAGATGCGGCAAAATCGCGCCAAAAAACATTTGACCGCGCCGTTAATTTGCTGACTTACAAACCGCGCTCGATTGAAGAATTGCGGACGCGTCTGCTTGAAAAAGAATGGACAAATGCGGAAATCGTTGACGGCGTGATCGAAAAGCTCAAGGAATATAATTATCTCAACGACGCGCAGTTTGCCAAAGATTTCGCCGCTTCGCAAATCCGCCAAAAAGCTGTCGGGAAAAGAGTTTTAAAAATGAAGCTCACAGGTAAAAAACTCGATAAAGAAACCGTCGAAGAAGCCCTCGAAAATGCCCTCGAAGAAACGCCCGAAGAAGAAATCATCGAACGCGCCATCGCCAAAAGATTACGGCTCAAAGGCAAACCCGAAACCCGTGAAGACGCAAAAAAGTTTTACGATTATCTTTTGCGGCAAGGTTTTTCGTATGATTTGGTGAGCAACAAAATGCGCGAAATCGCTTCCAGAGATTATGACGAGGATGTTTGAAACAACGATTAACACGGATTTTTACTGATCGAAATAAATCAGCGCAAATCCGCATTAATCGTTGTTCCTTATTTTATGATTAATTACGACAAACGCGTTTTCAAATCCGTTCAAAACTCCGAAACAGGCGAAGTTTCAGGCGAAACGCGCTTTTATTATCACCAAAAAGGAAATGTCGTTTGGGCGGAATATCAAGGCGGCGAAATTATCTTCGGCAATTTGATCGCCAAGGTTTTTGACGACGATTCGCTCGAAATGAGTTATCAGCATTTGAACAAACAAGGCGAATTGATGTCGGGAAAATGTTTGTCGAAACCTGAAATTTTGCCAACCAAAAAAATTCGCCTTCACGAAAAATGGCAATGGACTTGCGGAGATTTTTCGGAAGGCGAATCAATTGTCGAAGAAGTTTAAATCAACTTTGATAAGAATCATCCATTTTGTCCAGTTTTCTGAGAAGTGCGGGAAAAACCAGATCCGCGCCCATTCCCTTTGTGACGGCTGCGACCTGTGCCTGTGCGCCCGCAATGATCGGCGCAGGAACCGGAATCAATTCCTTGCCGCCGTTTTGCGCGAGAATCTGTATGCGGCACGCGCTTTCCAGAATATACATAAACAAAAAGGCTTCCGCCGCGTTGCGTCCGCACGTCAAAAGTCCGTGATTTCGCAAGATCAAAAAATTATTCGCGCCCAAATCGTTCACCAGACGCGGTTTTTCAGCTTCGTTGAGCGCGATGCCTTCGTAGTTGTGATAGGAAAGATTCGAAAGCGGCAAAATTGACTGTTGCGAAATCGGCAAAAGTCCGTCTTTTTGCGTCGAAACCGCCACGCCGTGAAGCGAATGAATATGCAAGACGCATCCGACATCGTGACGTGCTTCGTGAATCGCGCCGTGAATCGTAAATCCCGCCGGGTTGATAAAATGCGGCGAATCAAGCAGTTTATTGCCTTGCAAATCAATCTTAACCAGACTCGAAGCCGTAATTTCATCAAACAAAAAACCGTATGGATTTATCAAAAATTCGTTTTTGGTGTTCGGCACACGCGCCGAAATATGCGTAAAAACAAGGTCGTCCCAACCGTAAAGCGCGACCAACCGATAAACCGCCGCGAGTTCCACACGAGTTTGCCATTCTTCCGCCGAAACATTTTCTTTAACCGAAGCCGTTGCCGCTTGTGTCACAAATTTACTCCTTCATTTTCAATTTTCGTTTCAATTATATGCTTCCTGCAATTTTTTTGAAATGCCCGTAATTTCGTCCTTCAATTCCACATATCTTTCGTCGCCCGATTTCAATTCTTTTTTGCCGAGCAATAAACGTATCAAATCTCCGCCCGCGAAATAAAGTCTTTGCTCTTCCGTGCGAACGATTTTCGGCGATTTTCTGCCCGAACCGATTGGCATGTCATATTTATTAAATTTCACGAACGCGAAAATCAATTCTTCGCCTTGATAATAAAATTCGCCCGTCGCGTTGTAAGATTCGCCATACATTTTAGCAACAACTTTTTTCAAACCTTTGCCCGAAACATAATAAGTCGCTTCCGTGCCTTCGAGCGAAATATCGTCAACATTTTTTGTCTTTTTCGTATATTTCGCCGCCGCTTTGTTAATCGCCGCAACTTCGGCGCGGATTACCGTGATTTGTTTTTCGGTATTTTGGGCAAACATCGAACTGCCGAAAAATACTAATAATACTGCCGATAAAAATATTTTTTTCATATTTGTAATTTTTTTTTTGAATCCAAACTTTATTTTCTTACGAAATCATTTGTGAGACCAAAGATATTTGTATTTTTGCAAATTCGCAAGTCTTAAAAATAACGCGCCAGGGAAGAAAAAAATGCGGACGGGAAAAGCGAGATTTTAGCGGAATGGGAAAGAATTGGGGCTTTGTCATTCCGCCGTCCGATTTTAAAGATATTTTGAGATTTTGCCTCCGAGTCCTCCTTGATAAAACAACTGCGCTTAAAGTTCCGACGGCGCAGTAAATCAATGTAGTTAGTCTCCTTTCTACATTGAAGCCGGACGTTTTTTTTGGTAAACGTCCGGCATTTTTTTGCGCCAAAATGCTTTTCATTTCGGCTTTATGTTAAAATTTTCTTTTAACTTTTTATCGAATAAATTTATGAAAGGCAGCGAAATCAGACAGAAATTTTTAGAATATTTTGAACGAAACGGACATAAAATCGTTCATTCATCACCGCTTTTACCCGCCAACGACCCGACGCTTTTGTTCACCAACGCGGGAATGAATCAATTTAAAGACGTTTTCACGGGCGCGGAAAAACGCGATTACAAACGCGCCGTTTCGTCGCAAAAATGTATCCGCGCCGGCGGCAAACACAACGATCTGGACGAAGTCGGCAAAACCGCTCGGCATCACACATTTTTTGAAATGCTCGGCAATTTTTCGTTCGGCGATTATTTCAAAGAAGACGCGATTCGGTTCGCGTGGGATTTTCTCGTCAACGAATTAGGCTTGGAAGAAAATCGCCTCTGGTTTTCATATTTCGGCGGCGACGCGGAAGTTCCGGCAGACGAAGAAGCGCGTGATTTATGGATAAAAGTCGGCGCACCAGCCGACCGCGTTTTGCCTTTTGATCGCAAGGATAATTTCTGGCAGATGGGCGACACCGGACCGTGCGGACCGTGTTCGGAAATCCATTATTATATGGGCGACGAACCCGACAACCCGGAAATGAATCACCCGAAATGGGTCAACGGTGAAGGCGACACGACGATGGAAATCTGGAATCTCGTCTTTATGCAGTTTGAAAGAAACGAGATTGAAAAAGGCGTTTTTGAACTCACGCCGTTGCCCGCACCGTCGGTTGATACGGGCGCAGGACTCGAACGCATCGCGGCGGTTTTGCAAGACGTTAAAACGAATTACGACACGGATTTGCTTCTGCCGATTATCAAATTTACGGCAGAATTGGCAGGTAAAAATTACGAATACGACACGCAAGAAGGCTTTGCGATGCGCGTCGTCGCCGACCACGCCCGCACGACCGTCTTTGCCATTGCCGACGGGATTTATCCCGGTAATAAAGGAAGAAACTCGGTACTACAAAAAATAATGTATCGTGCAATTTTCAATGGAAATTATTTATTGAAATTTGATGAATTGTTTTTTTATAAAGTGTGTTCCTTAGTTGTCGAGAAAATGAAGGAAGCATATCCCGAATTAGAAAAACAACGTGAGAATATTGAAAGAATAGTTGGTCAAACAGAGGAAAGGTTCAATCGTACTTTATCCTTTGGATTACAGAAATTTCTGAACAATGAATTACCAAAGTTTAATAAGACTGTAACGTTATACCAAGAAATTTTGAACTTGGAATGTGATGAGATATTAACTTCTTTTACAGAAGAACGAGAAAAAATTAAGGTACAAATTGAAAATCTCAAAACTAAAAGAAATGAAGAAATGCGTGATGGTGAATTGCGCGGTTTTATAAGAATATTTATTAAGGAATATAGGATGCCACCTTTTATTCTTCAAAAATTATTGAAAAATGAATGGAACCTTGAAATCTGGGAAATAAATAAAAAATCATTTGAACAAATAGTTTACGAAGAAATAAACACTTCAGAACGTAAAGAAGATATTTCTTTAATAACTGCTGTTAATGAAAGTGTCAGTGTCAACGAAAGATTTAACGAACTTATCGCTGAATTAAATGTTAAATATAATGGAAATGACAAACTAATTTTTCCAAACTTTATTGATTTGGCTCGGTTTTATGACACATATGGATTACCAGCAGATTTGATTCGTGTTTCACTTGAGGAAAATGGGTTTATTTTCGAAGAAGATACTTTTAACAAGTCATTTAATAAAGCTCTGGCTGAAATCCAAAAACAAAGCAGCATAGGGCAAACCGAACGCAAATCTGTAATCAATCCAATTTATCAAGAGATTGGAGAGAAAATCGGCACAAACGTATTTCACGGCTACGACAAAACGGAAGTCGAAGGCGCGAAGGTTTTGGCTTTGGTGAAAAACGATCAGAAAGTTGATGAACTCGGTGAAGGCGATGAAGGTTTGATTGTGTTGGACGAAACTCCGTTTTATGCCGAAGCGGGCGGACAAGTCGGCGATGCGGGAATGATTGTCAGAACCGCCTACGGTAGTGGGCGGTTGAACGCGGATAATGTAAATGCCGGCGGTAATTCGGACGTTTCAGATTCACAACTTAAACCATCCGCTACCGCAGATGGTTCTGACAAGTCGGCGGAATCGGCGAACAGTCTTGTGAAAGTTTTCGATACGTTTGCGCCGATTGCGGGAATTGTTTTGCATAAATCGAAGGTTGAAAAAGGCTCGATCAAAGTCGGCGATGTTGTTACGGCGACGGTTGATCCTGCCAAACGCGATGCGACGCGGCGTAATCATACGGCGACGCATTTGGTTCACGCCGCGCTCAAGGAAGTTCTCGGAACGCACGTCAAGCAAGCCGGTTCGGTTGTTGCGCCAAACTATTTACGCTTTGATTTCACGCATTACCAGCCGATTTCGGAAACGGAATTTCTGGAAATCGAAGATTTGGTCAACCGCGAGATTTTGAAAAACGATGCGGTCAACACGGATTTGATGAGTATCGAAGAAGCGATGCGTTCGGGCGCGATGGCTTTGTTTGGCGAAAAATACGGTTCGGAAGTTCGGGTTTTGTCGGTCGGCGGCGGCACGTTTTCCAAGGAACTCTGCGGCGGAACGCACGTCAAAGCGACGGGCGACATCGGTTCGTTTAAAATCACTTCAGACGAGGCGGTTGCTTCGGGCGTGCGCCGAATCCGCGCAATTACAGGGCTTGATGCGTTCGAGCGTTTCCGCGAAGACGAAAAACTGATTGATAGATCGCTCAACGCTTTGAAAACTCAGCGCGATAATTTGCCGAACGCAATCGAAAAATTACAGGAAGAATTGAAAAAAGCACGGCGCGAAAATGATGAATTGAAAATGAAGATTGCGACAGGCGCAATCGGCGGTGCATCATCGAACGGCGACGAGGCAAAAGATGTGAACGGCGTAAAAGTCATCGCCAAAATCGTTGACGGTTTGGACAAAGGCGGAATGCGGCATTTGTCCGATACTTTGATGGCGAAAATAAAATCCGGCGTGGTCATTCTGGCGCGAACCGAAGACGACAAAGTTTCGTTCATCGTGCGCGTTTCGGACGATTTGACCGACAAAGTAAAAGCCGGAAAAATTGTTCAAGAAATTGCGCCAATCGTATCGGGACGCGGCGGCGGCAAACCCGATATGGCGGAAGGCGGCGGCACGGACGCGAGTAAATTGCCCGACGCGCTGGAAGCGAGTTACGGCGTGGTCGAGCAAATGTTGAATTAGAAATTGTTTTGAGGTGAAATTATGGATTGGAAGGAAGTAATTGAAAGTCCTTATTTACAAAATTTACCGTTTAAAATTGAAACGAATGAATTTGGAGAAATCATTATGAATCCGGTCAAAATCGGTCATTCGATTTATCAAGGGATGATTGGCTCTCTGATGAAAAATATGCATCCCGAAGGCATTATGATGGTTGAATGCGCCGTCAGAACCCGCAAAGGCACAAAGGTTGCCGATGTCGCTTGGGCTTCAATGCAGGTGATTGAAAAAATCAAGGACGAAACCGACGCTTCAATCGCGCCCGAAGTTTGTGTCGAGGTCGTTTCAATGAGCAACACGCGCAAGGAAATGCAGGATAAACGCGAATTGTATTTTGAAAAAGGCGCGAACGAAGTTTGGGTTTGCAACGAATATGGTGACATTAGCTTTTTTGATGAATCGGGCGAACTCGAACAATCGAAAATGTTTCCCGATTTTCCAAAGAAAATTTCAATCCAATCAGAAAACTAATATACAAAAAGCTAGGAAATAAAAATACTTTAATTTTATGGCAAATTTTGTTTTAGTTCCCGGATTCTGGCTCGGCGGTTGGGCGTGGAAAGATGTTACTGCATTATTGCGCGAAAAAGGTCACGAAGTTTTTCCCGTAACGCTGACCGGACTTGGCGAAAGAGTGCATCTCGGAACGGCGGAAACGAATCTCGACACGCATGTCGCGGACGTTGTAAATTTAATCGAATACAACGAACTCGAAAATGTTTATCTCGCGGGACATAGTTATGCGGGCATGGTGATTACGCAGGTTGCCGATTTGATTCCCGAAAAAATTACCAAACTGATTTATGTTGACACCGCGCCTTTGCCGGACGGCGCGGCGTTGATTGATTTTTATTCGCCCGAACAGCTCGAAATATTTGAAAAATCGGTTAATAAAAACGGCGACGGCTGGAAATTGCCGTTTCCTTCGTGGGAACATTTAGACCAAGGCAAAAACCTGCTCGATTTAACCGACGCGGATAGAAAATTGATGGAAAAACTGGCGACTCCACAACCTTTTAACGCGGCGCGGCAAAAGGTGAGTTTGAAAAACCCTTTGCGAAAAGATTTACCGAAATTAGCGATTTGGTGCGAAGATTCGTCTGAAGATGTCCGAGAATTATTGAAACTGGATTTGCCGCTTTTCAGCGAGTTGAAAGACCCGAATTTCGAGTTCGTTGATTTGCCGACCGGACATTACCCGATGTTCACGCGTGTTTCGGAACTTACCGATTTGCTTGATAAATCCGTTAAATAGAAAAGCGCGAACCGATTGATTCGCGCTTTCCCGAAAAATTAAATTTGAATATTAAGCCGAAGCCGAAAGCGGTTTGCAGTTTCCGGTCGGAGTTTGCGATTCGTGAATCTCGATTTCCGCTTCCGAATCGCTTTCCACTTTATTGTGCGAAGTAATCAGCACGACCGAGCCGACAATGATGCCTGCGCCGATGAGCATCTGTCCGGTGAAGGATTCGCCCGCGATCAGCCAGCCGAGAAAAACGGCAACAATCGGATTGACGTAGGCGTAAGTTGCGACCATCGTCGGCTGCGCGTTTTTCAGAAGCCAACTGTAAGCCGTGAAGCCGATGATTGAACCGAAAATTATCAGGTAAATTACGCCCAAAACGGAATTTGTCGAAACGTCGGCGACATTGAAAGTCGTCCATTCACCTTTTACAAAACCGACCAGAGTCAAAACCAATCCGCCCGAAAGCATCTGCATTCCGGCAGTCAGCGCGGACGATTTCGGGGTCGTCGCCCGCAGACCGTACATCGAACCCAAAGCCCACGAAAAAGCTCCGGCGATGACAAAAAATGCGCCGAGAAATTGTCCGCCTGCACTTCCGCCCGCGTCAGGTTGTCCGCCGATTAAAAGATAAACACCGAAAAATCCGATCAACAAACCGAGCGCGGCTTTCCAGTTCGGGCGCGCGCCTTTCAGCCAAAGCCAGCTTAAAAGCACGATCCAGAAAGGTTCGGTCGCGACGAGCAGAGCCGCCAGACTCGACGAAATATATTGTTGGGCGAGAACCACGCCGCCGTTGCCGCCTAAAAGCAAAAGCGTCCCGACGATAAAACTCGTCCGCCAATGTTTAAGACTCGGCTTTTCGTAATCCTTTGAAAACCGCGCCCAAATGTAAAGAATCGAACCCGCAAAAAGAAAGCGCGAACCAGCCATCAGAAACGGCGGCAAAGTTTCAATTGCGTATTTAATCGCCAAATAGGTCGAACCCCAAAAGATATAAACTGCCGCAAACGCCGCGACTAAAACCACTAAATTGCGGTTCGGATTAATTTTTGTAATTTGTGTATTCTGCATTACTTCTGCCCTCTTTTCTTAATCAAATTTCACTTCGTCTTTTCTTCCGAATCCATAATCGGCAACGCAGTCGTTTCCTTAATCGTTTGCAAAACAATCGTCGTTTTGGTGTCCGCCACATTCGGCACATTTTTCAACCGCTCGCGCAGTAACCGCGACAAATGTTCGGTGTTTTTGACCCGCACTTTCAAAAAATAAGAATCTTCGCCCGCGACATCGTGAACTTCCAAAACTTCGGGAATTTCCGCCAAAAACTTGTCGGTTTCCGCGCAGCAATCGTGCGTCCGAACGGCGACGAACGCCGTCAAACCGTAATCAACTGCGGCAGCATCGAGTTTTGTTTCAAAACCTTTGATCACGCCGCGTTCTTCCAATTTTCGGATGCGTTCCAAAACTGCCGACGGCGCAAGCCCGACCTGTCGGGCGATTTCCGCATTGGCAATTCGTGCATCTTTCTGAAGAATATTCAGTATTTGTTTATCAATTTCGTTTATCATTCTGTTAAACCTACTTCTAAGAGAATAATCTACGGAATTTGTTTTGTCAAGAAAATTTTTATTCGATAACAAATATGCTGTGAACAGAAGGTGCGCGCGTGAGCAAGGGCGGATAGTTTATTTGAATATTCCGCCCTTGCTCACGCGCGGGCTTCTGTTTGATTAACGGATTTTGCAACTTTTGTTTTATATTTATCGAAGACAATCGGGTAATCTGATAACAAGAGGAACAAAAATGAGCGCAGTTCTAAAATTACAAAACGAGAGCGAAGAAATAATTTCATATAATCCCGCGACGGGCGAAGAATTCGGGCGCGTTGAAAATACGTCCGCCGAAGATGTCAAAGCGGCGGTCAAAAGCGGGCGCAAAGCCTTTCAAACGTGGCGCAAAACATCTTTCGCCGAGCGCAAAAGGTTAGTGATGAAAGCCCGCGAAGTCATTCTGGCGGAAATGGACTCCATTGCGCTTTTAATTTCAAACGAATCGGGCAAACCCGTCGCCGAAGCTCTTTCGATGGAAATCGCGCCCGTTCTGGACTTGATGCAGTATTTTGCAAGAAACGCCGAAAAACTTCTGAAACCGCGCAAAATCGGCATCGGGCTTTATTCGCTTCTCGGTCGTTCGTCGAAAATTATTTATCAGCCGCTCGGCGTGGTCGGCATCATTCCGGCGTGGAATTATCCGTTTTCGATTCCACTCGGCGAAGCCGTGATGTCTTTGATGGCGGGCAATACGGTTGTCCTGAAACCTTCGGAACTGACACCTTTGATCGGTCTGAAGATCGGCGAGATTTTTGAAAAAGCCGGATTTCCCGAAAATGCCGTGCAGATTGTCACGGGCGCAGGGCAAACCGGCGCGGCACTCGTCGAATCCGCGCCCGACAAAATAATGTTCACGGGAAGCGTCGCAACCGGCAAACGAATTGCCGAAGCCGCCGCGAAAAATTTAACTTCGGTTGTATTAGAACTCGGCGGCAAAGACCCGATGATCGTTTTCGCCGACGCAAATCTCGAACTCGCGGCGGACGCGGCGGTTTGGGGCGCGTTTTGCAACGCGGGACAAAGCTGTTCGTCGGTCGAAAGACTTTATGTCGAAGAATCTGCGGCTGAAAAATTAACAAATTTAATCGTCGAAAAAACCAAGCAATTAAAGGTCGGCGCGGGAAGTGAAGAAACGACTGACATCGGCGCGATGAGTTCGGAAAAACAATTAAAAATCGTCGAAGACCACGTTGAAAGTTTTGAAAAAGAAGGTGCGAAGATTCTCACGGGCGGCAAACATCTGGACTTATTTTTCGAGCCGACCGTCATTTCGGGCGCAAATAATTCGATGCGGGCGATGCAGGAAGAAACTTTCGGTCCGACGCTTCCGATTGCCGTCTTTAAAACCGAAGAAGAAGCGATAAAACTTGCAAACGATTCAGAATTCGGTTTAACGGCAAGCGTCTGGACAAAGAATTTATCAAAAGGCAACCGGGTCGCTGAAAAAATCGAAGCGGGAACGGTTTGCGTCAACGAAGTTTTATACACACACGGCATCGGACAAACGCCTTGGGGCGGTTTCAAAAATTCGGGGCGCGGTCGCACGCACGGCATCGAAGGCTTAATGGAACTCGTCCAGCCGCAGCATATTCACGTCAATAAATTGGCGATTCTGCCGAATGCTTGGTGGCTTCCCTACGGCGCAAATGCGATCAAAACCTTTCGCGGTTTCGCCAAATATTTTGCAACGGGTTCATTGTTTCAAACTTCAAAACTGATGCCGCAACTTTTAAAACGCATCAACGAATTACGAAGAAAATAGATTTTTGAATGAAATATAACGACTTGGAAATTGAAGATTGGAAAGATTGCAACATCAATACCGATTCGTTGTGGCTCATCTCCGAACGTGACAAAAGCGGAAAACACACGAACATTTATCACGGCAATTTTATTCCGCAAATTCCGAATCAATTAATCAGACGCTACACCAAAAAAGGCGAAACCGTTTTTGAACCTTTTATGGGCAGCGGAACAACGCTTTTTGAGTGTGAAAAATTAAACAGACGATATATTGGTTTTGATATAAATCCAAAAATTGTTAATTATGTGCAGGAAAAAATGTCCACAACTGCATTTTCAAATGATTTCTATATCAAAGAATGTAATTCATTAGATGACAAATTGATTGGTGAAAATATAAACATTGCTTTCAATAATTTTTTTATAAAAGGTCTTCAATTTGTCTTAATGCATCCGCCGTATCTGGACATTGTAAAATTTACCGATAACGAAAATGATCTATCACAAATCAATAATTTGAAAGAATTTATCGGCAAATTTAAAATAGTCTGTGAAAATTCATTAAAATATTTGGATAAAGATCGCTATTTTGCGATTGTCGTCGGCGATGTCTATAAAAACGGCGAAGTTTTGCCTTTGGCTTTTTATTGTATGGATATGATAAAGCGATATTTTGCAGTAAAATTGAAAGGCATTATCGTAAAGAACATCGAAGGCAATCGCGGAAAAATCGGACAGAATAATATTTGGAAATATCGCGCACTAAATAGCGATTATTTTATTTTCAAACACGAATATATTTTTGTTTTCAAGAAAGAATTTTAATTTATGACAACCCACGTTTTTATAGTCGATCACGATACATTTAAGTGCCATTTAGAATATTTATTTGTTGGCACAGGAGCTGGAGAAAAAATAATTGACTTCAACAATAGTGAAACAACTATAGAATACGCTGGGAAAAAACATAAAGGCGAAAGTGGATTGTTAGGGATGATTGCTGATAATCAAAGAATGAGAATTGGTGACAATGTAATTTTCTACCTATTACAAAAAAAATCTAAAAATAAGATGCTAGGAGGAAAGTTTTATGGAGTTTTTAGAATTAGGGAAATTCCATCTTTTTTAGATCACAACGACGATCAGCAATACTTAAAAAATCAGCTTAATAAATCTTTAACATTTAGAACATTAATTGAACCACATATAGTTTATCCGAAAGGAATTACAGAATGGGAGGCATTAGATGAAATTAGAAATATTCAAACTCCTGATCAAATGATATGGAGTTTAATTTACAGAAAATTGAAAGCAGATCGAGGCAATACTATGATTACGATTTATGAGAGTCAACGATTGATTGAACTAATTTCAAATAAAAATAATGGCTTCGCTCTTGAATCTCAACACTTTTTCTTTGATGTAGCTTCAGAAGAGATAATGATTTCAGATGTTGTAAATGATTATACGGGACGACAAGAAGTAATTAATATTTTACCAAGGTTGGTGGGTAAATTTCGTAATGGGCTTCAATTTGAACCACATCTTCAGGTTTATATTCTTCAAAACTTGGAGAGCATAAGTATATTTCAAAGAGAACAAATTGATTGGATTGGTAATGAAGTTTCCTGTGGAGTAGGAATGCAAAGTATTGATATTATGTTGTCTGTTTTGCGAAATAATCAAAGAACTTGTATCCCTATTGAATTAAAATCTACTGTTGCTTATCAAGGAATAAATAATCAACTTCAAAGATATATAGATTGGATAAATCAATACTATATTCCAAACATTCCTTGCGAAATTGAACCGATGATAATTTCGAGGAAAATCAATGATAAAAATAGTCAGTTTTACACAGATTTAATAGGTGAATTTGAAAACTTTAATGAAAGAAATAATATATCGAAGTTGAGATATGTTGAATTTAATGTAAATGCGGCTAATCAAACAATTAATTTTGAAGAAATCAATTACTAAATGAATCCTTTCAAACCAAACACAACTTCATATAACGATTACGAGGTAATGAAAGATTTACAGGCGCATTGCACTCGTTGTGAATTGAAATCAAGTCAGGCAAAAACTTGGCAAACTTGGCGTGATGCTTACGGAATTCAGTTTGCGGAAACTGAGCCGGGAAGTGGAAGATACGACATTAGAAAAAATTGTACGAATTGCAATGCAACGACAGTTCACCGACAGCTTGCCACGCTTGAACGAAATATAAACACGAGCGCACGATCTGGAATTTCAGCAAAATTAGCAACAAAAATCAAAGTTTTACTCAAATATGAAGAAGCCTTTTGGTTAAGACAATTAGCTGGAAATCTGCTAGAAGTTGACCACAAGTTTCCGCAAATTCGTTGGAATATTGATGAAGAAGATAATGAAAATTCAACGGATGAAGTATTAATTTCTAAATTTATTTTGCTTACGCGAAGTAATAATCTGTTGAAATCAAGAAATTGTGAGAGATGCGTCAAAACAAATAAACGCGGAAATTTTCCCGGAATTTACTTTTGGTATGAAGGCGATGAAAATTGGAGAACTGAGCCGCACGATGAAAAAGGTTGTGTCGGTTGTTTTTGGTATGATCCTTATAAATGGCGTGAAGAACTAAATAAAATTGCGGCTAGTTCATAAAATATTTAACATATAGTAAAAATATATTTGACTAATTACTTGTTTATAACCTAAAATGCCAATAGTAAATAAAGCCAAAGTTATGGAACAAATGGCGAAAAAAGGAATTTTAACTTATACGGAGTTGGCGGAAGCATTAGGCATTTCGAGAACACAACTTTCTAATATTCTTTCGGAAAAATTTGAGCCGATAAAAAGTAATATTGTTGAATTAGCCGAATTTCTTGAAGTTAATCCGATTGAGCTAATCAAAGAAAAAACAAAGGATGAATAAAATGAATAGACCAATATTTAGACCAAACATTGACAATATTTTTGAGTTTAGTTTTATGGATGATTTTACTACTGTTGAACTTGCTAAAGAGGAATACGGAATAAATATATCAGAGTTTAATATTGAAGATGAATTTTATTCTTTTAGTGAGAAAAAATCTTATACAACTAAAGAGCTATATAAAAGATTTAGTGTTGAAGTTCTTGAACAAAATTGATAATAAAAAATGAATTACATCGGTTCAAAATATAAATTGTCCAAATTCATTAAATTCACAATTGAAAAGATTGTCGGAGAAATGAAGGATAAAGTTTTCTGCGATTTGTTTGCAGGAACAGGAGCAATCGGGCGAGCATTTAAAACCGAATCAAAGAAAATAATTGCTAATGACATCGAGTATTACAGTTATGTTTTGAATCAAAACTACATCGGAAATCACGAAGAAATTGAATGGTCTGAATTGGTTGACGAGTTAAAGGCTCTTGAAGGTATTGAAGGTTTTATTTACAAAAACTATTGTTTGGGTTCAGGGAGCGAAAGACAGTATTTCAGCGACGAAAATGGTAAAAAAATTGATGCAATTCGGCAGAAAATTGAAGAATGGAAAGATGCTGAACGAATAAACGAAAATCAATATTATTTTTTACTGACAAGTTTGCTTGAGAATGCTGATGCGGTGGCAAACACGGCAAGTGTTTACGGTGCGTATCTCAAACATTTAAAAAAATCTGCACAAAAAACTCTGACACTTAAACCCGCTTTTTTTGATTTGAACGATGCCACGCACGAAGTTTTTAATAGAGATGCAAATTCTTTGATAAACGAAATCGAAGGCGATGTTTTATATCTCGACCCGCCGTATAATGCGCGTCAATACGGTTCAAATTATCATCTTCTCAATACAATCGCCAGATATGATGAGTTTATCCCGAACGGCAAAACAGGTTTGAGAAATTATGAGCGTTCGCTTTATTGTCAAAGCAGAGAAGTTGCGAATGTTTTTGAAAATTTAATCAAAAATGCCGACTTCAAATATATTTTTCTCAGCTATAATAACGAAGGTTTGATGTCGAAAGAAGAAGTCAGAAAAATTATGGAGAAATACGGCGAATACGATTTGGCAACCACCGAATATCAAAGATTCAAAGCCGACAAAACCGAGAACAGAAATCACAAAGCTACCGAAACTTTTGAATACTTGCATATTTTGGAAAAGGTTTAATTGTAGAAAAATAGGTTATGTTTGAAGCGATGCCGGCAATTTTTTTCGGACACGGCAATCCGATGAACGCGCTTTTTCGTAATGATTGGACGCTGAATTGGGCAAAAATCGGGCGCGAAATTCCGCGACCGAAAGCGATTTTGTGTATTTCGGCGCATTGGTTTATTCCTGAAACTGCCGTTACAGCGATGGAACGCCCGCGCACGATTCACGATTTCGGCGGATTCCCTGCTGAGCTTTTTGAAGTGAACTATCCGGCTGACGGCTCGCCCGAACTCGCTGACCGTGTTTGCGAACTGCTTCAACCGACCGACGTAAAAATGGATAAGCGTTGGGGTTTGGATCACGGAACTTGGTCGGTTCTTGCCCACGTTTTCCCCGAAGCCGATATTCCGGTTGTCCAGATCAGCATTGACGAAACTCAGCCCGCCGAATTCCATTACGGGCTTGCCAAACGGCTTGCACCCTTGCGCGACGAAGGGATTTTAATCTGCGGAAGCGGCAATCTTATCCATAATCTGCACGCTTATTCGTGGGGAACGCACACGCCCGAACCGCTCGATTGGGCTTTGCGGTTTGAAACGGCGGCGCGGGAAATGATTCTCAGCGGCAATCACGAACCGCTGATTGATTATGAACTTTTGGGCAAAGACGCGCTTCTTTCCGCGCCGACTCCCGAACATTACTTGCCGCTGATTTATATTTTGGCTTTACAGCGCGAAGGCGAAAAAGTTTCGTTTCCGGTCGAAGGCTTTGACGGCGGTTCGATTTCGATGCTCTCGGTGCAAATCGGCTGAATTTATGACACCGAAAATACGATGTTCTAAAGTTTTATTGTTCTTCCTTAATCCGCTTTTGCAGCTGCACGATAAACGAGCGGAAAGTTTCGGCTTCGTTGGCTTCGGGAAAATTCCTCAAAAATTCTTCGTAAACTTTGATTGCCTGCTGATACATTTTGGCGCGTTCGTAACTGTCGCCGAGAAGTTGATAAATCGTCGTCGCATCGGGCGAACCTGCAAGCTGGGCGGCGGCTTTTTTCAACGAATCGGCGGCGAGCAGATAATTTTGCTTTTCACTTTCAAAATCGCCCGAACCCGCAAATCCTTCGGCGCGTTCCTTGTAAAGCAATCCCAAACCCGTGTGGGCTTCAGGCTGAACGCCTTTGCCTTCGGTGATGGCGCGTTTGAACGAAGCCACGGCTTTTTCTTCGTTGCCGCTTTCAATGTAAATTCTGCCCTCGACGGCTGAGGCTTCCGCGTAACCCGCACGCGCCCGACGTGCATTTTGAATTGCCTTGAGCGCGTCGTCCAATTCGCCTTGAGCCGAGAAAATACGCGCCATCGCAACAAAGGCTTCGGCATATTTCGGACGCAATTTGACGGCTTTTTGATAAAGTTCGACGGCTTTTTCGCGGTCGAGCGAAGACATCGCTTCGGCTTGCTGAAAAGCGATTTCGGCTTCGTCGGTCGTTTTTGTGAGCGCGATTTTCAAATCGCCTTTTTGCGTCGGCAGAAGATTTTGCGAAATTTCCTTGAAACCGGCGGCGCGAACGCGGATTTTATGCGCTCCGCCCGGGAAAGTTTTGAGCGCGAGTTTGCCGCTTGTGTCCGTTTTCCCGTAATTTATGTCGTCAATCCAAACCGACGCATTCGGTTCGGTAATCACCGTAATGTTCCGCAAAGACGAAGTTTTTTGCGCCGAAACCGCAACTGCCAAAAGGCTCAAAACTCCGCAAAATAAAACCGCTATCGTTAATTTTTTACTTTGTATCCGCATTATTTTTTTTCCTTACTAATATTTTCGACAAAAAACCGCTTGAGTTTCCTGCATTTTGATGCGCCAAAACTCATATTTCGGTTGTATGAAAATCCATCGCGTCCATATCTTCGTCGAATTCTTCGGGTTTGCCTAAGATTTTAAGCCACAGAAAACCGATTGTTCCCGCCGCCAAAGAAGCGAGCAGAATCGCCATTTTCGAGGCGTTGATGATATTCGCTTCGCCGACAAAAGCCAGATTCGTGATAAAAATAGACATCGTAAAACCGATGCCGCCCAAAAGTCCCGCGCCGAAAACGTGTTTCCAGTTCAAATCGAGCGGTAATTTACAAATTCCGAGACTGACGACGATAAAACACAAAAGTATGATGCCGATTGGTTTGCCGAATAAAAGTCCCGCCATAATTCCCGAACTGTTTGCCGTTGTCAAACTTTGAAAAGCATCTGCGCCGATGATAATTCCCGTGTTACAAAGCGCGAAAATCGGCAAAATTACGAACGCGACGGGTTTGTGCAGAAAATGTTCGAGTTTGTCGGAAGGCGAATTTTCATCATCTTCCTTGGCGGAAAACGGAATCGTAAAAGCGAGCAAAACTCCGGCAATCGTCGCGTGAACACCCGATTTCAGCATCAGAAACCACAGCAAAACACCGCCGATTAAATACGGCACAAGCGACATTACACCCGTTTTTTTCAGCAAAATCAAAATGCCGAAAACGACCATCGCACCGAAAAGATACGCGGTCGAAAGTTTCGCCGTGTAAAAAACGGCGATCACGATAATCGCGCCCAAATCGTCAATCACGGCGAGTGCGGTCAGAAAAACTTTTAAGCTGGCGGGAACGCGTTTTCCCAAAAGCGCGAGAACACCGAGCGCAAAAGCAATATCGGTCGCCATCGGAATACCGATTCCGCTTTGTGTCGCGGTTCCGTGATTGAAAATAAAATGAATCAGCGCAGGGACGGCAATTCCGCCGATTGCCGCAAAAATCGGGAGCAGCGCGTTTTTGATTTCCGACAATTCGCCGACTTTCAGTTCGCGTTCGAGTTCCAACCCGATGAGCAAAAAGAAAATCGCCATCAGCGCATCATTGACCCAGAGTTCAATGCTTAAACCGCCAAGCGGCAAATGCCAAAAATGCAGATAATTCGCGCCTAAAACGGAATTGGTGATTAAAAGCGAAACAACGGTGCAGACAATCAGCAGAATACCACTCGCTTTTTCCGAGTCGAAAAAATTCGTAAAAGTTCTCGATAGTTTTCGCTGAACAACACCCATAATTTACCAACCCGAAGCAATGAGAATTACCGACACAAACGGTTCGATTTTTAATGTTTTCACCGCATTCTTTGACTTATATCATACGACTTGAAACGATTTTCGCCAAAATTCGCTTGATTTTTTCGCTGTTAGAATTATAATCAATAATTCGTGGCTGGGTAGCTCAGCTGGTTAGAGCGCGGGATTCATAACCCCGAGGTCGAGTGTTCAAGTCACTCTCCAGCCACCACAAATTTAGCGGCAAGTTTTGTAACTTGCCGTTTTATTTTGCCCTGATTTTAATAAAATTTTGCGGCTGACGCGAAGCGGACTGGAGCGCGAGCGGCTCGCTTGCCGTCCGTTCGAGGCTTTGCGAGAAAGCGGACGTGCGCCTTATCTATTTGAAAGTTACTCTATTCATCAAGTAACACCAGCCGTTCTTGCAAAGCCTCGAACGGGCAAGCGAGCCGCTTGCGCTCCAGTCAAAACCTTTATATTCCGTCATAAAACTATCTTGCCAAAATCCGCTAAATCGGTTTATCTTTAATAATATGCAAAAAGTTCTGCTTCTGTTCGCAACGCTTTTTATTCTGCTGACAAACATCGCAATAAAAGCGCAGTCGGCGAAGGATTTTGCCGAAATCTGGGAAAAGAATCATATTTCAAACATTCTGCCGTCGAATACTCGTCACAAAGATTTGCAGAAATATCTCACACAGCTCAAGGAAATGGGTTTGAAGGTCGAAGAAGTCGGGCGCAGTTACGGCAACCGCGAGATTTATCAGATCGAATGGGGCAAAGGCGCGACGCGGATTTTTCTCTGGTCGCAGATGCACGGCGACGAACCGACGGCGACACCTGCGCTGATTGATATGTTTGCCTATTTGCAGAAGAACGGCGACAAAAAATGGGTTCAAAAGTTTGCGGAAACCTTTACGATCCGCGCCGTGCCGATGCTCAATCCCGACGGCACGGAGCTTTATCAACGCCGTAATCTGCAAGGCATTGACATCAACCGCGACGCGACCAATCTGAAAACGCCCGAAGCCCAGCTTTTAAAGAAATTACGCGACGAATGGACACCGCACATCGGTTTTAATCTGCATAATCAGCAAGGTTTGACGACCGCCGGAAGTTCGACCCGCCAAGCGGCAATTTCGTTTCTCGCCGTTTTGGGTAATCCGAGCGGCATTACCAACGCCGGACACGAACGCAACAAGCGAATCATCTCGGCGATGACTATTGCGCTCAATCAATTTATCAGCGGCTACATCGGACGCTACGACGAAGAATACAACGGTCTCGCGTTCGGCGATAATTTTTCGGCGTGGGGAACGCCCGTGATTTTGATCGAGACCGGCGCGCTTTACGGCAAAGACGAAATGTTTCTCGTGAAAATGAATTTCGTCGCGTTTCTGACGGGTTTGCAGTCAATCGCCGACGGCATCGAAACAAGACTCAGTCCGATAAATTATGATCTTTTGCCGCTCAACACTTCGGGCAAGATCGTCCATTTTTTGTTTCGCAAAGCAACCGTTGTCAATTTTGCCGACTCGACCATCACGCCTTTTTCGGCTGATGTCGCCGTCAATATGGAACGCCGCCGCGCCGAACAAGTTGCGCCGACATTCGTTCGCAATGTTGGCAGTTTGCCGAACTTGACGGGTTTGGAAGAATATGACGCGTCGAATTATTATCTCGTTCCGCGCTTCGGGAAACTCAAAGCGGGCGAAGCGGGCGAATTTCTCTTTTACAAAAAATCGCGCACAATTAATTGGAAAATGCCGAATCTCGAAACTGCCGTTCCGCCCGATGCGATTTTCAGTCAGGGAAAATGGCGAACAGGCGAAGGCGTGTTGCCAAAAAAAAACTGAAATTCAAACGAATAAAATAATTAAGACCGGAGCGCAAGCGGCTCGCTTGCCAGCGTTTGAAAAACGCTCAAAACTTTCGCTTTCTTTCAACTGCTAAGAAAACGAAAGTTTTTTACGCCGTTTTCAACGACGTATGCAAGCGAGCCGCTTGCGCTCCAGTCGGAAAAACAAAATCAATTGTGATAATCTGTGATTTAAATTTTTATGCGGAAACAAGAAAGAGATTTGGTATTGGATTTTTTAACATTGGTCGTAGCGATAAGCTTAAGCGTAATTATCGTTGACTTCACAATAAAGATCAGACCACCGGGAGCTATGGAAAAAGCGTTTCAAGAGAATTTCACATTTTCGATTTTTTCTTTCGGAATTTGCTATTTATTATTTCAATCAATCAGCCGCTTATTTTCTTTACTGTTTTTAAAGATTTCTTTTTCGGATTGGACGCGCAATTTTTTGTGGATTCTTACGATAATTTCAGGCACTGGCTTGTTTGCTCACTTTACCGATAAAGCACCTTTTTTTAATGCGGGGATGTTTTTCCTGAGATTTTTCCTGATTTTATTTTTTATCCTAGTGTTTAGTCAAGTTTAAGAAGGCGGTAAAGTTTGGCATAATAAATCAAAAACTTTTATGCCCAAAAGATACCGAATACATCTGACAGATGATGAAAGAGAAACATTAAAGAAATTATTGGCAAGCCGAAAAAGCCAA
>JANODL010000122.1:0-9742 GCA_031412675.1 Acidobacteriota bacterium | reverse complement strand
TTTGACGCTCTGGCAGGTTTCGCAGGAACTCGAAAAACGCCTGAGCCGAATTTTTCTAAAAGACGAAGAAGGCAACCGTGCGGTTTTCGGCAGCGTCGAAAAATTTCAACAAGACGAAAATTTTTGTGATTACATTCCGTTTTACGAATATTTTCACGGCGATAACGGACGCGGTTTGGGTGCCAGTCATCAAACGGGCTGGACGGGTTTGATGGGCAAGATTTTGCAGCAACTCGGCGAATATGCCTATTCGGAAAATGATGCGGAGATGGAAACAACCATCCGCTTTCACTTTCCGTCGAAAAATGAATAGAACTCAAAAAAATTGTAAAATCAAAGTATGAAAGCAGTTGCGGTTATACCGAAAAAAGAAAAAAGTGTTCATTTGGTCGAAATGGACAAGCCCGATGTGTCGGAATTTAAGGACGGACGCGGTGTATTGGTCGAGGTTTTGCGCGTTGGTGCGTGCGGAACTGACCGCGAAATCAATAATGCCGAATATGGCGTTGCGCCGAAAGGTTTTGATTTTCTCGTTCTCGGACACGAAAATTTCGGGCGCGTCGTCGAAACGGGTGAGAATGTTAAAGATTTGCAGAAAGGCGATTTCGTCGTGGCGACCGTGCGCCGTCCGCGCGGGTCGAGCATTTACGACAAAATCGGCGAGCAGGATTTTACGACCGACGACAAATATTACGAGCGCGGAATTTCGCGGCTGCACGGTTATATGGCGGAATTTTATGCCGAAAGCGCGGATTTTTTGATTAAAGTTCCGTCAGCAATTGCCGAAATCGGCGTTCTTCTCGAACCGCTTTCGATCATCGAAAAAGGTTTGAAACAGGCAAGCGACATTCAGGAACGCTTAAAAATCTGGCGACCGAAAAACGCGGCGGTTTTGGGAACGGGAAACGTCGGACTTTTGGCGGTGATGGCACTCAAAATGCGCGGTTACGAAGTTCACGGCTTCGGCAGAAATCCGCGTGAAGGCTATCTCAACGCCGAACTGTGCGAGGCAATCGGCGCGACATATGATTCGACCGCCGAAACTTCCGTTGCCGATTCGACGAAAAAATACGGCGAATATGACCTTGTTTTTGAATGCACGGGCTTTTCGCCGATTATTTTCGACGCGATGCAATCTTTGAACGAAAACGGCATTTTGATTTTATCGAGCGTGACCGGCGGCGAACGCAAAACGGACGGCGTTCCGTCGGATAAAATCAATCAGATGTTCGTTTTGGGCAATCGCGCAATGGTCGGCACGGTCAATGCCGGACGCGAACATTTTGAAATGGGTGTGAAAGATTTGGCTCTGTGCGAAGCGATGTATGCGGGTTGGTTAAAGAGAATGTTGACGCATAAAGTTAAAGGCTTGGAAAATTTCGCCGAAGTTTTCGATATTTTGGAAAATTCCTCGAAATACAACGCGATTAAAACATATTTTGAAGTGAAGAAATTCTAAAAAACATTTATCATTTAACATTAACCATTTATCAAAACATTTAATGACAAATGATAAATGTTAAATGAAAATATGCCCGAATTTCCTGATATTGAACACGACGGCGAAGTTTTGACCGAGCGCGAAACGAGGCTCGAAAAGCCGAAACTTTACAAAGTCATCCTGCACAACGACGATTTTACGACGATGGAATTTGTCGTTTTTATTCTCGTTCAAGTCTTTTTGCGTTCCGAAATCGAGGCTTTTTCGATTATGCTCAAAGTTCATAATGAGGGTGTCGGCATCGCGGGCGTTTATCCATACGAAGTCGCGCAAATGAAAGCCGAAAAAGCGATGAACTTGTCTAAAGCTCACGAATATCCGCTCCTCTGCACGGTCGAAGAAGAAGAAAATTAAAAATAATCACAACAAAGATTAAAAAATACGCCAAATTTGTAAAATTTCGTTTTACATTTTTATACATAAATCGCTATAATGCCTAAAGCGTGTCGTTTTCCACTTTTAAAAATACGCTTTCCGCAGAAAACTCCTTTTTCAATTCAAAATTATCTTTTTAATTTCGGAGAAAAGTTTCAATGTCCAAAGTATTTTTCCAGTTCAAACGAGTTTCAAATTTTTGTCTTTTAACAGCAATCTTTTCGGTTTTGATGATTGGCGGCTGTGCGGTCGAAGCCGCGAAAGTGAGCGACGGCGATAAAGTTGCGCCCGTCAAAAACGCGGAGTTAAATCCGAGCGTCAAATTGTCCGCAAAAACAACCAAAGGCGCGACCATCGAAATCGAAAAGGATTCGCCCGCCGACACGGTTCGCGTTTTTTACAAAAGTCTGCGCGAAAATCGTTTCCGCGAGGCGATATTTCTGACGAATCTGCGTCCGGCAATCGAAGGCTTGACCGACACGGAACTCAAAGAATTACAGCTTGACCTTGCGCCGATTGCCCGGCAAATTCCGAGCGAAATCGAAATCAACGGCGAGATTATTTCGGGAAATTACGCAACCGTTACGGCGAAATTGCCCGATAACGAAACAAAACAGATTACATTGCAGGAAATTCGTCTGCGAAAAGAAGGAAATTTTTGGGTAGTTTTGACGATTGACGAGCAAGCCGAAGACACGGTTAAAAAAGAAGGCAACAAATATTTTTTTAATCTGCGTCTGCAAACTCACGAATCGGAAGCCAAAGCGATGATGGAGCGCATTTTCAAGTCGCAGATGGTTTATGCCTTGCAAAACGGCGGCGTTTACGGCGAAATAACCGCGCTGGTCGAGAAGGGTTTCTTGCCCGAAGACGCGCTGACATCTGAATCAACCGGCTACAATTACAAGATTTTTGTTTCGTTCGACAAAAAGAAATATTACGCGACTGCGGAGCCGGCGGTTTTCGGAAAAACGGGCAAACTTTCGTTTCTTTTGGAGCTTGACGACAAGAAAAGTCAGCGTCTGACGGCGAAAGAAAATCAGGGACAGCCGCTCAAAAAGTAAATTTTTTGTAACATTTTGAAAATACTTGTTGAAATTTTGCGAAAAAAGGTTTATAAGTTGTTCAACTACAATGTTTTTTGGTCTTACCGACGGCTGAAACAACGAAAAAATGATACGAAAACTAATTTCCAGGTTTAACAAGTCTATAACTGAGCGTGTGGTTTCGCCGCGCAAAAAATACGAAGTTCCGATTAAAATCTGGTTCGAGCCGGACAAAAACACGGGAAGATTGACAATGCCCGCCGAAAATTTAGTCATTTTGGGCGAAACCAAAGATATGAGCCGTTCGGGAATCGGTTTTATCGTTTCGGCAATTCGGATTCGAGAAAATTATCTGGTCGGCGCGGAACGAACATTAAACGCGGAACTCGATTTACCGGGCGGAAAGGTTCAGATGCAGATTATCGGAAGCCGTTATGAACAGGTCGGCGAACATATTTCGACGGCGCGTTATCTGGTCGGCGCGAAAATTACGCAGATGAGCAAGGAAGACCGCGAGACTTACGAATATTTTCTGCGGCACGGCGACAAACGCAAAAAAGGAAGTCTGGCGTTGGGCATTGATAAAGGCTGATTTCGATTTTAGATTTTAGATTTTGGATTTCGGATTTGAAGAAACGTGAGAAATAAAATTTCTCACGTTTTTTGTTTTGCCCGTCATTCGTGATTTAATTTTTGTCATGAAGGAAAAAGTCGGAATCGGATTTATCGGGACGGGTTTTGCGCGAAAGGTGCAAATTCCGGCGTTTGCGATGTGCGAAAACGCGGAAATCGTTTCGGTCGCGAGCGCGAGTTTTGCCAACGCGGAAAGCACGGCAAAAGAATTTAACATCGCGCATTGGACGGACGATTGGCGCGAGACGATTGAAAACGAGGCGGTTGATCTTGTTTGCATCACGACTCCGCCAATTTTTCATTTTGAGCAGACGCTTTACGCAATCGAACGCGGAAAGCATATTTTGTGCGAAAAACCGATGGCGATGAACGCGGCAGAGGCGCGTGAAATGACCGAAGCGGCGAAGGAAAAAGGCGTTTTGGCTTTGATTGACCACGAACTGCGTTTTCAAAACGGCAGACAAAAAGCCTTGCAAATGTTAAAAGACGGCGAAATCGGCAAAATCCGCCACGTCAAATATGTCTTTCGCAATGCTCAGCGCGGCGATGCGAATATCGCTTGGAATTGGTGGTCGGATAAAACGCAGGGCGGCGGCGCACTCGGCGCAATCGGTTCGCACGCGATTGATTCGTTGCTTTGGTTTCTCAACGCGGATATTTCGAGCGTTTTCTGTCAATTGCAGACGCACGTCAAAGAGCGAAAAACCGCCGATGGCGAAACAAAAGAAGTGACGACCGATGACGAAGTAAATATGCTTTTGCGCTTTGCCGAGAGCGATTTGACAACGGACGCGACCGCCAATATTTCGCTTTCGATGGTCGAATTTCCCGATTATCAGCATTCGATTGAATTTGTCGGCACAAAAGGCTCGCTGAAAGTTCTGTTTCTGGGCGAAATTCTGCTGACGCGTGCGGGCGAAAACGATTGGACGCGCATTGATGTGGAAATCGGCAGATCGGTCGGAGGCATTTTCGATTCGGGTTTCCCGGGCGGCTTTGTCGCGTTTGCGCCGAAAATCATCGAAGCGATTCAGGAACGCAAAACTGTAATCGAAAACGCCGCGACATTTGAAGACGGTTGGCGCGTGCAAAAAATTCTGGATGCGGCACGGGAATCGAATGAAACGGCGTGTGCGGTCAAAGTTTAACTTAAACAGGATGGATTTATCCTGCATATCCTGTCCATCCTGTAAAATTTTATGAAAAAACTTCTGAAAATCTTAGCAATCATTTTAGCCGTTTTGCTTATCGTTTTGCTTATCGTCTTTCTTATCGGCTTCTTCGGTTTTGCGCCGTCTTATATTGCAAGTTCGAGGAATGAGGTTATCAATAAACCGCCGTATCAGGTTTCGGGAAAAGCCAAACAATTGCACGAAAAACTGCTGGTCGCGGATCTGCACGCCGATTCGTTGATGTGGAATTATGATTTGAACGAAAAGCAAAAGACGAATCAGGTTGACGTGCCGCGACTTTTAGAAGGAAATGTCGCTTTACAGGCTTTTACGGTCGTTACAAAATCGCCGCGAGGGCTGAATATCGAACTGAACGACGATAAAACCGATAATATTTTCTGGCTCGCATTGGCGCAACGGCAACCGCTCGAAAACCTTTCGAGCCTGACAAAACGCGCCACGTATCAAGCGAATAAATTAAAAGAATACAGCGAAAAATCAAACGGAAAACTCGTCGTCATCAAAACGAAAAAAGATTTGCAGAATTTTCTCGAACGCCGCAAAACCGAAAAAATCGTCGGCGGTTGGCTCGGAATCGAAGGCGCACACGCGCTCGACGGCAAGATTGAAAACGTAGATGTTTTGTTCGACGCGGGTTTTCGGATGATGTCGCCGTCGCATTTTTTCGACACAGACATCGGCGGTTCGGCGCACGGCGTTGAAAAATACGGCTTGACCGACAAAGGCAAAGAGATGATTCGCCGAATGGAAACGAAAGGAATGCTCGTTGACATTGCCCACGCTTCGCCGAAGACGCTTGACGACGTTCTCGCCGTCGCAACCAAACCCGTCGTCGTTTCGCACACGGGCGTGCGCGGAACTTGCGACAATCAGCGCAATCTGTCCGACGAACAACTCAAAGCCATCGCCAAAACCGGCGGCATCGTCGGCATCGGCTTCTGGGACACGGCAACCTGCGGCGAAGATGCCGCGTCAATCGCCAAAGCCATCCGCTACACGGCAAACCTCATCGGCGCAAACCACGTCGCCCTCGGCTCCGATTTCGACGGCGCAGTCAAAGTCCCGTTCGACACGAGCGGCGAAGCCTTAATCACCGAAGCCTTGCTCAACGAAAATTTCACCGAAGAAGAAATCGCCAAAATCATGGGCGGAAATGTTGTGCGGATTTTGGGAGAAAATCTTCTGGAATAGTTGATAGTTGATGACGAAATTTTTTCACTATCAACTATCAACTATCCAATTACTTCATATATTTGTCGAGAAAATCGGCGACGAGCGGGTAGAGTTCGAGACGGTTTTTCAGTTTCGAGATGCCGTGTCCTTCGTCGTCAAAAAGTTTGTATTCGACGATTGCTTTGCGGTCTTTTAAGGCTTTGACGACCTGTTCGGCTTCGGTGTAGGGAACTCGCGGGTCGTTTTTTCCATGAATGACGAAGAGCGGCGTTTTGATTTTATCAACTTTTGCCATCGGCGAAATTTTTCTGAGGAAATCAATATCTTTGTCGAGCATTCCGTATTCGACTTCGCGCTGACGACGGCGATAACCCGAAGTGTTTTTCAAGAAAGTTTCCCAGTTGACGATGCCGACCGTGTTGACCGCCGCCGCAAACAAATCGGGATAAAGCGTGACTGCCGCCATCGTCATATAACCGCCATAGCTTCCGCCCATCACAGCGATCCGTTTCGCATCCGCGCCGCCTTCTTTCTTTAACCATTCGACCGAAGAAGCCAAATCTTTGACCGAATCTTCGCGCAGGCGCACGTCATCGAGATGCGTAAAAGTTTTGCCGTAACCCGTCGAACCGCGCACGTTGGTCGCTAAGATCGCGTAGCCGCGCGAAAGATAATATTGATAAAGCGGGTTAAAGCCGGGGCGTTCCTGTCCTTCCGGTCCGCCGTGAACGCTTACGATAACGGGTAATTTGCGCGGATCCGATTCAGTTCTGATTTTAACGCCGTTTTCAATTCTCACTTTAGTAGTTTGTCTGTAATACCAAGCCGGAATTTCGCGTCCGTCAAAACTCTTAAACTTGATCAATTGCGGCTCGACGAATGAGTTTGAATCAATTCCGGCGCGGTCGCTTTTGGTGATTTGCGCCAAAGATTTCTTATCCAAATCGTAAAGCCAGATGTCCGAATTGTTTTTCGACGAATTGAACGTGAACGCCAATTTTTTGCCGTCTTCGCTGAAATTCAAACCGCCGACCACGCCTTGGGCGGGAAGTTTGACGGTTTCATCTTCCGCCAAAATATGTGTTATCAGCGGTTTGCCGTTCACTTCAAATTTTCTGAGGTGAAGCTCGGAAAAGCCTTCGCGGTTGAGCGTGTAGGCAAAATGCGAACCGCTTTCGGGAAACGCGATGCCTTCCGTGTCCCAATTTTGTTCGGGTTTGATCGTAAAAAGATAATTCGTTTTCGGACTTCGCAGATTGTCTATCTGTGTCATTACCGAAAATTCACGGTCTTGATTTGAAGTAAAAATGATCGAATCGCCGTCGGGCAAAAATTCGACATCGCCGAATTGCGACGCGTCTTTGTGCGGCGTGAGCAAGGTTTCCTTTTTCGTCTTCACGTCGTAAAGATAAAGGTTATTGTCCAGACTAAGCTCTGTTCCCGAACGCGAAACGATGATTTTACTGCCGTCGTCCGAAGCGTCGGCAAACGAATTCGAGCCGTCTTGCTGATAAATCAAATCTTCTTTGCCGTCCGCGACGCTCATCGCATAAATGTCGAAAAACTGCGGATTGCGTTTGTTCGACGAATAATAAATCTGCTTGCCATCGTCCGACCAGCCGCCGAAATTATGGCGAACCTTCGGCAAATTGGTCAGTTCTTTGATGTTTGTTCCGTCCGACTTCATCCAAAAGAACTGCGTGTTTTCGTCGCCGCCTTTCGCTTTTCCAAAAACAAGCGCGTCACCTTTCGGTGAAAACCTCACGAAACCGATATTGTCGTCGTAATTCGTGATTTGCTTCGGTGCGCCGGACGGCAAATCAATCATCCAAATCTGCGAAGTTCCCGTGACATTCGTCAGATAAAACAGCCGTTTGCCGTCGGGCGCGAGCGACGGCGAACCTGCCGAACGAATATTCAGATATTGCTGAATCGTGTATTTTTCCTGTGCGGAAACCGAAAGACAAAAAGCCGAAGCGAACAAAACGATAAGCGCGAAATGTAGTTTTTTCATAAATTTTCGTCGAAAGACGTAAAAAAAGAATGTAGTCTGAAATTTATTGTCAGATTACATTCTTAATACAGTTTTGCCTGTAATGCAAAAAAAAAATCAGCGAATCCCGATGTAGAGCGAGTATTTTGTCGAACTTCCGAGTTCGTTGTGAACCGTGATGATGTAATCGTCGGTCGAGCGCAGTTGAATGGTGGTTCCTCTGCCCATATCGTTGCCGCCGATGTCCACCCAAACTCTGCCGCTGTTTGAGCTGACGCGGACGGTCATTGTTTGACCACGCGATGCGCCGACAACATAACTGCGGCTGCCGAAACCCGACAAAGTGCCGGAAACGGTCGTTGATGTCCGACCACGCGCAAAACGAACCCGCGTTTGCGAAAACACCGCCGAATCCATCGTTCCGATAATCATCAAAACCGCGAAACTTTTAATCAAGAGACTTTTAATCACCAGACTTAATTTTCTATTCATTTTCATTCTCCTTTTTTGCTGAAACTTCCTTCGATTAGTAATGCGGAAAATTTTAACATAAAGGGTCAAATTATTTGTGTTTTAAAAGAAAATTACGAATATCATCGCGCATTTCGACCGTGACGGTGTGTTTGACGTTCGGATAGAGTTTAAATTCGGCGTTCATTTTGCTTTGCGCGTAAAGCGTTTTGGAAATTTCCCAACGCTCGACGGGTAGTTTGCCGAAAAGCTCAAAGATTAAAGTTTTATCTTCTTCCTCGTAACTGTCGCCGAAAATGACCGAATCGTTGTCGTCCTTGTCGCCCAAAAAGATAAACAGCGGAACTTTTTGCACTTTTTTCAAATCAAACTTTTCGCCCGTGACGGTTTTAAAATCGCTCACACCAATCGGGTAACGCAGATTTTTTTCCTTGTAACTCGCAACAGGCGCAATTGCCCAACCACCGGGCGAACCGATAGCCGCCGCTTTCACGCGCTCGGGATGGAGAAACGCGAAACGGTTGGTAAACATTCCCGAAGCCGAAAATCCGGTCAGCAAAACGCGTTTGTCGAATTTCAGTTTGTCTTTTTTAAGCTGTTCGCGGGCATCGTCAATCATTGCGATAAGCTGTAAATCGAACCGAGCATATTCTTTTTTGACGGTCATCATCGCATCGCGGTCGAGCGCGTGCGTGTAAATCCGCCAATCGGTCGCGGGACGCGGAAAAACGGGCATCAGCACGGCGGTTTTCAAAAGCACGGCAATTGCGCCGTTGTTTGCCATGCGTTTTTTGACATCCGCCTCGTGAACGCTCAAATCATCATCAAGTTTTCCCGTATTATTCGGAATTACGAGAATTGTATGTGTTTGTTGTTTCGCATTTTTGAGTTCGGGCGGAACATACAGATAATACGGATATGCGAAACCCTTCGCCGTGTTCGCTTCGATTTTGATAATGTCCTTCGGGTCAACCGCCGTGTTTTGCGCCGAAACTAAACTCGCTGTCAATAAAATAGTTAAAATGCCGTAAATGATATTTTTCATAACAGGCTTTCTAACGAGAGATGAAATTTTTTTGTTCCCGAAAATTACAGCAAATAAAAAAGGACGATGAAAGCAAAGTTTTCTCGTCCTTTTTTCTTTTTAGATTAGAACTCACCTTATGCGAATTTTGAAATATTAGCCCGCGTAGCGGGTAAAAGCGTGTAGCCCGTAGCGCAAGCTGCGGGAACGGTTGAAAAAAATATTAAAGCCCGTGTCAGCGGGCGACAGATGCGCGAATCTGTCGCTATCTACGATAGCTCGATGTCAAATTCCGCCAAATTCCACAGCTTGCGCTGTGGGCTACACGCTTTC
>JANODL010000121.1:0-81348 GCA_031412675.1 Acidobacteriota bacterium | reverse complement strand
ACCATCGGCGTTTTGCAGTTTCTCGAAAAAACTTCTACTATTTTCTTGACAAGGTGGCATATTTGTTACTTTTTTAAGTTTCGTCACTCTAAAAAGTAACTGTTTGCCCCCTTGTTCTCAAGTTTTATAGGAAAGCCCTGTCAATCAAATGCCGCATTAAAACTTTATTGCCGCCGTTTAGCTGAAAATTAAAACAAAAATAATTTTTTCTTGACCGTTTTTTAACTTAGGGTGTAGTATTAAAACTCGCTTTTCGCGCAAAACCGAAGGCGAAAGATTTTATGATGAAACAGCAAATTTCAAAAATTAACCGGCAGCCGCGAAACCAATCGCCGTCAGCGCACGTTGTAAATACTTGCGGTCTTATGCTTCCGGCAATTTTTGTCGCTGATTTTATGAAAACTTAAAAAGATGTCCTATTTTGCAGGTAAAAGCCGTCAGGTTATATAGCCTGACGGCTTTTTCAATTTGGGATTTGGGATTTCGGCTTTTGGATTTGCAAACCAAAAGCCGAAAACCAAAAGCCAAAGACCGACTTTTATGAATTTAACATACGGAGAATTGTTAAAAAACAACCGAAATTTCCGCAATCTTTTGTGGGGACAGTTCGTGTCCGAGATGGGCAACTGGTTCAATTTTATCGCTGGTTTGGGATTAGTGCGCGTCGTTTCGGACGCTTCGCCGATGGCGGCGGGAATTTTATTTCTGGCGCGGCTTCTGCCGTTCGCGCTCTTTTCGCCGATTGCGGGAACTTTCGTTGACCGTTTTTCGCGGCGGCAGGTGATGATCTGGTCGGATATTGTCCGCGTTTTCGTGGCACTCGCGTTTTTGCTTGTAACGAGCGCGGAAGATTTGTGGATCGCTTACGCCGCGACGGTCGTGCTTTCGACATTCGGCGCGTTTTTTGAAGGCGCGAAAAATGCCGCAACGCCGAATATGACGGGCAAAGACGGGCTGCTCGCGGGAACTGCTTTGATGTTTTCGACGCGCTTTTTGTTGATGGCGATTGGTTCGGCTCTCGGCGGTTTCGCGGCGTTTTATTTCGGCTACAAGGTCGCATTTATCATCAATGCCGTGTCGTTTGCGGTATCGGCATTTTCGGTCTGGCTGATTCCCGAAGAGGCGACACGCGACGACGAAACTGGCGTGCGGATGAAGGACAAAAAGGCGCGCGAATCGTTTTTGACCGAGTTAAAAGAAGGCTTTCGCTATACGGTGCAGAATCGTTTCGCGCTGACGATTTTGATTATGAACGTCATCTGGGCAACCGGCGGCGGCGCGATTAACGTCGTTTTCGAACGCATGGGCGGCATTTATTTTGCCGAAAAAGAAAGCTGGAATCCAGATTTGGCGGTCGGAATTTTGTGGTTTGCGAGCGGTTTGGGATTGTTTTTGGGAATGATGGTCGCGCATCGCACCGAGGCGATTCTCGAACGGCGCAACAGTCGTGTCAGCTTTATCGGCTGGACGCTGATTATTCACGGAATATTGTTTTCAATCGGCGGGATAATGCCGAGCTTGTGGCTGCTGGCGTTGTTCTGCTTTATCTCGCGGGCGATTGTCGGCGTGGAATATGCCGTTCAGGAAACGATGTTCCAGAGAAGTTTGCCCGATTACATTCGCGGGCGGATCTCGACGCTCGACCGCGGCGCGGAAATGACGATTTTCAGTCTTTCGAGCTATTTTGCGAGTTTGGCGATTTACGGAATCTCGCCGCAGACGCTGACCGTAATTTCGGGAATTTTATCGGCAAGCGCGGGAATTGTCTGGTTTATGCGCGAAAGAAGGGACGAATATTCGAGAAAGGGAGAAGGGGGGAAAGGGAAAAAGGGAGAAACTCTGTTTTCCGAAGCCTGAAAATTAAAATTTCACGCCTGAAAAGAAAACAAATCTCCCTTTCTCCTTTTCTCCCTTTCTTCCTTTCTCCCTTTCTCATAGTTACGCAGTAATTATCACGGCTTTCGTGCCGGTTAATTCCGAAAAGTCTTTGGTGTAAATCGTGTCAACACGGCGGATTCGTCCGATGGTTTCGACAATGTCCTGCGTCGCGATGAAACCGTCTTCGACGTGTGCGATTGTCCAAGTTTTGATGTGCGAGGCGGTTCGCAGAGTTTCTTCCAAAAGCCGCAAATACTGCGATTTTGTTTCGATCAGCGCACCCAGTCTGCCTGCTTGTTTAATTTCCAGATCGTTCCAGAAATCATCGCCGCCGCGCAGAAATTCTTCGCGCCACGCCGTCCAGCCGAGGTAGTTTCGCTGTGAGAGATTATGCGCGCGCGGAAGGCGCAGAAACATCAAGTCGGACGCAAAGTTTTCGGCGATAAAGTCGTAGGCGTTTTTGTTCGTGCAGGTATTGTTTTGACCGTTGTTGACGGGTTCGTGCTGTGCGCTCAGAAGTCGGCGAAAGACGGTCGAAAGCGGCTGACGAAGTTCGCGGGTTTCGTCCGTAAAAGACAAAACGTAATCGCCGACATTAAGCGCGACATTTGACGCAATCGCTTTTCCAATCGGCGACGGCAGACGCTCGATGTTCTGACGAATATTATCGAACCACCACGCATCCGTTTCGCCGAACCAATTTCTAAGCGACTGATTTTGCAGACGATAGCGCGGCACATACGCGTCTTCCAAAATAATGTTGACATCGTCGTCCGACAATTTCTCGCTGTTGTTCTGAATCGCGGCGGCGGCTTTCGTCCAACCCGCAAGCGTCAGATCGTTCGCCAAAACGCGGACTTTCCATCGTTTGAGATACGCGCCTAAGTTTGCATCACCCGTAAAAGGCAACGCGGCAGACGTGAATTTCAAACGCTTTAAGACGTTTAGTTCAAAGGCAAGCCAGCCTCGCGGCGTGTTGTTTGTCTGAATCATAAATCAAAAATTTTGCGGTTGTTCGACCGTCTGAATATTTCTTTCGACGGCGAAAGATTCGAGTTCCGGCAAGTCAGCGAGCGACAAAAACGCTTTGACAACCTTCGGATCGAATTCGATGCCCGACCATTCGACGAGATAGCGTTTCGCTTCCGACGCGGGAATCGCCACGCTGTACGGGCGCGAATCGGTGAGCGCGGCAAAGGTGTCGGCAACGCGCAAAATACGGGCGGCAAGCGGAATTTGTTCGCGTTCGAGCGCGTCCGGGTAGCCCGCGCCGTTCCACCATTCGTGATGCCAGCGCACGAGTAATTGGACAGCCCGCGAAAGTCCGCGTTTAGCTGCTTCCTGTTCGCCGATCACCGTGTGCCTTTGCATATCAATCCGTTCGTCTTCGCGCAAAAGACGGCTGGCTTTGATGTATTCGCGGTTCATCACCGGCTCGCCGAGATCGTGAACGAGCGCGGCTTGGCGCAAAGCGTGGCGGTCGTGCGCGGCGAAATTAAATTTTTCGGCAATCGCTTCCGAGATGACGGCAACTCGTCTGCCGTGCGGATGCGCGTAGCCTTCAAATTCGTCCATCGCCGCCGAAAGTTGCGTTAAACCTTCGTCATCAGAAGGCATCTCGGCTTGCGCTTCGGTTGCAAAAATACTTTCCATAAAATAAACTCGCGGATTTCAGATTCCAAATTCCAGATTCCAAATTCCAGATTTCAGATTTCAGATTTAACTTTGGAATTTGGAATTTGGAATCTGGAATTTTCAAATTAGTTTAACTTTCCTACTGCAAACTGTCGAGTAAGACCCGCGCTTCTTTGTTGTCGGGGAGAATTACCAAAAGACGATTGAGTTCGCCTTCAGCGCGTTTCGGCAGATTATGTTGAACAAAAAATTCAGCCAGCATAATCCGAAACGTCGGATTATCGGCTTCGAGTTTGATGGCGGTTTGAAACTCGGCTTCGGCTTTGAAGCGTTGCGTTTTATCCCTCGCAAGAAGTTTTCCGAAATAGGCGTGATAACGCGCCGTGTCGGGTGCAAGATGAACGGCGCGGATAAAATACGGCATCGCCTGTTCGTAATCTTCTTCCATCAAAAGGTTAAAGCCGTGTTCAAAGATTTCTGCGGCTTCGGTCAGAACTTTTTGCTCGACCTTCGGTTTACTGCGTTCTTCGGGCGTGAGTTTTTCGAGTTCCTGAAGCAACCGACGGAGTTTGAAATCGTAAGTTTTGCGCGTTTCCGCGTCGCGCAATACTTCGTAGGCATGGGCAATTTCGGTAAAAGCGTGCTGAATACGATTATGCGTTTTATCGTCGGTCTGCTTGTGAAAAAGGTCTGGGTGAAAGCGTTTTGCCAAGCCGAAATAAGCGTGTTTGATCTGTTCGGTCGTTGATTTCTGCGAAATATCGAGTAGTTCGTAATGCGTTTCGGCGTTTTCAACCCGTTCGAGATATGCTTCGAGCGTGATTTCTACTTTTACTTCGACCGGCGCGGCTTCTTCGGCTTTTTCTAATTTCGGTTCTTCTTTTGGCGGCTGAATCGGCGCGGCGTTTTTAACGGTTTTAACTTCAATAGGCACAGGCATTTCTTTTTTCAACTCGAATTTTGCGGACGCAATGTTGGAAACCTGATGTTCCTTAAACGCCGTGTCCCAATTTTCGCGGTAAAGAAATCCCGCGAGCCACAAATTATAAAGTTTTTGCAAAGTGTCCATATCCGACAAACCGCTCAGCGATTTTATGTCGTCAATTTTCAGATAAGACTGTTCGAATCTGGAAAGCAAAAACGCTTCTTGCGGAAGCAGACTGATTTGCGCGGGCGGTGTCGTTTTTTTGGCGAAGGATTCGTTAAAACTCTTAAACCGCCGCACGACCGCATCTTTCGGGACATTTCTGGCATATTCGACGAGCAAATTAAAAATATCAACCTTGTAATGAATCTCGTCTTTTATGCGCGCCAACGGGCTGAAAATCCAAACGCCGTCTTTCCAGCCGATAACATCGCGCAAAATACCTTCGATCTGGCGCGTAAAAATTGATTTGAGCGACGAAGCCGAAAACATTTCCTTTTCGCGCAAAAATTTGGCAAGCACCATATCGTTGGTAAATTCGGGAATGGCGACGAGTTGTCCTTTGGTCATTGTTCCGGAGTGCAGAAGCATCTCGAAAATTCGGTGCTGACGCTGGTTGGAAACGGCAAAAACGACTTCGCCGTCACGGACGTAAATAATCGTTTTGCTGTTGTGGCGCGAAAGACGCAGAGAACCGTTGAGCCGCGCTTGCAGAATTTCGACCAATAATTCGGCAAACGGATGCGCCGTCAGATTTCCGGTAATTTCGAGATTGTTCGGGGAACTCATTTGAAGAAAAGCGGCGCTCGCGGGAAAGAAATAGTTTGCCACCTTTTTATGATAGCAAATCCGCGTCGGAAAAGTTAAGTAAAAATTTCGGTAGTGAACCAGAAGTAATCCTTATCGGGAAAAACGTCATCGCCGGGAGCGCACACATCCTTGTGTGCAACGTCGCTTGAAAAGCGGCGTAAAAGCGTTGCTCGATCTTGAATTTACTTGCAACGCAATTTATTCGCGTTTCACGCTCAGCACGCAGGGATGCGTGCGCTCCCGGCGATGACATTGTTTTTGTTCAATGCACGATCGAGAATTTTAACCGACATTACTTTCTGTTCACTACCAAAATTTCAGCATTTATCATTCATCATTTATCATTAAATAAAGATGCTTCACGATTTTAATTTGGCGGGTAAAAGAATTCGGCTCTGGCAACGGACGGGCGAAAGTTACGAGCATATTTTGATGAAGGCTTTGGCTTACGCAATGTTCGTGGGCGCATATCCGAATCTCGAAATCGAAACCAAGGTCGGACTTCGCTACAAACCCGATTTAATTGCCTTGAGCGAGAAAAACGATTTTGCGTTCTGGGGCGAATGCGGACAGAATTCGATTCGCAAAACGCATTGGATTCTCAAACACACGCGCACCGAAAAATTGGTTTTGTTCAAAATCGGCTTCAACGCCGAATCTTTGATCAAACAATTACGCGCCGAAATTCCCGCCAAATATCGCGCCGAAGGAAAATTATCGCTGATAAATTTTGTGAACGAAATTGTAAAATTGACAGAAACGAAACAAATTGCGAAAGTTTCAAAAGATTGGTTTAGCAAATTTGAGATTTGAAGAATTATTAACCGCGAAACACGCGAAAGAACGCGAAAAATTATTTAATTCGGGTTTTAGCGTATTTTGCGTATTTCGCGGTTGAAATAAAAGATGGAAAAACCCGAAATATTAATCCGTGAAGTCGAAACGGTTGAGGAAATGCGCGAATGTATCGAATTACAGCGCACGGTTTTTGCTTCGCCCGATATGGAAATTTCGCCCGTCCGCCATTTGATTGTTGCGCGTTACGCGGGCGGTTTTACGTTGGGCGCGTTTTTGGGCGAGCGGCTGATCGGCTTTGTTTTATCGCTTCCGATGTTTTTGGAAAACAGCCGCGAACGCGCATTTTATTCACATATGACGGCGATTGACACAGGGCTGCAAAGTCTCGGCATCGGCACGAAATTGAAATGGGCGCAGCGTGAAAGGTCGCTTGCAGAAGGCGCAAAATATATCAAATGGACGTATCAGCCCGTTCTGGCGCGTAACGCATTTTTCAATATCGAACGGCTCGGCGTAACGATAAATACATATATGCCGAACTATTACGGCACCGATGCCGAAGCGAGCGCGGAACAAAAAAAAACGCAGGAAGGCATTGACAGCGACCGTCTTTTCGCCGATTGGCATCTCGATTCGCCGAAAGTCGTCGCGCTTTCCAAAGGCGAAAAGTTTGAAGAAACGGGCGAAATCATCAAAACGGTCGAAATCCCGCCGAACTGGAACGAACTGGTCGTCAAAGACACGAAAAAAGCCATCATCGAACAGAAGCGAATCAAACACGAATTTCAAACTGCTTTCGCCGAAGGCTTAATCGTCCGAGGTTTTGAGAGAAGCGATACGAATCCGAAATATTTGCTTTACAAGTCAGAACCGTCTGCGGTAGCGGGTGGGTAAATTATACAGGTCAGAACCGTCTGCGGTAGCGGGCGGGTAAATCGCATCATTCAGAGAATTGCAGATTTTAAAAACTTAACCCGCCCGCTACCGCAGGCGGTTCTGACAATATGATTTTCGACATCAACCCCGACATTCGATACGCCGAAACGCTTTCGTCCGAATTCTACACGGACGAAAAATATTTTCGTGAATCAAAGGAAAAAATCTTTGCGCGAAGTTGGCAGCTTGTCGGCACGACGGACGAAATAGACAATCTCAAACCTTTCACGATTTTAGAAAGTTTTCTCGACGAACCCGTTTTAATTACCAAACTCGGCGAAAATTTCAATTGTCTTTCAAATGTTTGCACACATCGCGGAAAGATTTTGATTGAAGAAGAATGTAAATTAAACGGCATTCGTTGCGGTTATCACGGGAGACGTTTTGATTTGCACGGCAAATTTCTCTCGATGCCCGAATTTGAAAACGCGGCAAATTTTCCGTCCGAGAAAGACGATTTGCCGCAAATTCCTTTTGATATTTTAGGCAGGCTTTTGTTTGCTTCCGTCAATCCGTTTGCCTCGTTTGATGAATTTTTCGCGCCTGTCCGCGAGCGTTTGACGCGGCTCGATTGGGACGATTTGAAGTTTTCCGCCGAAAATTCGCGCGATTATTTTGTCAACGCGCATTGGGCTTTGTATTGCGAAAATTATCTCGAAGGTTTTCACATTCCGTTTGTTCATCAGAGTTTGAACGAGGCGATTGATTACGGTTCATACACGACCGAAACTTTTCGTTTTACGAGTTTGCAGACCGCTTTGTCAGAACCGTCTGCGGTAGCGGACGGGTTAAATTCCAGTCATTTGACATTCGATTTTGACGAAAAAATCGCCGCGCTGTATTTCTTCATTTTCCCGAATCTGATGCTCAATTTTTATCCGTGGGGTTTGTCGGTCAATCTCGTCAAGCCTTTGCAAACCGATTTGACGAAGGTTTCGTATCTGACGTTTGTCGCGGACGAATCGAAACTCGGCAAAGGCGCGGGCGCGGATGTTCACCGTGTCGAAATTGAAGACCAGACGATTGTCGAATCGGTGCAAAAAGGAATCAATTCGAGATTTTACGAACGCGGCAGATATTCGCCGTCGCGTGAGCAGGGAACGCATCACTTTCACCGATTGATCGCGGAATTTATGAGTTCTTAGAAACTGTTTGAAACCTCGAAACGACCGAGGACGAAAACACTTTATCAATTAGTCATTATCAATTATCCATTATTTTTTAGGTTGATAAACAATGATTACCTCTGAATTTAATGGATAATTGATAATTGACAATGGATAATTCGAGATTTTCAACCGCTTTCGCATTTTCAAACGGCTTCTTAAAGTTTTTCCGCTTGCTTGCGTCTTGCCGTTCGTCTGCGCCGGATGAAACCGCCGATTCCGATCATCGCAACGACAACCAAACCTCCGGCAACGATTCTCGCATCGCCGAAAAGCCACGCTAAAAACAGAAAAATAGCGATCAGCGTTCCGGGCGGCGCAAAGGCGAGAAAGCCGAGAAACGCGGCAACGATGATTTTCTTGAGATAACGCATAAAAATATTCAATCATTTTAAAGGCTTTCGGGCAATGCAGACAGCAGAAATTCCGCCCGTTCCACCACCGGCATCGAGAATCGTCCTTTTTTAGAATCGGCACAAATTCAATGACTTCAGAGAGATATTGAAACTCCTCAAATTTCATCTCCTGCAAATTCTAAAGCGTCAATCGGATATTTCCAAATCAATAAAAAGTTTTGTAAAATAAGCAGAATTTACACCCTTTTTATGAAATATTTAACGACCGCAGAAATCGAAGCCGAGCTTGCTGAAGTTCTTGAATCGCCGAAAGATAACGGCACTTTAAAATTAATCGTCCGCCGTCCGCAGGAAGATGAGCGCGAAGTTTTGGAAACGGGCGAACTCGACATCGAAAAAGGTTTGGTTGGCGACGATTGGCTGACCGACGACGGCAATTATGAAACGCAACTGGCGATTATGAATTCGCGCATTGCCGCCTTGCTCGCACAGGACGAAAACCGTCTGAAACTCGCGGGCGACCAGCTTTTTATAGATTTGAATTTAACCGACGAAAATCTTCCGCACGGAACGCGTCTTGAAATCGGTTCGGCAATCATCGAAGTTACAGCGCAACCACATAACGGCTGTAAAAAATTTGTCGAACGCTTCGGCTTGGACGCGATGAAATTCGTTAATTCGCCCGTCGGCAAACAATTTCACCTGCGCGGAATCTACGCCAAAGTCGTGCAATCAGGCACGATTCGGCAAGGCGATTGTGTGAAGAAAATTAAAAGGCAAAATGTGAAGAAATTTACAATTGATGTTCCAGATTCAATTTACGAACGAGCGGTAAAAATGGCTGGAAGATTAAATATTTCTCTCGATGAATTTTTTGAAATCGCAGTAGAAACATATCTTGAAAAACGCAACGATAAAGTAACGAGATAAGAATAAATTATGCTTGCTTTAGATGATGAAAGATGGAGTTTGCTTAGTCACGCTTACGGAAATGCTGCGGATGTTCCCGAAATGATTTCGGAGTTGTCGGAAGACTTTGAAAGCGGGCAGGAAAACGATTTTTTATACGGATATTTATGTCATCAGTATTCGACTTATTCAGCCACTTTTGCGGCTGTTCCGCATATTGTCGAAATTGCCTTTCAGCCGCAGTCAAATGCAAATCAAATTGAAATAATTATATTTTGCGGTTTAGTTCATGCTTTCCGAAATCGTGATAGACGTTACGAAATAGCTTCCGATGATGTGAATTTAGTTTCAAAATTAAAGGAAGAAATTGAGAAATTTTACCTCGAAGCTATCATAAAAATTACGCCGCTTACCGAGAAATTATTCGACAATGACCAACTGGATAATGAGGATCGTAAATATTTGTTTTTCTCGTTTTTAGCTTTTCACGAACAAGAAGAGTTAAGCCAAATGTTTTTTCAATTTAGCGAACTTGAAGAATTTGTTTTGAATTGTCCGAACTGCGTAAAAGAAATCTACCTTTGGGCAGAAGATGAGAAATTAGTTGCTTACAAACACGACCCGGTATTTATTAAAAAATTTAAAAAGGAACCGATAAAGTTTGAGGTGTTGCCTGTTGAAATTGATTGGAAAAATTGGAATGGCGAATATTCCGGCGAACAAAAAGCAAAGTGGATGATGTTTTTAGCAGAAAAATACAACATTGAACCTTTGAAATATCAAATTCCTTATTTATTTAGCCGGATGATTTGTCCGCATTGCAGTCATTCCATTAACATTTTAGACAACCTGATTAAATAAATTTTTAGACTTTTGAAGAAATGAATCTTTTTGAACACGCCGAAAATAATTTACAAACTGAAATCGAAACACTTCGCGCCGAGATTAATCGACATAACGAGCTTTATTATCAAAACAACGCGCCGGAGATTGCGGATTTTGAGTTTGATAAATTGCTTGAAAGGTTAAAAACGCTCGAAGCCGAAAATCCTGACTTGATTACGCCCGATTCGCCGACGCAGAGAGTCGGCGGACGCGCTGACGGTTTTAAGCCGTTTGTGCATCGCGTGCCGTTGATGTCGCTCGACAATTCATACAATTTGGAAGATTTGAAGGCTTTTGACGAACGCTGTCAGAAATTAGCTGACGGGCGTGTGTTTGATTACGTTGCGGAACTCAAGATTGACGGTTTGAGCGTTGCTTTGCATTACGAAAACGGCGTTCTCATCGCGGGCGCGACACGCGGCGACGGGCAAACGGGCGATGATGTTTTCAGCAATGTGCGAACGATTCGGACGATTCCGATGCGTTTGAAGGGCGAATTTCCCGAACGTGTCGAAGTTCGCGGCGAAGTTTTTATGGCGCGGTCGGTTTTTGAAAAAATCAACGCCGAACTCGAAATGCAGGGCGAAAAAACTTACGCCAACCCGCGCAACTTTGCTTCGGGAACGCTTCGTCAGCTTGATTCTTCGATTGTCGCGTCGCGCAAATTGGATATTTTTCCATACGATTTGCTTTCGGGCGCGTCAAAAATGTTTTCGACGCATTGGGAAGGTTTCGCGTGGCTCGAGGAGAAAGGTTTTCACACGAATCCGAACCGTGCGCTTTGTTCAAATTTTGATGAATTGGCGGAATTTATCGAAAAAATGCAGGCTTTGCGCGATTCGCTCGATTATGAAATTGACGGCGTGGTCGTCAAAGTCAATCAAACGCGTTTGCAAGACGAATTCGGTTCGACAACCAAAGCTCCGCGTTGGGCGATTGCCTACAAATATCCGGCGATGACGGCGACGACGCAGCTTGAAGCGATTCACATTCAGGTCGGGCGGACAGGTTCGCTGACACCTGTGGCTTATTTGAAACCCGTTTTGCTTGCCGGAACGACCGTGGCGCGTGCGTCTTTGCATAACGAGGACGAAATCAAGCGTTTGAATCTCAAAATCGGCGATTGGGTGCTAATCGAAAAGTCGGGCGAGATTATTCCGCAAATTTTGCAGGTCATCGAATCGAAACGAACGGGCGCGGAAACCGATTACGAGTTTCCGAAAAACTGTCCCGTCTGCGGTTTTGACGCGGTTCGCCCCGAAGGTGAAGTCGTCACGCGTTGTTCAAACGATGATTGTCCCGCCAAACTAAAAGCACGGATTTTATATTTTGCGGCGCGGAAAGCGATGGACATCGAAGGTCTCGGCGATGTTCTGGTCGAAACGCTGGTTGATTCGGGAATGGTCAAAAACGTCGCGGATTTATATGATTTGAAGCCCGAACAAATCTCCAATCTCGAACGCAAAGCCGAAAAAAGCGCGGCAAAGTTCATCGAACAAATCGAACTGTCAAAAACACGCGGATTGCAGCGGTTGCTCTACGGTTTGGACATTCGCCACGTCGGCGAACGCTACGCGAAAATTCTCGCAAGACATTACCGAAACATCGAAAACCTTGCCGCCGCTTCGGTCGAAGAACTCGACGCGATTCACGAAATCGGTTTAGCCGTTGCGGTGTCCGTCTTCAATTTCTTCCGCAATCCGAAAAACCTCGAAGTCATCGAAAGACTAAAAACGGCGGGCGTAAAAACCGAAATTGACGGCGATGCCAACGCCGAATTAAACGAAAATTTTAACGGCAAGACTTTTGTTCTAACCGGAAAACTAGAACAATTCACGCGCGACGAAGCCGCCAAATTAATCGAAGATTTAGGCGGACGCGTCTCGTCTTCCGTCAGCAAAAAAACCGATTACGTCGTCGCCGGCAGCGATGCCGGTTCAAAACTCACGAAAGCCGAATCTTTGGGCGTGAAAGTTTTGAATGAAGATGAATTTAAAATGATGATAAGCTAAAGTTGGTAACTTTACATTTAAAATGGACGAAAGAGAAGCACAAATTCATAGAACTTGGGTTCAATTGATTGTTGATAATAATTTCAAAGATATTGCAGCAATTGCTATAGATTGCGAGTTAGAAATTTCTGGATATGATGTAGAAGATTTTGGCGAATTTAGACGAATTGATACAGCAATTCTTATTGATATTCCAACAGAAATATATAGCTTTGTTAAAAACAATGAGCGAGCTAAATCAATAATGGAACGCTCATTATTAGCAATTTGCAATGGAAGATTCGAGTTTTATGATTATGGGAAAAAGGTTGAGAATCCTATATCTTTTAGAGTCAAACTTATTGAAATTGATGGAGATTGGAAAAATTTAACAAGAACATTAATTTTAGGCGAAGGTATTTCAAATCAAGGAGAAATTACGGAATTAATGTTTGCGAAAAAAGGTAAAACTCCTTATGTTTACAATGAAATAAAATTCGCTTCACAATCAGAAATTAGAATTGCACAGGAATTTGAATCTCAAGGAGTTTTGTTTTTTCCTTTACCTTTAGCTGTTCGGGCAGAAACTGGAAAATTCTTTGAAGATCATAGAGAAGTTGATTTCTTAATTTGTGAAAATGGGTTATGGGGGATTTTAGAAGTTTCATATCATCCAGATAGATTTGAGAAAGATTCTGAGAAAGATAAATGGTTCAAGAAATCAGGAATTTTGTGTGTTGAACATTATTCGGCGGAAAAGTGCTATAACTCATCAAAGGAAGTGGTGAATGAATTTCTCTCAGTTTTAAGAAAGCATAAAAAATGATTGAATTACAAATCAGAAATTGTTTCTTGAATCTCTTTGACTTTTTGTTGCGCGTCAAAAAGTTTGTCTTCAATAAACTTTTTATGAAGTTTGGCTAAATGATTCACTAAAGTTTTTATTTCTTCCTTTGATAGTTGCTCAGAGTAAGTTTTTTGAAATGAAATTTCATCTTTGTCATCTTCTACAATATATTTAGCTAATTCAAAATATATTCTTATTTCTGAAGTCCAATTCTCCTTTTTTATATCTTTTTGATTGAATCCAATATACCTATACCGAAGCCTCAAAGAAATAAGGTCTCCATAGCCATTTAGATGATTTCTTGTTTGAGAGATAGCATCTTCTTTTGATGAATGATGATTTCCTTGATCATTTATTAAAAAAAGAAATTTATGCCTAGAATAAAATTTATCAAATTTTTCACACACCCTAAGAAATTCGTTCGCTAAAAAAATAATTGATGAATCAAATAACTCAAATAATATCTCAACATTTTTTGTAACGGGTCTGACATTATTTAGTTGAAATAGATTTCTTTCAAGCAAAGCCAATTCTTTATCTAAATCATCAGGTTCCTCAATATCTTCGCCTTTCGCGCCGCGAATCATTATTTCGAGCGAACGAACAAGATTTTGCGCGATGTATTCGATAAAAGGTTCGAGTTCGTCAGCATCGGCGAGGCGCAGAACGGCGTAATAATTTTCTTTGTCTTCGGTTTTGATAATGACGGGCGGATAGCCGAATTGCATCAGGATAAAATTCATCAAAATTCGGGCGACTCTGCCGTTGCCGTCGTCGAATGGATGAATGCGAATGAATCGGTAATGAAAAAGCGCGGCTAAAATTATCGGGTTGACATCAGCTCTGTCTTTTTCTTTTCTAAACCATTCGATTAAATCGTGCATTTTCGCGGGCGTTTCTTCTGGCGTGGCGAAATAAAAAGTTTCGCCCGTGACGGTGATGACGTGATTCGGCTGAGTTTTATATTTGCCGACTTCAATTTTGCGGCGCGTCGGTTTTCCGTCTGCGGTTAAGGCTTCTTTGTAACTCGATTCTTTGAGCAAAAGTGTGTGAAGTTGGCGAATAAAAGCTTCGGTTAAAACGGTTTCTCCTTTGACGATTTCGAGAATCCAGTTGATTGCTTCGTTGTGTCCGGTAATTTCAAAATGATCTTTGAGAGGTTTGCCCTGCGCCGTGATGCCGAACAAAATCAACGCTTTTGTTTCGCCGTAAGTCAGCGAATTGCCTTCGAGATTGTTTGAGTGATAATTCCAATCAAGCCGAAACTTTTGCATAATCCGCGCTTCGGCTTCCCGGTCGAGCGGACGCAGACTGTCTAAATCGGCTTTTAATTGTTCGGCTCTTTCCAAGGGATTCATAGTTCACATTTTAGCCGTTTAATATACGTTTGCAAGAATTATTTCTTCAAACCCAATTTCCGCGCGAAAGCGTTGTAAATTTTATCAATTTCGTTAATTCTTAGGAGTTTTGCCGCGACCACAAAGACGATGCCGCCGAGTCCGATCGGGATGAAACATTCGATTAGTTTGGCAATCAAGTTTTTCCCGCCGAATTGCTCGTGAAGAAAATAGTATGTGAAATAACAAACGGCTGACATTGTTGCCGAAGCGAGCGCGATTTTGATGAATGACGACAGAATTTCTCTGCCTTCGAGGCGTTTGATGCGGCGGCGCATCATAAAAGCGAGAAGTGAGAAACTTATTAAGGCGATGAGCGAGGTCGCGACCGTTAGACCGACGTGCGCCAAACCTTTCGGCGTGACGGGCGTAACGTAAAACTGCGAGAAAAACTGCATCAGAAAATAACCCGCAAACGGATAAATCGCAACTGATGTCAGACTAACGAACATCGGCGTTTTGACATCGTCGAGCGCGTAAAATGACGGCGAAAGCACTTTTATCGCGGCGTAACCGGTCAAGCCGATGGAGTAACCGATCAAGGCATAAGCCGTCATATCGGTCGAGGTTGGCGAAAAAAGTCCGCGTTCATAAATCAAACGAATGATCGGTGTCGAAAGCACGACCAAACCGCACGCCGAAGGCAGCGTCAGAAGAAAAACCAGCCGGATGGAAGAAGAAAGTGTCGAACGGAATTCGCCGAATTTGTTTTCCGCCGCGAGCCGCGAAAGCATCGGAATCGAAGCCGTCCCGACCGCGACACCGAAAACGCCAATCGGGAATTGCATCAAGCGAAAGGCGTAAGGCAGCCAGGAGTTTCCGCCTTCGATGCTCGACAGCAGAAAAACATCTATAAAGACCTTGATTTGCACCGCCGAAACGCCCAAAATCGCTGGAGCCATCAGTTTAGCGACCTGCAAAACGCCCGGATCGGTAAAACTCAAAACAGGCAAAAAACGAAATCCGACTTTGTAAAGCGACGGCACCTGAATCAAAAACTGCGCCGCGCCGCCGATTAAAACGCCAATTGCCATTCCGATAATCGCCCATTGCGCGAACATCGGCGGAATCGCGTTGACATCTTCGGGTTTTCCCGCCATCTGCCCGCCGCTCAGCCAATACGCCAAACCGAGTCCGAAAATTATCGAGACAACATTGAACGCCGTCGAAGCCGAAGCCGGAACGCCGAAACGTCCTTTCGTGTTCAAAACGCCCATCGCCACCGCCGCGAGCGCGACGAGCAGGATGAACGGAAACATTATCTGCGTTAAGGTTATCGCCAGCGCAGTTTTTTCGGGCGAAAAATCTTTGGCGAGCAGACTTATCAAATAAGGCGAAACGAAAATTCCGATGACGACGACAACGCACAAAACAACCGCCAGCGCGTTCAAAACCATACTCGCCAAACGCCACGCTTCTTCTTCGGTGCGTTTGACTTGATAATCGGTAAAAACTTTGACAAATGCGGCGGAAAGCGCGCCTTCGGCAAACAAATCGCGCAGGGTGTTCGAGATTTTAAATGCCGCTTGAAAGGCATCCGCGAGAAAGCCCGCGCCGAAAACCGCCGCAAAGACCATCTCGCGCACCAAACCCAAAACCCGCGAAAACATCACGGCGATCGAAACGATTCCGGCGGATTTGGCGACGCTGGTTTGTTTCGTATCGGGATTTTCGGCTTCGATTATGTCGCTCGGCGCGGCTTCGGTTAATTGTTCGGGATTTTCTGCCGTTGAATCTTTGGTTTTTTCGATTTCGCTCATCAGAGTTTTTTTGCCAAAGATAAAAGTTTGAAGTATTCGGCTGTTTTCGGCAAGTTGAAAGACAAAAAAGGAAGCAATTTCTACATCGCTTCCTTTTGAAAAAGACTAACAAACTGTGGTTTTTCGGTTGTCGCGGCAAACTAAAGTTTATCTGACATTTTGTTAATTGATTCGCGCCCGCATATCGGGATATGTGATTCGCGTGTTGGCAAGCCGCGTATCGAGCGAAACCGGATTATAAGCCATCGGAGACGCGCCGCCGAATTGTCCTTGAATCAATGAAACGTAGCTGTTTTGAAAAGCGCGAAACTTCGGAACGCTTCCTTTTTGGTTAAAGATTACGAAAAGCAAAGTTCCGTTGCGTGTGCTGATTTCACCCGCGAGTGCGCTGACTCCGCCGTCCGTGTTGCCGAGAGTTCCGGTTTTGCCGACGACGCTGCCGCGTGCAAAATCCGTATCAAAACGTCCTTCAAGCGTGCCTTTGTCAACTCCCGCAACCGGCATTATGTCGGCGAAGGTCATTTTGTATTTCGCCAGATCGTTTCGTAAAGCGCGAAGCAATCGCATCATTGCTCTCGGAGTCACGCGGTTTTGACCGAGACCGCTCGAAGTTTGCAAAACGAACTCTTGCGGTGAAACTCCGGCTCCTTGCTGGGCAATCTGTGCAACCCGATACGATCCGCCGACCATATCGCCGAGGCGTTCTGACAGAAAATTATTCGAGTAGCACATCATGACTTTAACGATTTCCCGCAAAGGCGCGGATTCGTGCGTGAATAATTGACGAATATTGCCCGGCATCGGCTGAACATAAACGCTGCCCGAAATCGAAACCGACGGGATGAGCGTGATTTTTCCGTATTTGCCCGAATTTATCAGATAATTTTGCCAGGCTCTGTTGGTTGCCGCATTGCGTTTGCCGGAATCCAAAATCGTTGCCAAACCATTCCCCGAAGCGACGGGCGACATATTATAGTTCAGCGCAAAATTGTCCGTGACAATTATGCTGCCGTTGACGCTTGAAATACCCAAACGATTAAGCTCATACGCGACATTAACGCCGTGTTCGAGATTAAACATCGGGTCACGTCCCGAAACATAAAGATTTCCGTTGAGCGTCCGCGTCGTTTCGTCAATTTGTCCGTCCGTCCAAACTGATGTTTGAAAACGAAATTCCGGTCCGAAGGTTTTCAGCACCGCATAAGAAGTTGCGATCTTGACGTTTGAAGCCGGATTGAAAGCGTAGTTTGAATAGTTGTCAACAACCGATTTACCATCCAAAGTTTCGATTAAAATGCCCGAATAACCCGGAATCGTGATGTCATTGATGACCGGATTGACGCTTGCCGTTCTGGTTATTAAAGGCGTGGATGTCGGGTTAGGATTGGTGTTTGCCGGCGGGACTTGAATGTCTTGAAGCAAAGGTTTCGGGCTTGGCGAAGTTGTCGTCGGTCGCGTATAAACTTGCTGACCAAAGGTATTTATCGTGGTCAAACCAATAACCGACAAAATAACTGTGCAAAGCCATAGAGCATTTTTTCTTGTAAAACTTTTCATCATTTCTTCTTTGTATTTTGGTTGTCTGCGGCAGGCTTCCTAAACTTTTTAAGGAAGGCTGTTTGCATTATACCATAAAAACTGTCCTAATTTTCAAGCCCGAAAAAACTTTTCGGTTCCGGCGGATAGACGCAATCTTTGATGACTTTCGTTAAAACTCGGATGCCAGCATTTAAGAATTCCTTATGGAAAGAATTCTATACACTTATACATCATAAATTACCAAAAGAAAAGTTTTTTTAAAAAAAATGATTGTCGGGAAAGAAAACTTAAAAAACTTTTCATTCCCGATTTCAATATAAGCCTCTTTATTTTTACTGTTGAGGCGTAAAGGCTAGGTCTTTTATGTCTTCCGATACATTTACAATCTGAGGATTAAATTGCCATTTTTTCGCGTAAACATTAAGAATCTAAGTTTCTCCTCCCGAAACATCGGCGAATGTAAATTTGCCGATGTTATTGGTCGTTGCTTTTAAGGTGAAAACTATTCTTTTAGAAAAGATAATTTATGTTTTTGGAAAAACATTGCTAAAATTCGTCTGAAATTAGTCTTATACTACTTAACTCTGTTAGAAATTAAATAAAATATGCCGAAACAATTTTGTCAAAAGTTTATTTTGTTAGCTGTTTTTTTTCTTGCGTCAATTTCCGCCGTTTTTTCGCAGGAAACGCCGAAACTCGTTTTGAATAACGAAATCGAACGTGAGATAAAAGGCGGCGAAACGCATTCGTTTGCGGTGCAAATCGGCGCGAATCAAACCGCCCGCGTCGAAATCGAGCAGAAAGGCATTGACGTTTCGCTCGCGGCTTATAAACCTTCGGGCGAAAAATTTATCGAAACCGAAAGTCCGAGCGGAATTTTGGGAAATGATTTGATTTTGGTCACGGCAACCGATGCGGGCGAATATAAAATCGAAGTTTCGCCTGCTGATCCGCGAGCAGGTTTGGCAAAATATGCGATTAAATTGACGGAAGTTCGCCCGACCGTTGCTTTGGATTTCGAGATTAACACGGCGGCAAAAAAAATCACCGAGGTTGCCAACGAATCATCTGTTTTGCGGGCAAAAGGAACAATCGAAGGGCGGCGCAAGGCTCTCGAAAAATTTCAGGAAGTAATCGCTTTATCGAAAACGAAACAGGATAAAGTTTGGCAAGTCGTCGCGGTTGTTTCAAGCGGTTTGATTTATGAACAACTCGGCGAAATGCAAAAATCTCTCGAATTTTATTTACACGGCTTAGAACTTTCCCGCCAAATTGGCAATCGTGAGTTTGTCAGCACTGCTTTAAATAATTTGGGCAACAATTATAAAATACTCGGCGACTACGAACAGGCGGTTTTTTATTTGAATCAGGCATTAACAATCAACCGCGAAATCGGCGACAAACAGGGCGAAGCAATCGTTTTGAACAATCTCGGCGGTTGTTATCTATTATTCGGGGATACGCGCCGCGCCGAAGAACTTTATCGTCAATCACTCACGTTACGCCGTGAAATCAAAGACCAGCGCGGCGAAGGCAATACGCTTAATAATCTCGGACAAGTTTTCGCGCAAAGCGGCGATTCGGTAAAAGCGATTGATTTTTTACAGCAGGCATTAACTCTGCGACGAACCATCGGCGATAAAACGGGCGAAGCGACTACTTTGCGGAATTTGGGCAAAACTTTTTGGAATTCGGGCGATAAACCGAAAGCCTTTGAAAATTTTGAACAATCAAACGTGCTTGCCAAACAACTCGGCGACCGCAGAGTTGAAGCCGACACGTTTTATTGGCTGGCTTTAGCGGAAAAAGACCGTGGAAATCTGCCGAAAGCGATTGAAAACGTCGAAAACGGCTTGCAAATCATCGAACGGATTCGCGGCGAAATCCTCAATCCCGATCTTCGCACCGCGTATTTTTCGACGGTTCAGCAATTTTACGAACTTTACACCGATTTGATTGTGGCGCGTTACGAAAAATCGAAGGACACAAACGATGTTGAGTTGGCACTGCAAACCAGCGAACGCGCCCGCACGCGCAGTTTGGTCGGGCTTTTACAGGAAGCAAACATCAGCATCAAACAAGGCGTTGACGTGAAATTGCTCGAAAAGGCGCAGGATTTGCAAAATTCGCTCAACGCCAAATATCGGCAACGAACATTAGCCTTAAACCGCAAAGCGACCGAAGAACAAATCGCCAAAATCACGAACGAAATTAACGCTTTGACGACTGATTTAGAAACTCTGCAAGTCAAAATCCGCCGCGAAAATCCGCGTTATGCCGCGCTGACGCAAACCGAAACGCTTTCCGCCCAAGGCATTCGGAATCTTTTAACGGACGAAACCGTTTTGCTCGAATACAAACTCGGCACATCGCGGAGCTTTCTCTGGCTCGTGACAAAAAACTCGACCGAAATTTTTATCCTTCCGCCGCGCAAAGAAATCGAAACGGCGGCAAAGGATTTTTACAATTCAATCGTTTCGCGCAGTAAAGCGGACGAGGCAAAGACGAATGATTTATCAAAAAAACTGAGTGCGGTTTTGCTCGCGCCGATTGCCGATAAGATTGCCAATAAACGCCTTGCCATCGTCGCTGACGGCGTTTTGCAGTTTATTCCGTTTGCTTCGCTTCAAGCCCAAAACCCAAAATCCAAAGTCCAAAATCTTTTAATCGAAAATAACGAAATTGTCGTGCTGCCGTCGGCGAATGTGTTGGCGGAAATTCGTCGAAATTTGACCAATAACAAAACGCCCGAAAAAGCTCTGGCGATTTTTGCCGACGCGGTTTTTGAAGCGAACGACACAAGGTTTTCGAGCGCGGCAAAAATCGTTAATCCGACGCAGCCAACTTCTGACTTGGGCAAAGTTTTGCGCGATTTTGATTTGAACGGAGGTTTTCCGCGTTTGCTTTCGTCGCGCATCGAAGCGCGGAATATTTCGACGTTTTTACCGAAAAATCAGGCGGATTTGAATATAGATTTTGACGCAAGCCGCGAAAACGTGACGGAAAAATCGCTCGAAAATTATCGTATTCTGCATTTTGCGACACACGGCTTGCTCGATACGTCGCGTCCCGAACTTTCCGGTTTGGTGCTTTCGCTTTTTGACAAAAACGGCAAGGCGCAGGACGGATTTTTGCGGCTCAACCAGATTTATAATCTTAAATTAAACAGCGATTTGGTCGTGCTTTCGGCTTGCCAGACCGCGCTCGGAAAAGACGTGCGCGGCGAAGGTTTAATCGGTCTGACACGCGGATTTATGTATGCCGGCGCGAAAAGAATCGTGTCGAGTTTGTGGAAGGTTGACGACGCGGCAACCGCCGAATTTATGAAGCGTTTCTATCAGAATCTTTTACAGAAAAAACTCGCGCCCGCTTCGGCTTTACGCGCCGTACAAAACGAAATGAAACAAATTCCGCGTTTCCGCTCGCCGTATTTTTGGGCGGGTTTTACGATTCAAGGCGAATGGTTTTAAAGTAAAAAGTAAAAAGGCAAAATTTATTTTGACAATGAAAGTTTTACTTTTACCTTTTTGCTCTTACACTTGTTTTTAAAACTATCAAGCCCATAACAAAACGAGTGGCAGATTCATTTTCGCAGACCAATTTCGACAAACTTTTGGAATTGCTTGACGCAGACCGCGCGGCGGCGGGCGTGAAGTATGAAACTCTGCGTCAGCGGTTAATAAAGTTTTTTGAATGGCGCAATTGCGAAACATCGGAAGAACTTGCCGATACGGTTTTTGACCGAATCCTCAGAAAAATTGCGGAAGGCGAAGAAATTCAGAACATCAACGCTTATTCGGCTGGTGTTGCCCAGTTTGTTTTTAAGGAAAATCTCCGAAATCCCGCATTTTTGAGCGAATCGCTCGACGAAAATCCGAATATTCAAAACTTGGCGGAAAAAGATAAATCGGAAGAATATGAAACCGACAATCTACGTTTTGGTTGTTTGGAAAAATGTTTGGCGGCGATGAATTTGGAAACGCGGCGGCTTTTAATCGCGTATCACGACACGGACGAGCGAACGATGATTTCGACGCGCAAACTTTTGGCGGAATCGCTCGAAATTTCGCTCAACACTTTGCGGATTCGCGTCTGCCGTCTGAAAAGCAAACTGGAAAATTGCGTGCGCGACTGCTGCGACAAATTAGTGGATAGTTGAAAGTGGATAGTTGATAGTGAGAAGAAGAATTTTAACTATCAACTATCCACTTTCAACTATCCACTAAAAAAGGTGAAATGTTTTTTGAGTTTTTTGCACTCTAAATCGAGAAAAGGAAAAGTGATTCAGGAAAAATTCGACAATGAAAAGGAAATTCGCCGCTTTTTGCTTGGCGAATTGACGGACGATGAAAGAAGCGCGTTTGAAGAAAGGTTTATCGCGGAAGCCGAATTGTTTGACGAAATCGGTGTTGTGGAAGATGAATTAATCGAATCCTTCGTTCGCGGAACGCTTTCGACGGTCGAAAAAGCGAAGTTTGAACAGAACTTTCTAACCACGAAAACTCGCCGTCAGCGCGTTGCGTTCACCCGCGAGATGTTTGCAAAATTAGCCGCCGAAAAAGAAGTTATCGTTAAAAAAACTGAAACGATAGCGGAGAATCAGTCTGTCTGGAATTCTCTCGTAAATTTATTCAAAACTCCGCGATTGGCGTTCGGCGCGGCGTTGGCGATTTTGGTTTTAGTCTTTGGTCTTTGGTTTTCGGTTTTTAGAAATGCCGAAAATCAACCGCAAATCGTTCGGCAAATCACGCCGACTCCGATGGTTTTACCGACTCCGCAAGAGATTGAAAATAACTCAAACGGCGCGGTTGATTCAAACGTCAATTCGGCGAATAAATCCGAAGCGAACAAAAATTTACCAAATACAAACGCCGAAAACCTAAACAAAAATCAGCCGAAAGACGCGATTCCGAAGCCTGTCATCGCAACCATCGCGCTGTTTGCGGGAACGGTTCGTTCGGAAGGAAAAATGGTCGAATTGAATCTCACAAAAGACACGAAAGGCGCAAATTTTCAGCTCGATCTCGAAAGCTCTGATTATCAAACCTACCGCGCCGAAATCGTTGACGCGGACGGCGGCGTGATTTATCGAAGCGGCAAAATCCCGGCGCGGAAATCTAAATTGAACGCATATTTCCCGACCGCCAAACTGAAAAAAGGTGATTATTTCGTCAAACTTTACGGCTTTAATTCAAAAGGCGAAGAAGAATCTGCCGCCGATTTTCAATTCCGCGTCAATCAAAAATAAACTGCAATATTTTAACCGCGAAACACGCGAAATATACGAAAAAAAGAACCACAAGCAGTCTTGATTTACTTGTTTTTCTTTCGTGTGTTTCGCGGTTAAAGATTTTTCCGCGAAATGTTTTTTCGGGTTTCGACACTCTTTGGTGAAATGTTTTACCGAAAAAAAACACTCTAATTCAGAGAGGAGAAAAACTATGAAAAATTTATGGATTATTTTATGTGCGAGTTTTATTTTAACGGCTTGCGGCGGCACGGGAACAAGCTCAAGCCCGATTTCGAGCGGGTTGGGGAAATTTTCGATGGACTTTAAGACGATGAATTCAAAGACGGATGTCAAAAAGGATTTTGAAGTTAAAAAAGGCGTAGTTACGCCGCTCGCAATAAATTTGGATTCAAAACCGATCATCAGATACATGATTGATTTAACCGATTTTGAATATGATGCAAATTCTTCTGCGAAGCCGAATAATGAGAAACAAACTTGGATTGAAATCTCGCTTTTCGGCGATTCGGGCGGGACGGTTGATACGCCTTTGCGGACGGGAACATTTGAATTAAGCGATTCCGGTGCCAGTGTCGGTGATAAATTCAGCAAGGTCAGCAATGTTAAGGTGGCGATTTTCAAAGACGGCAAAACCGAAGAAACCTCGCTGGCTTATAAAGCGAAAGGCACGGTCAAAATCAATGCGGTTTCGGGCGATACCGTAACGGGCGAAGTTGATCTGACGCAGGAAAACGGCGGCAAGATTAAAGGTAATTTTACCGCCCAAATGAAGAAAAAATAGATAAAGGAGCGAACAGATTATGAATATTAAAATGCAAAAAATATCGGTCGTGATAATCGCTGTCGTTTTATGTGTTGCAACTTTTGTTTTACCCGCAAAGGCTGACCAGCCGTTTATGCAGTCGGCTTTGAACGATTTGAAAGCGGCGCACAGTTACCTGAAAAAAGCGACTGCCGACAAAGGCGGTTATCGTCAACAAGCGTTGGATTTGGTGCGTGATGCGCTCAGCGAAACGCAAAAGGGAATCGAATACGACCGCCGCAATTAACGGCAAAAGAATCAAACTTCGCCCGTGAATCTTTCTTTGACGGTTTGACATAAAAATTCGAGGGCGTAGAGAATCTGTTTGGAGAAAACGCGGTCTCTTTCCTGTCTTTCGGCGGGTTTTCCAAACAGGTTTCGGCAAACTTTAACTTTGAGAGGAGAAAAACGATGAAAAAAATTATAGCTTTAACGGCTTTGGCAATAACATTAGCGGCTTGCGGCGGCACAAATACCGCGAACAACACGACTCCCGCCAATTCGGGAAACACGAACGGCGCAAACAAAACCTCGGCGGCGGCAGCGACACCGACGATTGACCCGAATTTTCAGGCGACGTTTCCGTTTAAAGATTTTCCGGCGGTTGAAACGACTGCCAAAACGGGCGAAGTCGTGCTTGTGCCGCCATACCTTTGGCTTCAGCAGGCAAACGTCTACGGCATTGATAAAACGTCGATGATCTGGTATTCGCAAACGATGGGAACGCCTGATAAAGAGATGTCGGAAGTCAAATTTATGAGCGAGACGAAAAAAGTTCCGAACGCTTATATCGTCCCGATTCCGTCGGGCGGAACGGCGAAGAAAGGCGACATTCTGCTGACCTGGTGGCAGTCGGGTTCGGGAATGCAGAGAGCGATTGTCACGGACGACGCAACGCCGACCGAGCCGGTTGTTCGTTATCTCGATATTGATTACGACAACCCGGCGAAGTCGAAGGACGGCACAACGGGCATCGGACAGATGGAAGAAAAGCTCAAACCGAATACGTTCGTGAAAATCAACGCGCCGTTTGATGTCGGCACGATCATCGCGGTGCAGGAAGGTGCGGAACAGCAATCCGCGCAGGTGATTCGTGTCGCGGGCGATAAAGTCTTTGTCAACGGCTTTGCGGGACGCTTCGCGGTCGTCGAGAAATCGCGCTGCACGCCGTTTCCGCTCACCTCAGCCGCCAAAGTCGGCGATAAGGTCAAAGCCGTCTGGGTAAATTCGCTGAAAGACGGCACGGTGACCAAAGTTGACCCGAAAATCGGTCGCGTCTTCATCAAATTCGATCTTGACGGCAAAGAAAAAGCCGTTTCATTCGGCGAAGTCATGAAATAACCCCCGATTGAAGTAAGTCAACGGCGAAAATGTTTCCGCCGTTCACCTCGCGCCGTTTCTTCACCCCCGAAGAAACGGCTTTTTTTCGTCCTCCTTTTAGATAGAATTTTAATCGGGTAGTAATTGCTCCAGTATATAATGATTTTTTTCGGTAAACTAAAATAACCTCGATTTTACGCGGGTTTCGTGATGAAATTTTTTTGAAAAAATCTAGAAACTTAAATAAAAATTTGTATTTTACTTTTCTTGTGATAACTTACGGTTGATTTATTATCTATTACTTCAGCTCTCTTAGGTGAACTAAAAATGGCAAACTACTCTTGGACACGCTATTGGTATAAATCCGGGGAAAATCCCAGAACAGATGGATTCCTGTATCTTATGGGGGAATATGAAAGTATTTCTTTCCCGTTTGAGAAATTTGCTCAAATACCTTGTTTGGTAATGCTTGGAGAACCCGGAATGGGCAAAAGCAATGAAATAAAAAGAATTTCTGACAATCAAATTGAAGATGCGGAAACCATAAAACTTTATTTCAATCTGAATTTGTTCGGTGATGAAAGCCGGCTTGTCAGGAAAATATTTGAGTCTGACAAAATAAAAGAGTGGAAAAATGGCAACAGCAAACTTTATTTGTATCTTGATAGTTTGGATGAAGCCTTATTAAACATAAATACCTTATCGGGTTTATTAGCGGATGAAATTAGCGAATTACCAAAAGACCGATTATTTTTGCGTGTCACCTGTCGTTCAGCCGAATGGTCAAGTTTATCTAAGTTTGAAAGCAAATTAAAAAATTTATGGAAAGGTGAAGATTTTCAAATTATTCATCTTGCAAAATTACGTCGTGAAGATGTTATTAATGCAGTGCAATGCGAAGGACAAAACGATGAAAAGTTCTTCAAAGAAATATTTGAGAAAAATGTTGTTCCGTTAGCGGCAAAACCAATTACTCTGAAATTACTATTGAACATTTTCAAGGAAAAATCTGAATTTCCTGCTAATCAATCTGAATTATACGAGCGAGGCTGTTTAGCTTTGTGCGAAGAGGATAACGAAGAACGTCCAACATCAAAAAAGGACAAACTGACTACTCATCAGCGATTGCGGATTGCTGCTCGTATCGCGGCGATAATGGTTTTTTCAAACAAATCCTCAATTTGGACAGGACGCGATACAGGCGAACAAACTGATGCTGATGTTTCTATAAGTGAATTATCAGGATATTTTGAAAATGATAAAGATAACATCGAGTTTCGGTTAGATAATGCAGCAATTTGGGAAACAATTCATAAAGGCTTATTTACGAATAATGGACCAAATCGAATCAAATTTGAACATCAAACCTATGCTGAATTTCTTGCTGCTTGGTATTTGGATTATAGAAAAATCTCTGATGAAAAGATTATAGAAATAATCGGCAAAGAATTTTTGCATCCACAACTTTATGAAACGTCTGCTTGGATAGCTAGTCGAAGAAAACCAATATTTCAGCATTTGATGAAAATTGAGCCATTAGTTTTGCTCAGAAGCGATGTTCTTTCTGCTGAAGAAAATCTTCGCGCAGCATTGACAGAAAGATTATTAGAAATTTTTGAAAATGAAGATGCTAGAGATTGGGATTCAAAAGGAAATTATCAAAAGTTAAAACATTCCGAACTAGCTAAACAATTGCGACCATTTATTAATGACAAAACAAAAGGTTGGCTGGTTCGTCGAGTTGCAATTGACATCGCGGAAGCCTGCCAAACTACAGAACTTCAAGATGACTTATTAAAAGTAGTTTTAGATGAAACTGAAGAACACCCGACTCGTGTAAATGCCGCTTATGCGGTGAAGAGAATCGGAGATAGTGCGACGAAAGCGAAATTAAAGCCATTAATTTACGGAACTTACGAAAATGATAAAAATTTGGAATTAAAGGGAGTGGCAATCTCGGCTTTATGGCGAAAAAAAATAAAAATTGAAGAACTTTTAGATGTCCTCATTGAGCCACCACATAATTTCATAGGAAGTTACAAAACCTTCTTTTATGAATTAGAAAGAAATTTGCAAATTGATGACCTGACTACCATCTTAAACTGGTTGCGAAAGAAGATTATTGAAACAGAGTATTTGTCTTTTGAAATGAAAAGATTGGCAGATGAAGTAATGACTTTAGCTTGGCAAAATCTCGATGTCAAAGAAATTTTTGATGAGTATATAAGAATAATACTGCCGTTCTTAAAAATACATAGACAAGGATTTATAAATTCAAAAGAGGAAATTACATTTGATCAACAAATTTTAGAAAAACGACGAAAAGTTTTAATCAAACTTCTACCTTTTTTGAATGAACAGAAAGACTGGCTGTTATTAACTTGGTCGCCGCTTCTAAGATTTAGATATGAGGATATAGATTGGCTAATTGAAGAATGGAACAAATCAGATGATCTGCTCATAAAAGAAAGAATTATGTTAATTTTGAAGGATTTTGTTGGCTCTACGCAAAGTTATTTTTCTGAGGGTGCAAATCCAGAGTTTTTAGAAAAAATATGTCGAGCTATGGATGCAAATCAAGAATTTCACAATGAGATTTGCCCTCTACTTGAGGCTATTGAATTGAACTCAGAGGTAGCGATTAAATCAAAGGAGAGATTTGATGAAATTCGCAGTTGGCAAAAAGAAGAAGATAAAGACCTTTTAATTCCTTCACCAAAAGAAAGAGTGATTAATTGTTTAAATAGATTCGAGAATGGAGAAATAGCTTGGTGGTGGCAAATGACCATGCGAGAAATGACTCTTTTACCAACAAGCAAATATTATGGAGAAGAGTTTAAACCCTGCATAATAAATTTACCAGGCTGGAAGGAAGCTTCAGAAGAAACAAGAGAACGAATAATTAAAAATGCAAAAGAGTATTTAATTAAAGGTGATCCTGATAATACCAATTGGCTTGGAAAGAATAGTTTTCCTTTTTCTGCACTAGCCGGTATTCAAGCAATAGAATTACTTAAGATTTATGATAATAATTTTCTTGAAAATTTAGACAAGCAAGTGTGGGAAAAATGGTTGCCAATTATCTATTTTTATCCAATTTTTGGAAGTAGTGAGAAATCACCCAACTCACGTCAGCAATTGATAGCAGAAATTTACAAAATTACTCCCTATAAGATTTTGGAATTACTTCAAATTGAAATTAAAAAAGAAAATCAGAAAAAAGAAAATCAGTATATATCCTTTGACAAGTTGGAATTGTGCTGGGATGAAAAGCTCGTAAAAATGTTGCAAAATAGTTTGGATGGGTATGCTTTATCAGTTCCTTTAATTAGCCAGATTTTAACTCAACTATTTGAATTAAACGATGAACATGTTGAAAAAATTGCTTGTAATTTAATCAAAAATTCCATACCAAAAAGAGAAAAATCACAAGAATTAATGATTATTGGAGCAACATTATTGATTCAGTTTGGAAAAATGGGTTGTTGGGAAAAGATATGGAATATTTTTAATAAAAATGTTGAGTTTGGAAAGAGAATTATCGAATCCGGTGTGTTTAGATTTGGAAGGCAAGGAGTTGGAGATTTACCTGAAGACCAAATAGCCGACTTATACATTTGGCTATCAAGACACTATCTACACAACGAAGACCCTAATTTTTCTGGTGAGAGTATGGCACATGCGGTTGGACCAAGAGAAGAAACAGGTTCTTGGCGAAATTCGTTGCTTGAATATCTAAAACACAAAGGAACACCTGAATCTATTTTAGCAATTGAAAAGATAATGAAAAAATTACCACATTTAGATTGGCTAAAATTTACTCTGCTTGACGCACGAGAAAATACACGACTTAAAACTTGGCAACCGTTCGCTCCAGAAAACTTATTCAAGATTTTTATGAATAATGAAAATAAAGTTGAGGAAAGCGAAACTACAAAAAAAGAAATTTCTATTGATAATTTAACTTTTAACGGTAAATCTGTTTCGAGTAATCCTTATCTTAAAGACTTGCTTTCTCAATATCAAAATAATCCAGATGGAATAGTTTTTTTCGTTGGGGCAGGACTTTCGATTCCTTTGTTTCCAAGTTGGACAAAACTTCTAAATGAAATGATTGATTTATGCCAAAGCACGGGGAAAATATTCGCTAAAGATTCAAGGGAGTTTAAGAAATTTATTAAAAAAGGCGAAAGTTTTTTGTATATAGCTTCACAGTGCGCGAAACATCTTGGCGATGCAGAGTATTATAGGTTTTTGAAAGAGAAAATCGGGGTTGATATTGATTTTAATGTAATTCCTGACAAATATAAAAAACTCATTGCTCTTAAACCAAAAGTGATGGTAACGACAAACTATGACAAAATTCCCGAACACTTGAACAACACAGATTTTCACTTTGAAATTTGCCACAATCAAACAATTTCAAATGTAGAACATTTCATAAAACAAAATAGTCCATTTATGTTGAAACTTCATGGAGATATTAATGACCCGAAAACGATTGTTTTCACCAGAGAAGATTATGACAAAATTATTTACAATTCACCGGAAGTCAGAAAGTCACTTGAAAGCCTTTTGAAAACAAAAACTTTTGTATTTTTAGGCTTTAGTTTTGCAGACCCGCATATTGATGATGTCTTTAAACTGCTCCAAGCAATTAGTCAAAACAGAACATCTCCGCATTATGTTTTAGCTCCTGAAATGAATAGTTTAAAGCGAAAAGAAAAAGAAGATGCGTTTGGAATAAGAATTATAACTTACGCACACTCAAGCAATGAACACTTAGAAGTTAGCGAGTTTATTCAGCTATTTCATCAATTGAAATCCGAATAAACGTAATCTTTAAACTGTCTGTTTGTATTTGCTTCTCAATTAAAGCGGAAAATCGTCGGGCAAAGGTTCACCGTAGAGTCGTTGGTAGATGTAGCGTTTTTGGTCGGCTTCGGATAAGTCTTGCGGCATCGTGGAGATGATAATTTCAAGGGCGATTTCAAACATTTCGGCGCACATTATGAATCTTTCCGCTTCCGTTAAGGACATAATCATTTGCCGATAGGTTATTTTTGCTTCTTTTGAAGTATCTTCCATCGGTTTTGATTATAAAGCAAAAGCGTGAACAGAATCTTAGTTCCGTTCACGCTTTATAGTTTTCGATTGACCAAGAATTATTTCTTCGGTCGTTCGTTGGCTTTCAAAACGCGTTTTCTCAAGCGAATCGCTTTCGGGGTGACTTCGATGAGTTCGTCGTCGGCGATGAATTCCAAGGCTCTTTCGAGCGACATTTCGCGCATCGGAACGAGACGCATCGCTTCGTCAGTCGAAGTCGTCCGCATATTCGACATTTTTTTCTCTTTGATCGGATTCACGTCGAGGTCAACGGTGCGGGTGTTTTCGCCGACGAGCATTCCTTCGTAGACTTTGGTCTGTGGTTTGATAAAGAGTGCGCCGCGTTCCTGCAAAGCGTAAAGCGCGTAGGTCGTCGCTTCGCCCATACGGTCGGAAACGAGCGAGCCGGTTCCGCGTCCTTTCATTTCGCCCTGCCATTTGTCGAAGCGCAGAAAAAGCGTGTTGAGCAATCCGGTGCCTTTCGTTTCGGTCAGAAATTCGCCGCGAAAGCCGATCAATCCGCGTGACGGAATTTCATATTCAAGGCGGACGCGTCCCGAACCGTTGTTGATCATTTTTGTCATCTGACCTTTGCGCCGTCCGAGTGCTTCGGTGACGACACCGATAAATTCTTCCGGCACGTCAATCACGACCTGTTCGAGCGGTTCTTGTAATTCGCCCGTCTTCTCGTCTTTTTTCGTGATGACTTCGGGTTTTGAAACTTGCAGTTCGTAGCCTTCGCGCCGCATCATTTCGATTAAAATTGATAATTGAAGTTCGCCGCGTCCCGAAACTTGAAATTGGTCGGGCGAATCCGTTTCGGTCACACGGAGCGCGACGTTTCCTAAAAGCTCGCGTTCGAGGCGTTCCTTGATTTGGCGCGAGGTCACGAATTTTCCGTCAATGCCCGAAAACGGCGAATTATTGACCCCGAAAATCATCGAAATCGTCGGTTCGTCAACGTGAATCAGCGGCAAGGGCTTCGGATTATCAACGAGCGTAATCGTTTCGCCGATGTTGATGTCGTCAAATCCGGCGAGCGCGACGATTTCGCCGACTCCGGCGCGTTCCGTTACCTGACGGTCTAAGCCTTCAAAAATATAAAGCTCTTTGACGCGTGTTTTTTGCGTCGAGCCGTCGCGTTTGGCAACGATGACTTCCTGATTTTTGGCAATCTCGCCCGAATAAATTCTGCCGATTGCCAAGCGTCCGACAAACGCGTTGTAGTCAATGTTGGCGACCAGCAATTGCAGCGAGTCGTCGCGCAGAGGTGTCGGCGCGGGAACGGTTTCGATGATCTGATCGAAAAGCGGAATCAAGCTCGTAGATTCGTCCGCCAAATTCTTTTTAGCGATGCCGTCGCGGGAAATCGAATAAAGAACTGGAAAATCAATCTGCTCGTCGTCCGCACCCAAATCAATAAAAAGGTCGTAAATTTCGTCCAAGACTTCTTCGGGACGCGAATCTTGGCGGTCAATTTTGTTGACCAGCGCAATCGCCGGAAGTCCGAGTTCGAGGGCTTTTCTTAAAACAAAACGCGTTTGCGGCAGACAGCCTTCCGCCGCGTCAACGAGCAGAACAATGCCGTCAACCATTTTCAAAACGCGCTCGACTTCGCCGCCGAAATCGGCGTGACCCGGCGTGTCAACGATGTTGATTTTGTAATCGCCGTAATGCACCGACGTATTTTTCGCCATAATCGTGATGCCGCGCTCACGTTCCAAATCCATCGAATCCATCACGCGGTCAACGATTGTTTCGTTGTCACGATAGACGTGCGATTGTTGAAGCATCGCGTCAACCAAAGTCGTTTTACCGTGGTCAACGTGCGCGATGATGGCGATGTTGCGAATTTTTTCTGTAGTAATCATAGTTGTAAATCCGTCCAAAAAGACAAACGAAAATGATGAACGATTTAGCCGTAAAACGCAACCTTAAAAGAAAAAGACCAAGCAAATTGCGCTTGGTCTAATTTAGATTCAGTAGTTCCAAATTTGAGGATTGATGACCGAATCAGTATAGTGAGCGTTAGCGAACATCTCCAATTTTATTTGACTCGATTCAACACGAACCTGCTCGCTCCGGCTCGCTATACTGATTTTTCAATCAAATTTGGATCTACTGAGATTAGAAAAATAATCTATTTTTAGCGGTCTTGATTTCTGCCGACAATCAGATTGTTTTGGACGCTGAAAACACCGTTTGTGCCGTTTGCCAAAATGTTGGCAAGACTCGAATCGCCTTTGTTTGAAACATAGCCTTCAAGCGTGACGCGACCGTTTTCGACAATGATTCTGACCGAAGGATTCGGTTCTTGCAGATAACGGTAGAGACTTCCGCCGCTGCGATAGAATGATTGAACCATCTGACGGCGAATCGAATTGTCAAAACCTGAAGGCGGCAGTTCATCAATGTTATTGACGACCGATTCAACTCCGTCAATTCTTTTGACCGCGCGTTCGGCAGCTCTCTTTGTGCCTAATGAAAGAACTTTGCCGGAAAGCGTAACGGTGTTGCCGTCAACTTTATAGGCGATATGGTCGAAAACACCGTAATACGGCAAACCGATTATTTTTTTGAAAATTTGTCGCTCGGTCACGGTTTGCGGTGCTTGCGCTTTTGCGTCGAAAGCCGAAAACGCTAAAAAAGCGAATGTTAAAATTAAAAAATTGTGTAAGTATTTCATCTTTTTTCCCTCCAACAAATTTATTAAACATCAAAATTTGTTTGCAGATTTATGATGAACTGCGAGTCGCGAAAGATGCCAAAAGATTACAAAAAAGTATAGATTCAAGAATCTAAATTCAGTTGCCGCAAAGCCTCGTAAAGCACGATGCCGACGCTGTTTGCCAGATTCAAACTGCGGACATTTTTATTCGGCATCGGAAGTGTCAGTCAGCGTTCCCGATTCGCTTCTAGCAAATCTTCGGGCAAACCGCGTGTTTCGCGCCCGAAAATCAGACAATCGCCGCCCAAAAATTGCCAATCGGTATATGACTTATCGGTTTTTGTCGTGAAATAAAGAAATCGCGAATCGGGCAAAGCCTCGTAAAGTCTGTCTAAATCAATGTGGCGATGAAGCCGGACTTCGTTCCAATAATCGAGTCCGGCGCGTTTTAGTGTGCGGTCGTCCATCCGAAAGCCGGTTGCACCGACAATATGCAAATCCGTAAAAGTCGCCGCGCAAAGCCGCGCAATATTTCCCGTGTTCGGCGGGATTTCAGGTTCGACCAAAGCGATATGAAGCATTGTTTTAAACTAAAAACTAAAACGAAAAAAGTAAAACCCGAAAATAGAAACTTTTAATCACAGAGCATCTTTTTGGCGGGGTTTTTCATCAATTCATCTGTATCAATAGCGGAAAGTTGTGCTGAATCGGGCGGTTTATGTTACAATCCGCATTTAAGTCTGCCAATACCGAACAAATAACAAAGGAGTAATTTAAGTGTTTTTGAGTTTTAGAACCATCTTTCTGTTCATTTTATTAATTTCGACAAGTGCTTCGCTCACTTTTGCTCAGAATGTTACCGTCAGCAAAGAAAAGACCGATAAAAAGGACGATAAATCGAAACAGCAAGCCGTTGATTTAACAAAAATAACGGCTGAACAACTTGCCGAATCGGCGATTGTCATCTACGGCGGTCTGCTCGGCAGACAAAACCTTAACCAAATCCGCAAAACAACATTTGAACGCGGAAAAATTTTTATTACCGACGCAGCCGGTAAAACCGAAAAGGCAAATTACGAACGCTGGATTTTGCGTGGTGAAAGCCTCAGTAAAGAAAAAATCCGTTTCGACCAGACTTTTCCCGACGCAAAATACTCGCTGGTTTATACGGGCGAAAAAATCTTCGGGCTTTATAACGATTCGGTTTTTACGCCGCGTGAAGACGCTTCGACCGGGTTTCAAAGCCAAATCTGGCGTGGTCTCGAAGGACTTTTGCGCTACAAGGAAAATGAATCAAAGATCGAACTTTCCGGACGCGAAAAAATTATGGGCGTGGATTTTTATCTTTTGGACGTAACCGATAAACAAGACCGTAAAACGCGCTTTTATATCAGTTCAAAGAGTTTTCGCGTGATGATGCTCGAATACGAAGAAGCGGGCGTGAAATATAAACGAAAATTCTACGATTACAACTACGCGCAAGGCACGCTCGTGCCGTATCGTTCGGTGCTGTGGGCAAACGATAAACAAATTGAAGAAACCGAAATCGGGACGATTACTTTCGGACAAAAGATCGAAGACGCGATGTTTAAGGAAGGATAGTTGAAAAATCTTTTGCAACTTTATTTCGGCTTGTTGGTGAAAAGGGTTTAAGAGCAGTACCCGATTTCTTTTCTTAAGGAGTAAAACCAATGAACAAGCCGAAATTTATTTTTAAATTCTTCCTTTTTCTTTTAGCTTTGGGCGTGACAAACACTTTCGCGCAAACCGAAACCAAACAACCGCAAGCCGAACCGTGTTATGAAGTTATCCTGCAGGTTTTGATCGCTTCAAACAACGCCGCCGAAAAAAATGCCGTTCCGCCAACGCTTTCAAACGCCGTCAAAAAACTGAAAACTCTCTATACTTTTTCGGATTATCGTCTGACGACAACCTTTCTTCAGCGAATGTCGAATTCGATCGAATATAAAAGTTTGCTGAACGATTTTAGTCAAAATCAGGACAAAAACGCACCTGTTTTTTCAGAATGGTCGCTCAGAAATTTGCGGAATTTGCCGAGTGCAAACGGACGAAACTCGCTTCAATTTGAACTTTTCAAATTCGGGACGCGGATTCCCGTAACGACCGAACGAGTCAAAGACGAAGGCGGTAAAACCGTTCTCGTTGTTAATTATGAATCGGTCGGTATTACAACAACGCGCTTTAGTTTGAGCGAAAATGAGCCGACCGTGATCGCCAGTTTGGCAACTTCAAAACCTGATGAATTGATGTTTTTGGTTCTGACCGTTAAGTCGGTTGAATAAAAGCTCAGAGTTACGCAATTTATGCGTGTGAAACTGTCGGCGAAGCGTGACGGTTTCACGGCTGAAGCCGTAACTCTAAACTTTTCGCAACCTTTTGAGCCGTCGTGCGTGAATCAAAACGTAAGGCGGCTTTTGTTTTGATTGAAATTCTGTTGTAAAAAAGTATGAGTGTATGGCTTTGGACAAATTCGAGAATTCGGACGCGGAGGTACGCAAAAAAACCGTGTCCGCTAAACGAGAGTCCGACCATCAACTAATCGAAGCCACCAAGCAAGGCGATGAAGCGGCGTTTGCCGAAATCGTCAATCGCTATCGAAATCCTTTGACAAACTATCTTTTTCGGATGCTCAATGATTACGAGGAAGCGGTTGATTTGGCGCAGGAAACCTTTGTTCGAGTGTATTTTGCGATTGAACGCTATCACACGGATTATGCGTTTTCGACGTATATTTACCGGATTGCGACAAATCTGGCGATTAGCGAAATCCGTAAAAAACGGCGGCGCAAATTGCTTTCGCTGACGAGCTTTTTTCAGAACGAAGACGGCGATTCGCAGGAATTTCATCTGCCCGACGAAAAATCTTTGCCCGACGAAGATTTGATTGAAAACGAACGCAAGCTGACGATCGAGAAAGCAATCGCCACTTTGCCCGACAAATATCGTGCGCCGATTATTTTGCGCGAGATTCAGGAATTGAGCTACGAGGAAATCGCGCAGATTTTAGGTCTCGGACTTGGCACGACAAAATCGCGCATCAGCCGTGCGCGTGCGCTTTTGCGCGATAAACTGAAACATTATTTTGAGTAAAAATGATAACGGAAGAACCAAAAACCGAAACCGAAATTTTAAGTGCGGATGAGCGAAAACTCCGTGAAATGTGCTGTTCTCTGAAAAAAGTTGACGCGCCGAAGGATTTCGACTTTAAACTGAAAGCAAGAATCGCCAACACAAACCCGCGTGATTTTCAGCCGCGTTTCGGATTTGCTTTTCGCTACGCAATGCCGGCTTTGGCGTTGATTTTTGTTGTCGGTCTGCTCGCTTACAACGGCGGATTTTGGTCGTCAGAAAATAATCCGGTTATCGCGGAAAGCTCGATTGGAATAACAAATACGGCTCTACCGCAAAATACGGTGGTTTCAAATTTTCCTCCGCCCGAACAAAAAATAGACGAGAATTCAGTGGTTTTGCCTTCAAATCAAGTTTTTCCGAAACTGCCTGAAAAAACGCAAGCTGCCGGGAATATTCATTCAACGCCGAAAAAAGATTTACGAGAAATTAAAAAAGATTCCATGGGAGGTTCAAAAGATTTCATGTTTACGCGTGATATTCCGAAACAACCGAACTTCAACTCAAATTCTGTTCTGCCGAATCCTCAGAATAACGAAAAATCTACGCCGATGCCCGTCAAAGACGTTTTATCAATAATGGGTGTTAATGCGGATTTTGAAAATGGCAAATGGATGGTTAAATCCGTTGTTGCAAACGGACTTAGCGAAGCTTCGGGTGTCAAGGAAAATGATATTATCGAAGCAATTGACAGCCAACCACTTTCCGCCGAAACCGTTTTTAACAAAACTGCCAACGGCAAAACTCTGATCGTTACGCGCAACGGCGAAAAGCTGATAATTAGACTCAGGATCAAATAAATAATTGGCTTAAAACCCGAAATGACGTGAAAATAATTCAGTATGCTGAATTATTTTCACGTCATTTCGTCATAACCTTCACTACGTCTGACACTAAATCTTCTTTAATTTTCGGCAAATGGATTGATTTTTATTTTCCCTGAAGAATATCTCTAATCGCGGTTTCAAAGATTTCCACCTTGCGCTTGGCTCGTTTTACCTCCGGGTGTTGGTCGTTAAATTCTTTTTGCAAAGCCGCCAATTCGCTTTCGAGTTCGCATTTTCGCACCATTAATTTGCCGAGCGCGGCGGAAAGTTTTGAAGATTCTGCCAGATTGATCGCCAGCAATTTATCCAATTCCTTTTGGAGCAAAACGGTTTCAAAGCGCAAATCCCTAACTTTCGGATATTCTTCGGTGTATTCAACGAGAAGCGATTCGAGTTCCGACGAAAGTTCGGTTTTCCGCAAAAGAACTTCGGCATACGCAGGCGAAGACTTTATTGGATTTGAGGAAACTGTGGTCGCGGCAAGCGGTTTTGTTTTTGTGTTTGTCTGGGCAAAAACCAAAGACGCAAGCAAACTAATCAGCGATAAGATAAAAATAATTCTCGATAATTTCATAAAATCTCTTTCTGTATTAACCGACTGCGGCAATTTCGCAGGAGGACGAACTTTCTTCTTCGGAAAAAGCCTCGCACGAATCAATGACCAAATCCTGGTCGGCTTCGACCTGCCCGTCGCCGAATGTTTCGCGTTCCGACAAAGTTTGAAAATAAGTCGTGATATTGTCCAAAATTTCCTCAGCCGAATGCGAATGATAGAGCGTTTGCCGAAACTGTGCGCCGCCGACCAAGCCTTTCGTAAATTGTCCGGCGAGCTGTTTCATCTTTCCCAAAGCGACGAGTTCGGGCATTTCTTCGCGCACCATTTCAAAAAATTCGAGTAAGACGGCTTTCTTTTCCGCCAAATCGGGCTGATAGATTTCGCGTCCGTTTAATGCGTCGTCGAATTGGCGGAAAATCCACGGGTTCTGCATCGCGCCGCGTCCGATCAGGATTCCGTCAACGCCCGTTTCGCGCCATTTTTGCAAGCCGTATTCAATCGTCGTGATGTCGCCGTTGCCCGAAACGGGAACTCTTACCGATTCTTTGACGGCGCGGATCAAATCCCAGTTTGCCAAGCCTTTGTAGCCTTGTTCCTTCGTGCGTCCGTGAACTTGGATGTGTTCCACGCCGCATTGTTCCGCCATTTTCGCAACTTCCGTCGCGTTGATCGTCGAATCCGAATAACCGACACGCATTTTCAAAGTGAGCGGAATCGTGATTGATTTTTTAATCGCTTTGAGGATAATTTCGAGGCGCGGCAAATCGCGCAACAAACCCGAACCGCCGCCGTTCTTAACGACTTTCGGCGCAGGACAACCGCAATTTATGTCTAAAATATCCGCGCCGACTTCCTGCGCCATTTCCGCGCCGAGTGCCATTCGTTCGGGCTGTCCGCCGAAAATCTGGACGGCGAACGGGCGTTCTTCTTCGGCAAAGCGCATCTGCCGCGCCGATTTCGGATTATGGCGCGTCAAGCCTTCGACCGAGATGAATTCCGACACGACCAGACCGACACCGCCGCGCCGTTTAATCAGACGGCGGAAAGTATAGTCCGTGACACCCGCCATCGGCGAAAGAATCAGCGGTGGATTGATTTCGATGTTTCTAATCTTGAAAGGTTTCATCTGCTAGGGTTTTTGTATTTTTAGGCTTTTGATGAAACGAAAATCTTTGACGTTGTAAGTCAGCAGAATTAAATCGTTTTCCAAACAAGTCGCCGCGATAATCGAATCTCCAAACATTAAACCGTGGCTTTTTGAATATGTTCTGATCAATTCGAGCGTTTTTTGCGAAATTGCTTTGTCGAAATGAATCAATTCAAAGCGCGTCAGATACTTTTCGATCTTTTGAACTTCGGCTTTGTCTTTTGAGCCTTGAATCAATTCCGTGTAAACGGTCGTATCGAGAGCGCACGGCAGATTTTCAATGAATAACTTTAATCGAGCATCGCCTTTGAGAACAGCGATAAAAATGTTCGTATCAATCAAATATTCGATCATTTTTTAACGCTTCGGTTATTTGACTTACTTCTCAAATCCCGCGCAATTTCCCCGACCGATTCTTTTCTCTCCGCCCAAAGTCCCAAAATCTCGTCGTCATCAACTTTGTTTTCCTTTCTCACAATATTTTCAAGTTTAGACAAAACTTCCGTCGCCGAATCTTCTGTAATTAAACGATAATTTCGGTTGACGCTTTGCGGAATTTCAATCGTTATCTGTCCCATAATGTCGAAAATTATATCATATTAGAACTGCAAAAAAACGCCCGCCGGCGGCGAAAGAATCAGCGGTGGATTGATTTCGATGTTCCTAATCTTGAAAGGCTTCATTCTCTAAACAGCTTTCTTTTTAGTTAAAGGCTTTGGCGCAATCCATAAACCCAAAATATCTTCGTCCTCGACTTCTTTTTCCGTCACCCGTTCGAGGTTTTCCAACAGTCTTTTTGCAACATTTTCGGAAACGATTCGGTAAGTGCGGTTCACGTTTTGCGGAATTTCGATGATAATTTGCCCCATAATGCTTAAATTATAACATAGCGAATAAACGCGTTTATCCTTCAAATCTTGCAATAAATAAATGAATTGTTCAAATATTTTCGTTGAAATTCAAACGAATATGACGGTTAATCGGTCGTCAAAGTTGTAATGATTTTTGATAAAAGCCGCGAAAGATATTTGATTAATCTTTTCCTAAGAAAGGAATGCGGCGTTTGATTTCCTTGCCGGCGTTTGAGACGAGCAAGATGTAATTGAGTTTTATTTTATTATTATCTTCTTCGGTTTTTTCGTAGTCGAAAGCGTATTTGAAATGACCGGTCGAGAGTTTTTTGCAGACATCTTCGGGCAAGTGAAACAGAAAGGCATCGGCATATTTTCCGAGGCTGTTATCAACGAATCCGGCGGGTTCGTCCGTGATCGTATCAATATAAACAGGAACGCTTTCCGATATTTCACAACGGTTGTAAAGATTCCCTAAAACATAACTTCTTTTGATGGCTAACGGACTGTATGACATAGTTTGAGTTTAACACCGTTATGCCCAAAAAACTAATTTGTTTGAGGATTAACGGTCAATTATCGAAAATGCGGTGCGCCATTTGTTTCAACAAAACTATTTGGCGTTTTTTGCGTCCCATTCTTTTTTGCTGCTGCGAAGGACGAAGATTCCGCTGACGGCAGCGAGCAGGAACGAAAATATGAGCAGAATGATGCCGATTAAAAGACCGCCGAATGCGAGGTCTTCGTCATTGGACTGGAAACCGGCGTTGTAAAACATTCTGACGAAGATGATGAGCAGAATAATTCCGACAATGACACCGAAAACTCCTAAACCGAATGCTATTTTCCAGAACATTTATTTTTTTCTCCCTGAATTTCAATTTAAGATAACATAAAATTTCAAAGGCTTTAACAGATTTTTGAAAATCTTTCTGAATCTATGAGAAAAATTAACAAAGGCGATGAAAAAAAATTAACCTCCGCAAATTTGTTTTTCCGTGAAAACTGCTCTTATAATCTTAGGCAGTTCACTTTTTCTTAACTTAAAATTTAGTTTTTTGGAACACGGGGTTTTTGCAAGGATTTCGGGAGTAAATTCGTTCGTAAAAAGGATTTAGGTTGCAGAAAAAGTCTATTTCAAAACAACAAAGGAGAAAATATGAGCCGAATTTTACGAGCTTTTTCAGGCATCGTTAGTGTGCTTTTACTGAGTTTTGGCGTTTTTGGGCAATCGCAGGCGACGACCGGATTGATTCAGGGCACGGTGGTTGACCCGAACGGCGCGATTGTCAATGGCGCGTCGGTCAATGTCAAAAATACGGAAACAGGATTTGAGCGAACCGTGACGAGTAATTCGGACGGTTTTTTTAGTGCGCCGCTTTTGCCGCTCGGCAAATACCGCGTAACGGCAACCGCGAGCGGTTTTTCAAACACGGTTTTGGAAAACGTCGAACTGAGCGTCGGTCAGACGCTCTCGCTCAGAGTCGAAATGAAGATCGGCGGCGGCGTGAACACGGTTGACGTTTCCGCCGAGGGCGAAGGCATTCAGACAAGCCAGACCGAACTTTCAACGCAAATCAACGAGCGTTCGGTCGAAAATCTGCCGATCAACCGCCGCGATTTTTCGCGCTTTGCGCTTTTAACGCCGGGTGTTTCGATTGTTCAAGGACCGGACGGCGACGAAATTACGATTAACGGTCAGAAGGGAATTCAAAACAATATCTCGATTGACGGCGCGGACGCGAACAACCCGTTTTTCGGCGAACAGCGCGGCGGACAGCGTCCGGCGTTCACGATTTCGCTCGAATCGGTGAAAGAATTTCAAGTCGTTCCGGTTGGCGCGTCGGCTGAATTCGGACGAGCTTCGGGTGGTTTTATCAACGTCGTGACAAAGTCGGGAACGAACGAATTTTCGGGCGCGGCGTTTTTGTTTTTCCGCAATCAAGGGCTTTCGAGCCAAAATCCGGACGCGGTTGACGCGGGACTTCCCATCGAAGATTTCCGCAATTATCAATTCGGCGGCAACGTCGGCGGTCCGATTAAAAAGGACAAAGCGTTTTTCTTTGTCGCTTACGAGCGCAACGACGGACAAAGCAGCAAGCCGAATTCGATTGACCCGACGCTCGCCAACATTTTCCGCACGCGGTTTAACTCGGTCGAGCAAGGCATCATCGAACGCACGAATGTTGCGGACGTTCTGCTCGGCAAAGTTGACATCAATCTGAACAAAAATAATCTGCTGACTTTGCGCCACAATTTCAGCCGCGCCGAACAGGTCAACGGAACTTTCGATGTGCCGACGTGGGGCATCAGCGCAAACGGACGCGAAACGAGCAAATCGAATTCGTTTATCGGACAGCTCGTGACGAATTTTTCGTCGAATCTGCTCAACGAATTTCGTTTTCAATGGGCAAAGGAAGAACGTCCGCGATTTTATGACGGTCCCGACCTGCCCGACACGACCATCGGAACTTTAGACGGTTCAATCTCGTATCGCTTCGGTCGCCCGTTCTTTCTGCCCGTTCCGTCAAATGACACGCGCTTTCAGTTTACCGATAATTTCACAGTCATTCGCGGCAACCATTCGATTAAATTCGGCGCGGATTTCAACCGAGTCAAGGTGTCGCAAACATTTATCGGTTTCGCTCGCGGACGATATATTTTTACCGGACGTAATATCAGCGAAGCGGTGACGTTCTTTACGCAATACATTAACGGCAATACTACTCCGATTCTTAACAGCAACGGCAACGTCCTCGCCGGATTAAATTTATACTTACAATTTGCGCCGGTTGGCAACCGCACGGTTGAAGATGCCGGAACACAGGCGTACACTAATTTTGAACCCGGTATTTATGTGCAGGACAACTGGCAGCTCAGACCGAATCTGACCTTGAACCTCGGTTTCCGTTGGGAAGGTCAGTATCAGCCCGATCCGATTACTGCGCCGGCGCAGACGCGCTACGGACAGTTTTTGAGCGATCCGCGCTTTCCGTCGAATGGTTCGATTCCCGATTTTACCGACGGTTATCAACCGCGTCTCGCGCTTTCTTGGTCGCCCGGCAAAGACGGAAAAACGGCGATTCGTTTCGGGGCAGGAATTTTCTATGCACGAATTCCGGGCTTGGTCGTTGCCGGTCCGCGCAACACGGACGGTGTGATTGCTGGAAACATTTTCCGCAACGCCGCATTTCCCGACTTTTTAAGACCTGTTTATCCGGGAATTGTCCCGACTGCCGGATTTTCACCGTTTAATCCGGGCATCGCAGTTTTTGCCAAAGACTTTAAAAATCCGCGCACGATTCAATACAGCGCAAGCATCGAACGCGAACTCGCCAAAGGATTATCGTTTTTGGTGGCTTACAACTTTGCCAAATCAACGCGGCTGACGCGCTTTGTCAATCGCGGCGACGGCAGACTTTACAATAATCCATTTCCGAATCCGGCAAGTCCGTGTAACGGGCAGAGCATTTTCTGTCGTGAAAACGGTTCGGGTGTCGGCGAAATTCGTTCGACCGAAAGCTCGGCGCGTTCGCTTTATCAAGGCTTAACGCTGACCTTGAACAAGCGTTTCTCAGACCGCTATCAATTCCAGATAAATTATCTTGCGTCGTATGACAAATCGGATGACGATAACGAACGCGATCCGTTCACGTTCCGTTATGCCGACCCGCGCAATTTAACGCCGGAATACAACTGGTCGGATCGTCATCAAATGCATCGTCTGAATGCTTTTGCGACATTTATTTTGCCGTATCAAATAAACTTTTCGCCGATTCTTCAATATCGCTCGGCGCAGCCGGTTTCGCTCGTCAATCGCGGAACTTTCCCGAATATTATCTTACGCAACACCGAACGGCTCAAAAATGAGTTTTTCACGTTGGACGTGCGTCTTTCAAAAGTCATTAACTTTAACGAAAGAGTTTCGCTCGAACCTATTTTTGAAGCGTTCAATCTCTTCAATAACAGCAATCAACGCTCGCTTCCAAGACCTCTGACGTTCAACTTTGACGGAACTGTTTCGGCAGGTTTCGGCGAACCGCGTCAGGCGCAATTAGGTGTGAGATTTAAGTTCTAAAGCGAAAATTTAAACCGCAAAGACACAAAAGACACAAAGATTTAACAATTTTCTTTGTGTCCTTTGTGTCTTTGCGGTGAATAAAAAACTAACCCGGAATGCGGATAAAATAATCGACTAAAGAAACATTTCGCGTGTTATAACAAACATATCCGCCGCCGATCCCGACGACCAAGATTGCCGGATTGTTGCCCGAATTGCCGTCAATTGATTTGAAGGTCAAACTGTTCGAATCGTATTCGACGACAAACCCGACGTGATTCGTGCCGTCTCCGCCCGCTTTTTTCGCTTCAAGGGTCGTGTATTTCATATAATACATATCACCCGGTTGCGGCACGTCCTCGCCTTTTTTGAAAGTCGTGTAAAGCGCACCGAAACGGCTGACCGTATCCCAACCGCCCTTGGCAGGTTTGGCTAAACCGGGCATCGGCTGAATGCCGGATTCCCTTAAAACCCAGTAGGCAAAATCGCCGCACCAGCTTCGCTCAGGCTTATTAACATCCAATCCTGACGAAACTTTGATGTAGCTTTTAACCACATTTGGGCTGTTTCGCCAACTGACATTCAACACCGCCTGAATCCCGGCATTGACCAAAATCATATCTTTTCCCATAAATTTTTTCTCTTAAAATATATAAATCAAAAATGGATTAACGGGTTTTGACGATGGTTTGCCGGAGTTTTTGCCGGAAATTATTTTTTCATTGTCAGTTCAACGCCTGTTGCTTCAAACGAAACTTCGGTGACGGTTCCGTCGGCATTGATTTTGTCAAATTTTGCGCCGTCTTCTTCGATCATATGTTTGACTTCTTCTTTCGACAGCGTTTTGACGGTGAAAACGCCTTCGGCTTTCGCCATTGCGCCTGCCGAACTGAGCGGGATAAAAAACGCGTGGTCTTTCATTTTCACGCGCACGGCTTTTGCGTCCTGTTTCGGCGCAAGCTCCATCCAACAGCCTTCCATCTTGCACGAACGGACAATTACGCCTTCGACGCGCACCGATTTTCCGGCGTATTTCGACGGTTTTGCCAAAACTTTGGCGAGCGAAACTTTCTTTGAATTGCCCAAAACCGCGCCGCGTTTCAAAATGCCGTCGGTCGGAATCGCTTCCGTCTTATCTTTGTCCGTCGGCTTGTTTTTTTCCATCTTTTCCTGCGCGAAAGCCGTGAACGAAAAAGCTAAAGCCAGAATCAATAAACTTAAAAATTTTTTCATTGTTAAAATTATCTCCTAAAAAGTCACCTGAAATTTATTTTGATTGATAAACGATTTTGCCGTCAACGATTGTCGTTAAAACTTTTGTGTTTTTTATCTCGGACGGATTTATCGTAAAAATATCGTCCGACAAAATCACGAAATCCGCAAGTTTGCCGACTGCGATTGTGCCTTTTTCTTTTTCCTGAAATTCCGCAAAAGCCGCGCCTGAAGTGTAAAATCTGACGGCTTCTTCGACCGAGATTTTCTGTTTCGGATCATTTGAATCAACCGCCGCCGCGATGCCCAAAAGCGGATTTATCGAAATCATCGAAGAATCCGAACCGAAAGCGAGCGTTGCATTATTGGCAAGCAAAGTCCGTAAAGGCTCGAAACTTTTGCCCGCGCCGTCGCTGAAAAGATACGGCTGAACCGAAGCGATAATGCCGGAAACGGCAAAGCGTCTGAAATCTTGCGGACGAAATCCGTGCGCGTGTTCGACGCGAAAACGGCGGTCTTTATTGCCGTTTGATTTGATGACGCGCTCGAAAACCGACAAAATCTGGTCATTGGCGCGGTTGCCGATGGCGTGAACCATAATTTGTAAATCAGCGCGGTCGGCGGCGCGAATGTCTTCATAAAGTTCAGCGGTCGAATCCGCATCGCCTTCCGCTACGCCTTTCAAACAGCCACGGCGAATGAGTGCATCGCCCGAAAATTTTTTAATATTGCTTTTCGCCAACTTTTGCCAATCGGACAACGCGGCACAATCGTAAATCCGCGTTTTTAGTTTTCCTTTCCGCGCTAATTCGCGGTAAATTTCGGTGTTGTCGTCGGCGGACAAATCCTGCACGCTCGTCACACCGAACGCGGCGGCGTAATTGCTCGCGGTTTCGGCAACCGCCAATTTGTCGTCGGTCGCGTATTGCGGAACAAGTTTTCTGACGAGATTGATTGCCGAATCCTTTAAAATTCCCGTCGGTTCGCCCTTTTCGTCGCGGACGATTTCGCCGTTTGCGATGTCTTTCGCGGTTTTATCAATTCGCGCCAATTTTAACGCCAAACTATTGACCAAAACCGTTTTCGCGTTTGCGTGATAAAGAAAAACCGGATTGTCGGGCGCGGCGGAATCAATCAAATCCTTCGTCGGGAAATTATTCGGCGACCAATTCGAGTTGTTCCAGCCGCCGCCCAAAACCCATTGTCCTTTCGGCAAAAATTGCACCTGAAATTTTATCTTTTCGACAATTTCCGACGGCGTTTTCGCAGCGCGCAAATCAATCGAAAAAAATTGTTTGCCCATCGCCGTAAAATGAACGTGAGCGTCATTGAATCCGGGCAGAACGAGTTTATTTTGAGCATCAATTATTTTTGTATTTGCGCCGATAAGCTGTTTTATTTCGGTGTTTGAACCGATTGCCGCGATTTTGTTTCCGAAAACGGCAAAGGCTTCGACACGCGGTTTTATTTTATCAATCGTTTGCACATTGGCGTTAATGAGGACTAAATCAGCCGTTAATGTTTGGGAAAATACAGATTGAATGAGAAATGTCGAAAATAATAAACCGCACAAGCATTGGAAATTCATGAAATTTTTATCTACTGCCAAAAGTGTATTCGACCGGCTTTGAGATTGTCTGCAAAACGCCGTCTTTTTCTTCGGGAATAAATTTTATTCTTAATGCCGCAAAAAATGCGTTGCGATCCAAGCCGTTTTGCAAACCCGAAATTAAACCTATTTTCGAGACGCGACCGTCTTTCTCAAAAGTTACCCGCAGACGAATTGCTCCCAAAATAAAGTTTTTTCGAGCCGCTTCCGTATAGCTTGCATACGGTTTGCTCAGAATCAAAAGAGGTGTCGGGTTTTGCGTGTTTTCTTTCGGTGTGTCGGGTTTTGGTAAAGGTATCGCGGGCGTGAGCGTGTCGCTCGCGTCAAAACCGACATCATTAAGTGTCAAGGCTTTCAAAGACGAAATTTTCGCGTTTCCGGTTTGATTTTCGCCCAAACGGATTGATGATAAAAATTTTTCAAAGACGGAAGTTTTAGCTCCGCGATTGGCGACTGTGACGATATAAACGTGAGTTTTCGAGGCAAAATATCTGGAAACATAGCTTATATCAATATCTTTTCGAGTTTTAAAATCATTGATCGTCGCTTTTTCGCTTTGTTTGCCGCTAAAGTCTTTCGGTAAATTTTCCAGCTTTTTTGTTTTTGCGTTTTGTTTTTCGAGCAAGGGATCAAGTCCTTTTTTGGGTGAAGCGACTCTGTAAATTTCAAGACTCATGACCGTTTTGCCATCCGAAGAATTGAGCATTTGCATCTCGCTGTAATACAAATCCGAACTTCCCCAATTCGAGTAAGAAAAACCGTCCTTGTCATAAAAGTAAGTCGGATTTTTCGGCATCTCGACTGAGAATTCGCCGTTGTCGCTTTGAATTCTGACCCATTCGGGATTTTGGGCTTGTGCCGCAAAAGCAAAAACAAATGTGAAAATTAAAAAAAGCGTTAGTTTTATAGAATATTTCATAATTACCATCCTGTCACTAAAAGATTTTGTGCTGACCTTAAACTGATTTTTTGATATTTGGCATAAGCCGCCGCCGCCCGCGTTTGAACTTGTTCATCAGTTTCTTTTTTAACCCAACCTTCGAGCGCGTCGTGCAGAATGTAGGCTTCGGGAGCCATCAGATTCGATGTCCAGAGAAGCGGTTTTGCCGACGTTTTTTTGAGCGGCGCGGAAAAATAATTGCGGCTCGCGCACGCTAAGATAACCGCATCGCGTTCGTCGTCGTCTTTTTTCGCGGGCTGATTTTCGAGCGTAAAATCCATCAAGCCGTTATGCCCGACAAACGCGACGAGATTCGCGCTTCCCAAAACTTGCAAAGTTAAATCTTTGAGTGCGACATTTTCGCGTTTTGCGCCCGCCGTCGCGGCAAAAAAGTCGTCAATCGTTTCGCGCATTTTGCTTCCGCGATAGGCATCAGCGACGAGATAAACATTCTGCGTTTTATGTTTGAAAACGATTCTCTGCAAAACATTTTCCTTCGGATTGTCAATTTCGGCAAGTTTTTGCCAGTTAGCGGATTTCGAGAAATACGTTTTCACGCCGTAAGCCGCGCCCCAATAGAGATTTTTTTGCGTGTCTTCGCCGTTACCTAAAAACGCGGGAACCGGCACGATGCCCTGATTTTCGTTATCGCAGAGCGCGACAAGAACGTGAACGACTTTGCCCGGATTCTGAATTTTTGCAATTTCCTTGGTTTCCGAAACCGTCTGTTTCGGCATTGTTTCGGGCGGTTGCGCTTTTGTGCAACCTACGAGCCAGAAAAGCGAAACTAAGAAAAGCGCGTCGAACTTGTTTGACATTGAAAACCTCATCTTTCAAACTTCTATTCGGCGCAATTATAACAATGAAGGAAAAACATATCCAGATTTTAGGCATCTTTTTAACCGTTATCTACGGGTTTTTGATTATTTGGTTATATTGGGCTGCGCCGAAAAATCTCGAAGAATTTTCGACCAAGGCGAAGGAAACCATCGAAAATACGACTACGCAAGGACAAATCATCATCGGAACTTACGAAGTTGACGCGGCGAAATTCGGCGACGGCTTAAAGGCTTTTCGCGCCGATAATTTTGTCGCGGCGCGTTCATTTTTTGAAAATGCCGATCCTGAAAAGCGTGATGCAAAAACGCAATTTTACATTGCTTACAGTTTTTACCGACAAGGTTTCGGCAAATTTTATAATGATGACGAGCTTTTCAAAAAAGGTTTGGAACAGACGAATCGAATGCTTACGCTCGATAAAAATTTCAAATCGGACGACGCGAATTTACAGATGAAAACGCCCGCCGAACTCAAAAACGAATTTGAAGAAGGCTTGAAATTAACGGCGGAAGATTTTAATCCTTTAAAGCTGACGCGGGAGCGGAAATGACGAAAGAAGAGGAGAAGAGGAGAAGAGGAGAAGAAGAAGAAGAAGAAGAGATTGATTTTTTGTCCGTGATTGACGGTGAATTGGTCGAAACTTCGCCTGTTGAAATTGATTTGGCGGACGAAGAAAGAACGGTCGTTTCCGCGAAAAACAAAATTGCCAAAGACCAAAGACCAAAGACCAAAGACCAAACCCAAATTCAAAATTCAAAATTCAAAGTCCAAAATCAAAAGACTTATCTGCTTTTACCCTTTGTTTTTCTTACCGTTACGTTGCTCGGCGGTTTGCGGCTTTCGTCGCCCGACAATGCGTTTGTTTTCTGGCGACCCGCTCTTTTTTGTTTGATTTCGGCGGCGATTTTGATGGTTTTATTTTTTCGTGCAGGGTTAATTTCGGTCGAAGGCTGGTTTTCGGAAGATTTTCCGACGCTGAAAAATATTGCGAACGGCGCGGTGATGGTCACGCTTTTCGCGGCTTCGGCGCAGATTTTTAACGCTTTGCTTCCCGAACAAGGCTTGCCGTTTTGGGTTTTTGCCTTCTGCTTTTTCTGGACGCTCTGGAACAATCTTTTCGCGGATTTCGACGTGAAAAAACTTCTGCGGAGTCTCGGCGCGTTATTCGGTTTGGCGTTCGTCGTAAAATATCTGATTCTCGCAAATCTCGCCGCACCGACCCCGGAAAGTTGGTTGCAAGGAATCTTTCAAAATCCGACGAAAGAAGCCTTTACGTGGCTTTTCGATTTACCGCGATTTTCCGCCGGAACGGGTTATATTCAATTTTTCACGGTCGTTTTTTATCTGCTCGGACTTTTTCTGCTTCCTAATTCTTCCAAATCTAATACCGAGTTGCGTAAATAAATGAGAGAAGTTGCGAAATCAAATCAGTAGAGTGAGCGGTAGCGAACACTTCTCATTATGAAAAAGTTTTATGATAATAAACGTGTTCGCTACTGCTCACTCTACTGATTTCTTATCTCACTTTTTGACGCAACTCGGTATAAGGATTGATTTCTGCATTTTGATAATCAATTTTTTTAAAGAAAGGTGCGAAAAAGTTCGCAACCTGATAATAAATTTACGCAGTTATTCCGCTTTCAAACTTCCCAACCAAAAAACAAAATACTAAACAATCTGTGTAAGCTCTTTGTTGTTAAAGAATAAAAACTGAAAAAGTGTGTGGAACGATAGTTGTATTTACTACTTCGATTTTCAGTAAATCGCCGACCACAAATTTAAAAATCGTCAGTAAATATCTTTCGTTTATGACCGGAATCATACTTTCGCTTTCAACAGAGGTATATTCTGCAATCGGAGAACATTATGAAAACAATTGAACTACTCGAAAAATTTGAACTCGGCGGACAGACAAACTTTACGAAAGACAAGGAAGTCCGTGAAATTTACAACGGTGTGCGGCGGCGAATGGTTGAAGTCAAACTCCGTGAAAACGCGGTTTTGACAAAACACCAAGCGTCCGAACCAATCAGCGTTTTGTGTCTTGCGGGCAAAGGCATTTTTACGGCGGGCGCAAATCTCGAAGACAAATTGGATTTATCCGCCGGAGTTTTGTTGACGCTCGAAGGCGGCATCCCGCACGAAGTTACCGCCGAACCCGAAATTCATTTATTGGTCACAAAATTTAAGGATATTTAGAAAAGGACAAGAGGAGACGGGGAAATGAAGAAACTTTGGATAATATTGATCGCGGTATTTCTGTTTTCGTTTGTAATTTTGGGCTGGGTCGGGACGGAAATCTTTCGTCAGGCACCGCCGATTCCCGCGCAGGTCGTGACGACCGACGGCAAGGTTTTAATCGGCGACGGCGAAGTCTTGGACGGGCAGAACGTCTGGCAAGCGATGGGCGGAATGCAGGTCGGTTCGATCTGGGGACACGGCAGTTATGTCGCGCCCGATTGGACGGCGGATTATCTGCACCGCGAATCGCTGTTTATCTTAAATGAATGGTCGCAGAGCGGTTTTTCAAAACCTTACGACGCGCTTGAATCCGAACAGCAAGCCGCCTTGCGCCAGCGTCTGCAAAATCTGATGCGGACGAATACTCACGACGCGGCGACCAATAAAATCACGCTCGACCCGATTCGCGCCCGTGCGTTTGAAGATAATTTAAAGCATTATTCGGAGATTTTCACGAACGGCAACAAAGATTACGCGATTCAGAAAAATGCTCAATCGGACGTGAAGAAACTGCGGAACTTAAATTCATTTTTCTTCTGGACGGCGTGGGCTTCCGCCGCGAATCGTCCCGACAACACGATTTCCTACACGAGCAATTTTCCGTCGGAACCGCTCGTTGGCAACGTGCCGACGAGTTCGGCGATTGTTTGGACAGGTGTCAGCGTGATTATGCTGATTGCCGGAATCGGCGCGATGGTTTGGTTTTACGCCGGTTGGCATCAACATACGACTTCGCCCGACACGCCGGACACAGACCCTTTAATCGGCGCAGAAATTACGCCCTCGCAAAAAGCGACGGTCAAATATTTTCTCGTTGTTTCGCTGCTCTTTCTGCTGCAAATCGTGATGGGAATCATTACGGCGCATTACGGCGTGGAAGGCGGCGGATTTTACGGTATTCCTTTGCAGGATTATTTGCCGTATGTCGTGACGCGGACTTGGCACACACAGCTCGGAATTTTCTGGATTGCGACGGCGTGGCTCGCGGCGGGACTTTTTATCGCGCCGTATATTTGCGGCTACGAGCCGAAATTGCAGAAGCTCGGCGTTGATGTTTTATTCGGCGCATTGCTGGTCGTCGTGCTTGGTTCGATGGGCGGACAATGGCTGAGCGTCATGCATTTGCTTCCCGGCGATTTGTGGTTTTGGTTCGGGCATCAGGGTTACGAATACGTTGATTTGGGCAGAGTCTGGCAAGCCGCTTTGTTTGTCGGTCTGCTTTTGTGGCTGTTTTTGATTGCGCGGACGGCAATTCCGGCACTCAGGAAAAACGACAACAGCAAATCTCTGATTATGATTTATCTGCTTTCGACCGCCGGCATCGCGCTCTTTTACGCGCCCGGACTTTTTTGGGGAATGCGTTCGCATTTAACCGTCGTCGAATATTGGCGTTGGTGGGTTGTCCATCTGTGGGTCGAAGGTTTTTTTGAAGTTTTTGCGACAGTCGTGATCGCATTTCTGTTTGCCCGTCTGCGCGTTATCAACCCCGAACATGCGGCGTATGCGTCGTTGCTTTCAGCGGGAATTTATCTCTCGGGCGGCATTATCGGAACTCTGCATCATCTGTATTTTGCGGGAACGCCGACGATTGCGCTCGCCTTTGGTTCGGTCTTTAGCGCACTCGAAATCGTGCCGCTCGTTTTTATCGGTTACGAAGCGATTGAAAATATCCGTCATTCAAAAGCACGTCCGTGGCTCGAACAATATAAATGGGTGATCTACTTTTTCGTCGCGGTCGCGTTCTGGAATCTGGTCGGCGCGGGGATTTTCGGGTTTATGATAAATCCGCCGATTGCGCTTTACTATATGCAGGGATTGAACACGACCGCCGTTCATGCACACGGTGCACTCTACGGCGTTTACGGCACGCTCGGACTCGGACTTCTGCTGTTTTGTATGCGGGCGATGAAGCCCGAATTGAAATGGAACAACAAACTGATTGCGTTTGCCTTTTGGACAATCAATATCGGAATGATGCTGGAAATTCTGTTCAGCCTTTTGCCGATCGGCTTACTGCAAACGTATCAATCAGTTTCGGTCGGCTACTGGTCGGCGCGCTCCTCCGAATTTATGCAGACCGATTTGATGCAATTCTTGCGCTGGATGCGGCTTTTCGGCGATACGATTTTCGCCATCGGTGCGGCGGCGTTCGTCTGGTTTGCAATCGGTTTAATCTTTGCGAAAAAGAATCCCGAAGCGTAGCTTCGCAAGGCAAAAGGCAAAAGTGAAAAGGTAAAATAATCCGACACTTTTACCATTTTACTTTTGCCCTTTGCCTTTTAACTTTAAGAAATATGCACGATATTGAAACACGAAAAGACATCGAAGAATTAGTTGCGGATTTTTATCAAAAAGCTCTCAAAGACAAGGTTATCGGCTATATTTTTACCGATGTCGCCAAAATCAATCTGGAGCATCATCTGCCGATAATCGCCGATTTTTGGGAAATGCTTTTGTTCGGCACGGTTAATTTTCAGGCGAAATACGGGCGCAGTCCGATGCAGGTTCACGGCGCATTGAGAGAAAAGACAAATCTGACATTAGAACATTTTGCGCGTTGGGTAAAACTTTTCTGCGCGACGATTGACGAGAAATTTGCGGGCGAAACGGCAAATCTGGCAAAGATTCGCGCCGTTTCAATCGCCGAAACAATGCGTCTGAAATTCAGTTCAAAAAGCGGCGCAGGCGTTCAGGTTGTTCGAGGATGATTTTGCCGTGAACGATTTTGACCAAATCTTTTTCGGCTAATTTACGAATCACACGAATCGTCGTTTCAGTCGTCAAACCCGCGATTTCAGCAATGTCCTGCCGCCGCAGCGAGATTTTAACCGAAGTTTCCGCGTCGTCTTTTTCCGCGAGACGAAGCAAAACATTGCCGACGCGCTGTTCGGGCGAAGCCGTCGCCAGATTTTTGATCGTCGCGGTTTTTTCCCGCAGCATTTCGCACATCCAGCTAATGACGGCAAATGAAAACTCGCTCGATTCGCGCAGAAGCCGCAGAAAATCCTGCCGGTAAAGCAACAGCAGCGTCGTTTCTTCCATCGCGACGGCGGTCGAAGGATAATTTCCGCCGTCGAAAACCGGCGGCACGGCAAACATTTCGCCCGCTTCAAAAATGCCGATAATGACTTCTTTGTCAATGTCGGGAAAACGCACCATTTTGACTTTGCCGCGTTCGACAATCGGCAGAAAGTCGGATTTGTCGCCTTCGGAAAAGATTATTTGATTTTCGGAGTAAGATTTTCGGCGGGCAAGTTTTTGCAAAGCCGCGAGAAAGTCGGAATCGGCAATTTCGAGCAGTTTTTTCACGCCGATAGAATATCATCTTCGAGCGTTTCTTCGCTCAAAATCTCGAACAGGTCTGCCGCCGATTCTTTGGAAACCTGTTTTTTCGCGGGAATTTCGAGAACTTTCAAAAGCGTCAGACGATTGCGCCGCTTGATTTCAATTTCGTCGCCCGTTTTGACTTCTTTGGAAGATTTTGCCGCCGCACCGTTGATTTTTATCAAACCCGCATCGCAAAATTCCTGCGCCAAACTGCGGCGCGGAATCAGACGGCTGGTTTTGAGGAATAAATCTAGACGCATTGCTTAAAGTAAAAAGTAAAAAGTAAAAAGTAAAAAAAAGGCAAAAGCGAGAAAATTCTTCTTCACTTTTGCCTTTTTACTTTTTACTTTTTACTTAGTTGGCTTTTTTGCTTCGGGGATCGTTTCGGCGGAAAGAAGCGGCGAAACGAGCGGGCGATAAGTATCGTTGACTTTGATGTAAGATTCGCCGCGCAAGCTCACGAGATATTTTTTGCGCTCGACGGGAAGCACTTCATATGTCATTGCCTTGCGAACTTCCGACTCATCAAAAAACGCATCTTTGCTGGCTTCTTTGCGGTCGTCAACGCGGAAAATTTCGATGCCTTCGACTGTTTCGACCGGCTCGGAGATTGCGCCGACTTTGGTTGCCGTGACCGCCGCGACGAATTTTTCGTTTAATTCTTTGAGTTGCGGAATACTGATTACGCCGACGCTGCCTTTGGTATCTTTAACGTCTTGACGGTCGGAATTGTCAATCGCGGTTTTTGCAAAATCCGCACCGCCGCGAAGTTGTGTCACGAGCAGTTTGGCTTTATCGCGGACGGCATTTTCGTCGCGTCCGGCAAAGCTCAGAAAAATTTCCGAAAGCGAAACGGTTTCGGGTTTTGTAAATTTTGCTTTGTTTTTTTCGTAAAATGCTTTGATCTCTTTGCTTGACCAGCCCCAGAAAGTTTTGCCGTCAACTTCGCGCTGCATGACAATATCTTTGATGATTTGTCTGCGCCAGTTTTCACGCAGTTGCTGCGGTTCAACGCCCTGTTTCTGCATCGCATCGTAGAGTGCTTCGAGCGTTTTGATATTTTGCTGGCGCATAATTTCGACCATCCGCTGATTGACCGCCGAGTCGGCTTCGGCATCTAAGCCGAGTTCTTTGCCTTTCTGCAAAAGCAATTCTTCGTTGATGATGCTGGCAATCAGTTCGCCTTGTTTGGCTTGGATTTCGGCAGTTGCCTGTTCGCGGGTTTTGCCTTCGGCAACCAGCGATTCGATGGCGGCATCCATTTCGCGTCTGATGCGCGAAAGCGTAATTACGCTGTCATTGACCTGGGCAACGACTTCGTCAACCACTTTTAACTCGCTTTCTTGGGCAAAAGCGGTAATGCTTGTTAAAAATAAAAACGCAATTAGAAAAATTGCGGAGTTGATACGTTTCATTCTGTTACTCCCTGAAAAAAAACTCATTCGGAAATCTTATGTTTATTATATGATTTATGCAACTGGCGGTTTTGATGCAGAAAAAAGCGTCCGCGTTTATTTTTGACGAAAAAAAATATGGAAAGCCACCCGATTGACAGTTTTTTAAATAAAGAGACCTTCTCGCTTAACTCTCTCGAATCATATGAAAAAGAAATGTCCAAACTGTAATTTAGTCAATTACGCGACCGCCGAAAACTGTCTGCGGTGTCAGCATAATCTGCACGAGGTTTCGTCTTTTGAAACTCCCGCGCAACGCAAAAAATCTCTTAAAGTCACGATTCTGAAACGCGCCGCCGTTTGTCTTTTTGCGATTGTTTTCACGCTTTTCGGGTTTTATGTATCGCTGATCGTTTCGGCAAAACGGCTCGAATACGACGAGAAAAAGGCAATCGAGCGTTCGATTTTGATTCTCGAAGACAAAGGTTTCGGCAAAGAAGTTTTCTTGCTCCGGTATTTAACGGCGTATCGCGGCACGGATAATTGGCTGAACTCTTCGATTGAAAAAGAAAATGCTTACGCCGCGACCAATTTTCCGGTCGAGATAATGACCATTTATCCCGATTTTTTCATATATCCGAATGACGACACGGAACGCGCCGCGATTCTTCTGCACGAAGCCCAACATTTAAAAGGCGCGGACGAAAAAGAAGCGTATGAATTTGTCTGGAAAAACCGCAAACAGTTAGGCTGGACAAAGGAGAATTACAGCGGCTCAATCGTCTGGCGCAACGTCCGAAAACAAACCAAAGAAATCGCGCCGCATTTGTTCGTCTGCGAAATGAATGAATACGCCGACTGCACGGAGTAAGTAAAAAGTAAAAAGTAAAAAGTAAAAAGTAAAAAGTAAAAAGTAAAAAGTAAAAAAAGCGTCGTGCTTGAAATTTAACAGTCAAGGAAGACGCTCTTAATTTTTGCCTTTTTACTTTTTACTTTTTACTTTTTACTTTTTACTTTATTCGTCTTCTTCCTCGTCGTAATCGCCGGCTTCGCCGAATTCCCAGCCGTCGAATGAAGCGATTTCGTATTCGTTGGCGAGCGTTTGAAACTCGACGTTTCTCTGCGCCAAAGATTCGGGCGTATGAATTTCCGCTTTATCAATGTGCAAAAGATATTCGCCCGTTGATTCGCTGGTTTCCTCGTCGCCGAGTTCAAAAATGTCAATAAAATCGTAGCCGTCGGCTTCGAGCTTCAAGCCGAGTTTTTCGAGTTTATCAACGTCCGTGTCCACGAAATAAAAGCTGTAAAGCATTTCTTCTTCCGTGTTCCATTTGTCTTCCGTCCGGGCGGTATTAAAAATCTCCCGAATTCCTTCTAATTGCGATTGTGTATCTTTAAATTCCATAATTTTTTTCTCTTAAAATATTTGTGCGCCGGGTGCGCCCGACTTACTCATAATCAAAAATTCGATTTGTTTGAGAATGTAAAAAAATGCGAAGCGGACCGGAGCGCAAGCTGCCAGCTTGCAAACGCCGCGTTTTTCAGCGGCGTAGCGGCGTTTGCTGACAGTCAGGTTGAATATCAATTGAGGTTTGTTCGCGTTTGAAGCAAACGCTCATTGCAAGCTGGCAGCTTGCGCTCCGGTCTGCTTCGCGCTGTTTAGAGGTCTGCAATTTTTGCGGTTTGTCCGCTGCATTTATCTTTCTCATTCGCTCACTTTCTCCTCTTCGCGCCGTTCCGGTCGCATATGTGGAAATAAGATTACATCACGGATCGAATGTTTGTTCGTCAGAAGCATCACCAGACGGTCAATTCCGATGCCGATTCCGGCGGCGGGCGGCATTCCGTAAGCGAGTGCGCGAATGTAATCTTCGTCCAAAACCATCGCTTCATGATCGCCCGTTTCGCGTTCCTTCATCTGGTCAACAAAACGCTCGAACTGTTCCTGCGGATCATTCAATTCCGAAAATCCGTTCGCCACTTCCATTCCGTTGATAAACAATTCAAACCGCTCGGCGATCTGCGGATTCTCCGGTGATGCTTTTGACAAAGGCGAAATTGATTTCGGGTAATCGGTGATGAATGTCGGTTGAATTAGTCTTTCCTCGACGGAATTTTCAAATATGTAAACCAAATCGCGGGCGGCTTGTTCGGTTTGATTTTTAGAAGCGTCAAAGGTTTCACGCGTTTCCGCAACAGCTTCCTGCCATAATTTCCTTGTCACATCAATCAGTTTCTTGCGTTCGGCATTTCCTTCTTCGACTGTCCTCGACATCAGTTTGTATTCCGGTTCGCCGGTCGGCACAGGAAACATTGCTCGGCTCTTTATGTTTAAATTAACTAACGTGCGTAATTTCTCCGCATCGTCAAGCCAGGAAATATCATATTTTTCCCCGATTAAATCGCTGAAACTTACATACATATCGGCAGGTATCGAACCTTCGGCAATTGCTTTTCGGATGTCATCACTGTCATTGAAAGAATTTTCTCTGTGAATCGCTTCTTTCATCGTCAATCTTTCAAACTTTGAAAAATCAATCTCGTTCTCGCCGTATTTCACTTGCAAACTTCCGCCCGTCGCTTTTTGCACCGATTCTTTAAGCATCGCTTCGGCGAAATCCATCATTCCGTTCACATCCATATAGGCGCAGTAGAATTCGAGCATCGTGAATTCGGGATTATGTTTGTGCGACAATCCTTCATTGCGGAAATTGCGGTTGAGTTCATAGACCTTTTCAAAACCGCCGACGGTCAAGCGTTTCAAATAAAGTTCGGGCGCGATGCGCGCATAAAGCGGAATGTCGAGCGCGTTGTGATGCGTTTCAAACGGAGTCGCCGCCGCGCCCGTCGCTTTCGGCGTGAGCATCGGCGTTTCGACTTCGATGTAACCCGCGTCGTCCAAAAACCGACGCATTCCGCTGATAAGTTTGGCGCGGCGTTCAAAAACTTCACGAGTCGTCAAACCTTCGTGTTCAATCTGCAAACTCGACGCAATCAAATCGGCGTAACGAAATCTGCGCTGCAATTCGGGATCGGCGATTCCGTGCATCTTGTCGGGCATCGGCAACAAGGCTTTCGAGAGAAATTGCAAAGTTTCAACGTGAACGCTCAACTCGCCCGTGTTCGTCAGAAACAAAAATCCCTCGACACCGATAAAATCGCCGTGATCGAGCAGTTTAAAAACTTCCCAACCGTTCACGTCAGTATTGTCTGCGTTAGCGGGCGGCTTGGATTTGTCAGAACCATCGGCGGTAGCGGATGGTTGAAGATTATTGTCGAAAACTTCCGTCGGCAAACTTAAACCATCCGCTACCGCCGATGGTTCTGACCCAATCGCACCATTAAAAACGGCTTTCGCATCATCGCGGCGAACGTAAATCTGCAAACGATTGATGCCGTCGCTCAAGTGAACGAACGCCGCTTTGCCCATCACACGCGGCGGCACGGCAAGTCGTCCCGAAACGCGCACATTGCCGAACGCTTTCAACTTTTCATTGAGTTCCGCTTTCAGTTCCTGGTCGGGTTTTTCGCCTTCGACTCTGTTTGCATTTAATTCTTCGACGAGTTTTTTAACTGGTTCAAACGCCAGAATATTTGAAATCGTGTCTTCCTTGCCTGTGATATTCGAGCGTTCAAATTTGTTCGGATACGAGTTTCCGATCAGGTTTTCCAACGCTTTCAGATGCTCGACACGCGCTTCGGTCTGGTCGTTCGGTTCGATAATTCCGGCTTCAAAAATGGTTTGCGATGCTGTGTTTGCGATAGACATATTCTTTCGTGATTCCAGATTTCAGATTTCAGATTCCAAATTTGGAATATGGAATATGGAATTTGGAATGAATAAAAAATTATAAGCGAGCCTTACAAACTCGGCAATCAGACGATTTGAAAAGATGCGTTTTTCGTGCGAAAGTCAAAAGATATGACATTGAAAATTGGCGATACTTTTACAATCAGCAAAGAAGTTACCGACGAACTTATCCGCAGATTCGCCGACGTTTCGGGCGACCATAACCCGATTCATCTCGACGAAGAATTTGCCGCGACGACGCGTTTCGGCAAACGAATCGCGCACGGAATGCTCGGCGCATCGTTCATTTCAGCGGTTTTGGGCTATAAACTGAGCGAGCAAAAAGTCGTCTATCTCAGCCAGAGTCTGAAATTCGTCGCGCCCGTTTACATCGGCGATACGGTCACGGCAAAAGCGGTCATCAAAGAAATCCGCGAAGATAAACCGATTGTCACCATCGAAACGACTTGCGAAAACCAAAACGGCGAACTGCTCATCACCGGCGAAGGCAAAATTATGGTTCTGCCGTAAGAAAATTCAGATATGCCATTTGCCGCCGAAGAATCAACCGAAATCAAACGTCTGCAAGCCGAAATCCGGCGCGGAACACTTGTTGTTTCGCTTGGCGGACTGACTTCCATCGCGTCAAAAGCCTTTGTTTTATCGCGTTTGCAAGCCGAAACAGCGAAAACTTTCGTCATCGTCGCCGACTCGAACAAAGATTTGGAAACTTGGGACTGCGACCTTAATTTTTTTTGCGACGCGGAGACGCGGAGACACGCGGACACGGCGAAAATTGAATTTGAATCTCCGCGTCTCCGCGTCTCCGTGTCTCCGCGTCTTTTTTCTTTACCTTCATTTGAAACCGACATCTATTCGGGCATTTCACCGCACGCCGAAACGCTCGAACGACGCGCTTTGACGCTTTGGAATTTGTCTTTCGCGCCGAAGACTGATTTTGTCATTGTTTCCGCAAAATCTTTGATTACAAAAACCGTCGCGCCGAAGGAAATGCAGCAACTTGGCGCGATTTTGAAACGCGACGAAGATTTTGCGCCCGAAGATTTGATCGAAAAACTCGTTGCGGGCGGATATGTCCGCGAAGAACCTTTAAAGAACATCGGCGAATTTTCGGTGCGCGGCGGAATCATTGATGTTTGGTCGCCGACCGCCGAAATGCCCGTCCGCATCGAATTTTTCGGCGATACGGTTGATTCGATTCGCCAATTCGACGCGGAAACACAGCTTTCCGTCGGACAATTAACGGCTATTTCTATCGCGCCGATGCGCGAATTTGCCGCGAATTCAAAGGATTTTAACGATTGGGCGTTTTTTGCACAGGAAAGATTTTCTGCCGATAAGCAGTTTCGCGCCGTCAAAGATCGCACCGATTTTGCGTCGGAAGGCGAATCTTTTTCGGGTTGGGAATTTCTGATTCCGCTCGTCAAACCGCGTGAATCCACGGTTTTCGATTATCTCAAAGACGCGGTTTTCGTGATTGACGAACCGCCGCTCGTCGAACAAACTTTGGCAAGTTATTACGACGCTTTGCAAAATCGTTTCAATGAAATCACGAACGCGGGCGAAATCGGTTTAGAAACGAACGAATTGTTTTTAGACGGCGCGGAAGTCAGAGAAAAACTCGCAAACAAACAGCGTCTCGAACTTCGTTTGCTCGGCAAAAGCGCGGCTGAAACGGGCGAAAATCTGGATTTCGAGAACTGGTCAGAACCATCTGCGGTAGCGGATGGTTTAACGTCGTTATCTGAAGTCTCGGACAATAATCTTCAACCGCCCGCTACCGCAGGCGGTTCTGACAAAACGCCGCTTTTTCTTTTTCCGACCGCCGGGATTAATTCCGAAATAGATATTCAGTCGCGTTCAACGCGCAAGTTTCACGGCAATATCGCATCGTTCGTGGACGATTCCAAATCTCGAATCTCGAATTTCAAATTCGTTTTTCAAGCGCACGGACTGATTGAACGATTTACCGAAATTTTGCGTGATTACAAAGCGAATTTGTCGCCCGAAAATCTCTCGGTCGGAGATTTGTCGAGCGGTTTTGAAATCCCTTCGCTCGATTTAACGGTTTTCACCGAAACCGATATTTTCGGCGAAACGACGCAAGTCGAATATCAAAGACCAAAGACCAAAGACCAAAGACCAAAGACCAATCTCGGCGCGTTCATCTCGGATTTCCGCGATTTGAAAATCGGCGATTACGTCGTTCACGTTGACCACGGCATCGGGCGTTTTGAAGGCTTGCAGACAATTCAGGCGCAGGGTTCGGAGCGCGAATTTATGCTGCTCGTTTACGCCGACAACACGAAACTTTTCGTGCCGGTCGAACGGCTTGATTTGGTTTCGCGCTATTCGTCGGGCGAAGCAACGCAGCCGACTTTAGACCGTTTGGGCGGACTTGGTTGGCAGAAAACGAAAGCGAAAGCGAAACGGGCGATGCGCGATATGGCGGACGAGCTTCTGCGTCTTTACGCCGAGCGAAAAATGGTCACGGGTTTTGCGTTTTCGCCCGATGCACCGTGGCAAAAAGAGTTTGAAGACGCTTTTCCATACGATTTAACGGTTGATCAGGCAGCCGCGATTGAAGACACGAAAAACGATATGCAAATCGCTGTGCCGATGGACAGATTGGTCATTGGTGATGTCGGCTACGGCAAAACGGAAGTCGCGATGCGGGCGGCATTTAAAGCCGTGATGGACGGCAAACAAGTCGCCGTTTTAACGCCGACAACCGTGCTTGCCTACCAACATTCCGAAACCTTCAAACAGCGTTTCGCCGCGTTTCCGGTTTCGATTGAACTTTTATCGCGGTTTCGTTCCCCGAAGGAACAAAAATTAGTCGTCGAATCAACCGAAAAAGGTAAGACCGATATTTTAATCGGGACACACCGAATTTTGTCGAACGATGTCAAAATGCCGAAACTCGGACTCGTCATTGTTGACGAAGAACAGCGTTTCGGGGTCGCGCACAAAGAGAAGTTAAAACAACTCAAAAAGAAAGTTGACGTTCTCACTCTGAGCGCAACGCCGATTCCGCGCACTTTGAATATGTCGCTGCTCGGAATGCGCGATATGTCGGTGATCGAAACGCCGCCGCGTGATCGTCTGGCGATTAATACGCAGGTTGTCCAGTTTTCCGAAGGCGTGATTAAATCGGCAATCGAGCTTGAAATGGCGCGCAACGGACAAGTTTTCTTTATCCATAACCGTGTCGAAACCATCGAGACAATCGCCGCGCACGTCAAAAATATCGTCCCGAATGCGCGAATCATCATCGCGCACGGACAGATGAACGAAAAGGAAATGGAGAACGCCGTGTTGGATTTTGTCGCTTATAAATTCGATGTTTTGGTGGCGACGACCATCATCGAAAACGGCATTGATATTCCGCGAGCAAACACGATTATCATCAATCGGTCTGATAATTACGGGCTTTCACAGCTTTACCAACTGCGTGGTCGTGTCGGACGTTCAAACCGCCGCGCTTACGCTTATTTGCTGATTCCGTCGGAACTCGAACTCACGCCGATTGCGCGTCGTCGTCTTTCGGCAATCCGTGAATTTTCGGACTTAGGCGCGGGTTTTCGCATCGCGGCTTTGGATTTAGAACTGCGCGGCGCGGGAAATATTTTGGGCGGACAGCAATCGGGTCAGCTCGACGCGCTCGGGTTTGACCTTTACACGAAAATGCTCGAACGCACCATTCAGGAACTCAAAGGCGAAACGGTCGAGGACGAAATCAGCGTTTCGCTCAATCTCGGCGTGGACGTTTCGATTCCGCAGGATTACATCAACGAAACTTCGCAAAGGTTAAGGACTTACAAACGCATTTCAAGCGCCGATTCGGAAGAAAAACTTTTGGGAATCTACACCGAAATCCAAGACCGCTACGGCAAAATTCCCGCATCGGTCAACAATTTGTTCGATTACGCCCGTTTGCGAAAGCTCGCGGAAGCCATGCAAATCGTGTCGGTTGATAAAACAAACAACGGTTTTGCGATCAAACTCAGCGAAAACGCGCACGTTGCGCCCGAAAAACTGATGCAGGTTTTATCCGATTACGAAGGCTCGGCTTTTTCGCCGAACGGAATTTTGCGCGTGGTCATAGTTGCGGAAAATTTGATTGAGTCGGCGCGGAAAGTTTTGGAAGAAATAAGAGCTTAATGACCGGAGCGCAGGCGGCTCGCCTGCAAGCATTTGAAAAATGCTGAAGACTTTTCATTTACTTTCGACATTATAGAAATTGAAGTGTTTCTACGCCGTTTTTCAAACGACGTATGCAGGCGAGCCGTCTGCGCTCCGGTCCGAAAATAATTTTGAAGAATAGCGAAGAAAAAACTCAGCCGATTGAAACCATCAAAGTTCTGCGTTGGTGGAATATGATTTTCTTGGGCAAAGGCTCGTTTTTGCGCCAAATCATTCACGCCGCGATTAGTATTGCACTGCGTTTATTTTTCCGAAGAATCGAAACGACGAACGTCGAGAAAGTTCCGCCCGATAAACCGATAATTTTTGTTCTCAATCATCCGAATGGTCTGGTTGATCCGGCGTTGGTTTTTGTCAGCTTGCCGCGCCGCGTTTCGTTTCTCGCAAAATCCACGCTTTTTTCGATTCCGGTTGGCGGCGCGATTATTCGCGCACTCGAAGCCTTGCCCGTTTACCGGCGGATTGACGCGGACGGCGATATGTCGAAAAATCTGGAAACTTTTCGCACTTGCCGACAATTTATTGCCGAAAACCGCTGTATCGCCATTTTCCCCGAAGGCATTTCGCACGACGAAACAAAACTCAAACCGATAAAAACGGGCGCGGCGCGGATTGCGCTTGGTGCGCTCGGAGTTTCAAGTTCCAAGTTTCAAGTTCCAGGTTTGGACGAAAAATCAACGAACAACGAACAACCGGCGACGAACAAAATTGATTTAAAGATCATGGCGGTCGGGCTTTTTTATACTTCAAAAACAGCGTTTCGGAGTGAGGTTTTGATTCGTTACGGCGAGATTTTTGATGTTGACGCGGTCGAATTGGATGAAAACGGCGAACCGCCGCCGGAAGAAGTTCAAAAGCTGACCGACAAGATCGAAACGGCTCTGCGAAACGTCACTTTAAATCTCGAATCGGCGGAAGAACTCGACACGGTTTTAAAAGCCGAAGCGTTGTTTTCGTCGGTTTACGAAAATCTTTTGTTTAAGCAAACCTTGACGCAATCTTTCCAAAGACTACAAAATCTGGCGGCAAAATATAAACTTTTGGGACAGAAAGAGTCTGCGAAAATACTCGGTCTGAACGAAAGAATTACGCGCTTTGTTCACGATTTGAAGCTAAGCGGCGTGACGGCGGAAAGTCTTTCGGTTTTGCAGCATCCGACGTGGTATGTTTTCCGCTATTTGATCTTTCGGCTTTTTCTCGTGATTTTGCTTGCGCCGTTGGCAATCGTCGGCGCGATTATTCATTCACCGGCGTATGTTTTCTCGAATTTTATTGGTTTGATGTTTAAAACTCACGGCGCGGATGCCGCCGGTTCGACTTATAAGATCGTTGCAGCGATGGTTTTTATGCCGCTGACTTGGCTGATTACCGCGCTTGTTGTTTTATATTTTTTCGGCTGGCAAATCGCACTTGCTTCGATTCCTCTGACGATTTTGTGCGGTTATATCGCGTTGCGTTCGTCGGAAACGCTGATTGATTTAACGGTTTGGCTCAAATCGGCGTGGCTTTTGTTTCGCCAACGCGCTTTGTTTTTGCGCTTGCTGGTTGAGCGCGAAACTTTGCAAAAGGAGATTGGTGAACTGATCGAATAAATTTCAACGCAAAGGCGCAAAGATGCGAAGACGCAAAGGATTTAAAGTAATAAAAAGCAATTAAAAACTTTGCGCCTCTGCGTCTTTGCGCCTTTGCGTTAAAAAAAACAATGAAACCCATTTTTTACACAATTTTCGCGCTCGTCTGTTTTGCGCTTAACTCGATTTTGTGCCGTTTTGCGCTCAAGACGGACGAGATTGACGCGCCGTCTTTTACCGCAATTCGTCTGATTTCGGGCGCGGTTGTTTTGCTTGTCATACTTGCCCTGACAAGCAAAAATGAAGCGAAATTCAAAAGCGGAAACTGGCTTTCGGCGTTTTTTCTTTTTGCCTACGCGATTTGTTTTTCGTTCGCATATTTGGGTTTAACGACTGCAACGGGCGCGTTAATTTTATTCGGTTCGGTGCAGTTGACGATGATTATCTTCGCGCTTGTCAAAGGCGAAAGACCGCGTATTTTAGAATGGCTCGGGTTGATTCTCGCGTTTAGCGGATTGCTTTATCTGGTTTTTCCGGGACTCGAATCGCCGCCGATTTTGAATTCGATTCTGATGGCTTTGGCGGGAATTTCGTGGGGATTTTATACTTTGCGCGGGCGCGCAAATACGAATCCTCTAGCCGATACGGCGGGAAACTTTTTGCGCTCGGTGCCGTTCGCCGTTCTGATTGCGCTGCCGTTTTTAGCGCAAATTCATCTCTCATTGAAGGGAATTTTGCTCGCCATTTTGTCGGGCGCGATTGCGTCGGGAATCGGTTATTCGGTTTGGTATGCTGCGCTAAAATTTCATACCGCGACGCGGGCGGCGGTTTTGCAATTATCCGTTCCGGCAATCGCCGCGCTCGGCGGTGTCGTGTTTTTAACGGAAAGCGTTTCGATGCGTTTGATTTTGGCAAGCCTTTTGATTTTGGGCGGAATCGGTTTAGTGATTTTCGGGAAGAAGGTAGAAGTGAGAAGGTAGAAGTGAGAAGTGAGAAGTGAGAAGTGAAGAGTGATATTAACTTTCCACTTCTACCTTCTCACTTCTACCTTATTCCAAATAATTTTATTCTTTTTCGCTTATGACGAGCGTGGCTTTGACCGAAAAGCAAAACGTCAGCGCGACATCTTCGGCATCAATCAGCGCGACGAGTTTTTTTCGTGCGACGGTTTGCTCTTTTTTCGTCAAGGATTTAAACCAGACGGGTAAAAAGAAATCGGCGACGAGCGGCGTATTGATGAATTCCGTGCCGTCTTTGAAATCGAATAATTCGGTTTGCGTGTGCGTTTGGACGTTTTCGAGTCCGGCGTTCCGGGCAATTTCTTCGATGCGCGAAATCGTCGGAAGTTCGCTGATTAATTGTTCAGTAACCGCGCCGTTATCGGCTAAATTTTCGTTAAAGAAAACTTCCCAGAGCAGCGAGAAAACCTCGCCGAAACTGCCCGAAGTCACGGTGAAAAAAGCGACTTTGCCGGCTGTTTCCGTTACTCTCGCGGCTTCCGCAACAAAATTTTGCAAATCGCCCGGACGGACAAAACTTGCGTCGGCAATGACCGCGCTGAAGGTTTCGTCGTCAAAACGGTTCATCGAAAAATCAATATTGGTGCGAACTGCCGCCGCTTTGTCACGAGCGATTGTCAGCACGTCTTTGTTTTCGGCAGTCGCAAAAAACTCTGCGTCTTTGCCGAGCTTTTTGCTCAGAGCGAGCGCGTGATTGCCCGTTCCGGCGTTGATATAAAGGAGTTTTTCTTCTTTGGCGAAGCCGATATGTTTGTCAACCAGATCGGTAAATCGCAGTGTCCATTGTTCGTCAATATACAAATCCCGCAGAAAAGCGAGTTCCTTTTGTGTCTTACTACTCATAAGAATAATTTAACGCAAAGACGCGAAGAGGCAAAGACGCAAAGATTTTTTTAAATTCATCCTTTGCATCTTCGGCATCTTTGCGTCTTTGCGTTAAAATCTTATAGAAATTATGGCAAAACACATTAAAGAATTGTTCGATTTATCGGGAAAAGTTGCAATCGTGACAGGCGGTTCACGCGGAATCGGCGTTGAGATGGCGGAGGCTTTGGCGGAAGCGGGCGCAAGTTTGATGCTTTGTGCGCGGCGCGAAGAATGGCTCAATGAAACGGTCGCGGAATTTCGCGCCAAAGGTTTTCGGGCGGAAGGAAAGGCGTGTGACGTTTCAAAGGCGGCGGACGTGCAGGCAGTCGTTGACGAAACGATTGAGAAATTCGGCAAGGTTGATATTTTAATTAACAACGCGGGAATTTCGTGGGGTGCGATGCCCGAAGAGATGCCGCTCGAACAATGGCAGAAAGTGATTGATGTCAATCTGACGGGCTGTTTTCTGATGGCGCAAGCGGTCGGAAAAGAAATGTTGAAACAAAACAGTGGTTCGATTATCAACATCGCTTCGATTGCGGGTTTGACATCTTCGGCAAACGGTCCGTTTTATGCGGGTTATGTGGCGAGTAAAGCGGGTTTGATCGGTTTGACACGCGAGCTGGCGGCGAGTTGGGGACGCAAGGGAATTCGCGTCAACGCGATTGCTCCCGGCTTTTTTCATTCGCGTTTGGCGGACAAAGTGATTGATATTTACGAGCGTTCGATTCAGGAAACAAACGTCATTCCGCGTGTCGGCGACGAAGGCGAACTAAAGGGAATCACGGTTTTTCTGGCAAGCGAAGCGTCGAGCTACATCACGGGACAGACGATTGCCGTTGACGGCGGAATGACGGTTTAACAGTCAGAACCGCCTGCGGTAGCGGGCGGGTTTTCGCGTCAATACTGAGTCCTTTATTGATGAAGATATTACCCGCCCGCTACCGCAGGCGGTTCTGACTTGGTTTTCGATTTGAACAATCACACAATTTGTAACTATAATTTTCCTAAACCCGTCTTAAATAAAAATCGTAAATCGCAAATCGAAAATAAAACTTATGGAATATGGCGCAACTACATTAAATCTGGCTTCGATTATCGAGCATCACGCACGTTTGACACCTGACCGCGAGGCAATTGTCTGGCGCGACACGCGGCTGACCTTCGGGCAACTGAACGCGCTCTCAAACCGCGTCGCAAATGCGCTTGTCGAAATGGGCATCGGACACGGCGACAAAGTCGCGCTGGCTTGCCCGAATCTGCCGTTTTTCCCCGTCGTTTATTACGCGATTATGAAAGCGGGTGCGGCGGTCGTGCCGCTCTGCATTTTGTTCAAGCCGCGTGAATTTGCGTATCATCTCAAGGATTCCGATGCGAAAGCCGTTTTTACGTTTGAAGGCATGCCCGAATTTCCGCTCGGTCAGCTTGTCAAAGAAGGCTTCGACCAAGTTGATAGCTGCGAAAATTTAATCGTGATGACGGCTGATCTGATGGCTCCGAGTCCGTTTCCCGAACATAAAACCTTAACGCAGATAACTTACGACAAGCCCGAAACATTCGACACATATCCGACGACGGCGAACGATACTTGCGCGATTCTTTACACGTCAGGCACGACCGGACAACCGAAAGGCGCGGAATTGACTCATCTGAATTTGATGACGAACGTCACGACGACGCACGGAATTCATCTGCCGATGCTCGATTTTACGAACGGCGAACAGATGACTTGTCTGATTACTCTGCCGCTTTTTCACACGACGGGACAGACTTGCCAGATGAACACGAATCTTTACGGCGGAAGCCGCATCGTCCTTCTGCCCAAATTCGACCCGCAAGCAACGCTCGAAGCGATGGCGAAGGAAAAGGTCAATTTCTGGACGGGTGTGCCGACGATGTATTGGGCTTTGCTGCGTTATGTTGAGGAAAACAACATTGATGTTTCGCATATTGCCGATACTCTGAAAGTAGTTTCATCAGGCGGTGCACCGATGCCCGTCGAGGTGATGAAGGCGTTTGAGGAAAAATTTAAAGTGCGCGTTCTCGAAGGCTACGGTTTATCGGAAACATCGCCGCTCGCATCTTTTAATCAGTTTGCGCGTCCGTCAAAACCCGGCACGGTCGGTCTGCCGATTTTCGGTGTCGAATTAAAATGCGTTGACGCGGACGATAATGAAGTTCCGCAGGGCGAGCGCGGCGAAATCGTCATTCGCGGTTCAAACGTGATGAAAGGTTATTACAAACGACCCGAAGCGACCGCCGAAGCCCTGCGCGGCGGCTGGTTTCACACGGGCGACATCGGCGTGATGGACGACGAAGGTTATCTTTCGATCGTTGACCGCAAAAAAGATATGATTCTGCGCGGCGGTTACAACGTCTATCCGCGTGAGCTCGAAGATGTGATTATGACGCACGAACACGTGTCCTTAGTCGCGGTGATCGGCGTTCCGGACGACAAAATGGGTGAAGAAGTGAAGGCTTACGTCGTGCTGAGACAAGGCTCACAGCTGACGGAAGAAGAGTTTCTCGAATGGTGCGAAGCACAAATTGCGAAAAACAAATATCCGCGTTTCGTCGAATTTTGCGACGCGCTTCCGGTCGGCGCGACAGGCAAGATTTTGAAACGCGAGCTTCGTACGGAAAATTAGCCACAGAGCGCACAGAGTTCACCGAGTAATTGTGCATAAAATCTCTGTGATCTCGGTGTCCTCTGTGGCAAAAAGTTTTATGAAAGTTTCAGTATTATTCTTCGGCGCAACTGCCGATGTCATTGGCGAAAGGGAAATCAATCTCGAATTTTCCGACCACGCGAAAGCCTCAGATGCCTTTAGCGAAATCGTCAATAAATTTCCGCGATTAGCGAATCACAAATTGCTTTTCGCGGTCAATCAGGAATATGCAAGCGGCGATGAAATTGTTAAAGACGGCGATGAATTAGCGGTTTTTACAGCAGTTTCGGGCGGTTAAATAATCAGCTAAAAGTGTCGCCGCGAAGCGGACTGGAGCGCGAGCGGTTCGCTTGCCGTCCGTTCGAGGCTTTGCGAGAAAGCGGACGCGCCGCCTCAATTACATTCGAGTTAAATTTTAGACGAGCGTTTCGCGCCTGTTCTCGCAAAGCCTTGAACGCGCAGCGAAGCAAAGCAAGCGAGGAAGGTCTCGCGCTCCAGTCACTGAAGTATTTCCCAACAAAATTTTAACTTTTCTTTAGCGGCTATTTTATGAGTTTTTACGAAATCACAACCGAACCTTTAGACATTGGCGCGATTGCGCGGCGTGTGGTGCCTGTCAATTGCGGCGCGATTGTGACGCTCGACGGGTTTGTGCGTCAATTTACGAAAGGGCGCGAAACCGAATATCTGGTTTATGAAGCGTATCAGCCGATGGCTTTGAAGGAGTTGGAAAAGCTCGTAGCGCGGGCGCACGAAGAGTTTGAAATCGAAAACGTCGGCATCGTGCATCGTTTGGGACGGCTCGAAATCGGCGAAACAAGCGTGGTGATCAGCGTCGCTTCACCACATCGCCGCGCCGCGTTCGAGGCTTGCGAATGGCTCATCAAAGAACTCAAACGCACCGTTCCGATCTGGAAAAAAGAAGTCTATGCCGACGGCGAAATTTGGGTAGAAGGCGATTCTCAAAGTAAAAAGTAAAAAGTTAACACAGAAAAGATTAGCGGGTGAACAGAATCGTCAGTTCGGTTCACCTGCACTTTAAATTCGCGTTACTTTTGCCTTTCTACTTTTTACTTTTTACTTTCTCTTGTCATATCATTCCTATTGATTCCTTAACAATTCAAAACAAAATTATCGAACAAGGGCTGCAGATTTTAACAGGTTTCTAATTGAGGATTATTAAATAATATGCGGAAAATTTTACTATTTTTACTCGGTATTTTGATGCTTACCGGCAGTATTTTTGCCCAATCGCAAGCAACGACAGGCAACATCGAAGGTCGAGTGCTTGACCCGAACGGCGCGGTCGTGCCGAATGTCAATGTGTCGGCGACCAATAAAGATACGGGTTTCGGCAAAACCGCGATGGCGGACGCGGAAGGCAATTTTGTATTCGTTCTTCTGCCGCCGGGCAAATATAAGGTCGAAGCGAAAGCCGCGTCGGGTTTTCAGCCCGCGACTTACGACAATGTAATCGTTAATGTCGGCGGAAAAACCGCGCTCGAAATTACTTTGAGCGTCGGCACGGGCACGACCGTTGTTGATGTTCAGGCTGACGGCGCGGCGGTTGAAACCTCGCGCACCTCGATTTCTTCGACGGTTGACGAACGCCGCGTGATCAATCTGCCGACGAACGGACGCAACTTTTTAGACTTTGCGACATTAACGCCCGGCATTGTCCGTGACCCGACACGCGCCGGCGATTTGGCAGTCGGCGGTCAAAAAGGAACGCTCAACAGCATCCAGATTGACGGCACGAGTTCGGACAATACGTTTTTCGGACAATCTTCGGGACGCATCGGTTCGGGACGCGCTCCGTCACAGTTTTCGATTGATACGGTCAAAGAATTCCAGGTCAACCAAAACGGCTTCTCGGCTGAATTCGGTCGCGCCGCCGGAGCGGTTATCAACGTCGTTACCAAATCGGGAACGAACCGTTTCACGGGAAGCGCGTTTGAATATTTCCGCGACGAATCGCTTAATGCGCGAAGCCCCGTTTTAGTCGCCGCCGGACGCGCGCGTCCCGCCGGACAAATCAATCAATTCGGCGGAACATTCGGCGGACCGATTCGCAAAGATAAAGTATTTTTCTTCGCGGCGTATGAAGGTCAACGCTCGAATTTGCCGAATCCGGTCGTGCTTCGTTCACTGCCGTTTGCTCCGGCAAATGTGCAGGCTTTGCTCAGACCGAAGGTTGCTTCATACAACATTGACCGCAAACAAGATACGTTTTTGGGCAAGGTTGATTTCAACATCAACGAAAAAAATCAAATTTGGGTGCGCTTTAACCAGCAGAATTTTACGGGAACGAATCTCGAAAACTCCGGCACGTTGTCGGCGGAAGAACACACCGGCAACAGCAACGTCAAAACTTCGGCGTTGACAACGCAGTGGACACACACGATTACGCAAAGCTGGATCAACGAATTCCGCTTCCAGTTTTCACGCGACAAAGAACCGGGCTTGGCAAATACCGACGCGCCCGAAGTTTCGGTGACGGCAAACGCGGGCGGCATCAACGACGGAACTTTCAGCTTCGGTCGCAACAATTTCAGCCCGCGTGAAACGACAATTACGCGCTATCAATTTATCAACAACCAGACTTTCTTGACGGGAAATCACACGATTAAATACGGCGCAGATTTATTATTCGACCAAATTTTTAACTTTTTCCCCGGACTTTTCAGCGGTTCTTATACATTTCCCAGTTATGCGGCTTTATCAACGAATACGCCTTCGCGTTACCGCCAGAGTTTTGCAGGCGCGGGAACAACCGGCGGCACAACCAAGCCGAACAACCGCGAATATGGCTTTTTCGTGCAGGATGATTGGCGTGCGACACCGAATTTAACGGTTAATCTCGGCTTGCGCTACGATTATCAAACGATTGCCAAACCGCCGATTCAGAATCCGAACGCCGCACTGCTTGCCGCCGGATTCGACACGGGTTTTCAGCCGAAAGACAAAAACAACTTTGCGCCGCGCATCGGTTTGAGTTATGCCTTTAATGATAAAACGGTTTTACGCGGCGGCTATGGAATGTTTTTCGCCCGCACGACCGCGATTATGACCGGCACGGCGCATTCGCAAAATGGTGTTCAAGTCGTGGCGATTGATATTAACTGCACGACTGCTCCTGGCGGCACTTGCCCGACCTACCCGAATGTTTTTACGAGCGTTCCGACCAGTGTCGCGGCAGTTACGCCGAATCTTTATTTGTTCGACAAAAACTTTAAACAGCCGTTCACGCATCAGGCGCGTTTGCAGTTTGAACGCGAAATTTTTGCGAACACGACATTTTCAGTCCAATATACGATGTTTCGCGGACAAGATTTGTCCAGAACGCGCAACGCGAATTTGAGCGCACCTGTCACAACGGCAATTCCGGTTTATAACGGAACGACCCCGACCGGCGAAACATTTACGTTTCAGAGGTTTTCAAATCCGCGACCGATTCCGACGTTTCAGCGCATTTCGCTGTTTGAAAGCACCGCCAAATCGTTCTATCAAGGTTTAACATTTGAACTCAACCGTCGTTTTGCCAAACGTTGGCAGTTTAATACAAGCTACACTTTATCAAAGGCAAAGGACAACAAACCCGACCAAACTTCGGTCGTTCCGGGCGGCGGCGACGATGCGAAAATCGCCGAAAACCAATTCGACCTTTCGGGCGAATACGGACGTTCTGATTTAGATGTCCGCCATCGCTTCATTTTCAGTCCGGTGTATGAAACGGGAACCTTCAAATACAGCGAAAATAAAGTCGTTCGCGCACTTTTGAGCGATTATATTTTCACCGGCATTTTCACGGCGCAATCGGGACTTGCGTATTCGGCACTCGTTTCGGGCGATCCGAACGCCGACGGCATCACTTCGACCGACCGCGTTCCGGGAACGCTCCGCAACCAATATTCGACTCCGGCTTCGTATATTGTTGATATGCGCGTCGGCAGAATTATCCGGTTCGGCGAACGATATCGTTTGTCGCTTTTTGCGGAAGGATTTAATATTTTCAACCGTGCGAACGTGCAGCTCGTGAATAACACGCTTTATGCCTTCAGCAATGCCGGAACGGTTTCGGGAACGCCTTTGCCGATTCGTTTAGGGCTTCCGGCTTCAAACTTCGGCACACCGCGCCAGTTTATTTCAGGCTCGCCGTCGTTCACTTTCAATTCAAGCTACAACCGCGAATTCCAACTCGGGGCAAGGTTTGATTTTTAGACGAAGTTCAGAGTAACGGCTTTAGCCGTTAAAAAAAGGCAGTAGTTATTAAACTTTAATAACTACTGCCTTTTTTTCTTCAAATGCTTCTCACTCCTAAAGATGTAACTCTGAGCAATTATTCAAATTTGGCGCGTCCCTTGCGGACGATTTCATCAAAATAATCTTCCAAATCCGTGTTCACGCCGCGCAGTCCGGCGACGACCTTTTCGCCCCAGTTGATATATTCGATTTTCCTTTCCTTTGACCAACCGGCGGGCGGATTGTTTGTAATGTCGGTGATATTACTGATTTTATCGGCGAGCTTGACTTGTTTTGCGCCGTCGGAAAGATGCGGCGCGTGTTCGATTTGTTTGAGTTTGCGCTCGGATTTTTCGAGCGATTTGTCGTCCGTTACTTCGAGAACGTAGCCGCAAACCGTCGCGCCGAAAAGCTCGGTCAATTCTTCGGCAGTCGTTTCCGTGTCTTCAACCGTGTCGTGCAAAACGGCGGCGATTAAGATGTCGTAATCGTCGACTTTGCCGACATTCGCCAGCAGATTCGCCACTTCCAACGGGTGATTGACATACGGTTCGCCATCATCGCCTTTGCGTTTTTGATAACGATGCTTCTTCGCGGCAAAGCTCGCCGCTTGCAGTAGTTTAGCTAAATTATTCATAAATCCATTTTAACGCAAAGGCGCAAAGAGACGAAGGCGCAGAGATTTAAAAAAATATTTAAAAATTCTTTGCGTCTTTGCACCTTTGCGTCTTTGCGTTAAAAATTATTTTATTACTTCGATCGCTAAAGTTTGCTGTCCCGAAATAATAAATTCGGCGGGCGCGATTAATTGTTCTGAAACGACGGTTTGTGTGGTCGGTTTGAAACCTCCGGCGGTGCGGTCGTTGTTCATCGTCGCCAACACGGACGGCGGCAGATTCGGCATTTCGTTGACACCGATCACCGTGCCGTTCGTCGTGCGGAACAGTTGCGCGTAAAGACGGTCGGATTTTTTCGCCTTGTTGATTGTGTTGACGAGTTCGCCCAAAGTTTTCGGGATAAATTGTTGAATGATGGAATTTTGCTGAAGCACGTTTCCATCACCGACGAGAACCGACAATGCGCCGAGCGGTGCATCGGCGGGAATCGTCACGGGGATTTTCTGAATGAAAATCTTGCCCGAATCGGTTCTCGCAAATGCCTGCACTTCAAAAGTTTCGCCTGCTTTGACGCGGGTTTTGTCAACCGCGATGCGTTCCAAAACGGCGGATTTGTTGCCGTCATTGGAAACTGCGTTGAGCGTGATGCGGCTAATTTCCAAATCGTCAAAATTGCTTCTGAGCATCGTGTTGACAGGCAGAGCGACCGACAGCGCGGCATATTGCGCGGCTTGTCCGCCGCCGAAACGGTTGTCAATTTTCAGCGAAGGCTGATTTTTGACTTGAATTTCGCCGCTCAATTCAATGGTTGCTTCGCCGATGCCGCGTTCGTTTGCAACGAGCGAATTGTAAATCGTAATGTTCAAGAGAAGCGGTGTCAGAAAATCGTCTTTGGCGACCTCGAAATTCAAAGTTTGGGTTTGTCCGCGACTGGTTTCGAGATTGATTTGAACGGGAATCATTTTCGGTGCCTGACCGAGTTTGCCGAAAACACCCGTCGCGCGGTCTTGCGTCATCGAACCGACCATCGCGTCCGGCACGGCGAGCTTGAACGAGTTGTTCAAATTCGGAATAACCGTCACGACGTGCGATTCGGACATCGGCAAATCCGACGTTCCGAGACTCAAAAACGGATGCCCGAAAGCATAGATTTTGTCGCCGTCGCGGTAAGTGACCGTTCCTGCTGCCGCTAACGAATAATCGCCGCGTGACAACTGCATCGAAACCGAATCGCCGCCGACGAGCGTGTTTTCGTCAGCCGGTTTCATCGGCGACATCGTTGCCGCACCATTCACACCCGCGACCGGAAGCAATCCGACCGACAATAATTGCGGCGCGAACAGATTCAAAACGTCCTGCGAAATTCCGTTAAATGAAACGGGTGTCGCAATCGGCTGAAACGTCTGTCCGGCAATGTTTGCGAGCGACGCATTTGAACTGACATTCGAGAGAATCGAACTCGAAACAATCGCGTTTCTGGGGAGTTCGGGTTTCCAATTCGTCGCCGCGAGTTCGGCAAACGAAACGGCACGCGGTTCTCTGACCTTTGTTTTGACGCTTTGACCTTGCTCGAAAATCTGAATCATTTGCTCGATCGGCGTGATTCCGCAAATCGGTTCTTTCGAGAACGGAAAACTGTAAGAAATTGCGCCGAGCAGTTTGCCGTTGACATAGACGGGCGAGCCGGACATTCCCGCGAAAACCGCCGTGCGGTCTGCGCCGCCGCCCGAAAGCCGACCGATAATCATATCTTGTTTCGGTCCGATTGCGCCCGGCACGATGCCCAGAATCTCGACGTTAAACTCTTCGGCTTCGCTTCCGCGAAAGACCGTCCGCGCCGTTCCGCGCAAGCCTTCTTTCAACTCGGAAAGCGGGAAAAAATTACTGTTTGTTGCAACAGTCGAAGTATTTTTTTTGACATTAACGGCTTGGGTTTGCCCGAGAGCCGATAAACACAGGGAGAAAACGACTAAAAGGACTGTAAAAAATTTTGTTTTCATCGGTTAAAACTCTTCCTTTATCACTGCCGAATATGGTAACATTTAACTCGGCATACCGAAAGTCTTTTTTTAAGGACTGCCACTTAAGACACACCGAACGGCTTTCAAGTTGCACTTTCTTTAATCAAAACATTTCATTTTCTTGCATTCAATTGAAATTATGGCAATAACCAAACGTCTGTTTAAAAGTTTTTCGCGGCTTTTTCTGCCCGTTTTTATTTTGGTTTTCGGCTCGATCATCGTGTCCGCCGTTTTACTGGTTCAAAAAGCCTCGTTTGCTCCGAAGGCGCGTTATCTGGTCACGCCCGAAAGATACGGTCAGCTTAGTTCACGCGGTTCGCAGATTACGGATGAAACGTGGCAAAATGCGGACGGCTCGACGGCTCGCGGCTGGCTTCTGCGCGGCACGTCCGGTGCGCCCGCGATTATTATGCTGCACGCTTACGGCGCAGACCGTTCGTATGTTTTGAATCTCGGTGTGAAGCTCAACGAAGCGACCGATTTTACGATTCTGATGCCCGACGAGCGCGGACACGGCGACACGCCGCACGTCAAAAATACCTCTTTCGGCGGACGCGAAACCGAAGACGTTCTGGCGGCGGTCAAATACTTACGCGCCTTGAAACCCGACGGACAAACTGCGTTGGTCGGACAAAACATCGGAATTTACGGCACGGAGATGGGTGCGCTGACGGGCGCATTTGCCGCCGGAAAGGACGAAAGCATCAAATCACTCGTGCTTGATTCCGTACCGAACCGCTCGGATGATTTGCTGGCGCGGGCAACCGTCAAACGCTATCCTTTTGCCAGTTTCATCACGACCCGCGTCGCCAAACTCGGAACTTATATGTATTTCTACGACGGCTTCTACCGACGCGATTCGGTTTGCGATGTTGCCGGAAATCTGAATAACCGACAAGTTCTGTTGCTTGCCGGAGCCGACGCGCCCGAATTTCAAACCTCGACGACCGCCGTCAGCCGCTGTTTCCCGAACTCGACCAAACTCGAAACCAAAACCGACCTCAACCCGTCAGGCTACAACATTACCAACGCTTCGCTCGAACAATCCGAATCTTATGACCAGCGCGTCATCGGTTTTTTCAAACAATCTTTAGGAACACCTGAAATAATCGCGCAGAACTAAGTAGTAAAAAACGAAAAGTGAATTAAACATTCGAGTAGTGAACTAAAAGTAAGGCTTTGAAAAAACATTATTGCCGGGAGCGCACGCATCCGTGCGTGCTACGACGCTTGGAAAGCGGCGTAAAAGCCTTGCTCAATCTAGTATTTACTTTCAGCGCAATTGATTCGCGCTCTGCGCTCAGCACGCAGGGATGCGTGCGCTCCCGGCGAACCACGCTTTTCTTTTTCAATCACCGATTGAGAATTTCAAGCAACCTTACTTTCTGTTCACTACCAAACACTCCTCTTCTCAATCAAAGGTCAATCTTCTTCTTGGAGTGTCCGTTCGACTGTGAAAGTTTGTGAATATCCGCGCTTTCTTCCATTTTGCCGACGGCTTGGCGTAAAATTTCACGCAATTTTTCTAATCTTTCGATGGTCGAGCGTGTTTCGACCATTTTGTATTTCAAATCGGGGTCGAGATTGAACGCGGCGGTGACGAGAAACGACAAGGCTTGCGGTTCGGCTTGCGGGATGTCGGGCAGTTTGCCGCGTTCGCCGCTGAGCTTGTGGGCGGCTTTGGCGACTCGTTTGAAGAGCGCGAAAACTTCGTCGGCGAGTGGTTGCAGGATGGCTTCGTCTTCCAAATCGTCTTCAAAAAATTCGACATCGCCGACCAAATACGGGTCGCCCGATTCGACATAATCGAGCAGCTGAAAGCGAATCACGCCAATCGAGAGCAGGTTCGAGCGTCCGTCGGGCAAATTCTGCATCTCGCGCACTTCGGCGACACAGCCGATTGCGTCAACCGGCGGTTTGTCGGCTAAAGATTCTTCCTGATTAAAATACAGCACGCCGAACATATTTTCTTCCAGCCCGATGTCCTTTAACATCTGCCGGTAACGCGGCTCGAAAATATGCAGCGGCAAAAGCTCGTTCGGCAATAACACGAGCGGTAAAGGAAAAAGGGGAAGATGTCTGATTCCAGCGACTTTTTCTGATGCTTCGGACATTGTTTTATTGTAAGAAGCTAAAAGACAAAAGGCAAAGCTGAAAATATAACGATTTTCTAAATGCCAATATGGAATTGATAGGTTTAATAAAATTTCGGTAGTGAACTAAAAGTAATGCTTTGAAAATTGCTCTACCGGAACAAGAACTTTCATCGCCGGGAGCGCACGCATCCTTGCGTGCTGAGCGCGAAGGCGCGAATCATTGCGCTGAATGCCGAGTCAAGATCGAGCAACGCTTTTACGCCGCTTTTTCCAGCGGCGTAGCACGCAAGGATGCGTGCGCTCCCGGCGAACCACGCTTTTCTTTTTCAATCACCGTGAGAGAATCTCGAACAGCCTGACTTTCTGTTCACTACCATTTTTTGTTCAGCAAGTTGTTTTTCAGGTCGTTCCACAAAATTCCCTCGTTCGGATCTGCTCGATATTCTTCAAGTCGGCGTTCAATCTCCGTCTGCTGTTCTTCGGTCAGGGCAACGGATTCGGGAACATTGGCGATGCTGTCCCAAATATCTTCGACAAGCTGAATTCGTTCGGCAACCGATAGTTGTAAAATTTCGGAAAGCTGTGTATTCATCATAAAAACAGATTAAAGCGTCGCTAAATTTCGCGCAAGGTAAAAACATCAAACGATTTTCAGTGCGATAAAATCGGCAATCTTTTCAGGTTCTTCGTCGCTCAGAGCCATACGCTTTGCGCCGATCACGGCATCGGAGATGCTTTCGACATTCGTTTTAAACCGATTGTCACGAATAATCAAGTCTTCGATCACGCGGCGTTCGAGCTTTTCGCGGCTGGCATCTTCTTCCAAATCGGCGGCGACGGCGTATTCGATCGGCGCGGAATGATTTTTAATGCGAACGTGGAGCGCGTCGGTCATCTTTTGCGCTTCTTCGCGGATTTCCTTTAACTGCAAAAGCGAATTCGGAAAGCCGAGATGCCCGCGCAGAGTGATTTCGATGATCGGTTTGTAAATCGCGTCCGCGTCGCCGTTTGAATAATCGTTTGCGCCTCGCGCTTCACCGCTGATTTTGGCGAGAACATCGGTCGTAATGTCTTTCGCGTCGGCGTAACCCGAAACATCAAAGCCGATGCGCTGGAACGGACGCTGACGATAATCGCGGATGTGCGCCGCGTTGACTTCGTTCCGGTCGCCGACTTCGACGAGCCACGCGCCGCGTATTTCGCGGAAATCGTCAATGCTCGTAATTTCGAGAGAACCCGGATTAAACGCCCAATTATCAATGTCATACATTTTATGAGTATGCCCGAGCGCGACGTAATCGGTGACGGATTTTAATTCTTTGAGATTCGCTAAACTAAGCGCGGGAATCGGGTGTGTTTGATGACCTTCAACGTCCGTGTGCAGAAGCAAAATGTGAAACGCGCCTTCACGACGATGCTCTTTGATCGCTTCGGTGAGCATCGGAATCGCCCAATTCGCCGACGCGCCATACCAATTCGACCCGAAAATCCGTGCGTTGCCGATGTCTATAAAACCGCCGCGAATATAATTCTCGCGGTCGTAATTCCATTCGGTATAACTGATTTTCCCTTCGTTGTTGTCGGGCTGTAAGAGATGAACAAGATGCCAGCTTTCGAGCGAACGAAGCCACGAATATTCGCTGTCATTATGTTTCTGGTCGTGATTACCTTCGATGGTCACGACGGGAATGTTTGCATCTCTCAATAAACTGAGTCCCGCAAAAGCGTGATTCATCGTTTCGGGCGGAACATTGCGTTTATGGAAAAAATCGCCGCCCATCAGGACGAAATCAACCTTTTCACCAATCGCGTATTTCCGCAAAACATCAATCCACGCGTCAAAAAAATCACGCGGCGATTCATTGAGCTGATAGCGCGTACAACCGAGATGCACGTCCGAGATATGGAGAAACTTCATATCAATATTATAAAACATTTCAACGCAAAGGCGCGAAGAAGCAAAGGCGCAAGGGAAATAATTTGCATTTAATTTAAGTTATTAATCTTTGCACCTTTGCACCTTTGCGCCTTTGCGTTAAATTATGCTTTATGAACAAAGTCATCTTGATAACCGGCGCGTCGAGCGGAATCGGCAAGGAAACCGCGAAACTTTTTCAAACAAAAAGCTGGCACGTTGCGGCGACGATGCGTGCGCCCGAAAAGGCGGAAGATTTACAGCGCATCGCCGATGTCGAAACTTTTCGGCTCGATGTTACCGACGTTGATTCGATTAAAAAGGCAATCGCCGACGTTTTAGAAAAATTCGGACGCATTGACGCGGTCGTCAACAACGCGGGTTACGGACTCGTCGGCGCGTTTGAATCCGCGAGCGCGGAACAAATCGAACGCCAATATCAAACAAATGTTTTCGGCTTGATGAACGTCTGCCGCGAGATTCTGCCGTATTTCCGCACGGAAAAACGCGGCATTATCGTCAACGTCGCGTCGGTCGGCGGACGTATGGCTTTTCCGCTTTACAGTCTTTATAATTCGACGAAATGGGCGGTCGAAGGTTTTTCCGAAAGTTTGCAATACGAAGTCGAACAATTCAACATCCGCATCAAAATCATCGAACCCGGACCGATCAAGACCGATTTCTACGAGCGTTCCGAAGAATTGACGCGCAAGGAAGGCTTGACGGCTTACGATTATTTTATTGACAAAGCTCTGCCGAATATGAGAAAAGCCGGCGAAACCGCGCCCGACGGACGAGTCGTCGCCGAAACAATCTACGAAGCCGTGACCGACGGCGCAAAGAAATTGCGCTACGGCGTGAACACGAAAAACATTCTACTTGCCCGCAAACTTTTGCCCGATTGGGCGTTTTTCAGAGTCGTCAAAGGCGCGATTTTGAAATAATTTAGGCTTTGACTTGAACTGCTTAAAAAATTTGATAGTAAAATAAAAGTAATGCTTTGAAAATTGCTTTATCGGAACAAAAACTTTTATTGCCGGGAGCGCACGCATCCTTGCGTGCTGAACGCCGAGCGTTCAAAAAACCTCGTCGTCAATTCAAGTTGACTTTAGATAAACGCTTTTTATGCCGCGAAGCGCGACCTGGCACGCAGGGATGCGTGCGCTCCCGGCAATGACGGT
>JANODL010000120.1:0-19444 GCA_031412675.1 Acidobacteriota bacterium | reverse complement strand
CGAATTACGAATTAAAGGAAATTAATTCTGGTAGTGAACGGAAATTAAGGCTGTTTAGGATTCTCAATCGGTGATTGCAAAAGAAAGGCGTGATTCGCCGGGAGCGCACGCATCCTTGCGTGCTGAGCGTGAAACGCGAATAAATTGCGCTGCAAGTCATTCAAGATTGAGTAACGCTTCTACGCCGCTTTCCAAGCGACGTTGCACGCAAGGATGCGTGCGCTCCCGGCGAATCACGCCTTTCTTTTGCAATCACCGATTGAGAATCCTAAACAGCCTTAATTTCCGTTCACTACCAGAATTAATTTCCTTTAATTCGTAATTCGTAATTCGTAATTTAAGCGAGCTTCGCTTTCACCGTTTCGCTGACGAGCTTGCCGTCGGCGGTTTTGCCTTGCAGTTTGGCGAGCGCGGCTTTCATTACCAAACCCATTTCCTTGATCGAACTTGCGCCTGTTTCGGTGATTGCCGCGTCAACCGCCGCCGCGATTTCTTCGGGCGAAGCGGCTTGCGGCAGATATTCTTCGAGGACGACGAGTTCCGCCTGTTCTTTTTCTGCCAATTCGGTGCGACCATTGGCGGTGAACTGTTCGATGGAATCTCTACGCTGTTTGACCAAGGATTGCAGGATTTTGGAAACCTCTTCGTCGGTCAGCACCGTGCCGATTCCGCGTTTGTTTTCTTCATTCATCACGGCGGCTTTCGCCATGCGTAATGTGGAAAGGCGATTCGCGTCTTTCGCCTTCATCGCGGCAGTCATATCGGAGACAATTTTATCTTTCAAACTCATATTCGATAATTCTAATCAGTCGTGAGTCGAGAGTCCAGAGTCGAGAGTCGGAAGTTGGTCGTAATTTTTTCATCTCTCTTTATTTGTGCTAATCTGTCATTTCTTTTGTCTTTTGTTTGAGGGAAATTCATTGACTCTCGACTCTGGACTCTCGACTCTGGACTATGAAATTACTTTGGCGTTTCGGACTCATCGCAGGGCTTTTTCTGGCAATCTTTACGCTTTATCCGCAGTTTAAAATGTGGTATCTGCGCGGCAACGATTGGCAAGGGCATTACGCCTACAATGACATTGACGAAGTGGCGTATGCCGCGTATGTCAAAGCCCTGATTGACGGCAGACCGCGCAAAAACGACCCATACACGGGACGCGACGACACGCCCGAAAACCCGCAGCCCGAATCTCTCTTTTCGATTCAGTTTGCCGCGCCTTATACGGTGGCGATTCCGGCGCGGATTTTCGGTGCCGGTGCGCCGTGGGCGATGACTCTCGCGGGCGCGTTTGCGGGGTTTCTGGCGGCTCTCGCGGCTTTTTGGCTGATTGGAAGACTGACGGGCAGTTCGCTCTACGCGATGATGGGAAGCCTTTTTGTGTTGGCGGGTGGTGCGCTCTGGGCGGGCGAAGGCGCAATCGGCGAGATTTTCGATTTCAGTTATTCGTATCCGTATTTTCCGGCGTTCAGGCGATACATTCCCGCGATGCCGTTTCCGTTCTTTATCGGGATGATTGCGCTCGTCTGGCTGCTCGTCAACACCGAAGAGATGCGCCGACGGATAATCTACTGCGTTCTCGCCGCGCTCTGTTTTTCTTTTACCAACTTTTCATATTTTTACACATGGACGACCGGCGCGGCGTGGCTCGGCTGTTTGGTTGTCGTCTGGTCGGTGGCGCGTCCCGATGGCTTTTGGAAGGATTTTAAGGCGTTTATTGCGTTTGGGCTAGGTTGTCTGCTCTCGCTGATTCCTTACGCGATTCTGCTTTCAAAGCGTTCGCACACGATGGACGATGTGCAACTTTTGGTTTCAACCCACGCGCCCGATTTGCAGCGCGTGCCGATTTACATCAGCTTCGTCGCTCTACTGATTATCATCGCGGGCGTTTTACTCAAAAAAATAAATTGGCGTGACCGCGAAACGCTCTTTGCCGTTTCGTTCGCGCTCGTTCCGCTCGTCGTTTTTAATCAGCAAATCATCACGGGACGTTCGCTTCAGCCGATTCATTATCAGGTTTTTATCGGTAATTACGTCGCCGCTCTCGCATTGGTCGTCGCGGTCGGAATTTTGCTCAAGAAAACCGAGATTTTTAATAAGACTTTTGCAAAGGCGGCAATCGCGTTCATCGCGCTGCTCGCGGTCGTTTGGGGATTTGTCGAATGTCACTACACGGTGCGCGTTCTGGACGATGCGAACATCGAGCGCGACAAGGGATTTGATGTCGGACTTTATTTAACCGAAATTTCCAAGCAAAACGGCGACACGCACAAAACCGTCATTATGCCGTTTTCGATGCTTCAAGGCGATGATTTGCCGACCATCGCGCCGCAATCGGTTCTCTGGGCGCGGCATCAACACGTTTTCGCGGGTGTTACGTGGCAGGAAAACAAGGAGCGTTATTATCAATACATCCATTTCCAAGGCGTTTCGCCCGAAGACCTCGCCGATTCGATGAAAACCAAAGGCGATTTCGTTTCGATCATCGCGTTGTTCGGCTGGGGCAGACACACCGACCGTCTGAACGCCAACTATAAACCGCTGACCTACGGAGAAATTGACGAAGAAGCCAAAGTCTATGGCGAATACATCAAAAATTTCAACCCGCGTTCATCGCCCGACACGATTCTTTCCTACGTTGTTGTCCCGGGCGATTGGCAGATAGATTTTGCGAATATTGACAAGTTTTATCAGAGAGAACAAATCGCCAACTTTCCGGCTTACACGCTCTATCGGGTGAAATTAAAAGATTAGTTTTAAACAAAAAAAGACCGCCAAAAAAGGCGGTCAAAATATATTACCAAAAAAATATAAGTGTAAAATCTAGGCTGCCAGAAGGTCGTTTGACGTTTCCGCAAAAACTCTTCTGCCATTCAATGCATCATCAATGATTTCGCGCACGGCGGACGCATCAGGATTAACATCCATTCGAGCGCAAGCCCTCAGATGTCTGATGATTCCCTCGGTTGCGATTTCCAATGCCGCTCCGCCTAATTTAGCGAACCGACGTGCCTGAATATGATCAATTTGCAAAATTCTATCCTGCAATGTCATTTGTTTTGTTGCTGCCACTTTATATTCTTCTCCTTCCTTCATTAGAATTAAGTATTTATAAAACCTCTTCGTTGCAATAACCTACTGACTTCATAAAAAACTCTCCATAAACACGGGGGCTTCTCACAAATTAGTTGAAATCTAAAACCTGTTAGTTGCTATAAAAAATTTGAAAACAGTCGGTTGTTTTTCAACGAATGAACTTATGCTACCAAAAAAAATATAATTTGTCACCATTTTTTTTTAACATTTGTGAACTTTTTCTTAAATCCGCCTTAAATACATAAAAAAGACCGACTAACCTGGCGGTCAATCGGTCTGTCTGAAACTCAGAAATCAAAGTCCGTTTTAGCTGACGGCATCTTTCATAGCTTTGCCAAGACGGAATTTAACGGTTGTTTTGGCAGGAATTTTAATCGGTTTGCCGGTCGCCGGATTGCGACCTTCACGCGCTTTGCGTGTTGCTTTAACCAATTTGCCGAAGCCGGGAAGGGTAAATTCTCCGTTTGATTTAACTTCGCTTGTCGCCAAGCCAGCCAAAGCATCAAAGAAACTTTTTACTTCGGTTTTTTTTAATCCTGTTTTTTCCGCCAAGTTATTGACGATTTCCGTTTGTGTTAATTTAGCCATAATTATTATGTATCCTCCAAATTTTTGTGAATAAAAACTACTTAATTGAACATTTTTGTTTGCAATATTGCAAATTCGATAGGGGCAAATAAATTCCCAACCGATGATAGCTGATTGGTCGGGGCGAGATGATTCGAACATCCGACCTCTCGGTCCCAAACCGAGCGCACTACCGGGCTGTGCTACGCCCCGAAAAACTTAATGCGTTTCATTCAAGAAACATATTCAAGTGCCGAATTTTACAGGCGAAAAAGCCTCTGGTCAAGTTCAAGAGCCGTAAAATCACTTAAAATCACGCAAAAACAGCATTATTTTTTCAATTGCCTGCGCCCGATGGCTGATTTTGCGCTTTATTGCGGAAGAAAGTTCGCCGAATGTTTGCTCATACCCGTCGGGAACAAAAATCGGGTCGTAGCCGAAACCGTTCGCGCCGCCTGGTTTTAAGGCGATTTGACCGTCGCAGATTCCTTCCGCCAGAAACTTTATATCGCCCGTTTCGTCGGCGATTGCCATCGCGCAAACAAATCTGGCGCGGCGCGATTCGGCATTTGTTGCGGCTAATTCGGCAAGCAGTTTAACGATTCTCTCCGCATCGGTCGCATTTTCTCCCGCATACCGCGCCGAAAAAACTCCGGGCGCACCGTTTAAGGCTTCAACTTCCAAGCCTGAATCGTCCGAAACTGCCCAAAATCCGGTTTGCAGGGCGTAAGAATTTGCCTTTAAGATTGCATTGTCGGCAAATGTCGCGCCGGTTTCTTCGGGTTCAAAAGTATTTTCAAAATGCTTCAAACCGAAAAGCTCAATCGGCAAGTCTGCCAAAAATTCGCTTAATTCTTTGATTTTTCCCGCGTTATTTGTCGCAACGAGAATTTTCATAGATTCCATTATGACAATAATGCGGCGGTAAATTACAAGAAACGATCAATATCGAGCAACAAATTTTTGCTTTTTACTTTTTACTTAAAACAAATTTTTGTTGCCAAAATGACCGATTTTAAGGTATAAGAGATATAGCGGAATTTTTCCGCCCGCGCTTAATCCCAGATTCACATGAACTTTTCGAGGGGAAATTCTACTTTGGACGTTGCCGTATCAACAACGACTTCACTATACGAGCCGAATGCTTTGCCGACGGCAAATTCTGCGAAAGGTGAAACTTTGACAGTTTCAAATTTGGCGGACAAGGACGTATTGTTTTTTGAATTAGGTCTGTGGCTTTCGGGGTTAGAGAGTTTTCTGAACATTCGTAATCACTCGTTTATTGAAGAAAACCGCGCAAAAGCTGCTTCGCGTGATTGGACAAAAGAATTTCGTCTGACGCATTCGACGCTTCTTTTATGTTCGCGCCTGACATTCCAACTCAGCAAAATTCTCAGGCAATCCGAACAGGACAAAAGCGAAAACAGTCTTGATTTTATTGACGATTTGGATTTTGCCCTGCAAACGGCGGAAATTTCCAAAGACGAGATTTACAAATTATCGCAGATTCTCAAAGATTCGGTTTTGCTCAACGAAGGAATGCTTCGCGCCGCGCCGCTCAAATTCGGCGAATGGGCAGCCTGGGGCAACACTCTGTCGGAGAAAATGAAATCGGTCGAGATAGTTGCAAAACTCATCACGCGAGCCGAAAAAACGGGCGAGCGGTTTTTGCCCGAGATTCTGACGGCGTTGCTTGAAAGCAAGCCTTTACCGTTTTCGACCGAAGCCGATTTGCGGCTTGTTCTGCCGCGTTTCGCAAAGATTCTGAAATGGTTGAGCGTGATCGAAACAATGCTACAAACCGACGAGCCGTTAAAGCCTTCGCTCTTAATTTTTTCGCGGATTTATGAGCAGATTCAGGAATTGACGGGCTATATCAATAATCGTCTGTTGCGTTTTCCGAACGAAGACGACGAGCTTTTCGGACAGCTCGACGGCGCGGCTTATACGGCTTCGATAGAACTTCGCAAAGTCTATAATTACGAACTTGCAGGACTTTCCGAAATGCGTTCAACGCCGCTGATTTACGCGAAAATCGAAACTGCTTTTTCGCTTTTGAACGATAGTTTTCAGCTGACTTTAATCAATTTCGCGCATTTGATTGACCCGAATATCGAAACGCATAAAATTTTCCCGAATCTGAAAACTAAATTGGAACAGTCGCTTTTGTTGCGCCAAAATCTGTGGTCGCTTTTGCAGTCGGTCAAATCTGCCGAACATAATCCCGACAAATATCCGATGCAACAGCTTCACGCGCAATTGAACGAGTTTCTGAAAGAAACAATCAGCTTTTTATTCTACAAAGACCGCGAAACGGTCGAGCGTTTTATCGAAGAAGTTCTAGTGACACGCAACAAAAAAGACCTCGTGCCGATTCTGCACCGCTTCGGCGCATACACCGAAACGCTTTTCGGACAAGTCAATATGCGCGTCGTCTTGGCAAGTCATCCGTTCGATTACGAAAAATAAAGCATAAATTTTAACGCAAAGGCGCAAAGTTGCAGAGTCGCAAAGAAATCTAAAAAACTTTGCGTCTTTGCTGCTTCGCGCCTCTGCGTTAAAAATCTTTTCCTGAATTATTGCGAACGCAAAGTTTGAAGAGGTTTTCGGAAAAGCACATCGAAACTTGCCAACGCACCGACGATTGTGACCAGAACTGCCGTCACTAAAACGCCCAGAAGTGTCAAATTCAAATCGAATTCCCAGGCAATATCGAAAATATATTTGGAAACGGCAAACGAGAGCGCGGTCGCAAAGGACGCGCCGATGATTCCCGCCAAAACGCCCAAAAGTCCGTATTCGGCAAACAAAATCGTCGCCAGTGTCAGCCGTTTTGCGCCGAGCGTTTTCAAAACCGCGTTTTCATAAATTCTCTGCGATTTGGTGAGCGCGATTGAACCGACAAGAATCAAAATTCCGCTTAAAATCACGAAACTTCCGACGAAAGAAATTGCTAAAACAAAGTTGTTGATGAGCTTTTGAAACGCTGCGACAATATCGGCAACGTCGAAAATCTGGATGTTCGGAAACTTGTCAATCAAGTTTCTCTGCAAACGCTGACGTTCGATTTCGGGTAGTTTTTTGATGACGTTGGCGGCAAAAGTCTGCGGAGCTTTTTCCAAAACGCCGGGCGCGAAAACGAAAACGAACGCGGTGCGCGTGTTCCGCAAATCGAGTTTGCGAATGCTCGCAATCTGCGTCGTGATTTTTCTGCCGGAAATGTCGAAAGTCAGCGAATCTCCGACCGCGACTTTCAAGCGTAAAGCCATATCTTGTTCGACCGAAACCTGCGGAACATCTGACGGCGTATTCCACCATTCGCCGTCAATAACCGTTTCGTTTTTGTCGAGATTCGGGCGATACGTCACGGCAAATTCGCGTCCGATTTGACCTTGTTGCTGGCGCGTTTCGCGGTTTTGGTAATCAATCGGCTGACCGTTGACATAAGCAACGCGGGCGCGAATCGTCGGCAGAGTCTGCGCCGCTTCGCCGGTTTTTTCTTCGAGAATTTGGGCGAGTTCGTCAATCTGACTTTTTTGAATATCAACGATAAAAAGACTCGGCAAAGTTTGATTGCGCGTGAAATCAAATTCTCTGACCAGATTTGCCTGAAGCGATTGAACCGCGAGTACGACGAATGCGCCAAGCCCGACCGCAAGCAAAATAATCCGCGTCTGATTGCCCGGACGATAGAGTGAATTGATCGCCTGCGAGACGGCAAACGAGCCGAGATTGCGAAAATTTCGCAAGATTTTGGTTAAAACAAACGCCGCGAGATACAAAAACAGCGAAGTTAAACCGAGTCCGACGAGAAAAAATGCGCCGACTTTGAGCGAACCGGCTTGCCACGCCGCGAGTGCCAGAAGTCCGACGACGGAAACCGCACCGAAAATCGTTTTCGTCCAATCAAGACGACGCGTTTTTTCGCCCGTCGCATCGTGCAAAAGCAGACGCGGTTTGATATTGCGAACCTGCAAAAGCGGCAGCGCGGAGAATAAAAGCGAAATCAAACCGCCGAGCAGAATGCCTTGCCACGCGACCGAAAAATTTATGTTATAACTCAAAGAAGTGGGCAGCGCGTCGGCAAAACGATACTGCGTGAACCACAAAAAACATTGCGCGAGAAAGATTCCGAAAAGGCTTCCGAGAAATCCGAGCGTCAGAATCTGTAAAAGATAAACCGTGATAATCCGCGTTCCGCTTGCGCCCAAACATTTCAAAACCGCGACGGATTTACGCTTTTGTTCGACGAAAACCCGCGCCACATTCCACACGCCGACACCACCCAAAACCAAAATCAAAAGTCCCGTCAGCGACAGATAATTTTCGGTGCGCGTGAATTGTTCGCCGAGATTTTCCTGCGTTTCGCGGTAGGATTGAACGGTCAAAATAGAGCCTTTCAAATTTTCGCGCAGTTGTTTGACTAATTCCGTCGGGTTGCCCGACGTGCGATAAAGAATTCTTCGACGGATACGTCCGCCGCCGTTCGTGATTCCGGCGGAATCGAAGGCTTTTTTCTCGATAAAAACTCTCGGTCCGAGCCGAAAACCGCTTGCGCCGCCGGGTTCTTCCTGAAATGTCTCACGAATTTCAAAAATGCCGTCGCCGATTTTTATTTTATCGCCGACTTTAACCTTTAAGTCATCGAGCAGAAGCGGCGAAACGACCGCGCCGTTATTTTCCAAAAGTTTGAAATCAAACGCTTTGCCGTCTGAAACCGTAAATTTTCCGACAAGCGGAAAAGGCGGTTCGATGCCTTTCAGTTCGACAAACGACAGCGTTTCGCTCGAATCGTCAATCGGTCGTGTCATTGCCGCGCTCGTGATGGCTTCGTTGCGCGCTTCGATGATCGTTGATTTACCGATGATTTCTTCGATTTTTTGAATATCGGTCGGCGAAAAATCGTTGGTCGAACTGATTTCAAAATCAGCCGTCATCAACGCCCGCGTATCGCCGCCGACGGCTTGGCTCAGATTCTGAATCAAGGAGCGCAGCGCGACAACCGAACCGACACCGATGGCAATGCACAGAAAGAAAAACAACAGTCTGCGCCACGACGAGCGGATTTCACGAAATGTCAGATTGAAAATAAAATTCATAACTTTTAATGGTGAATGGTGAACGGTCAATGATTAATAAATTCTGAAAAATTCACCATTCACCATTTACCGTTCACCATTCCTTTCATCGCTTAAAACTCGCCCGTCTTTGAGCCTAATTTGCCGTTGCGCCTTATCCGCTAAGGCTTGGTCGTGTGTCACTAAAACTAAAGTGACGTTATTCAGACGATGCAGTTCGGTCATTAAATCGAAAATATGCTGTCCGTTTTTTGAATCGAGATTGCCGGTCGGCTCATCGGCTAATAAAATTTTCGGATTGTTGGCAAAAGCGCGGGCGATGGCAATGCGCTGTTGTTCGCCGCCTGAAAGTTCGGTCGGATAATGATGTCCGCGATTGGTTAAATCAACGTCAACCAATAACTGTCCGGCGCGTGATTTGGCTTCTTTCATTCCGATAATTTCCATCGGAATCAGCACATTTTCAAACGCGGTCAGGCTCGGAATCAGATGAAACGACTGGAAAACGAAGCCGATTTTTCCGCTTCGGAGCGTTGCCAATTCGTCTTCGCCCATTGTCGTAACTTCGTCGCCGTCAATAAAAATTCCGCCCGAACTCGGCGCATCCAAACCTGCAATCAAGCCGAGCAGAGTTGATTTCCCACTGCCGGACGCACCTGTGATGGCAACAAATTCACCGTCAGGAATCGTCATCGAAACATTGTCGAGAATCGTTAAATCTTCCGCACCCGAACGGACGACTTTTGAAACATTTTTTAGTTCAATCATAAAAAAATTGTCAGATGTCAGATGTCAGATTTTAGTCTGAACTTGTTTTTTACCAACATCTAACATCTAACATCTGACATCTATAATTGCAAAATCGTCGCAAACAAGTGAACATAAATCTGCATCTTATAAACGGATTTTAACGTAAAAAGTTTGCAATTATGAAAAAAGCCTTTCGCGCAATAATAATTTTATCTTTTGTATTTTCAGCATTTTTCTTTGCATCGTGCGATGTTTCGACGGCGAAGAAACAGTCAAATTCAAACCCGAAAAAGCCGCTTGCGACACCGCAGATCAAATCCGACAAGCCGAAAATCGTCGCGTTCGGCGACAGTCTGACGGCAGGTTTCGGTCTGCTCGAAAAAGAATCTTACCCGTATCTTTTGCAGGAAAAATTAAAGGCGGACGGCTTTGATTACGAAGTCGTCAACGCGGGCGTTTCGGGCGATACTTCGATTGGCGGACTTGAGCGGATTGACTGGGTTTTGGAAATGGACAACGTGCAGATTTTGATTCTCGAACTCGGCGCAAACGATTTGCTGCGGCGGATGCCCGTTGACAAAATGAAGAAAAATCTCGCCCAAATCATCGAAAAAGCGCAGGCGAAAAACATTACGGTTTTGCTCTGCGGAATGCTCGCGCCGCCGAATGTCGGAGCGCAGTATCAGCGCGATTACCAGATGGTTTTTCCCGATTTGGCGAGCGAATATAAAGTCAAATTTCTGCCATTTCTGCTCGAAAACGTCGCGCTTAATAAAGATTTGAATCAGGCTGACGGAATTCACCCGAATGCCGAGGGCGAAAAGATTATGACCGAAAATGTTTATAAAGCCTTGAAACCGATGCTCTCAAAATAATTGTTAATGGTTAATTATTAATGGTAAATGAAGAGTTGAAATTCTTTCATTAACCATTAACAATTGATAATTAACAATTATGAACGTAACACATCTCGAATGCGCCAATTGCCATAAAATTCACGAAGCCAATGTGCTGCAAAATCTCTGCGTCGAATGCGGAAAACCGCTTCTCGTCCGCTACGATTTAGCACGCGCCGCCGAAACTTTAACGAAAGATTCGCTAATTCATCGCCCACCGACGCTTTGGCGTTACCGCGAAGTTTTGCCTGTCGAAAATACTGAAAACATCGTCAGTTTAGGCGAAGGTTTTACGCCGCTTTTGAAAACCGATAAGCTCGCCGCGACGCTTCCGGTCAAATTAAATTTATACATCAAGGACGAATCAACCAATCCGACACAGAGTTTTAAGGCACGCGGAATGACGGCGGCAGTTTCGATGGCGAAAGAATTAGGCGTTAAGAAAACCGCTGCGCCGTCAGCCGGAAATGCGGCGGGCGCACTCGCCGCTTATGCTGCACGCGCCGGAATGGAAGCGCATCTTTTTATGCCTTCGGACACGCCGAAAGCAAACATTATCGAATGCGAACAAACAGGCGCGTTCGTGACCTTGATTGACGGTTTGATTACCGATTGCGGCAAAATTGTCGCTGAGCGCAAAGACGCGGAAGGCTGGTTTGACGTTTCGACGCTCAAAGAACCGTATCGCGTCGAAGGCAAAAAGACGATGGGTTACGAACTTGCCGAACAATTCGGTTGGAAATTGCCCGACGTGATCTTGTATCCGACCGGCGGCGGAACGGGTTTGATCGGAATGTGGAAAGCCTTTGACGAGATGGAAACAATGGGTTGGATTGACTCAAAACGTCCGCGAATGGTTTCGGTTCAAGCCGCAGGCTGTGCGCCGATTGTTCGCGCCTTTCACGACGGGACGCGGTTTGCCGACGAATTCGAGAACGCGCACACCGTCGCCTCAGGCTTGCGCGTCCCGAAAGCCATCGGCGATTTTTTAATTTTAGATGCCTTGCGCGAATCAAACGGCACGGCAATCGCTGTCGCCGACGAAGATTTAATCGCCGCCGTCAAGGAAATCGGCAAACACGAAGGAATTTTCTGCGCTCCCGAAGGCGCGGCTTGTCTGCCCGCTCTGCGCGAAATGATCGAAAAAGATTTGGTCAAAGATAACGAAACGGTCGTCATCTTCAACACGGGCGCAGGCGTAAAATATCTTGAATGTTTTGAATAATCCGCAGAATTTTTGCCTGCGAAACATACGAAACACGCGAAAAGAAGAAAACATTTTGAAATTTTTCGCATATTTTGTGTGTTTCGCAGGCAAACAAATTTTTCTCTCATTATCTTCAATTTAAAGTTAAAAAATTGAATCTATTTCCCAATCCGGCACGAACTAAAAAAATAAGGAGAATTCTGTAAAAATTTAAGTTTATTGGAAAACAATGGTCAATTTAGAAGATAAAACCGTTTTGGTTATCGGCGCAGGTCGCGGAATCGGGCGCGGTGCGGCAGAACTTTTTTCGGACGCGGGCGCAAATGTCGCCATCAGTTCGCGCAACGAAGCCGAATTGATGGAACTCGAATACAAGCTCAACACAAAAGGTAATTCAAACATCCTTTCGTTTGAAGCCGACGCGAGCATCGAAACGGATGTCAAAGCGTTGGTTGACGAAACCGTCGAAAAATTCGGCGCGATTGATTATCTCGTCCACGCCGCCGGACTCGGCATCTTAAAACCTTTCGGCGAACTCACTTTGCAGGATTTCGACGCGCTGATTAACGCCAACGTACGGACGGCTTTCAACGTTCTGCAAGCCGTTTTGCCCGCGATGGCTGAACGCAAATTCGGGCGCGTCGTGATGATTCCGGGCGTTCTCGGCAAAGCGCCGATGATGCAGGCTTCGGCGTATTGCGCCGCCAAATACGCGCTAACGGGAATGACCAAATGTCTCGCGCAGGAATACAAACGCTTCGGCATCCGCTTCAGCCTGATGCATTTCGGCGGCGTCGATTCGCCGTTCTGGGACAATATCACGATGAAAGTCCAGCGCGACAAAATGCTCTCAGTCGAGTCGGCGGCGAACGCCGTCTTTTTCGCCGCCACCCAAGAAGGCGAAGGCGTGATGGCGGAAATCGTTCTGATGCCCGAAAATCATCAGCTCATTTAATTATTTAACCCTTCAAAGCCTAAATTCAGACTGTGTAAGCCTAAATTTAGACTCTTAATGTCTGAATTTAGGTGCAAAATCAAAAAATTAGATTAATTGAACAGGTTTATTCGGCTAATCTTTGGACAAAATCCGCGACTTCCGCAAAGGATTCGGCGTAGAGTTCAGCCGGAAAACGGCGGCGGATGTGGTCGTCGTCGAATATCTTGCCACCTAAAATGATCGGGATTTTCAGTCTGACCGCCGTTTCGCGGAATTCTTTGTAATCGCGTGAAATTCGTTCGAGTTCGCCGAGATAGGTTGCTGACAGACAGACGGCGTTCGGCGCGTATTGCAGAATTTCTTCGTGGAGTGAAAAAATCGGCATGTTTGCCCCGAAATTCAACACTTCCCAGCCTTCGTTTTCAATCGTTACCTGCGCCAGATAGGACGGCAATTCATGCAAATCGCCTTCCATCGCCGCGCAAAAAGCCGTTTTGCCTGTCATTTCGGGTAAGGGAAGCGAAGTCCGCAATTTATGAACGGCGTAATGCACCGCCCGCGATGCGAGATGTTCCTGCGCGACGCTCAATTCGCCGCGATACCATAATGCGCCGATGCGACCCATTGCCGGACTGATCAAATTATCGAAAATATCCGTCAAAACCGTTCCCTGCAAATACGCGGCGATGATAAAATTTGCCGTTTCTTCTTCATTGCCCGAAACGAGCAAATCAAAAAACGAGGAATTTTCGCCGTTTTTATATTTTCGCCGCGCTGCCGAATTTAAGACGGATTGGTCGCCGTGACAGGTTTTTTGTCCGAGACCTTGTTCGCGCTGAAAACGCGCCACTTCTTCGGCGCGAAAACGGCGGTGTTTGCCGCTCGTGCGTTCGGATTTCAAAAATCCCGCATCTTCCCAACGCTTAACGGTCGCGTCACTCACGCGGCACAAACGGGCGACTTCTTTGGTTGTTAAATAATTTGTTTCAGACATTCGCATTTTGATTGTAAATTATTTGTCCGATTTTTTTAAAAATCTCTTTGGTTAAAAATTTCGGATTTTCTCTTTTGAGTCAAACTATATAATACATAAATCGCTCAAATCGCTCAATGTTATTTTATGGATTTAAAGAAATATTATTTTATCTCAAAAAAGTAAAGATTTCTGCTTGACAAAGGTTGGTGCGGTTTGTAATATAGGAATCGCTCAAATCGCTCAAATCGCTCAAAAGCGGTTTGGTAAATAACCCAAAAATTTATCGGTAAGGAAAGGGAAAGCATAATGAAAAAATATTTAAGAGGTTTTTTTACAATTTTTGCAATCGGATTTTTATTCACAGCAACCAATGTATCGGCGCAATATATGAAAAAAGATAAGTCGAAGGACATTGTTGATACAGCAGTCGCCGCCGGACAATTTACAATTCTGGCAAAAGCCCTGCAAGCGGCAGGCTTGGTCGAAACGCTGAAAGGCAAAGGCAAATTTACGGTTTTTGCGCCGACCGACGAAGCCTTTGCCAAACTTCCGGCGGGAACTCTGGAAAGTTTGCTGAAGCCGGAAAACAAGGAAAAACTGAAAGCGATTTTGCTTTATCACGTCGTCAGCGGAAAGGTCGAAGCCAAAGACGTTGTCAAACTGAACGGTCAAGATGTCAAAACCGTGCAGGGCGGAACGGTTAAGATCGACACGTCGAACGGCGTTAAAGTCAACAGTTCAAATGTCGTCAAAGCAGATGTCAATGCCAGCAACGGCGTGATTCACGTGATTGATACGGTTTTGATTCCGGCAAGCTGAAAACATTTAGAAAGGCGGGAGGCTGAACAAGACGAGGGCGAGGAAATCGCCGTTATTTAAGGGGTTGAATAACGGCGATTTCCTCTTTTTTTATGGCTTTGCACAAAAATAAAGAAACAGAACATTTCTTTAACCGAAACTTTACACTCGACATTTTAAACTTTTAACCGATAAGCAAATATTTATTTTCCTATAGTGCCAAGTTGTAAGTGAAAATTGTAAAATTTCGCAGACTTATTTTGTCGGCTAATTTTTGTGCAAAACCTTTTTTATGGAAAAAAATCTGTTGCTTCTGCAAATTTTTTCGACGCTCTTTCTGACCGGCGTAATTTGGGTTATCCAACTCGTCCAATATCCTTTTTTTGCCTATATCAGCGCGGAAAACTTTACAAAATATCACGACGATTATCGTTTTTGGATTACGCCGATTGTCGCGCCCGCGATGATTGTCGAGCTTCTCAGCGCAATCTTTCTGCTTTTCTATCCGCCTGCAAATATTGATATAAAACTGATCTGGCTCGGTCTTGCTTTGTCTTTAATCGTCTGGGCTTCGACCTTTTTTCTGCAAGTTCCGCTTCACGAAAAACTCGCGCAAGGTTTTAACTCGCAAACAATTTCGGCGTTGGTCAATACGAATTGGATTCGGACAATCGCTTGGAGTTTGCGTAGTGGTTTGATGGTTTATATTGTTTGGAAGTTGGTAGATTGAAAATTAGTATAGTGAGCGGCAGCGAACATTTTACTTTATGACATTTTTCAAAGTGAAGCAGACTCGCCTATCGCTTGCTATACTGATTTTAGTCTTTGGTTCTTTACGCTTTTTGCCGAAACGATTAAAATTTATTTGAAAAGGATAAATTTTATGAAAATAGCAATCGGCGCAGACCACGCAGGCTTTGAAGTCAAAGAAAAAATCAAAAAACAACTCGAAGAAATGAACCTCGAAGTCGAAGATTTGGGAACAAATTCGCTCGAATCGGTTGATTATCCCGATTACGGCGCGGCAGTCGGCAGAGAAGTCGCAAGCGGCAAAGCCGACGAAGGAATCGTCGTCTGCGGTTCGGGCATCGGCATTAATATTGCCGCCAACAAAGTTCACGGAATCCGCGCCGCGCAGGCTTGGAACGAAGAAACGGCGCGTTTGGCTCGCCAACACAACGACGCAAACGTCCTCTCAATCGGCGCACGCGTGATTCCCGAAGAAGAAATCCCGAAAATCGTCGCGGCGTGGTTCGATGCAAAATTTGAAGGCGGTCGCCACGAACACAGAGTGGCGAAAATTAGCGCGTTAGAGTCAGAACCGTCTGCGGTAGCGGGCGGGTAAGTTTGCTATGCAGAGAAATGTGATTTCATATTTGAATTGCGAAAAAGCAATCGAACTTCACATCGAATTGATGAAATCTTTTAACGAAACGCGATGCGGATTAAACAGCCGTGAGATGCTCGAATCGGCGTTGGCACGTCCGCAAAATGTGGCGAGTTATGAAAACGCCGATATAATTCGACAAACCGCTTCGCTTTATTTCGGATTGGTCAAAAATTGCATCTGGCGCGGCGGAAACAAACGCACGGCGACGATTTTGATAAAAGAATTTCTCGAAATAAACGGTTTCCAAGCAACATGGACACTTGAAGAAGTGATGCAATTAGGTCGAAATGTTGACACAGATGCTTGGAAAGTTGACGAGATTGAAAATTGGTTGCGTGATAAGGTAGAAACACTTAAGAGGTAAAAAATATGATTAATGGAAACGCAACACACTGGTTTATAGTAATGTTGTTGATTAGCTTGTTAATCACTTTCGTCGGATTTTTTACGAGCAGGAAATTGCCGGAAAAACGAGTGAAAATACATAGACGGAAGTTTGCCGCCGTCGGATTAGCTTTGGTTGCTTTTGCGATACCGGTTTTCAACCCTTTTGTTATTCCTTACTCGGGAACGGAATCTCTCGATAACTTGAAAGCTGAAAATTTGACTTCGACTGAAAGTCTAGCCAAATTTGAAACGGAACAATCGCGGCAGATTGAACGATTAAAAGAAGAGGTTAAGAAATTACGAGACGATCTTTATGCGGTAAATTCTTATTACAGTGCCTTGATCCAAGTTTTTTCGACGGCGATGGCAGTTTTGGCACTGAGTCTTGCTTTCCAAGGGAGAAAAGAGAAAGATTTTGAAGAAAAAATATTAAAATTATAAAATATGAACAATCTTTTTAATGCAAATTTAGCGGAAGTTGATCCGATTATTTCGGAAGCGATTGACAATGAAACGCGGCGGCAGTCGGGCGGACTCGAATTGATCGCGTCGGAAAATTTTGTGTCGGAAGCCGTTCTGCAAGCGATGGGTTCGGTTTTTACGAACAAATATGCCGAAGGTTATCCGAAAAAGCGTTATTACGGCGGCTGTGAGTTTGCCGATGTCGTCGAGCAGTTGGCGATTGACCGTGCGAAGGAAATTTTCGGCGCACAGCACGCGAATGTTCAGCCGCATTCGGGCGCGCAGGCGAATATGGCGGTTTTTCTCGCTTCGCTCAATCACGGCGACCGCATTTTGGGAATGAATCTTTCGCACGGCGGACATCTGACGCACGGGCATCCGATGAATTTTTCGGGCATCAATTTCGAGGTTTCCGATTACGGCGTTTCCAAAGAAACCGAAACGATTGATTACGATGAATTACAGAAAAAGGCGGAAGAAACGAAGCCGAAAATGATTATCTGCGGCGCGTCGGCTTATCCGCGAATTATTGATTTTGCGCGAATCGGCGAAATTGCGCGTTCGGTTGGCGCAATTATCATGGCGGACATCGCGCATATTGCCGGACTTGTCGCGGTCGGACTTCATCCGTCGCCCGTTCCGCATTGCGAATTCGTTACGACGACGACGCATAAGACTTTGCGCGGACCTCGCGGCGGATTGATTTTGTGCCGCGAAGAATTTGCCAAAGCGGTTGATAAAGCCGTCTTTCCGGGCGTTCAAGGCGGACCGCTCGTGCATATTATTTCGGCAAAAGCGGTCGCATTCGGCGAAGCCTTGCGCGATGATTTTAAAGCCTATCAACAGCAGATTCTCGACAACGCACAAGCGATGGCAAGCGAATTAACCGCAAACGGTTTGCGGCTTGTTTCGGGCGGCACGGACAATCATTTGATATTGATTGACGTTTTTGATAACGGCAAGGGAATTACCGGAAAAGTCGCCGAAAAAGCGTTGGACGAAGTTCATCTGACGGTTAATAAAAACACGATTCCGTTTGATACGAATTCGCCTTTTACGGCTTCGGGCATCCGCATCGGAACGCCTGCGCTGACGACACGCGGGATGAAGGAAGCGGAAATGAAGCAAATCGCACGGCTGATTGCTTCGGTCATTCACGAGCCTGAATCGGAAGAAGTAAAATCAAACGTCAAACGCGAAGTTGCCGAATTAACGGCGAAATTTCCGCTTTACGCGCATCGTTTGAGCGACGGCAAAACGGACGCGATTTCGGCGAGTTAAAGGATAGATTTCCTCAAGAATGATGCGAAATAAACTCGAATTTGAAGAACTTTCAGGATGGCAAGAATTTGAAGAATTAGTTGCCAGCTATTTTCGAGCTATAAAACAAGAAAAGGGAATTACAAGCGTTAGAGTTGAAAAATCAGGTGAAGGTTCAGATGGTGGCAGAGATATTTTGATTACATTTCGATTAACTGATTCAGTTAGCGAATTTAAGCGAAAATGGGTTGTGCAATGTAAATTTTACAAAAAATCTGTTTCAAAAACTAATCTTTCTGACATCAATATTCCAAGTTTGGTACACGAACATAAAGCAGACGGATATTTACTTGTTTGTCGAAGAGATGTAACATCAGTAGTCAGCACTATGTTTGAAAATCTGCGGGAGAATTGCAGATTTAAGTATAGTTATGAAATTTGGACAGGCGACGAATTGAAGGACAAAATACTTTCTAAGCCTAATTTGTATCAGAAGTATTTTCCTGAGTACTTTGAATTTACCTGCTCGGTTAAAAAGCCGAATTTAGAGGATATATGATTGCATTTATATCGTATTCACTTAAAGAATCTGAAAAATATGTTGTATCTCTGCTTGCCCAAAAGTTGCAGGAGAAAGGATTTTCTCTAACTTCTGGTTTTAAAGAGTCATCGAGTTTTGTTGATTTTCAAACAGAAAACGAAATTAAAAATTCAAGTTTGTTTATTGGTGTTATTACAAATTCAGGAAGATATAATTCACCAAAAGTTTATTTAGAATTACAAGTAGCTCAAAAGTATAGCAAGCCTATAATTTTGTTAGTAGAAGATACTGCTCCACTAGATATTGGCGTCGCTAATTTTCCAAATTTGATTAGATTTAATAGATATTATCCACAGCTCGCTATGGAGGAAGTTAAGAATCGAATTCAAGTTTCTAAAACTGCGCAACAGGATAATGCTTTGGCGTGGATTTTAGGCGGTGCGGCGGCGTTGGCTTTGATTTCCTATCTCTCGTCTGAGAAAAAATAACTTCAAAACACATAATTATAGCGTGAAAAAAACTATCTTCATTTTTATTTTGACGATTTTATTTTCCGGCAGCGCATTTGCTCAAAGTAATTCTGCCGAAAATGTTGAGCCGCAGTCTGTTTTGAACGAGTTTGTGAGCGATGCCTGCACATGGTTTCCTGACGGAAATTATCGTGATTGCTGCGAAGCGCACGACCGTGAATATTTTGCGGGCGGAAGCTGGAAAGAGCGTTGGCGTTCGGATAAAAAGCTGTTTAAATGTGTGGCGGCAAAGCCGAAATTTTATAATAAACTGGTCGCGCCGATTATGTGGCTCGGCGTTCGCACCTTCGGAGTTTCGTGGCTCAACACCAAGGCGAGCTGGGGATTCGGGAAAAAGAAAAAGCCTTCTGATAAAACATCGAAGAAGAAAAAGCCGCAAAAATCAAACTAAATAATTTTCATTTGCCGGTGTCAAAACCGGCGTTAAATTTGGTAATAATATAGTTGACTCATCAGAGCCTAATAGTTTAGAATGGGATTTTCAACCATTCCAATTAGTTAGCTTGCTTGAGATGATACCTTTTTTAGCGTCAAAAATACACGATATAGCGGTTAATCTTTCCTATCTT
>JANODL010000119.1:0-5296 GCA_031412675.1 Acidobacteriota bacterium | reverse complement strand
CGCGCTCGAAGAAGACGAGCGCAGGGAATTTTTGGCGGATTTGAATGTTACGTCGAGCGGCGTTGATAAATTAATCAAATCGGCTTACAAAATGCTCGGTTTAATGAGTTACCTGACGGCGGGCGAAAAGGAAGTCCGCGCCTGGACGATTCCAATCGGCACGAAAGCACCGGCGGCGGCAAGCGTCATCCACTCTGACATCGAACGCGGATTTATTCGCGCCGAAATCGTTTCCTACGACGATTTGGTCAAACACGGTTCGCGCAAAGCGGCGAGCGAAAAAGGCGTGGCGCGGCTCGAAGGCAAAGAATATGTGATGCAGGACGGCGATGTCGTGGACTTTCGTTTCAATGTCTAGCGTTTGGTGCTAAAATCGAAGCGAAACGCGAGGTGAGAATTATGGAAAATACAGTTGCTGAAACTTCGACTTTAACGCCAATGCCAGTCGTTTCTTCCGCGAAAATGACTTACGAGGAATTTTTGCGAGAATACGACGGGCAATATGCCGAATACGTTGACGGCGAAGTGATAAAAGATATGTCTGTAACACAAAAACACGACAGTTTAACGAAATTTTTAATAACACTGCTGACGATGTTTGTCGAAACCCGGAAAATAGGCAAAATTCACGGCGAACCTTATCAAATGCGAATGACTTTCGGTGATAAAGTGAAAGGTCGTGAACCTGATATTTTCTTTGTTTCAAACGAAAATCTCGACCGAATTCACGAAAAATACTTTGACGGTGCGGCGGATTTAGTTATCGAAATTGTTTCACCCGAAAGTGTGGTGCGTGATACGGAAGACAAATTTGAAGAATATGAAGCGGCGGGCGTGAAAGAATATTGGATCATTAATCCGAATCGGCGGACGGCAAATTTTTACGGTTATGACGAAAATCGTAAATATAAGATGCTTCCGATTTCGCCTGAAGGAAATTTCGAGAGTGTTGTTATTAAAGGACTTTGGATAAAAGTTGATTGGCTATGGCAGGAAGAATTGCCGAATTTGATGGATGTTTTGAAGGATTGGAAATTGGTTTAGATGAATTTATCAAACGGAAACTACGAAAAACTTGTCGAACAAATAACGGATTTGGTTTTGTCGAAAATCGGCGACGATGCTTATTGTCCGACGTTTTGCCGCGCCGATGTCGAGCGGATCGTTGACGCGGGTGCGTCGCGCATCGGCATTGTCCTTGGCGAAACCGCGACGGCGCACGATTGGGCTTCGTTAATTGACCACACTTTGCTCAAACCCGAAGCGACCGAATCAGAGATTAAAAAACTTTGCAACGAAGCGATTCAGTTCGGCTTTGCGTCGGTTTGCGTCAATCCCGCGTGGGTCAAAAAAGCGGCGGAGTTTTTGAGCGGTTCAAATGTTCCGGTCTGCACGGTGATCGGATTTCCGCTCGGCGCGACACTTTCGGACGTGAAAGCCTACGAAGCGCGCCGCGCAATCTTCAACGGCGCACGCGAAGTTGATATGGTCATCAATATCGGCGCATTAAAATCGGGCGACGATTGCACGGTCGAAGACGACATTCGCGCCGTTGCCGATGCCGCGCACGAAAACGGCGTTTTATTAAAAGTAATCATCGAAACCGCGCTGTTAAACGACGACGAAAAAGTCCGTGCGTGTCTTGCGTCAAAAAACGCGGGCGCGGATTTTGTCAAAACCTCGACCGGATTTGCCAAAGGCGGCGCGACCGAAGGCGATGTTTCGCTGATGCGCCGCACGGTCGGACACGCGCTCGGTGTCAAGGCTTCGGGCGGCGTGAAAGGAATTGACGATGCAAGAAAAATGTTTGAAGCCGGCGCAACCAGAATCGGCGCAAGCGTCGGCGTAAAAATCGCACAAGAAGCATCGGGCGTAAAATCCACGATTGTTGCGGGAAGCTATTAACAAATAAAATTAGAAAACCGCTAAATTACGCGAAACAGAACAGGGCAATCGTCTTTTCGCAAAATTTAGCGGTTTTTTCGGCTTTGTAAAACTGCCGGATTTAATTTAATTTGAAGTTGAAGTTTATAAAACCCGTCGCTTTGACGGCTTTGCCTTCAACTACTACGGGATTGAATTTTGATTTGCGGACGGCATCTTCGGCGGCTTGACGAAGCCCGCGCGGACCTGAAACGGCTTTGGCGGAAGTGACTTTTCCTTCTTCATCCAAAGCTATTTCAACTGTGACCAGACCTTCCGTATTTCTCTGACGTTCACTTTGCGGATAGGCAGGCATTGCCAATCTCGATGCAAAACGGTTTAACGCACCGAAATTGGTCATTTCGTTTGAAACGGAAGTTTGCGTCGGTGAATTGGTTTCTTTGATTTCTTTGGTTTCTTTGGTTTCTTTGGTTTGCGGCACAGGTTCTTTATTCTGCACGGCTAGCTTGTTCGGCGTGGTCGGAACGGGTTTCGGTAAAGCGGCTTGCAAACGCTGGAAAGCTGCTTTGGCAGGTTCGTTGTCTGCGTCGAGTTCGACCGCTTTTTGATAATCGCTCAGAGCTTTTTCAAAATTACCGACTTTTTCGAGTGCCGCGCCGCGTTTGAAATACGCCATCGCTTCTTTCGGGTCGAGTTCGATAACTTTGTCAAAATCGGCAATCGCCGGATTGAAACTTTTATTATTGAAATGCGCCAGCGCACGGCTGAAATAAATCGTCGGTTCTTTTGGATTGAGTTCGACAGCCTTGTTGTAGTCAGCAATCGCCGCGTCATATTCGCCCATCACGAAATTGGCGTTGGCGCGGTTTTGAAAAAACGCGAAGTCAGGCGGTTTCGGTGTCGAAACGGGAACTGCTTCAACTTTGGGTTGTTGCGGCGTTGCGCTGATTTTGACGACCGGACTTTTTTCACGAATCGCAGCAATCAAAACTTCGTCCGCTCCGGCGATGCGAAGTTCTTTTTCAAGATCAGCATTGAGCGCAAACGTCACGCCGCGCTGTTTGACACCTTCGCTTAAAAGCCGGTTCTTTTCGGTTGCGGTCGCTTTTTTCGAGCGCAGAACGGTAATAATATCAACCAGGCTGAGTTGCGATTGCTGGGCAATCGCCGTGTTTGAAAAAAGCATCAGCGAAAGGAAAAAAGGCGTTAAAAGAAAAAGCGAGAAAAATCTCAAATGTTTAAACCCGATTCGGGGGAATGATACGAAGTTCATATTTTTTGTTCCTTAATTCTCGAAAAATTATTTAAATTTTTAAGCAAAACGATTGATACTCAAGCCTTTCGTTTTGTTTAGTTGTCTTTAAGTAAATCGTCAAGCGTTACTTTCTTTTGCGTTTCCGTGGTTTTTGCCGGAGTCGCGGTCGGTTTCTTGGCTTGTGCCGTTTGCGGTGTCGGAGTCGCGGCTTTGGGTTTTACTGCCGCCGGATTGGAAGCCGGATTGGTTGCTTCCGTTGAGGGCGAATCAGCCAGTTCGATGTTTGTGTCGGAGGTTGCCTGATAACTCGACGCAGGCGCGTTTTCAGTCGTTGCCGCCGGTACTGCTTCAACACTCGGCGCGGGAATCGTCGCGTTCGATGTCGAAATATTCTGCATCGGTTCGGATGATTCAGACTGTGTGACAGTCCAAATTCCAAATACTGCGCCGCCCAAAACTATCAAACCGACAGCGGCTGCCGCAACCTTTTTGAAAACATTGCTTTCTTTCTGCGGTTCGGCAAACAGACTCGAAAATTCATCGGACGAAGATTCATTAACCGCCGGTTTATATTCCGGCGCGGGTAAAGTTTCGGCTTGCACGATTGGCGCAAATTCCTGTTCGGTCGGTAAAGATTCGACAACTGCTTCTTTCGCCAACGGTTCGACGCTGATATGTTTTTCAGCTTCGATTTCGACTTCGAGAAGCCTCTTTTCGGCACTCGCGGCGCGCTTTTCGGCTTCCAGTCGGCGCACTTCGGCTTCGCGTAATTGTTGCTTAATCAATTCCAACTGGCGGGCTTGTTCCGATTCTATTTCGGGATTTTTTGGTGCGACCGGCGGCGGTGTTGCCGCGACAGGTTTTTGTGCAACGAACGGAATTTCCAGAACAGTATCTTCTTCTATTTTGACAGGTTTGATTGGCGCGACAGCTTCGCGCTCTTTAACGCGCACAAAAGCCGTCCGCAAAACTTGACGCATAATTACCGCCGAACTGAAACGGTTTTCACGCTTGATCTCCAATGCCTTCATCAAAACATCGGAAACTTCGGTCGGAATAGAAGAATTCAGTTGATTCGGCGATTGCAAAGGATCGGTTTTGCCTTCGAGAATATCAATCGAACGTGTCAAAGCATCAGCCGGAATCCGCGCCGTTAAAAGATGATAAAGCGTCGCGGCAAGCGCATAGACATCGCTTCGAGGATCAGGCTCTTCTTCCAAAATCTTTTCGGATTTATCGTCGTAATTGGTTAAAATTACTTTTTTCGAGGCGGCATCCAGTCTTTCCCAAATCTGTTCCAACGGCAAATAAGGCAAAACGGCGGCATCAAAAGTCTGATTCGCCGTTCCTGTATTCGTTTCTTCGGCACTTTGGACGAGATTAAAAAAAAGCAGTTTAATTCTGCCGTTTGGCGATAATCTGACATTTTGCGGTTTTACCTCGCCGTGAACAACCTGCGGAGTCAGCGTGTGCAGATAGTTAAGTGCGTCAAGCAAACTATCCGCCCAATTTGAAATATCGGTTAACGAAAATGCCTTGCGATGCTTTTCGAGCAGTTCGCCCAAATTATTTCCGTCAAAAAATTCCGTGACCAAATAATGATGGTCAATTTCCGAGAAAAAGTCTTTGACCGGCAGGAGTGATTGATGCCTCATTTCAGTCAAAACTTTTGCTTTTTTTGCAAAATTAAGTTTTCGCGCCTCAATTTGAGCCGGAGTCGTCACTTTGCCTAAATTATCGCGGATTTCCTTAAGCAGAACATTGGCTTTGAGAACAGTATCGAATGCTTCGTAGTCGAAACCTGCGCCATTCTGTCCGAGTTGGTTGACAATACGATAACGTCCTTGTTGTAGAATCTGGTTTGTTGTAAGCATATTAGGGGATAGCGAACGAGTAGAATTTGTTCGTCGAGATATATTATAACTGAGGCAGGAAAATAATGGAAGAGCTTTGTTATAAAATTTTTAACAATTTTTTGCAAGTGTTAATCTACAGATTTTAATAATTTTATAAAGATACCTTGTGTGCAACTTTAATTGAAAAATAGAATCGTTGCTAAGTTATTGAAAATACATATAATTCCTTAAATGTCGCAGAGCGACAATCTGAGTTTAGCCGTGTCTTTTAAGCACGGAACGTGAAAAACGGATATTTTGT
>JANODL010000118.1:0-3142 GCA_031412675.1 Acidobacteriota bacterium | reverse complement strand
GCTCTGCGTGAAATTATTTCACGCAGAGCCGCAGAGTTCGCAGAGAAAAAACAAAAGTTTCCGTCAATAACGCATTATTAGAACAATATCTCTTTTTTATCTATGGCACGAATCAGATTTTTCCGTGTTCGATTGCCTGCGACGCGATTTTCCCGAGCGAATTGACGAAATGATTAAACGTCGCAAATCGTTTGTCTTGCGTGAATCCTTTTTTGTAGCGGAAATAGATTTGCTGTGCGATTGCCGCGAGTTTGAAAGTTCCGAAAACGTAATAAAACAGAATATCGGAAACCGGTGTGCCCGATTTTTGCTCATACATTTCGACGAGTTCCGTGCGCGTGATGTTTTCCATCAAAACACGCGGATTAAACGGCATCGAAAGCAATTCCGCGCCCGTGTCTTTTGACATCCAATACGCCAGACTCGAACCCAAATCCATCAGAGGCTCGCCGATCGTCGTCATTTCCCAATCAAGAACGGCGACGATTTTCGTCAGATCATTCGGATCGAGCATCACGTTGTCGAATTTGTAATCGTTGTGAACGAGCGTTGCGCCGTGCGATTCGGGAATGTTTTGGTTAAGCCATTCAATCGCAGTTTCGAGTTCGGCGTGTTCGTCGGTTTTCGCGTTGAAGTAGCGTTTTGTCCAGCCTTCGACTTGCCGAATTGCATAGCCTTCGGGTTTTCCCAAAGTTTCCAAACCGATCTTTTGATAATCGAGCGCGTGAAGATTAACGAGATTTTCGATAAAAGATTCGCAAACTTTGCGCTGTAATTCGGGTGAGTTTTCCAGCACTTCGGGCGATTTTCCTCGAATTATCAAACCGTTGCGGCGTTCCATCAGGTAAAATTCAGAACCGATAACCGCTTCGTCGGCGCAATAAATAAGCGGTTTCGGCACCGGCTGATAAACCACGCTCAATTTCGACAAAACATTAAATTCCCGCGACATATCGTGCGCCGATTTGACCTGATTGCCGAACGGCGGACGGCGCAAAACGTATTCGTCTGCGCCGATTTTTAGGCAGTATGTCAGATTTGAACTTCCCGACGGAAACTGTAAAATCTCGATGTTGTCCGATTTTACGTCGAGATTTTCGCGCAGAAAGGCTCGCAGATTTTCAACATTCAGCTCTTCGCCGTAGCGGATCGGTTTGGTATCTTGGCTCATAAATTATGATGATTTTCTCTGCTTTGAGAGATTTTTTCAACTGCTAAAATAATCAAAAAGCCTGTCAGATACGCCGCAAAATCGAGCCATTCAAAAGTTCGTCCCAAAATCACTGAAATCACGCGATTATTTTCCAGTTGAAGCAGTTTGACATAATCAAAATACTGCAAAATTTCGATTGTGCAAGCAAAAAGCAAAACTCCGAGAGCTAATTTCCAAGCAGAAACATTCAGAAATATTCTGAAAAAACAATAAATCAGAATGACGACCAAAACATCGCCGACAAACGGGCGAATCAGCGTGTCTTTGACAAATAAAGCGATGCAAACTTCCGTCAAAAAAATAATTATTGTCAGCAGAAGATATTTTTTGTTGAAATGGAAAGTCATAGAAATTCTATGGTAATCTGTGGTTCTATTTCAAAATTATGAACTTCGATTATTCAACGAAAACACGCGAACTGCAAAACCGTCTGCAAGCGTTTATGGACGCACATATTTATCCGAACGAACAGACTTTTTATGATGAAATAAATTCGGGCGACCGTTGGCAACCGCTTGAATTGATTGAAAATTTGAAGGCGAAAGCCAAAGCCGAAGATTTGTGGAATTTGTTTTTGCCCGAAGTTTCGAGGCTGACGAATCTCGAATACGCGCCGCTTGCCGAAATTATGGGCAAGGTTTTCTGGTCGTCGGAAGTTTTTAACTGTTCTGCCCCCGACACGGGAAATATGGAAGTTCTCGAACGATACGGCAGCGCGGAGCAGAAAGAAACTTGGCTGAAACCGCTTTTGAACGGCGAAATTCGCTCGTGTTTTTCGATGACCGAACCGGAAGTTGCCTCGTCGGACGCGACAAATATTTGTGCTTCGATTGTGCGCGACGGCGACGAATATATTTTGAACGGTCGCAAATGGTGGTCAACCGGCGCGGGCGATGCGCGTTGCAAACTCTCGATTTTTATGGGCAAAACCGATGAATCCGCGCCGAAACATCTTCAGCAATCAATGATTCTCGTGCCGATGGACGCGGAAGGTGTGAAGGTTGAAAGAAATCTGTTGGTTTTCGGCTTTGACGATGCGCCGAACGGTCATTCAGAGATTTCTTTTACAAATGTCCGCGTTCCCGCGTCGAATCTTCTGCTTGGCGAAGGTCGCGGGTTTGAAATCGCGCAAGGTCGTTTAGGTCCGGGCAGAGTTCATCATTGTATGCGTCTGATCGGCGTTGCCGAACGTGCGCTCGATTTGATGAAACAGCGCGCTAAATCGCGGGTTGCTTTCGGTAAACCGCTTTCCGAACAAGGCGTGATTCGCCAATGGATTGCCGAAGCGCGAAACGAAATCGAACAAGCGCGTCTGCTCGTTTTGAAAACGGCTTGGATGATGGATGAAGTCGGAAACAAAGCGGCACGGCGCGAAATTGCGATGATTAAAGCGGTCGTTCCGCCGATGGCTTTGAAAATCATTGATAGAGCAATCCAAGTTCACGGTGGCGCAGGTGTTTGCGAAGATTTTCCGCTCGCAAATTTTTGGATCGTCGCCCGAATGCTCCGAATCGCCGACGGTCCAGACGAGGTTCACCTTGAATCTATCGCCAAAATGGAATTAAAATAACAGGAAAGGGAAGTCAGTTGTGAGATTATCTATATACATGCAATTTTTGCGGTCTGAATTAAAGATTTTCTTCACAAATCGAATCGGGTTAATACTGGTTTTCGCTAATTTGATTTTAGTAACTTGGGGATTATACGAAAAAGGATGGAATTATAAATCATTTCATTTTTACTATGAGCCGATTGCAATAAAAATAATTACCCTGATTAATTTCCCCGTACAGGGCTTTCCTATAAAAAATTCATTACCTTCAATGTTATAATCAGATTGTCAAAATCATCGGCAAAATTCTCTATCCGGGCTTTTTTGTTGTGACACTTGGTTTTCTGCAAAATTGTCGTTGCTAAAGTTCTGATTCC
>JANODL010000117.1:0-25859 GCA_031412675.1 Acidobacteriota bacterium | reverse complement strand
GGAATCAGAACTTTAGCAACGACAATTTTGCAGAAAACCAAGTGTCACAACAAAAAAGCCCGGATAGAGAATTTTGCCGATGATTTTGACAATCTGATTATAACATTGAAGGTAATGAATTTTTTATAGGAAAGCCCTGTATTTTATTTGCAGAAAATTTGGCTTTGTAATTTTCTTTGTTCGGTCATTACGAAGTAATCATTCGGGCAAACCGATTTTTTTAATTAACGCTATGAAACGCGGGTCGTCACTCAAAAAAACATAAACTTCCGACGTTTTTATCGTGACCAAATTCGGCTCGCGTTCTTCATAAGCCTTACCGAGATATTCAAGGGCTTTATCCTTGTTTCCGGTGGCGGCGTAGGCATAAGCCAGACTTTCGTTATTAAAATAGGCGTTTTGATCCGTTTCCAAAAGAGTTCTTCGTTGTTTTTCGAGGTTTTCCAAATACTCGCCCCAAAAACCTTTCCAACCATTATTTTTGTAAGCCGCTTCAAACTTTTGCAGGTCTTCGGGGTTTTGTCCGTCCAGTTTGAGGGCAATGAGATATTGTGCGACAGCTTCGGAATACATCCTTTTTGCGGCGAAAACTTCACCGAGATTGAACCTCACAAAAGAATTTTCGGGATAAAGCTCGATAGTTTTCTTAAGTTGTGCAATCGCTTCGTCGGATCTTCCGTCAAATCCCAAAATATTACCTTTCATCCGATTGATAACCACCGAGAACGGATCGAGTTCCATTGCCTTTGATATTTCAACAAGTGCTTCATTCGTTTTGCCTCTGAATGCCAGATGCTCAGCATACCATTGGCGAGCGGTCGCATAGTTCGGGTTAAGTTTGATTGCAGTTTTGTATTCCCGCTCGGCAGCTTCCCAATCAAAATCGTAGGTATTGATGACGTATCCGAGCGACGCGTGGGCTTCCGCCAGATTCGCATCAAGCGCGAGAGCTTTGAGCGCAGCCTGTTTGGCAAGCGGTTTATATTCAGTCGGTCTGAAATTGCCGTATAAAGGCATCAACGCGTAGGTATTCGCCAAACCTGCGTAAGCCAGCGCATAATATGAGTCTTTTTCGATTGCCTGCTTGAAAAATCCAATGGCTTTTTCAAAATCTTCTTTATTCCGCTTGTTCCAATGAAAACGACCTTTCAGATAAAGCTGCTGTGCTTCTGAATTCGTCGTATAAGTTTTGGCGACCAAAACCTGATCTGCCTTCGTTAATTTCAGTCGTAAATTATCCGAGACATTACTGGCGATTTCACTTTCCAGAGAAGCGAATTGAGTTATCTTGCGTTCATAATTTTCCGCCCACAGCACATCTTGTGTCGAAGTATCAACTAATTCAAGATCAATTTTCAGGTAATCGCCCTGCCGAATCAGGCGACCGAACAAAACGGCATCAACATTCAATTCCCCACCGATTATTTTTGCCGTGATCGGCTTGCCCTTATAGGTAAAAACAGTGCTGCGGGATTTAATCGAAAGCTGCGGAATATTTGAAAGCCGTCTGATTAGATTTTCGGTCATTCCGTCCGAAAGATATTCAACGTCTGCGTTGCCGCTTTCATTGATAAACGGCATCACGGCGATAGATTTTATCTGCTTTTCGGTTGAGAAAAACTGCACGCCGAAAAATCCGACGACTGAAAAAAGCAGAATAGACAATGCAATCGCCGACAATTTTTTCAACGTCTGCTGACGGCTGACAATTTCATACGTTGTTTGCCGGATTTCGTTACCGGTTGCCGCTTGACGATGGTCGGTATTCGGCGCGTTTTTTCCCGACGAAAGAGGTATTGGCTGTGTATTTTTTGCTGCCGAACCCTGTTTCGCGTTCACTAAATCAAGCAGCACATCTTTAATCGTTTGATAACGCTCGTCTCTATTTTTTTTCAAACATTTGCCGATGATTTTGGCAATTTCAGGTGGGATTTCTTGAGTTTCAAACGGTGCGGCTTCTTTGTGCAAAATCGCGCCGATTATTTCCAACGGCGACTCGCCTTCAAAAGGCAGATTGCCCGCCAGCATTTCATAGATCACCACGCCGAAACTGAAAATGTCTGTGCGCACATCAATCTCTTTCCCTTTCGCCTGTTCGGGCGACATATAATTTGCCGTGCCGATGATTAGCCCGGGATTTGTAAAAGACGATTGCTTCAAAATTTCATCCGTTTCTTGACCCGTCTTTTCAACGAATTTGGCGATTCCGAAATCGAGAATTTTGACCAGACCGCTCGGACGAATCATTACATTATCGGGTTTAACGTCGCGGTGAATTATGCCTGCGGAATGCGCTTCGTCCAGAGCCGATGCAATTTGAACGGCAATTTCCAAGGCGGAATTGAGGCTCAAAGGCTCGCTTTTTGTATATTCTTTCAAAGTTTTGCCGTCAATATACTCGGTTGCAATAAAGTGCGTGCCTTCAAATTCGTTAATTTCGTAAATGGTGATGATATTCGGATGGTTGAGAGCCGAAGCCGTTTTTGCTTCGCGGATAAAACGGCTCATCCGATCTTTATCTTCGGCAAATTCCGGCGGCAGACATTTGAGCGCGACCGGACGGTTAAGTTTTAAATCTTCCGCGAGAAAAACTTCGCCCATTCCGCCGATGCCCAAAAGGCATTTGATTTTGTAATGGCTGATTTCTCTGCCCACGAAGTTAGCCGAGTTTTCCTTTTGAGAAAACATTTCAGCGGCGAAAGATTCGGGCGATGAATCGAAAATATTATTTGAAGTTCTGTTAACGGCGAGCAGTGATTCGACTTCGCCACGCAAATCGTCATCATCGCCGCAAATTTTGCTCAAAAACGACGCACGTTCGGCGGGCAAAACGTCCATCGCCGCGTGAAAAATTTCTTCTGTTATGTTTAGTCTTTCAGCGTCCATTCGGAAAATCGGTGTTTCGATACCCGGTTGTTCGTAGGAGTCGTAATAATAGAACAAATTCAGTTTTTTTAACAACCTAATATATTAATAATGAATAAAAAAAATCAAATTATCGGAAACCGTTAATCTATTGCGTAATCTTTTTTACTTTCTTAATTCGCGCAGCAACCAGGTTTGAGCAAAATTCCAATCGCGTTTGACGGTTTCGGGTGATATTTTCAACACTCGCGCAATTTCTTCGACCGTCAAACCACCGAAAAACTTCATTTCAACGACATTTACTTTCCGCTCATCCAAAACCGCTAATTGATTCAGGGCATCATCGAGCGCGACGATTTCCTGCGAGCGTCCGTTTGAAATCGCCGAGGCTTCGACAAAGGTTACACGATCCTGCCAGCCGCCGCGTTTTTGGCTGTGTTTGGAACGCGCATAATCAACCAGTATATGACGCATCGCTTTTGCCGCGACACCGAAAAAATGGGCGCGGTTTTGCCAATTCTTTTCTTCGCCGGCGGCAATTTTCAGATATGCTTCGTGAATCAATTCGGTCGTTTGAAATGTGTGTCCCGACGGCTGCTTTCGCATATAATTTCTCGCCATCCGGCGCAACTCATCATAGACGAGCGGCATTAGCTGTTCGAGCGCATACTTATCGCCCTTACTCCAATCAACTAAAAGAAGAGTAATCTGATGAGAACTGTCATCCACCATAATTTGTGCGGGGAATTTCTCTTTTGATTATAGCCTAAAAAGTTAAAAATAAAAGAATTAATCTCTGAAAATTGATTTCAACCGTTAACCGAATATTGTTTTAAGTTAAAAATTTTTAAAGAGGATGATGACCCTTTTTCTCTCGAAATATCGTTTAGGTCTGTAGAACCCATAATTTAAGGCAAAAAATTGAATAACGAAAAAGTTGAAGGAGAATAAAATGAAAAGAATCGCAAAAAATATACTGTTAATTTTATTGACGGTCGGAGCATTTTCGGTGTTATCAAGATTGGAAGTTTCAGCGCAGGCAGCACAGGATTTTACGGTCATCAATAAAACCGGTGTGGAAATTTACGCGCTTTATGTTACGCCGCATAACGCCAAAGAATGGGGCAATGACATTCTCGGTGTTGATACCTTGCCGAATGGCAATACTTTGGATATAAGTTTTTCCAGAAAAGAGAAGGCAGAACTTTGGGATTTACGGATTGAAGATGAAGACGGCGCGTTTCTCGAATGGGATAATTTAAATCTTTTGGCAATTGATACCGTCACGCTTTTTTACAAAAACGGCAAAACGACCGCCCTGATTACCGAAAAAGATTGGGACCTCGCCGGAACTTGGGTCGGCTACTATGACGACGGCACTAAATCGCCGTATGTCTGGTCAATTACTCAAACCGGGGGAACACTCACGATTAAAGCCTTGAAAGGCAGCACCGCAAGATCAAGAGGAACCGTTAAGGGCAGCAAAGTTTTCGCGTCGGATTTTGCCACCAAAAATGGATCGGTATCCGGCGACGGAATGGAAATCCGTTGGTCGGACGGCGTTGTTTGGGTCAGACAATAATCAGACAATTCCGATTTCTGGAAACCTATCCAAAATACCGGAACTGCTTTTCCCGATAAAAAGCAATTTTGCGATGCGGCGGCAAGTAATCGGCGAAGTGTTAAGTTTTTGCGACGGAGAGCGGATTGATAATGAGTTGTGGGAAAGCGGAAGGTATCCGCCGACACCGATGATCGTTGAAGCGGCGATGGCGCTTTATGCAGGTCATAACGTCGAGGATATTACGCGCAATGATGCAGGCGAAGTAAACATCAGCAGGACATCGGAAGCCATTTCTCAGATCATTAAAGATTCTAAAAATAACCGAAAGAAATCAATCGGAGGGTTTCAATCTCTCTGTCCATTAACTTGATGCCTTCAATTCTAGTTGAAGACCCAACGCTTTCAATGGTCGCGACGTGCCGCAGAGCAGAAAGTCTTTCGGGCGAAAGATTCTGCAAAACCCTCTATTTTTCCTTGAATTCGTCAATCTCCGAAATAAGATTAAACATCTCGTGAGTTAATCAAAATTCAATAACGATCTTTTCCAATGATTGAATCATACCCGATTCCTGCGTTTTCACTTATAAATTTTGGAAAGTATGAAGGCTTTATCAAATAAGACTAATGTCAGGAGGTTATTAAGACTTTATGACAATGAGGTAAATTAATAAGGCTTTCACATTTCTGCATTAACATAATAAGATTTTCACAGCTACTTTAAGAAAATAATAAAGAGTGTGTGCTAAAATAAGCGTTTGAAATGATTAAGAATGTCGAAAAATCTTTACCTTATCCAATTGGTTTAATGTCAGTAATAGAAGAACTAAACCTTCAGATTCCGCTTCCGTCTGTTCGGTCAAAGGCTTCAGCGGGAGCTAGAAAAACTTTGATTGACAGCGGGATTATTTTTGAACAATATCCAAAAACATATGGTGTTATCGGTTTGTATGAAAACTTAAAATTTGCGATGCGTTATGAACCGCTTGATTTCGGAGTAATGCAGGCAGCATTTGAGAAGATCGAAGCAAAACAACTCGAAATTTGGATAAGCTCGGAAAAAACAAGTATTTACGCTCGTAAAATATGGTATCTCTACGAACTTTTAACCGAAAAGATTTTAGATATTTCTGATGTTCCTCCAACCGGTTACGTTGATTTGTTAAATCCCAAAGTGCATTTCACCGGCAAAACAAAACAAATTCAAAGGCAGAGAATCAATGATAATTTATTGGGAACCCGGGATTATTGTCCGATGATCCGGCGAACCGAAACGCTTGAAAAATTCATTTCACAAGACTTTAGCCAAGAGGCTAAATTAATCATTGCGGAAAGTGATCCGATAATCTTAGCCAGAGCCGTAAATTTTCTCTATACAAAGGAAACAAAGTCTTCGTTTGCCATCGAGGGCGAAAAAGTTAGTAAAAACCGAGCCGAGCGTTTTGTCACGGCTTTAACCCAAGCAACCGATTTTAATCCGACTGCCAAAGAAAGTTTCGTCAATCTCCAAAATTCGATTGTTGACAGCCGCTATGCCGAATCCGATTGGCGTGTTTTGCAAAATTTTGTCGGTCAAACAATGCGGGATTATTCTGAGCAAATTCATTTTGTCACCCCAAAACCTGAAAACGTGCCGGATTTAATGAATGTCTGGATGAAATTTGTCGAAAAATTGCAAAATTCGGAAATTGACCCCGTTTGTGCGGCGGCGGCGATGTCGTTCGGATTTGTTTTTATTCATCCTTTTGAAGACGGTAACGGCAGAATTCATCGTTTTCTGATTCATCACGAACTTGCCCGTCGGGCGTTTGCTCCGCCTAATTTCATTTTTCCGATTTCTGCCGTAATTTTACGGGAAAGAATTGATTATGAGCGAGTTTTGGAAAGATTTTCCTCATCAGTTTTGCCTTTTATTGATTATTCGATAAATGCCAAAGGCGAAGTAACCGTCGAAAATGAAACGGTGAATCTATATCGTTATTGGGATGCCACACCGTTTGCAGAATTTCTTTATCATTGCGTCGAAGAAACGGTCAATCGGGATTTGGTCGAAGAGTTAGGTTTTCTGCAAATCTTTGATTCAGCCATGCAAGCCGTCAAGGAAATTGTTGATATGCCTGATCGAAAAGCCTCGCTTTTAGTGCGTTTTATACTGCAAAATCGGGGAAATTTGTCCAAAAATAAGCGAAAAGATTTTATGGAAATAACTGATCAAGAAATCTCACTGATTGAAACATCCATCCAAGATATTTCCGGTCAAGATTTTGGTAAGTTGTAGTAATTCTTATTGATGAATATAAAGTAAATCAGCCGGTTATTGGAATTGATAATCCGGTTTATTAATAAAGATCGTTTTGCTCTTTGACTGAAAAACAATCGAATAATACATTAAAGTCAAAAATGGCACGAATCGAATACGGTCAAACATGGTGGGGCAAGCAATGGCTGGGCGCATTGACGGCGGTGGATTGGGACAATCGTCTGCCGCGCGGAAAAACATACGCTAATAACGGCTCGGTGAGACATTTCGAGATTGGAGAAAATCAAATTACTGCTAAAGTTCAAGGTTCTTCAATGTATCGGATCTCGATCAAGATTCCTTCTTTCTCCGCCGAACAAAAGCAAAACCTTTTAGACCGGATTGCGGCGGATCCGGCGATAATTTCGAGTCTGCTCAACCGCAATCTTGATCCGCAGATACTAAAAATTGCGGAATCCTGCGGAATTCAGGTTTTTCCGCGTCGTTGGGATGATTTTTCGATAAATTGTTCCTGTCCTGATTGGGCAGTGCCTTGCAAACATCTGGCGGCGGTCGTTTATATCGTCTCACGCGAGATTGATAAAAATCCGTTTGTCGTCTTTAATCTCCACGGACTTGATCTGCTCGCCGAACTCGGTCGGCGCGGCGTAAAAGTCGAAAAACAGGCGAAGATCTCAATTCTCAAAACAAATGATCTGTTCGTCACCGAATCAGCCGAAAGGGCAAAAGAATTTGTGTTTGAACGGGAAAACTACGCCGGTCTTGATTTTACGGAGATCGAGTATTTACTGGAACAGCTTCCGCGTCTGCTTTCGCCAAAGCCTTTGTTTTATGAGCGCGGCGATTTTCGTGAGCTTTACATCAAAGCCCTGAAATCAGCGGCGAAGGAAGTTTCCAGATATTTTTCACGTTTGGACGAAATGGCAGAGGCAACACAAGGTCAAGATGAACCGAAAAAGTCTCAACGCGGAAATTATCAACACTTTCCGGCAATTATTCCGCCGTTTATTAAAGTGCAGGATTCCGTCAAAATCACGCTCGACAAAAATTTGCAGATTGTTGCGCTTAACGCCGGAAATTGTCAAAATCTCGATGAACTGATTGAGGTGCTTGGCAGGATCGAAGAGAAAGAACTGTTCGATTATCACGATTCGGTGATCGCGCTGAGAACAATCTGTTTTTTCGCGCTCAACCTTGTCAAACACGGTGGCGTTCTGCCGCAATTGGTCGAAACCGGCGAGAAAACCTTTCTTGTTCGCTGGCTTCCGGCGACAATCAATGAATCGGTCGGAACGGTTTTCAAACAAATTCATTCGCTGATGCCGCCCGGAATTCTGTTTTTCCAAAATCATAGCGAGAAAAATAAATCCAGAGAAACTTCAGTCGGCGGCGAACGCCAAACTCTGGCGCTCTGCGCGTTGTTTCTGACGCATTTTATCAAAAAGTGGAACGGTATCGTGTCCGATTGGAAATACGCGGCGAAACTCGAAAAGGCGGGCGAAATGTTTTTCGATGCAAAGCCGCACCGTTTTGCCAGACCGGAAGAATCATCCGTGCCGGAAACCGTTCAACTCTGGCTGAATCGCTTTTCGCTGCCGCACAAAAACTTCGTGCCTGCCCTTCGCGTCAAGGATTTTGAGGAAACCGGAAACGCCTTTTTCGGCGTTGATGCCCTCGTTGAAAACAAAAAGGAACCGCTTTCAGTACCAATCGAATTAAGCAAATTCTTATCCGCCCCAAAATTTCAACCGGTTAAGTTTGACGTTTTAAGAGATTTATCGCTGCTCGCCGAATATTTTCCCGAACTCGGCGATCTGGTGCGCGCCGAAGGAAAAGAAACCTTATTTTTCAATTCCGACCGATTTGCTGATTTATTTTTCGAGATTCTGCCCGTGATGCGGCTCTTCGGCATCAATCTGATCCTGCCGAAATCGCTCAAACATCTCGTTCGACCGCAAATTTCGATGAAAATGAAAAAGAAAGCCGGCGAAACGGGCGCAGCATTTTTAAGACTCGACGATCTGCTCGCCTTCGACTGGCAGATCGCCCTCGGCAACGAGAATTTAACGCCGGCGGAATTTGCCAAACTCGTCAAAAATCTATCCGGCATCGTTAATCTCAAAGGTCAGTACGTTTACCTCAACGCGGAAGATTTGGATAAATTGCAGAACAATTTGCTGAAAGAAGAAAAGATTTCGAGCGGCGAGCTTCTGCAAGCCGCGTTAAGCGAAGAATATCGCGGTGCCGCTGTTTCGCTGAGCGAAGAACTGCGCCGGACGATTAAAGATTTAACCGAAATTCCGGCGATCCCTTTGCCCGAAAATTTATACGCCGAAATGCGTCCGTATCAATTACGCGGATTTGAATGGCTTTACAAAAACACCCTGCTCGGTTTCGGCAGTTTAATGGCTGACGACATGGGATTAGGCAAAACTTTGCAAGTGATCGCCGCGCTTTTGAAATTCAAGCAGGAAAATCGTCTGGAAAAGGAAAAAGCGCTAGTCATTGTGCCGACCAGCCTTTTAACCAATTGGCGCAAGGAAATCGAAAAATTCGCCCCCTCGCTCGTCGTCGGTATTTACCACGGAACGGTGCGTGATTTTCAGCCTGAAAAATACGACATCACGCTCACCAGTTACGGTATCGTCCGCAGCGATTTGGATAAATTCAAAAAGGCAAAATGGTTTGCCGTCGTCGTGGACGAAGCGCAGAATATCAAAAATACCGCGACCGCCCAGACAAAAGCCGTTAAATCGCTGAAAGCTAAAACCTTTATCGCGATGAGCGGCACGCCGGTCGAAAATCGCCTTTCGGAATACTGGAGCATTATGGATTTCGTCAATCGCGGTTATCTCGGCTCGCTCAAAAAATTTCAGGAAAATTTTGCCAAACCGATTCAAAACGAAAAAGACCACAGTGCGCTCGAAAGATTTAAGAAAGCAACCGCGCCGTTTCTGCTTCGTCGTCTGAAATCCGACAAATCAATCATTTCCGACCTGCCCGACAAAATCGAGAACGATCAGCTTTGTTCGCTGACCAAAGAACAAGCCGCCGTTTACGAAAATACCGTCAAAGCCGCCCTCAAAACCATCGAAGGCGCGGAGGAAAATTTTGCGCGGCAGGGTTTGGTTTTGCAGATGATTCTCGCCCTCAAACAAATCTGCAATCACCCGGCGCAATATCTCAAAAAAGGCTCGGACGCGCCGGAACTCTCGGGCAAAGCCGTCTTGATGCTCTCGTTGCTCGAAAACATTCTCGAAGCCGGTGAAAAGACTCTGATCTTCACTCAATACCGCGAAATGGGCGATCTTCTCGTGAAATTTATCGAGCAGAAATTCGGCGCGGAGACATTATTCCTGCACGGCGGCGTTTCGAGAAAACGGCGAGATGAAATGGTCGAAACCTTTCAAAACGAGCGCGTCAATAAAATTTTCATTCTTTCGCTCAAAGCGGGCGGCACGGGCTTGAACCTGACGGCGGCTTCAAATGTGATTCATTACGATCTGTGGTGGAATCCGGCAGTCGAAGCGCAGGCGACCGACCGCGCTTACCGCATTGGTCAGCAGAAAAACGTAATGGTTTATCGCCTCATCACCGGCAACACTTTTGAAGAACGCATCAATGATATGATCCGCAGCAAACGCGAGCTTGCCGATTTAACGGTCGGCACGGGCGAAAACTGGATCGGCAATCTGCCTAATAAGGATTTACGGGATATTTTTGAACTGGGACGAGATTTATAAAAACCTAATTTTTACAGTTTTTTTTCGGAGGCGTAAAGAACCGGAATTCAACAATTTTCATAAAACCCATTATTTTCTTGTTTAAGAAAACGTCACGTTTCAGGAAAATTTATTTTTTCTCGTTCAACTCACGAGCCAATTTAACAGCTTCGTGAAGTTTTTGTTGAAGCAATTTTTTATCAGGCAGTTGTGTCCGATATTCCGGTTCTTGAATAATTATCATAAACGCTCAAATGTCCGAGCGCTCCGCTAATCGTCATCGGAGCGCTCACGCCCGCCACACTAATCGCCGCCAACAGCGAACCATTCTCGCCCTAATTTTGCGGAACGGTTTCCACTACCCGCTCGCCCGGCGGCACTCGCCCGTAAAACCGCGTCATCGCTATATTACTTGCCCGCCTCAGCGAGAAACTTCAAGCGTTCCGACACGACCTGCGCGACTTCCGCTTCATACTCGGAACGCAGTTTGACGACTCGCTCGGTTTCTCGTTCCGAAGCGTGAAGCGACTTTTTTTTCGCGCCAATGCCAAGCGCTCCAACTCCCAACACATGACCGCCACGCTCACGGGCGGAGAAGCTGTTTCTTGAGCTACCTGCTCACTCAATTTAATCGAATTTATAATAATATGGCTAACAATTGGACAAGAGAAGAACTAATCATCGCATTTAATTTGTATTGCAAAATTCCTTTTAGCAAAAGTGTTAAAACCAATCCTGAGGTTATCAAAGTAGCCAATTTAGTTGGAAGAACTCCTTCATCAGTCGCTTTCAAACGACGAAAAAAACAGACTGCGCCCAAGAAATGGATTGTGCCTAAATGCAATGCACGATAGAGCTTTCGACAAAGGAAATATTACCATCATGCCTGATTATAAAGTTAAAATCTCAAAATATTTTGAGGATTTCGCAGACTATAAAATTATCACGGAAACTTTCCATAAATATGACATGAAAGAAATATTACTGCCTGACAAGTTTTTGCAAGACACTGAATTTCTTCATTTTCACAATGAAAAGATTTTCAGAAAATAAATTGACACTCTAACCAATAAATCTATAATACTTTCAAAATTTAGCAGGTCGAACGCGCCTTGCCCTGCTGATCGATGAAATTATCACGCACAAGTTCACGAAGCGGGACTTTCAAAGTGTTGCGGTTGATATTGGTTAAAGTTTCCAGTTCGGAAATGGTTAATCGCGCGTGGTCTTTTAATAATCTGAGAATTTCGCTGGAACCTTTCGGCAAAATCTGCGTGATGATTTTTTCGCGCTCCAGTTTTGTCGAAAGTTTATCTTTTTGTTTTCTCAAACATTTCAGAAAAAACAGACACGATTTTTCCCAATCGGCTTTTTCATCGCGCAGGGTTTTCTGCGTTTGCCGTAGTGCTTTGTAATAAAGGTCTTTATTCTCTTCGATGATGCTCTCCAGCGAAATATACGGCACATATTCATAACCCAAACGAAGAAGTAAAGTTGTCAGAATCCACGAAAGTCTGCCGTTTCCGTCTTGAAAAGGATGAATCGCTAGAAAGCAAACGACAAAAACGCTGATTATCAAAAGCGGGTGAATTGTCTTATTTTAAATGGTTCGATTAAGCCATTTAATCGGTTTTTCCATTTCAAACGGTGTTTCAAATGGCGAAGCGGTTTCAAAAACTACCCCGATTTCTTTGCCATCGGCATCAAAAGCGACCACATTATTTGAAAGCTGCTTGTAATTTCCCCGGTGCGCGGTGTCTTTGCTCAAAAATTTTAGCAGAACCGAGTGAAGTTGTTTAAGGTGATTCTCGGTCGGAGTTATTTCCAGCCAAGACTCAAAAATGAGTTCCATTGCTTCGTCCTAGCCGGCGACTTCTTCTTCATCGCGCGATTTGAACGAGTATTGTTTGAGATTTGAAAGCAGAGTTTCAATTTCTCTGTCTGTAAGCTCGACACCTTCAATTCTGGTTGAGGAACCGACGCTTTCAATCGTTGCGACGTGCCGCAGAGCGGATAATCTATCGGGCGAAAGATTCTGCAAAACTTTCCATTTTCCTTTGAACTCGTCAATCTCCGAAATAAGATTGAGCATCTCGTGAGTCGGCGAAAACGAAAGGCTAATTTTTTCCAAAGATTCGAGCATACCCGATATTATACCCGATTACACCCAATATTATTAATTTTAGGAAAATGTAAAAATAAGCCTGAATCGGGAGGGATTAAAAGCGGTTGTCACGCTTTCGCGGCGGATATCCGGCGGCAAATCAATTTGGAAACGCCCAAAATCAAAAGCGCTTTCAAAACTTTTCCAGCGACGATACAAGAACCGATGAACTTCCTCATCCGTAAATAACAAGTCAGTTTCGGAAAAATCCCCCGTTATTTCGACAAAAAAATCATTATGCTCAACGAACAGCAATTTCTTTTCCGTTTCCAGAAGTTCGCTCAGAGCTTTGCCGTAAACTTCGCCGGCATTGTGAAACAGTAAAGTCCGCTTTTCCGGGTCATCATCCGCTTGAAGAGACACAATCGGCATCGCATCGGTTCCGTCGGCAACCGGAAAGCCGAGTTCGATTGCCAGCGCTTTGGTCAACGCCGCCGATTTTACGCGCCAATTCCATTTTTGATAAGGTTTGCGAATGTTTTCCGTATTCGTTTCGGCGCGGGTTAAAACTTTGCGTCCTTTTGTCGAAGTGACGCGGCGGACACATCCGCCCATGAGAAACGTACTTCCGGAAGGCATTTTAGCGTCAAGATAACCGACGAGTCGTCCTGTCAAATCGTCAATTACAGCGGTGCTTTCATTTGTTCCCGACATATTGCTGTAAAGCGTTCGTTCTTCATAAAGCTTTTCCCAGACCTGACCGGCTTGCAGTTGGTTTCCGCCATGCATTGCCGGTCGGAAAAAATCTTTTTCAATTAAATGTTCGACAATTTTATTATATTGATATTTTTCAACCAATGGGTCGCCCGCAGGTGTGATAAAAAGCCCGTAAGCATGTTCGGGATCGAGTTCGCTGTATGTCGTTTGTTTCAAATAAGAACAGAGCTGCTGAACGATTACCGAAGGGCGAAACGCGACGGCGTTATCGGAACCGAGCAACGCATTTGTTTCCTGATCGGAATTTTCAGCAGCGCGAATAAAGACCCGAAAAATAGCTTCTTCAATCGGCGTTCGATAAAAACAAACGACCGAGGTGCGTTTCGTGCGGCGATTGCCGCGCCCGATGCGTTGGAGAAACGAGCCTAAATTATCGGGCGCACCGATCAGCAAAATCAGATCAACATCGCCGATGTCGATCCCGAGTTCGAGCGTCGAAGTCGCAAAGCACAAAGCGGCACCCGTGCGAGCAAAATTTTCTTCGGTTTGACGGCGGATTGCCGCGCTTAAATTCGCATGATGAACCATAACTTCGTCGCCGAACGGCGGACTGCCGCGCAACAAATTTACCCATTCTTCGCAATCGGAGCGTTTTTGACAAAATGCTAATACTTTTTTTATTTCGCGCGTTTTAAAAGTAGCAAAAAGTTCAAGCAGAAAATCGCCACCATTCATCTCAAAAAGTTCCGCGTCAATTGTCCGCTGCCCGTCAGTTTGAATCAATACCGGATTGGCAAAGTATTTAGCGGCAACGCGTGCGGGATTTTGCATCGTCGCGGACAGCGCGCAAAATTGAATTTCGGCGGTCACAGCATCACCATGCGAGAAAGCGTAAGCGCGAAGCCGCCGAAGCCGATTAAGCAAAATTCGCAGTTGGTCGCCGCGCGGCGTGTTGTCGTAAAGATGCAGTTCGTCCAAAACGACGGCGCGAATATCGCGCAGCATTTTCGGGCGATTTGCCAGCAGCGAGTCAAGTGATTCGGGCGTGGTAATGAGAAATTCCGGCGGGCGGTTTTGTTTCAAGGCGGGTTCGTCGCCGGTTTTGACCGCCAAACCGATTGCCATTTTTTTTAACGGCTGTTCGATGCGCCGCGCGATGTCCCGCGCCAAAGCCCGCGTCGGAACGAGATATAAAAATTTAATGGTCGCCGTTTGTTTTCGTGAATTGGCTTTGAACCTCTGCCGTTGATAGCGTTCGAGCAACGGTACTAACGCCGCTTCGGTTTTACCGCTCGCCGTCGCCGCCGCTAAAACACAATTTTCACCACCGAGCAGCGGATCGAGTGCCAATTCCTGAATCCGGGTCAATTTTCCGAAACGTGACAGAAAGGCATCGAAAGTGTGTTCGATTTTAGCTTTTTGATTTTGAATTTCGGATCGTTCAAATTCCATTTCGAATTTTAGTATTTAACACAATCAATACGGCAAACAAAATTTAAAATCTAAAATCCGAATTTACAGAAGCGACCGGCGCAGTTCGGCAGCGGCTTGATTGGAATTAAAATCTTCGTATGCGTAACAAAGGTCGAAGATTTCAACTGAAAGGCGAATGACCTGCCGCAAATTTATGACATTATTGTCAAGGCATTCCAGCAAACCTTGCGCGACATCGGCAAATTGACCGCTTGTCGGGTAATTGTAAGATTGTTGATGAAGAAGGTAAAGCCGTTTCATCAATTCGTCGAGAGCAGCGGGCGGCAAGTATTTTTTTAACTGTAAAATTTGTTCTTCCGCCAATGAACGCTTGTAATCGAAAGTGTTTGCCGACGGCGTAACGGCAAACAGCAGCAGTAAATGACTGTTGTCTTTAAGCCGAAACGGGTGCGCGTGATGCTGATGCTGTAAATCGTTTTCCGAAAGTCCTCCTTTTTCACCGAGAGCCGTGTAAATCAGAGCTTTGAAAAAATTGTCAGCCTTTTCTTTTCCGCGTGCGTTGAGAAGACTGTAGTGTTCGGATTCATCAATAAAAACGGCAAGTCCGGCGTAGCCTGTCTGGGTTGCCAGCCATCCCCAACCATTTAGTAAATAACAATACTGGTCGGCGGCGGTAGTTAATTGCGAAAGCGATTTTATCTTAAATTCCTTGCTTTTGAACGCCGCATTCCGGCGAATATCGCTGATGAAAACTTTCTCGCCCGACATCCAATCAACCAATGAACTCAAAGCCTCGTTAGGCGTGTCGCGCATCAGTAAATAATTGTGCAGTGCCGTCGCGAAAAATGTTTCGCGTATCCCGTCTTGAATTTCGGAATAGTTTGCTAAGGCGACGATCTTTTCGAGCAATGGAACAAGCCCGGTTTCCGGCGAATCGGGAAACCTGAGCGAACGCATCAATGAAAGGTAAATGCGCTGCGGGCGATTTGGCGGAACTTCGCGTAAATCAAGGCTTGTCGTCGCGACAATAAAATTATTCGCCAGTGCTTCCTGCGCCGCCAATTCAAAAAAATGACTTTTGCCAGCACCGTATTCACCCAAAATGACGCGCACATCTCCGCCGTTTTCTTTGGTATTGGTAAACGCCTGATGTAAACTCGCCCGTTCATTATCAAGCCCGACGCTCAATTCCCGGATTCGTTTCGCCGGTACAAGCCCGTAGCGTAAGGCTTCAATCGTCCGCCGCGCTTCGATTCGTTCGGCTTCTTCGGGAGTAAATTTTCTTTCCGGGCGCGGGGCGATAAAAGATTTCTGCAAAGTCTGCACTTCGTTTTCGGCGGCTTGCAAAACCGACAGCATACTGCTCGGCACGGCTGCCCGAATGCTGTTATCAAAACGCACTACCGAATCACGTCCGGCGTTGCGTAATTCCAACACCTGCCCGCGCCCGAAAAGCGGATGATTGACGATTGCTCCGATCATAATTTCAGATTCCGGCTTTTATTTTTGCCTTTTGCCTTTTACTTTTGCCTTAGTATTCTCCCGTTTCCGTGCGCCCGAGTTGTTCCGTGACATCCCGCAAAACGCCATTTAATTTATCTTCTTCGTAAATATGTTCGCCGGAAACGCGCTGTTCGGTGAGCATCGTCACCAATGATTTGACGAAGTGGCGACGGTGACTGGTCGAAAGCAAAGAGGCACAACCGGCGGCAAGAGCGGCGATGTTTTCCCGCTGCAATTCGTGATTAAAATTCATCGAATATGCCGTTTCATAAATTCCAAGAAGTTTTTCACCGATCAGGCGCAGCAATTCTTCACCCGGATAATCGAGATGATCGAGACTGATTTGGACACTAAAGGGATTTTGGCGCGAAAACTTGACCTTTGAACTAATGCGCTGGCTTAACGCTTCGTAGTTCGGCGCGATATTCGTCACAAAATAAGGTGGCACGGCATAGACGAACAAAGCCGACGGCAGACTTTCACCAGCGCAGCGATCGATCACTTCGCGCAGATTGTCGCAAGCCACCTTTTCCGTCCGCGACGAACCGATACTGACCATTCTATCGCCTTCGTCGAACAATAAAACCAGACCTGCGTAACCGAGTTCGTGAACCGCCTGCGCTAAAGAACGCATCATTTTGAAAGCGACGCTTTTATCGAGTTTTTCCGTGATGCTGAAAGCCCGCACGTCTCTCAAACCCACACTCTCGCCGCGCAGCCAGGCTCCGATCAGACGCTTATCGGCTTCATTTTCTTCGGCGACGGCGCGAAGATAATAATAGAGGGCGTGACGAAACGAAGGGCTTTCGATGTTGAAGCGCAAAAGCGTATCGAGCCACAAATTAACGCGCACATCCAAACCGACGCTCGTTTTGGCGTTTTCAACCCCGAGCGTTTTCAAAGTTTGAAAAAAATGATTTTCCAGAAACGCTTCAAGTCCGTTGGTATCTGCGCTGTCGGCATTCGGCGAATGATAAATCAGATTACCGACAACCGCCTGATAAACTTTCAATTGATTGTCGTAAGGACATTCTTTCGGGCTAAGTTCGGTGCGGCTCACCACATAGCCTAATTCCCAAGCCAAATCACGAAGCCGGTAAAGAAAGTGTGATTTGCCGCTTCCGTATTCGCCGACGACGAGCTTAAAACTCGAACCGCCGTCACGCAAATAACCGCCTAAATATTCATCTTTAAGCGTTCCCAAAATCGAATCGATACCAACCGTGTAGGCTTCCAAATTGCGAGTCGGCGGAATGCCCGATTCGCCGAGTTTGCGAATAATATGCTGCGCTTCGATCTGCGTCAAAGTCATTCATTATTTCTCCTTCGTAAAATATAGATGCTGGATAAATTGTCCCTCGATTGCACTCGTCGCTAAAAACATCGCGCGCGCCGAATCGCTGCCGACATCAATCGTCGCCGTTCCTAAATTCAAGCGATGATCCTGATAAATCATATTTTGCCCACGCCGCAGCTGCATCATATCGAAAGCAAAATGAGTTTTCGGGTAATCGAGAAATTTCTGCTTTGACGGAGTTTTGCGAAACGAAGCAGGCTGCCGAACTATGATTAATTCCCGGTAACAATCAACGATAATCGCCCGCGTTCCCATGGGTTTGTCCGACAATTTCAAAACGCGATTGTACGCCTCGAACAACTCACCGAGCAAGACGTTCAAATCAATACTGCGCTCGCAGATTTCGCGGTGGGCGCGCTCAAAAGACGCGACGACCTGCTCGACATTCAACTTGATTTTTTTGTCTGTGACCGGCTGCCGCGAAAAAGTCATATCAACCTGTTTACGCCGCATATCAACTTTGATAACAAATAAATCCGCGATTAATTCGGACGCGGAACTGCCGCCGAGAGTAATGCCTTTTTCGCCGAATGCTTCGCGCAAATCTCTGGCAAAGGTAAACTCCAGTTCCGAGAGATTTTCATCCGCCGTTTCTTTAAGTTTTTCGATCAGCGATTGATAGTTATCGGGCATTTCTAATTCGACCGGCGGCGTTTCGAGAGCGGCGCACGCCTCGGCTAAAACGACCGCGTTTTTATGCGGATCTTTCAACGCCCGGACGGCTGTTTCCAAAGGCTTGATAATATTGCTTCGCAATTTTACTTCGCCTGCCAAAATTTTGCGGATTTCGCCCAAATCCGCGCTCAAAACTTCCGTGTTTTCACTCATGAAATAAGATGTTCCTCAAATGGTAAATACGTCTTCGAGGTTACAATAGATCAAATGCTTTTTCAATTATAGCTTTGAAACCTGCGGATATGACCGAATCATTTTCCTCATTCAATCAACGCTCTAATTTGACGGCTTCTTGGAGTTTTGTCGAAGCAATTTTTATCGATAATTGCGTCCGGTGTTCCGTAATACTTGAATTCTGATTTCCCAAAACTAATAACTCCCCTTTTCATTTTCAGCCAAATAGGTTTTGTATAACTGTCTGCCAATTTTAGCGACGAGACTCATTCGGGTATAAATCAGGAAACCAGTAACCTGCGGCTGTTGCCGGAAAGCCGAGCCGGACTGCGCCTTTTTCCGAGCGTGAAAGAATCAAGCCTTCGTCGAGTAATTCCTTTAAGATATTTCGCCCTGTTCGTTCGCTCATTTGAATAATTTGAGAAACTTCGCCACGCGGCATTTCTCCTTTGATTGCCAGTGCCTTCAGCACTTCCGCCGTGCGCGGGTGGAGCGGCGGCAGAGATTGACCTTTTTCGCCCACGATCAGACCGGCATTTCGCAGAGAAATGTATTTTTCGAGTCGGTCAAGAAAATTATTGAGCGTCAGCAGATTGTTCATATATTCGGCTTGGTCAAGACAAATTTCGAGAAAGAACCGGCAGAATTCGGTTAAAGCTCGGTCGGACAAATTTCCGCGTCCGGACAAATCGTTTTCGCGTTCAAAATCCGCCGATGCCAGAAACGCCCGGTAATCATCGCGCCGCCGAGCCAGCCCGCGGCTGACGTTCCACAATCCGTATCCGCCAAGTCCAATTTTGGTAAAATAAGCATCGGTGAAAAGCCGCGTCACGCGTCCGTTACCGTCTAAAAAAGGATGAATCCACATTAGCCGATGATGCGCCGCTGCCAGCGCGATAATCGGGCGCAATCCGTGCATTTTTGCGGGATTGTAAACTTCCTCAAATCTTTTGAGAAAAGCATCGAGCGATTCAGGCACGGGCGTCAAATGACGACCGACTTCGACTAACTGCTCGCGCAGTTTTCCGGCTTCAACAAAAGCCGTTTCGCCGCTGCCGCCGGCTACATAGCGCAGACTTTCCGGCAGCTTTTCATAAAAGTTTTCGTGAATCCAAAGCAGAAAATCTTTTGAAACAATATTTGTTTCCGGTTCACTGCTTAAACGCTCGATAATTTTTTCCTGTAATTCGATATGAATCAGACTTTCGATCTGTAAATCGCGTTTGTCGCGGTCTGATGAATAATCGTTTTTCATCACCCGTTCGACATCAATCGGGTGAGTGCTGTGTCCTTCGATCAAATTAGTGTAATAACTGTTAATGACGCGCAAAAGTTTTTTGATCTCTTCCAGGACAACGGGCGCGAGCCTGCCTTCAAGCCGGGCAGAAGCCGCTACGATTTCCCGCGCTAAATCTTCTAGTTCGCCTGTTTGCGACGGAAAGAGAGGTTCGAATTGAGTGATTGACGAATACATTTTGCCGATTATTTTGCCGGTTTATAATAATTGTTAAAAACAGGCTTTACAATAATATAGCAGAAAAACTCAATCATCGGAAAGTCATATTTTTGCCGATGTTTTTGCCGATCTTCCTTGGAAGTTATAGATGTTAATTATTAGATGGATTTTTCTTTGTGCTACTCAATTCATAAGGAAATCCGGCGGTTTCGTGAAGTTATTGTTACAGCAGTTTTTTACCGGGTAATTACGCCCAAGTCAATTGTTGCGGCAGCGACACAACAATTTTAATATCAGGAAAAAGGTCGGCAAATGGACGCATTTGGCCAAGATTCATGTTGGTAAAACCTTTTCCGTATTCCACTGTTAATTGTCTACTCAATGAGGCGACAATTTCTTTTCCATATTACATCAGTAAAAATATCCTTAGAAAAGGTATCTTTTTAAGATAGAAAAAGTAAAACACACAAAATATCTTTAATTGGTTTAATTCTCAATAATCTCTGACAAGCACATGAGCATAGGGAGAAATCACATTTGAAACGCAGTTGATTTGAGCAAAGTGCCATAATTCATCTATCGTGATTAATCTTTTTCGCCATGCATCCTTCAATACTTCCTTAGTTGATAATGCTCTAAACTTAATCTCCAAAAGTTACTCGGGAAGAAATAAAAGATTCAGGAATTCTAGAAAAACAATTCAGCCGTAAAAATAAACATCCTGACTGCCGTATCTATTCAGACTCACATTTGATGATGATCGATTTTGGAGGTATAACTTTCCATAGACCTTAGCAGGAAGTTTGAATATGGGTAAAAATAATACAATAAATACTTCTTGAAGCGGAAATAACTGTTCAAAGGTGGTTCTATAAAAATAGATCCGCCTTTGAACTTTAGTTTGTTGCCTTATTATTTACTTTCCCGGTCCGCTTTTCCTGCGTCATGGCTGCCTTTCCAAGCGTCGGATTGCCTGTCCTGTTCCTGCGTACTATCGAGGGCGTTACCCGTAAGTACGTCGCCGATAATCGAGACCATACGGCCAGTTATGGTATCGTTCTTATGGGGGTTGCTATCCGCCGAATCACCTCTTTTACCGGCGTCGTATCCTTCCTTGCTTTCTTTTTCATAATTGTTTGCCATTTTTTAGTACCTCCATTTAATTTGAAAATTGAAAAGTGGGAGACATAATTTACCTTTTACGCTTATTCATAAACCGTAAAAGGCATTTGTGGAATCGATTCAACCCGCCTGTCCGAAACAGCATTTATAATATAATTGCCTTTCGTACCGAACGTAGCCTGAAAACCAAGCTGCGTGTAATTGCGCCACTGAATCTGGGTGCCCGAAAGTGAGCCTTTGCCCCCGCCCGGGAACGTAAGTTCAAGCGTTGCGACCTTATCCATATTCTCACCCGTCAGCGTGAACGAACGGTCGTACCCGTAGCGGTAAATAGGCTGTGGGTCGATCCGGCTGAGCCTCGGCTGGGGGTCGGGAACGATATAGAATTTGAAAAAAGTTCTGTTATACCACTTTTGCCGGAAGCCGGACATACCGGCATTCATTTCCGAAACCAGCACCTGCGTCGATGTCACCTGATCGACCGTCGCGACGTGAATGTCGTTAACGGCCACCGTTCCGACGGTCGGCGTGGTGAGCACCGTGTAGCCGAGTGAAGTGGCTTTGCTTGCCCACGTTTTCGGGCTGCCGCGGAAACTATTACTGTCGTGCAGCTTGCGATCGCCCTTGCCGTACCGCAGCCAGTGCCACGTCCACCAAACGCAGTTGCCTTCTATGCCGCTGAATTTGCACTCGTAAGGATTACCCGGCGAATATATGCCGTCGCAATAAGTAACCGCATACGCGTTACCGGTTAAAACAAGCAATGTTAAAATCATTGCCAGATATAATGTTTTTAATTTTTTGATCATACTTCTTTCCTTCCTTTGTTCTTGAAAATTAAACTCCGGCTTCTCGCTATTGAAAACGGCCGATGTTTAGTTAGAATTTAACGAAAGGGGTGGTTTAAAGTCCTTTAATTAAACTTAGAAAATTCTTAAATCTATATGCCCAGCAACCACAACATTTACGAATTCGGCGAGTTCAGGCTCGATGAAGAAGAGGAGACGCTTTATCAAGAAAATATTCCAATTTCTTTAGATAATAAGGCGGTTCAAATTTTGCTTTTACTTGTTTCTAAAAACGGTCAGCTGGTGACGCGGGAAGAAATGATGAAGAAAGTTTGGCCGGATACTTTTGTAGAGGATAACGCGATCGATAATCGCCTAAGCAATATTCGAAAAGTTCTCGGAATTAGTAAATCTCGCCGCGCACAGGAAAATGAAGGAATAGAAAAAAATAACAACGAAAAAATAAATTCGGTGGAAACCTCTTTCGATATTATTACTTTTCGTAAAAAAAGCGCCTATAAGTTCACGGGGGAAGTAAAACGAATACTCAAAGATAAGACACCTAATCTCGTCGATGAAGCAGAAGAAACGCTAGATCCATCGCCTGATTTTCCACTGGCAGATGGCGGCAGCAAAGCGACCGTCGAGGACGAACTTAAACAAATAACCAGAGAAAACGACTCGACGGACGATTTAAAGATTTATGCCTTTCTGGGGTTGGCGTTAATTATTGCCGCTGTCTATTTCGAACGCGGATGGTTTTATGGAAGCCAAATAATAGAAACGCCTTGGCAACTGATTTATGTGTTAACTGCGTGCTTTTGCTACGCAATTCTTAACTCCATCGGATTGATTTTGGAAGTTGCTTATCAATTCGATAAATACGGTTGGAAAACGGTAAAAATGGTGCCGGCGGTATTCTTCGTTAGTCTCTTTGCCATGTTTTGGGCTTTAACGCATGGCGTTTTTATGCTGTCCAGCGGAATTACCGTTGCTATTGGTACCGGGTTTTTAATTTTAGCTGCCTCAGCCTTAATAACATGCGGCTTGGGATATTTCGTTCTTCCTAACTTTGCGGTCGCTGTCGCTACCTTTAATACTCAACCAGCATTCACTGCCTTCCGCAAAAATGTTCTGTTTTATTTCCTGCCGATTTACTCAGCGTTCTGCTTGGCCGTTTTCTGCCTAATGAACACTAATTATTCCGGTTTGGTTAACACAATTATTTCCGTAATGCTTTTAGTGTTGTTGTTGGTAATCAGCTTTATCTCGTATTTTTCAACAAACTACTTATCGGATAGATTGTTGTCGGAGAAAGAAGGAATAAAATACCCCCGAAAGCCGCTTTATTCGAGTTTTTTAATGTGGCGTACGGTCTTTTGTTTTATACCGACCATCGTATTCGTTTGTTGGTATTTACTGCGGTCTTTGGAAAATTTTTTACGTCGGTAAGACTTAGCGAAGTTTTATTCAAATTACGTTTCCTCGACAATCTTTTTAATCGACTTCGGTTTTAAAATTTACTTCATTTGTAATGAAAATTAAATCTATTAAGAAGTAAAGCTAAATGGGAAAGATTCTCTAATATTTTTGATCTCTTTTGCTGGAACCGTTTTATACTCGTAATCGCGCGATGTCGTAGAAGTAACAACCTTTCTTTTGTCTTTCTTAAGATATTTACTAAAAATTTTTGTCGGATCCACTGCCTGGACGGAAGTAATTACGTCCATACCGCTGAAGTATCGAATTTCGGTTATGATTAAATTTTCGATAATGGTGCTTTTCAAGCTGCGCCATTTAGAACTATCAAAAGGAACAAAAGAAGTTGTGCTGCTAATTTTGGGAGAACTTATTCCAACGCCTCTTAATATATTTTTTGTTCTGGGGCATTGACCGGCGAAACTTCTGGCCAGCCGAAACTTCATATATGCTTGCTCGTAAACATCAAATACATCCGGTAAAGTTTCCTGTAATTCCCAGAAATTAATAAATCCGCTTTTTACTGTTTTAATAAGCGGATCGGAGTCTTTATTTAGAGTTTTTTTTTGAACAATACGACGGCGTTCCAGTTCCACAAAGTTCCTGCTGATCGCGGGATTGGTGGCGTAAACATTCTGGATTATACTGAGTTGGCGGCAAATCTCATCTCTATCTTCTAAATAATGAAGAACTTCAAGAACAAAGAAATGATTATTAGCAAAAGGACTCTTCGACGCTTTTAACTTTAAGCGCAACCGTTCCTGCAATCCTCGCTTTGTTTGTAAGTACAATTTTTTCGTTTTATCAATAAACCCGTGGATTGCCGGGTTGCCGATTCCTGTTTCCAAAGGTACCTTTACTTCAGTAATCGATCCAATAGAATCTTTATCATACGGAATAAACTCCAATATTCTTTCTTGCGTGTCTACGCGTTGTACAGACAATATATCGCCAACTTTAAATACAGGAACTACAAACGCCGGCAACAGCTTCTGAGGATTAACATATCCAATGAAACGAGCGTTTAATTGTCCGCCACCGCTTGCGATGCCGCTTTCAATAACTATAGTGGAATTCATTCGTTCCTTCATATACTTTAATTTGGCCGTAAAAGCTCAATTCAAATATCCCTGTTGACTAAAGAATTCAATAACGCCCTGCCAAAGCGAACCGTGGACAACCTCTTCGGTATGTAAAGAAGCCGGATAATAAGGTATGAAATCAGCGTCCCATACTTTTGTAATTATGCGCCTCAATTTTCTGTCCTGTATAAGGCTAACCGGACCCGCAACCGCTAAAACCTTTCCGGTTAAGGAGCCCTTCGTAGCCTTTTTTTTAACCAGACCAACTTCTTCAGTTGTCTGTACCTCAATAGAATAACGCCGATCATCTGAAATTGAAACAACTTTTTTCGAACTTATATAGTTTCTAATAAGGTCATAATAGGTAGTAACCTCGTTTTCACCCGATGGTATTGCTAGACCGTTTCGAATGCTTCCCAGAACATAATTCAAATTATTTTCAAAAAATGCGCCCACCACCGCCTGCGCCAAAACGAAATCGCTTCCTAAATCATAATTGTCTATCGTCGCTTGGGAAAAATAACTATCATACAATCCCGCGTAACATGCTCCGGAATCAAAAGGAAACATTCTTTGAACCGGAATCGGCAAATCAGGTTTCATGAGAATGCAAACTGGCCGGAATTCGGGATGAAGCGGTACTGTTTTATCGCAGCTGACGCGATATGCTGGACGTCCGTAGAAGAAGTAAACCAGATTTTCTTTGAAGCAATCACAGTGTCTCGGTACTAAGCTACTTGAAGGAATTATATAATCCTCAAAAACTTTACATTTAGTAGTATGAACAAGAGGTAGTACAGGTTCGGCAATATGGCCATTCAGGAATGATTGAAACGACATGTTAGAATATAGTGTGAGATTCTGTGGAAACTTTGGAAGCAAATAATACTGCAGCTTCGATAACATGTATAAAATTAGATACTACATACTGATAATAGTTGCCTTCAGAATCATTAATTCCAAATTAAATTAAGTAAAACAACGGTAATATATCACAATAATGCTTTTAGTCAATCGAAAAGTTAATAAGTGCAGCCGGTTTTAACAAATTCAAACTCTCTAAGTCATAAATCTGTTCCCATATTCAAGCGCCATTACCAATTGGATAGAAGGTTTCTCCTTGAAAATTCACTGCTCCGTATTCTCAGTTTCGTCGGAAAAGTTAAAAAAGAAACAGTCCTTTTCCTGGTTATAAAAGCCAAAACATTCGTTAATTCATTTTGCGCCGAAGAAATTTTCTGCGTTTCTTTAACGGAAAATTACGGACATGCCCAACCGTTTCAGGTTTCATCGTTCGAATAACCCGAAAAAAGATGGACGGGAAGAGAATCTATTTTAAAAGCGCCTGTTTCAGAAAAATTACTCAGTAGAAGAATTGAGGCTGTACAGGTAAACAAAACCATTTCAGTGTCTATCTTTTCTTAGAGACTGTTTGAAAAGTAGGCTATGGTCAAAAGTTCGGGTAGATTTTAATGTGTGAAAAAGAAAATATATCCGAGTGATTTGACCGATAGCCAATGGCATCATATCAAAGAGTTGTTTGAAATTGAAAATAGTTTT
>JANODL010000116.1:0-29797 GCA_031412675.1 Acidobacteriota bacterium | reverse complement strand
CAACTTTGGAAGATGTGCAGAGCGAACCGAGTTTGCGTCCGAAATCTTTGGACGAATATATCGGTCAGACAAAAATCGTCAGCAATCTGAAGATATTTTTAAAGGCGGCACTGCGTCGGAGCGAAGCACTCGACCATTGTTTATTTTTTGGTCCGCCGGGACTCGGTAAAACGAGTCTGGCGGTGATTATTTCAAATGAACTCGGTGCGAGCTTGAAAACGGTTCACGCGCCGTCGGTCGAAAAAGGCGGCGATCTGGCGGCGATTTTGACGAATCTCGAAGAAGGCGATGTTCTTTTTATTGATGAGATTCACCGTCTGCGCCCGCAAATCGAGGAAATTCTCTATCCGGCGATGGAAGATTACAGCCTTGATTTGATGATCGGGCAAGGCACGGCGGCGCGTTCGATCAAGATTGATTTACCGAAATTTACGCTCGTTGGCGCAACGACTCGCGCCGGAATGATTTCCGCGCCGCTTCGCGGTCGTTTCGGGATTGTTAATCATCTCGATTTTTATTCGCGCAAAGATTTGGAAGTTATTGTTCATCGTTCGGCGGAGATTTTGAGAATCGAAATCGAATCGAGCGGCGCGACGGAAATCGCACGGCGCGGACGCGGAACGCCGCGAATTACAAACCGTCTGCTTCGGCGTGTCAGAGATTATGCCGAGGTTTTGGGCGACGGACGCATTACGGGCGCAATGGCGCAGAAAGCTCTGGACGAGATGGAAGTTGATCGTTTCGGTCTTGATGAAGTTGACCGCAAACTTCTGCTTTCGATTATCGAAAAATTCGACGGCGGTCCGGTCGGAATCGGCACGATTGCCGCTTCGATCTGCGAAGACCGCGAATCAATCGAGGAAGTTATCGAACCTTATCTGATTCAAACCGGATTTTTGAATCGCACGCCGCGCGGTCGTGTCGTTACGCCGCTTGCCTATCAGCATTTCGGTTTTGAACTGCCGAAGGTTGACGAGCTAATTTCGCTGGCAAGCTAATTCATTTGCTTCATCTCACTTAAAAAATCCGTAAGTTTCAATTAATTGAAACTTACGGATTTTTGTTTTGAACGAGCGCGAAAATCTGTTATTTTTGAGATCGTCTTATGAAAAGTTGGAAAATAAAACTTCAGAGTATTTTCGAGCGAATTGACGATTGGTCGGATGAAATCCGGCATCGTCTGGATAAATTTGACGAGCCGGACGACGACATTTTTATTTTGCCTTTTGTCGGCTTTGGCAATCACGAAAAAATTTTTTCAAAAGGTCGCGTTTTGGAAAAAAAAGATGCCGGTTTGGCAAGCGAAACAGACAGCCGTTGGCGCAATCTGGTCAGGATGTTTCGCCTTTTTGAAACCGACGAAGTTCCGCATTCGCTCGTGAAAGCCGTTTTCGGCAATCTGGAAAGTGAAATCCGAGCCGATAAAGAAGGTTATTTCGACATCGAACTCAATATTAGTGAAAAAAATAAGGATGTTTTGTGGCACGACCTCGACCTCGAACTTTTAGAGCCGTCATTTGAAACCCGATTTAAAACAACCGGACAAATTTTAATTCCGCCCGCGACGGCAAAATTCGGCGTAATCAGCGATATTGACGACACGGTTATCAAAACCAATGTCACGAACAGGCTGAAAATGCTGGCGACGACCGTGCTTTCAAATGAACACACGCGCGCCCCGTTCGAGGGCGTTGCAGAATTTTACCGTGCGCTGCAAAACGGTCGGGAAGGAAATGAAAATAACCCGATTTTTTACGTTTCAAGCAGTCCGTGGAATCTTTACACGCTTTTGACGGAAGTATTCAAAAAGCGCGAAATTCCGCCCGGACCGCTTTTTTTGAAGGATTTCGGGACACACACGCCTTTTAATGCGAGCGATCATCAGTCGCATAAACTCGAAAATATCAGACGAGTTCTCGACACATACCCGCATTTGCCGTTTATCCTGATTGGCGACGACGGCGAGCAAGACCCGCAAATTTACAAGCATGTGGTCAGCGAGTATCCCGAAAAAATCCGCGTGATTTACATCAGAAAGGTGAGGGAAAATGTCGCCGACGAAGAAGTCCTCAGTTTAATCCGCGAAGTCCGCGAATCCGGCTCGCAGATAATCTTTGCGCCCGACAGCGAATTTGCCGCGATGCACGCCGCCGGAGAAAATCTGATTGCCGCTCGCAGCCTGCCGGAAATACATGAAGAAAAACTGCTCGATAAAGCCGCGCCGAAAGCCGAAGATTTAACCGAAGAAGATTTAATATGAAAACCCGTCGCTGAAAAGCGTAAAAATCAGCCGCGTTCATCCGCGGCTGATTGCCTTTAAATTTTCTATTTCACCTCAGGTTTTGCGGCTGCCATATTGGCTTCAATGTTCAAAACGACGGTGATGTTATCCGACAACATCTGTGCGCCATTCGGCAAATTTCCACCGTAGTTCACGCCAAAATCGCGGCGGTTAATCACGGTTTCGGCAGTTGCACCCATACGAGTTGCGCCGCTTTTCGCGTCTTTGATAAAACCGACGACGTTAAACGGAAACGAGATTGATTTCGTGACACCTTTCATCGTGAAATCGCCCGTTAAGATAAAACCTTTACCTTTTTTCTCGACTTTCGTGCTTTTGAAAGTTATTTGAGTAAATTTTTCGACTTCAAAAAAATCTGCCGAACGAAGATGTTTGTCGCGTCCTGCCACGCCTGTGTCAACACTCGTTGCTTGTGCCGTAAATTCGACGGTTGATTTCGTCATGTCTTTCGCGTCGAAATTTACCGTTCCCGTAAAATCGCGGAAATAGCCCGGAACGTCAACCAGTCCCATATGTTTGACGCGGAAACCGATCGAGCTGTGCGCTTTGTCGAAACCGTATGCGCCCGAACCGCCTTCCTCCTTTTTGCCGTCGAGATTCAAAAATCTCTGCTCAAAACTCAGATTCGTCGCATCGGTGCTAAAACCGAAAAACGCTATGCCGAAAACAAACGAAAAAACGATTAATGATAAAGTCAGATTGCCTTTCATAAAAAACTCCTTTTGCAAATTTAAGTAACAATTTGTAATTAAGTAGAAGGACTGAATTATTCTATAAATGAGGACGAAAGTCAGAACCGCCTGCGGTAGCGGGTGGTTTATTTTGAATCTCTTAATTGTTAGAGTTAAACCATTCCGTAGGCGCAAATGGTTCTGACTTGCTCGTTAATCATCAACAAAATAAATATGTCTGCTTACTTACAAGAATAAAATTGTAACCCGAAAAGATTCTTTTTATGAAATACTATCTTTCAAGGCGATAAAAATAAGATGAATTGGGAAGCGATACAAAATTGGTTTTTCGGTTTAGGCGAGAATTACGGCGTTAATCCGCTGATATTCGGCGCGATCTATGTCGGGGCGATTCCGTTTTTTTCGCTTTCAATCGGCTGGCTAATCCAAAATTACCGAAAAGAAAAATCAATTGCTCTGCCCGCGCTTTTTGCGATGTTTTTCTTTATCTCGGCTTATATTTATTTGATTTTTGCCGGTAAGAATGTGCCTTTCTGGGTCTATGGATTTGTTGTCCTGCTAATCATTTTCGGCGCGTATTCGACGCTCAAAAAAATTCGTAAGCAAATCAAGGAAGTTTAAAGGTTGTTTCAAAAATATGTCGGAAAAATATGATTTGATTGTCATCGGTGGCGGTTCGGCGGGTTTGGTAGCGGCAGGCGGTGCGGGAATTTTGGGCGCGAAGGTTGCTTTGATCGAGAAAAAACTGCTTGGCGGCGATTGTCTTTACACGGGTTGTGTGCCGTCTAAGGCTTTGATTCGTTCGGCGAAGTTTGCAAATGATGTCAAACGAGCCGGGGAATTCGGATTTCAAATTTCAGATTCTAAATTCAAAAATAACAATTTTGCTTCCGTAACAAACCGCGTCCAAAACGTCATCAAAGCTATCGAACCGCACGATTCGCCCGAAAGATTCGAGAAAATGGGCGTTGAAGTAATTTTCGGAACGCCGCGATTTTTAAGCTCTACGGAAATCGAAGTCAAACTAAAAAATTCGGACGAAACAAAAACTTTTAAAGCTAAAAGATTTTGTATTTCGACAGGTTCGTCGCCTTTTATTCCGCCGATTGAAGGTTTGGACGAAACGGGTTTTATTACCAACGAAGATGTTTTTCACCTCGACGATTTGCCCGCGAGATTGATTGTTCTCGGTGGCGGCGCAATCGGCGCGGAAATGGGACAAGCGTTTCAAAGACTCGGTGCAAAAGTTACGCTCGTCGAGATGGAAAACCGAATTTTATCGAAAGAAGATGAGGAAACTTCCGCGTTTATGAAGGAAATTTTCGAGAAAGAAGGCATCCGAGTTCTGATCAAATCGAAAGCGACAAAAGCGCGAAAAAATTCCAAAGGCGAAAAAGTTTTGACGATTGAAAGCAATGGCAAAAGGACAGAAATTATTGCCGATGAAATTCTCGCCGCCGTCGGTCGAACGGCGAATGTCAAAGGTTTAGAGCTTGAAAATGCGAATGTAAAATACGACGAAAAGCGGATTGAAACAGATGCATATCTTCGGACAACGGCGAAAAATATCTTTGCGGCGGGCGACGTAACGAATCATTTTCAGTTCACGCACACGGCTGATTACGAAGCGCAGATCGTTTTGCAAAACTGTTTTGTGCCGTTTTTGTTTCGTAAAAAAGCCGATTATTCAGTAATTCCGTGGGCGACGTTTACCGAACCGGAAGTCGGGCGCGTCGGTTTGACGGAAAGCGACGCGAAGAAAAAGCACGGCAAAATAAAGGTTATCAAAGTTCAGTTTGAAGAAAACGACCGCGCTCACGCCGAGGGCGAACTTGAAGGTTTTGCGAAAATCATTCTGCACGGGGAAAAAATCGTCGGTGTGCACATCGTCGGAATGCGGGCGGGAGAATTGATTCACGAATTCATTTTGGCAATGAGATTGGGATTATCGCTCGACGATTTGAACAAAGCGATTCACATTTACCCGACATTATCGAAGATCACGCAAGCTGTCGGCACGGAAAAAACGCTCGAAAGTTTGCAATCGCCGTTCGTGCAGAAATGGTTTGCAAGATATTTGAAAATCTGGCGATAAAATTTAGCCGCAGAGTTCACGGAGTTTTGAGGGATTTTTATTCAAGTATTTTGTCGCCAGATTTCTCTGTAAACTCTGCGGCTAAAAAAATATTGAGCCTTTTGACGGCAAAAATGCGCGTAGTATATCGGTCAGTAGTTTACCAAAATGGAAAAACCGATGAAAACAGCGCAAATATTTATCATACTTTTACTTATCGCCCTCGGTGCAAACGCCGCGACGGTTAAAACCACGCAGAAATTACGGCTCGGCGATAGCCGAATCAGCGTTAATGTTTACGAAAACACGAGCGCGGGCGTGACATTTTTCGCGCCGCATCATAATGAACAGATTGGTTTGAACTTAGCGAAGGACTATGTGAGCAGAAAAGGCGGACGTTTGATTGAGATCGAGTCGGTAGATGATAAAGGAAATCCGACACGCTACGTTAAATTTAATTACGGCGGCAGAAATTATTCGATTGACCCGAACCGCATCTACACGGACAACGGCAGAAGCTGTAATGTCGTTAACGAGATTAACGAAACAGTCAAAAATTTTGCGGATGAACTTTTAAGGATTATTCTCGCGCCGGACGGCAAGACTCTGCGGGGAAATGAGCGGTTTATCGTGGCGGTTCACAACAACACGGATGTTTCGGCAAAAGCGGTGAACGCGCAGACGGGAGATTTAACAGCGGTCGCATTTATCAAGGCGCAAAGCACCAAAAATCTGACACACGGCGCATTTGAAGAGCAAGCCGACGGCGTTTTTCTTTCAAATACTGAAACGGACGAGGACAATTTTATCTTTCTTTCCACTCCCGCGCACATCGGCTATTTCGCGGAAAAGGGGTTTAATGTGGTCGTGCAAAAATCGGCAACGCGTTTGCAGTCGAAGCAATGCACGATTGACGACGGTTCGCTTTCGGTCTATGCGGGGCAAAGTTCGATTCCGTATATCTGTCTCGAAGCCGACGGCGTGACAGGGTTTTCGCGCCAACGCCAGATGCTCGAAGCGATTTACGCGCTTCTTCAGCCCGACCGGAAACAAATTGAAACGACGAATGTTGCCGCTCAAAAATAGTTAGCGAATCAACCTTTTATTTATGGCGATACGTGATTCTGCCTTTCGTCAGATCATACGGCGACATTTCAACGTCCACGCGGTCACCGATTAGAATACGAATCCGATTGCGGCGCATTCTGCCCGAGATTTGCGCCATCACGATATGATCGCTGTCATTGACCTTGACCTTAAAGCAAGCGTCGCGCTGTTTATCAACAATAAGTCCTGCTACCTGAATTAATTCTTCTTTCATAAATTACTAAATTTTCTTTTAATCGTTATTTTAAACGGACTGACCGAATAAAACAACTGTTCCCTAAAATTAAACAGTGTCTCCGGCTAAACTTTTAACCGGAGACACGTTTATTAAAACCGGTTTCTAAAAACCTCGATTCGGCTGCTTACCAGCGTGAACCGCCGCCGCCGCCGTAGCCGCCGCGACCGCCGCCGCCGCCGCTTCCGCCGCGACCACCGCCACCGCCATAACCACCGCCGCCGCCGCCGCCCGCACGATTTTCACGCGGTTTAGCTTCGTTGACAGTTAATTCGCGTCCGTCAATTTCCTTGCCGTTGAGCTTGGTGATTGCGCTTTGCGCTTCTTCCGCCGACGACATTTCGACGAATGCGAAACCGCGTGAACGTCCTGTTTCACGGTCTTCGATGATGTTGCTTGAAAGAACAGTGCCGACTTCGCCGAACATTTGATCTAAATCTTGGGTTGATGTGTTGAAGGAAAGATTTCCTACATAAAGTTTCGTTGACATAATAATATATAACCTTTTTCTCCTTTTCGGAGAATTTCCAAAGAAGTGTCGAATCGAGTTGGCTTCGGAGAAAAACGGTCAGCAACGAAGATTTCGGGTTTCGGATGCTCAAAAAAAAATTCAAGAGCGACTTCTATAACTAATAAATGAACCTGCTCTCGAACTTATCCAGAAAACCGTCTTTGACGAGCGCACCTAAAAAACAGGCGCAAGAGAAGGACTAACTCTAATAGGATGCCCTTTAAACCGAATAGTTGCAAATAGAATTAACGATAAGTCTGATAAAACCGACTAAATAAACATCTGCCCGCCAAAAAGAAACCGCCAATTTTTAGAAAGATTAACAAATAAGACAAAAAGCGCGACTATTTCCAAAAAATTGTGATGAACTGTGGAAAATTGAGAAAAATTGAGAAATGTCAATAATTATTGAAAGACTTTTTGCATCGTATTAATCGAAGATTTTAGATGTTAATTCATAAATTCATACATTTTGGGTTAATTCATACATAAAAATTCATAAATTTCGAGGTAGTAAAGATGTACACAAGACAAAATCCGAACTTAGCATATATCGAGCGCAGAATGTGGCAGCAAGCGACCACGCCGCGCATCGGTATCGTCAAGCAATTATTGAATAAATTACTCAGCGAACTGGAAATGGTCAACGAGAACGAGCGGGTTAATCTGGACGATAATTTTAATCTTTATGAGCAGATGAAAAATTTCGAGATGGACATAATCCGTCAGGCTTTGTTTTTAACGGACAACAATCAGCGGCTCGCGGCGCAGATGCTCGGCATCAATTACACGACGCTCAATGCCAAGATGAAGCGTTTCGGAATCGGTATGAAGGGCGAAGGTCTAGCGCTCGGCAAGGAGGTGTAAAGATGTATCTCCAAATTGCCAAAAACGGCTATCGGAACAATGCGCCGCCGATTGTCAATAACGATTATTTTTACAAAGGTCAGTCCGCCATACATATTTCGGAAGGCGCGGAATTTGATTCGGCAAACGGTGTCAGTCTGCCGATTTTAGCAACGGCGAACGATTTACGCGAGGTCGTCAAATTCTTCAAACATAAGCCGAACGGCGTTTCGACCATCGAGATAACGAACGCCGAACCGCGCCGCGTATTTGATGCGCGAAAGATCGCGGCTTACGAATTTTGGGGAATCATCAGCCGCGACAACGAGCGTTTTCAGCTCACCGCGCTCGGTGAGGAATTGGCGAAAAATACCGAAGCGGAATGCGAAATTCATCGGCGGATTTTGCGGGTCGTCGCGGCTTATCGGCGGGCGGTCGAATGGATTTACGGAAAAAATCTGAAGATCGCGACATATCTTGATGTCGCTAATTTCTGGCAGTTGTCGGGCGGCGATTTGGATTTGAGTCCGCGAAACGATGAGAATATTGAATCCGTCATCGTCAGCTTTTTCAGCCTTTGCCACGCCGCCGAACTCGGCACGGCAACGGTCGGGAAACGCGGTCAGCCCGCACGTTTAAGCGTCAGGCTGGATCAGATGAAGGCGTTTCTCGACGCACCTGTTGAAGCGTCCGAAACGCTTTCGCCGACGGTTTTTAATCGGCAGAGCATTTATCAACCGGATAAAATCGCGGGCGAAAATGTCAGCAGCGTCTATATTTCGGCGGGAAAACGGATGCGCGAATCGGCAAATCTGCGTGCCGCGCTCGAACTTGCCGATTTCGGAAGCATCGCGTTCGGCGCGGAGAATTTCGAGAACGGATTTTTGCCGCTCTCAAACCGCGCCGCGATGAAGCAATGCCAGGCGGCGATTTTTCTGCTCGACGAGCAGGATTGCCGCGCTCAAGACGGCAAAATAATGCTTCGCTGCGACCGCGTGACGGAAATCAGCGTCGCGCAAGCACTGTTTGGCGAGCGCGTGATTCTGCTCTGGAACAGCAACGAACAAATGCCGACGGTCTTCGGTCAATCGGGCTTTAACGCGATGAACGGCAATGTCACCGATTGGGAATCAAACGTCAAACTCGTGAAATGTTTGAAGAGTTTGAAGAGTTGAGATGATTTACAAAGAAAAGCGTTTTAGCCGGGAGCGCGGGCATCCTTGCCTGCAAGATTGCGAAGCAAAGCGCAGCAATCTCAAAGCGGTTGATTACAAATCAACTAGATTATAATCAACCACTTTTACGACGCGAAGCGCGACGTAGCACGCAAGGATGCGTGCGCTCCCGGCAATGACACTTCTTATTGACAAAACCTTAAACATTTTTACGCTTAAACCGAAACCGTTAAACGACGACGCGGTTTTGGTTTTTGGGACGAACCCGAAAGGGTTCGTCCTATTTTTTTGTCCGTTCATCACGCAAAAACAAGATTCGGTTCAATATTTGATTTTATAAAATAAGATTGTTTCTTTTTTTAAGTCCCGAAAATATTTTTCCAAAACCGCGCTTCTTTATTATTTCCAACTATTTAGCACAATTTCAAAGACTTGGCACCGCCTTTGCGATTAAGCGGGTTGAATTATTCGGATAAAGTCTGCGGAACGGAAATTATTTGTCTGCAAATAAAAACTTTATCCCGCATTTCAAAACGAATTTTTATCCAAAAGAGGGAAAAACTAATGAAACAAACACGAAGTTTTTTAAATGTGCTGGTTTTCATATCTTTGCTGGCAGGCGCGCAAATTGTTTTCGGACAGAGTTCGCTCGGTGAAATCAGAGGTCGCGTTTCGGACAGCACAGGCGCGGTCGTCAGCGGGGCGAATATTGAAATCAAAAATCAAACAACGGGCGAAACCCGCACCGCTCAAACCAATTCGGACGGCGAATATACCGTCTCGAAACTTTCGGTCGGCGTTTATACCGTGACCGCCAATTCGCAAGGATTTGCAGGAGCAAGCGTGAAAGACGTGCAGATTTCCGTAGCGTTTATTACGGAGCAGGATTTGACACTCAATCCGCAGGGAACTGCCGAAAGCGTGACGGTTACGAGCGGCGATGTTTCGACGCAGGTCAACACCAACGACCAACAGCTTTCGACGCTGATTAATAATCAGAAAATTATGGATTTGCCGCTTTTGTCGCGCAATCCTTCGGGACTTGTTTTACTTGCGCCGGGAACGGTGCAAACCGATTCGGGACTCGGCGGTTTTTCGGTCAACGGCTCGCGTGAGCGCAACAACAATTTTTTGGTTGACGGTGTGGACAACAACGACACCGACGTTCCCGGAATTCCGGGCGGTATCGCCACGCCGAACATTGACGCGACTGAAGAATTTCGCGTTATTACGGGAAATTTCAACGCTGAATATGGACGCAATACGGGCGGCATCGTAACGACCGCGACCAAACGCGGCGGCAACCAGTTTCACGGCGGAACTTATCTTTATTACCGCTCGGACAAATTCGGTGCGCGTAACTTTTTCGACACGACGGGCGAAACCGACCCGCTCGACCGCAAACAATACGGCGTTTCGATCGGCGGTCCGATTTTGAAAGACAAGCTATTTTTCTTTTTTAACTACGAAGGCGACCGTCAGAAATCAGGCACGCAACAGTTTCGACTCGTGCCGACGGTGTTGGCGCGGACAGGAATTTTGAACACTCCGGCAGCGACCGCGAGTTCGACAACCAACCGCGATCAGGGCAGTTTCGGCGTTTTAGACCTTCGCCAGGGCGCGTTTAACAACAATCTTCCCAATGCGCTCGGGGTCAGTCTGCCGTTCAGTCCGACGACGCTCGCACTTCTAAACAGAATTTTCCCGCTTCCGAATCTTCCGTCGGGCAGTGCGCGGACATCGCCCTTGCCGGGAGTATTTGAATATTACACCTTCGGCTACACGGCGCGGAACGATATTGATTCGATTGCGACGCGGGTTGATTATCAAATCAACGACAAAAACACTTTGTCGGGCAGTATCAACTGGTCGAAAGGCAAATTTTCGGTCGGTGCGCCGACGTTTCCCGAATTCGGCGACGAGCTTCTCTCACCGCAAACGGGTGCGGTTTATGCCTTTAATTTAGTTTCGACGATTACGCCGAGCATCGTGAACGAATTCAGATTCGGTATCAACCGCGCCAAAGCCGATTTTAACGGTCCGGGCGACGGCGATGTGCCGAATTCAATCAACGATGCGGTAGATACCGTTTTAAGGGCAAACAACGTCCCGACTTTGAATTTCGGTTCGGCAAATGCCAACGGCATCAATCTAATCACGCCGTTCACTTCAGTAAATAATTTCAGCACGCAGTTTCGCCGCACAGGCACCATGACCATCGGCGATTCGCTGACGTGGGTGAAAGGTGGACATACTTGGAAATTCGGCGGCGAAATGCGTTCGATTTATTCAAACGGCGCAAGCAATTTCAGCCGGCAGGAAACGGTTGATTTTACGCTCGGAACGAGTTTCGCGTTCCCGATCGTCCGTTATGTTGACGGCGGCGGCGTAACCCGAAATGTCCCGACGACCGGCGCGGGCGGTTTGATAAACGATTATCTGAGCTTCCTTTCGGGCATCGTTGCTTTTCAAGCGCAAACGCAGTTTTTTGACAGCAGCGGCAGTCGCGTAGATAACGATTTGCGCCGCTACCGCACGAATGAATACGGATTTTTCATGCAGGATACATGGCGGATTCGTCCGAATCTGACGCTTAATCTCGGACTTCGTTACGAATATAATCAAGTTCCGTATGAAAAAGACGGCTTGCTTTCAAATCTGGTTGACCAAGATGCCAGCGGTCCGACTCCGGCGGGCGGTTTTGCCTTCAAAACGGTCGGCAAAAATTCCGACAATCCCGACATCGGTTTGTGGGATAAAGATTTGAATAATTTCGCACCGCGCTTCGGTTTTGCTTACAGTCCGAGTTTTGACAGCGGATTTTTGGGCAAACTGTTCGGCGGTCCGGGCAAATCTTCGATTCGTGGCGGTTACGGACTTTTCTACGACCGCGTTTTCACGAATCTTTTCGGTAATTCGAGCGGAAATCCGCCGTTTTCAACCGCTGTTTTTGAAATTCCGCTTGCCGGCAACGGCGGATTTTTGATTGAAGATACGCCGCGTATTTCGTCCAGAACCGCGACGAATCTCGTGCAGGACGGCGACGAATTGGGATTAGCGGTAATTTTCCCGAACGCGAAAAACAACATTTTGCAGAAAAAATTCGTGACACCGAACAGTGCGAGCTGGAACTTCGGTTATCAGCGCGAACTCGGCAATCAATTTCTGTTTGAAATTGATTATGTCGGCACGAAAGGCACGAATTTGATTCGCTCGGTTGACGCGCAATTAGCGAGCGTGGCGCGGGTCAATGCCATCACGGGTTCAAATACTCCGGTTAGTGCAAGCCCACGGACAAATTATCTGAACGGCACTTTGAATCAGGCTTTCGGACAAAACAGCGCGTTTTTGATTACGTCGCTCGGCAATTCGAGATACGATGCAATGCAGCTTCGCGTGACAAAAACTTTGTCGAACAAGCGTTTCGGTTTGGGACAAATTCAAGGTTTCTATACGTGGAGTCATTCGATTGACGACGCGGCAGATGCGCTTGTTCAGGGAACGAGCGACCGCGGCTTGCCGCGTGATTCTTCGGGATTCGCGGGCGGTTTGAAACTCGAACGCGGCGATTCGAGCTTCGATGCGCGGCATCGCGTAGTGCTGAACTTTATTTACGAACTGCCGCTGCGTTCAACCAGTAAAGCTCTCAATTATTTGATCGGCGATTGGACGCTTTCGGGAATTTATCAGGCACAGACGGGTTATCCGTTCAGCGTCTTTATGAACGGCGTTGACCGTCAGGGAACAGGTTTGAGCGCACGCGCCAGTTTTGCGGGCGGAAGCAATGCTTTTGCAACCAATCAAACTGCCGCCAATGCGCGTGTCTATACCGGACCCGACCGTTCGCTGTTTGCCTCGACCGTGCCGTTTGACGGAAATCAAGGCAATGTCGGACGCAGTATTTTCCGCGGACCTAAATTTGCGAACTTTGATTTCTCGCTGATTAAACGTATTCCGATTAACGAAAGAATGCGTTTCACGATTCGCGCAGATTTCTTCAATATGTTCAACAAAGTGAATTTGGGAATTCCGGTCAGCGATGTGACGAGCGCAAACTTCGGTTTGTCGCAAACTGCCGGCGCGGCGCGGATTATCCAGTTTGCAGGACGGTTTGATTTCTAATCCTATACCCGAAAATTAAACTTGCAGCGGCGGTTCAAAAGACCGCCGTTTTTTTGTCAGAACACAGAGCGGTAGCGACTTGGTAAAACAATTGTTGGAAACCATGTTTTACCACGTCGCTACCGCTCTGTGTTCTGACTTTAAAAAATCCGTCACAAATCAATTTTCGGTGGTGTTCTTTTTTTGCAATCTGTCCAAAATTTTGGAAAAAACTTTTAAGATTGAAACATTTTCAAATTTTTGAGCGTTAATTTTACTGTCCTGTTTTAATAATTGTCATACAAATAAAGATTTTCCCTCGTCTGACACGCAAATTGCGTTGGTTGAAAGTGTTGCTGTCTTTTGTCATTTAGGAAATATTGGCTAAAGAGTTGAATTAGTTGCTGTTACAGCAGCTTTTTTACCTGTTTTATTTTCTTATCTGCTAATAATTTTTCTAACTTGATTAGTAATTTAGTTATGAGCAACAAGATTTTGCGGTATGAATTCGGGGACTACACGCTGATGCCGTCGGAGCGTCTGCTTTTTTGTGCGGGAAAAGCGGTTCCGATGAAGTCGAAAGTCTTTGAAACACTGCTCACGCTTGTTCGTCAGCAAGGCAAATTATTGACAAAAGACGAGTTGATGACGCAAATCTGGGGCAATAATTTTGTCGAAGAAGCCAATCTCACGCAAAATATTTTTACCTTGCGAAAAATCTTCGGCGAAAACCCGAAAGAACATCGTTTTATCGTCACCGTTCCGGGACGCGGCTACCGCTTTGTCGCGCAAGTTGAAACAATCGTCGAACAAAAAAGCGAAAATCATTCAAACGGCGCGATTCATTTAAATGGATACAGTAAGTCGCTCGCGGTTTTGCCGTTGAAATCTTTGATGCCGAAGGATTCCGAAGAAAGAAAATATCTCGGTCTGGCGATTGCCGATTCGCTGATTACGCAACTGAGCGCGTGCCGTAAATTTTCGGTTCGTTCGACGGAAGCCGTTTTAAAATATGTCGAAACCGAAAAGGACGCGATTTTAATCGGGCGCGAGCTGGATGTCGAGGTTGTTCTAAGCGGAACGATTCAAACTTTGAACGCAAAAGTCCGCGCCAATCTTCAGCTTTACGATACAAAAAGCGGCGACACGATTTGGGCGGATAAATTTGAAGTCGTGTCCGACGATTTTTTTGAAATGCAGGACAAAATTTCGAGCCAAGCCGTTGATGCGCTGACAAGACAAGGTCACGGAAATTCGATTGTGCAAAAAACGCCGGAAAATCCCGAAATTTATCAAAAATACATAAAATACCGCTTTTTCTGGGAAAGCCGCACCGAAGAAGGTTTATTGGCGAGCTTGCAGGGCGCAAAAGAAATCGCCGCCGCGCCGGATTTTCCGCTCGGACAGATTTGTCTTGCCGATTCCTATCTACTGCTCGGGCATCATCTTTATTTTCCGCCTGAAAAGGTTTACAAAAATGTTGAAGCCGCGATTGAAAAAGCGCTCGCGCTCGACCCGAATCTGGCGGAGGCTTACGCGACGAAAGCCGATTTAAGTTTTATCGGCAAAGATTGGGAAGCGAGCGAAAAATTTCATCGAAAAGCAATTGCGCTAAAACCCGATTATGCTTCGGCGCGGCATTGGTATAGTTGGTTTTTGATGGCGATGGGCAGATTTGACGAATCCTTGGAACAGATCGAAGAAGCGCAACGCCTCGATTCAAATTCGCTTTACCTGATTACGATTCGCGGTGTGCCGTTTTGTTACAAGGGCGATTTTGAGCGGGCAATCGAACAGTTTCGGCTGGTTCTCGAAATTGACCCGGGATTCAAACGCGCTCATTATTATCTGGCGTGGGCTTTGTTTCACTCGGGTCGTTGGTCAGAAGGCATTGCCGAATTTGAAAAAGTCGTCGCCGTCGAACCGATTCAGCAAACCTTTGCATTTTTGGGTTATTGCTACGGCAGAGCGGGAATGGTCGAAAAAGCCTACGAAATGCTGCGGCGGATTGACCGCACGGCATTTGAGGGAAAATATGTTTCGCCGTATCAGCGCGGCATCATTTACGCGGGTTTGGGCGATACGAATCAAGCCCTCACCGAACTCGAAAAAGCCTACGAGGAAAATTCAATCTGGCTGATCTGGCTGAATGTGGATTTACAGTTTAAGAACTTGCGCGAAGAACCACGTTTTAAAGATTTGATTACGAAGCTGAATTTCCCCGCCTAAAACGAAAGCATTAAGACTGGAGCGCAAGCGGCTCGCTTGCATACGTCGTTTGAAAAACGGCGTAAAAAACGCTTCGATTAATTCAATATTGAATTAATCGAAGCGTTTTTTGATTGCTTTCGCAGTCAGGCTAGCGAGCCGCTTGCGCTCCAGTCAACGACTAATCTACAAAACATCAAATAATTTAAGATTTAATCTTGTTGATATTTTTGTCGGCAAGATTTTTTTGTGCAAAATTTAATCTGCCAAAATGCTCTAATTCTTCTCGATAAAATGTTTAATTTTAATCTAAACTGTTTCCTGCGGTTTCGGTTTTCAAGTTGCTTCGATAACAATGCAGGCGTTTCGATATGAGCTTCTCCCGCTTTTAATTGAAAGGTTTCGGGTCTGAACAATTTTAAAAAATCTATTGCATAAAGAGCAATTAAGATGAACTGCTCGATAAATTTGAGCGTCTGCTGAAAACGATCAAAACATCTTCTTCGGGACTTTATATTTTTCAGGGACTGCGCTCCGGAATTTATTACGTGCAGGTCATTCACGACTGCAACGGACAGAAAATCCGGGTCGAATCGGTCAACGGTTTTCTCAACAAAGGTGTCTTGCCGGCAAGCCGGGTCGCCAAAGCCAAAGTCAAAGATTGGGACAAAGGCACATATTTTTTCACTATCATCGGCGGCAAAGCCAACGTGATTGCCGCAAATCGTCTGAAACTTACCGGCAAATAATTCAAGATTCAAGATTCAAGATTCAAAAAGCATCTTTTTCAAACCTGTTTGGTTTGCGAGATGCTTTTAATTCTTACCGCGATATTTTGAATTTTGAATTTTGAATTTTGAATTGAATCAATTACTTTTTACTTGATGCAAATTTCCGTGATTATCCCGACGTTTAACGAAGAATTGACGATTGAAAAAACGCTCGACGCGATTTCGCGGCTCGTCAATGTTGATGAAGTCGTCATCGTGGACGGCGGAAGCGCGGACAGAACGGTCGAGATCATCGAAAATTACGGGCTGAAAAAATCTTTCAAAGTTATAAATCTCGGCGAAGCAAATCGCGGCAAACAGCTTCACGAAGGAACTCTCAACGCCGCGCACGAGATTTTCTGGTTTCTCCACGCCGACACGCGACCGTCGCAAGGCTGTGCGCGGGAAATCAAAAAATATATGAACCACGATTCGATCGTCGGCGGAAATTTTCAAGTGCTTTTCGACGGCGGAAGCCGCTGGGCGCGGTTTATGATGTGGCTTCATCCGCAGCTTCAATCAACCGGCTTGATTTACGGCGACTCGGCGATTTTTGCGCGGCGCACGACTTACGAAAAAATCGGCGGCTACAAACCTCTGCCGATTTTGGAAGACGTGGATTTTGTCAAACGCCTCAGAAAAAAAGGCGATTTCCGCTTTATGACGCAAGCCGTCACAACCTCTTCACGCCGTTTTCAAAATCGCGCCTTCTTTTGGACTTTTACAAAATGGTCACTCATTCAAAGCCTTTACTGGCTCGGCGTTCCGGCAAAGGTTTTGGCGAAAAAATACAAGGCGATTAAATAATTGATGGAAACTTTGACGCGAATTTTAGCAATCGCCGTCGGCGTTGCGCTCGGCGTAACGCTTGCCAGAAAAATTTGAAACCGGCTTTTTTCGTCAGTTCTAAAGCAAACTTTAATTTTTCCCTTCGTCCGATTCTTCCTCATCTTCGTCTTCGGCTTTTTTGGTCAGAAAGTAAAACTTTCCGGCATCTTCGCCGCTTATTTTAGCTCCCAGCAATCCTGCCGCGTAAGCCAGAATCGGATCTGATTTGTCGAATAATGCCTTGCCCGTCGGTCCGACCGGATAATCGGGAATCACGCCGACATTTTCCAGACGCTTGCCGTCGCTCATTATCAAATCGGCAATCGTAATATTCATCCCGAAAAATGAAAAGGTTTCAAAACCCTCCACGCCGCGCGAATTCGCCATCGTAATAAAATAACTCGTCATTACTGCGCCCGCGCTGACATCACCGACAATTTTTCCGCGTTTTTCCATTTGAATAACACGCGAAAAAACTTCTGAAGCCGAAGCCGAATTGCTGTCAATCAAAACGATCAGATCACCTTTGAAAACTTTTTCCTTTTGCGATTTGGCGATTCTTTCCTTGGTTTTGTTACGCATTATAAAATCGGCGATTTTTACGTCGCGGTCAAAAAAATGCCCGGTCAGATATTCTTCTGTTTTGACGTAGCCGCCGCCGTTTCCACGCAAATCTAAAATGAATTTTTGATGTCCCTCAACTTCTTTCATCATTTTATCTATGTATTTTTTATCAACGGAAAACGTATAAAGTTTGCAGGCGATTGTCGCGGCATCTATCTTCTGACATTTGTAGGGATTTTCCTTTTTCTCTTTTCGACGTTTTTCTGCCTCTTTGCGGCGTTCCTCAATTGATTTAAAGATAGATTTGATTTCGATTTCCTTCTCTGTTTTATCAGAGTTAAGCACATGAAGTTTAAGACTTTCCTTCGGGTCGAGCGCATAAAGCAGATAATTCATTTTCCAGAGATTTTCTCTGGTCGGGTTAATCTGTCCGACTCCGACGATTATGTCACCGACTTTTAATCCTTTCGCTTCGGCATCGCTGCCTTTTTTAACGTCGGTAACAAGGCAATTTTGTCCGATCATTTGCATCGAAAAACCGTATTCGACGCGGTTGGCACGATTGGGCGGATAAAATCTGGTGTGCGAATCGTTAAATTCCAAAACGACCTGCGCGATGGCGCGAAAAATCTGCCAATTCGTATCTAAAGTTTTGACTCTTTCTCTGGCAACTTTAAACCGTTCGTCGAGATTGATTCCGCGAAAATTTTTATCGTAGTAATTTTCCTTGATTAGGTCTTTTATCTCATTGAGCATATTCAAACCGCGTTCCCGGTTGAGTTTCACGCTTGCCGGACTGCTTACTTCATCAATTATAACTTGGGCAAAACTAGTTTGAGCCACAAACAAAAGGACGATAAATGCGGCACAAACACATTTTTGGAAAAACATATTAAAACCTCCGAAATATTTTGAGTTTAGGTGCTTAAACGCAAAGAAATAATAAAATAAATTCCGCGAAAAATAAAGTTTTTTTTAGGCAAGAGCGGCGCGGGCTTTTGTGATGATATTTACGGCTTTCTGCGGCGAATCAGCCATCGTCGTGAGATGTCCCATTTTACGCCCGACACGCGGTTCGGCTTTGCCGTAAAGATGAAGTTTGACTTCTTGAAACCCTAAAGCCTTTTGCCAATCCGGTTCGCCGTTTGCCCAAACATCGCCCAAAAGATTTGCCATCGCGCTCGGGCGATAAAATTCGGTCGAGCCGAGCGGCAGACCGCAAACGGCGCGTAATTGCTGTTCAAATTGCGATGTCACGCACGCATCAAACGTCAAATGCCCCGAATTATGCGGACGCGGAGCAAGTTCATTGATTAATAATTTGTCGTCCTTTGTTAAGAAAAATTCGACGCACAGAGTTCCGACGTAATCCAAAGTTTCGGCAACACTTTGCGCGATTTCGACGGCTTCGGCGAAAACTTTTTCGGGCAAAAGCGCGGGCGCAAAACTGATGTCGAGAATATGATTTTCGTGCGCGTTTTCGATCACGCCGTAATGCGCGAAATTTCCTTTTTGGTCACGCGCCGCGACGACCGAAACTTCTTTTTCAAATTCGATAAAACCTTCGAGAACGGCATCGCTGCCGCGCAGATTTTCAAACGCATTTTCAACTTCGCCGACTGCTTTGATTTTTTGCTGTCCTTTGCCGTCGTAGCCGAATCCGGCGGTTTTCAACACGGATGGAACACCGATTTCGGCAGCGGCGTGATACAAATCGTCGAGCGTTTTGATATGGCGAAAAGGCGCGACGGGAAAACCGTTGTTTGATAAAAAAGTCTTTTCGCGCAGACGGTTTTGCGTCGTGTGCAGAATCTCGCCTTTCGGGTGAACCGGCGCGAACTCGGCGGCAATTTCGACCGTTTTCGACGGCACATTTTCAAACTCGAACGTCACGACATCAACGCTGCGGGCAAACTTTTCGACCAATTCCAAATCGTTGTAATCAGCCGAAGTTTCAAAATCCGCGACCTGTCCGGTCGGCGTGTCGGTGTCGGGCGAAAAAGTGTGAACGCGATAACCCATTTTTCGCGCTTCGATGGCAAACATTCGCCCGAGCTGTCCGCTGCCGAAAACTCCGATCGTCGAATTTGGCAAAATCATAAGATAATTTGCGAAGAAAACCGCTGAAAGATTTATTAGAACAATATTCATAATAGGCGATTTTTAAAAAAGAAAAAAATGTGCAATATGTTTTGCCGAACAAGAATTTGTTTTCTTGATGATTGATTTAGTCTCTGGTCGAATGTTTTAATTTTTGTATGAAGTCAATAAAATTACGCCCCGCGAACATCAACGACTTAGCTCTGCTCCGGCATTGGGACGAACAGCCGCACATTATCGCGGCGACCGGAGATGATGATTGGGGTTGGGAAACCGAACTCGAAAAAAATCCCGACTGGCGCGAGCAATTGATCGCCGAACTCGACGGTCGCCCGATCGGTTTTATGCAAATCATTGACCCGCTTCTCGAAGAAAGCCATTATTGGGGCGAAACAGTCGCGCCGAATTTGCGGGCGATTGATATATGGATTGGCGAAGCCGACGATTTGGGCAAAGGCTGCGGCACGATAATGATGAAGCTCGCGCTCGAAAAATGCTTTGCGCCGCCCGAAGTGACGGCAGTAATTATTGACCCGCTCGCTTCAAACACGGACGCGCACCGATTTTACGAACGACTCGGCTTTATATTTGTCGAAGAAAGAAGTTTCGGCGAAGACGATTGTTTCGTTTATCGTTTAGAGCGTTCGGATTGGGATAAATTAACATCTATTATTGGATAAGAAATTAACTGATAATTGATATTTGATAAATTTGCGTCTTCGGCGACTGCTTTATCAATTATTCAGCAGTTATTTTAATTCAGAATCCAAAACCGTCTGCGTTTGTTTGTTTCTGAATGCGTGAAGTTTTTCGCGCAATTCGGGTCTTGAATTGGCGAGAATCGAAATCGCCAGAAGCGCGGCGTTTTTTGCGCCGGCGGTGCCGATTGCCAGAGTTCCGACGGGAATTCCGGCGGGCATTTGGACAATCGAGAGAAGCGAATCCATACCCGACAAGGCTTTGCTCTGAACGGGAACGCCGAGAACGGGCAAAACCGTCTGCGCGGCGCACATTCCGGGCAGATGAGCCGCGCCGCCTGCACCTGCGATGATGACTTCGATGCCGCGTTGTTCGGCGGTTTTCGCAAATTCAAACAATAAATCCGGCGTTCGATGCGCCGAAACGACTTTGCATTCGTGCGGAACGCCAAAATCCGTCAAAAAATCGGCGGCGTTTTTCATCGTTTCCCAATCGGACGTGCTGCCCATAATTATCGAAACGATTGGCGATTCGATTTTGGATTTTGGATTTCGGATTTCGGATTTTGCCATCTGCTTACAAAATAGAAAAGATGCGCCGCGAAAGCAAATCCGCCGGTGCATCTTTTAACTCTTAACAACTTTCGCGCCGCGTTTAGGCAGGTGCCGCTATGCGTAGTATTTTTTCCTGAACTGTTCGTAGTCGGTTTTCAAATAGTAAAGTCCGGCGGGAATTAGAATAAATATCAGAGGGTTGCTATTAAAGGCATTTATTACATCTAATTTCATCAGACTGATTAAAGCGGTCGTCAAACCACAGCCCGGACAATTAACACCAAAAAGATATTTCCAAAGGCAAGGTAAACAGATGTCAATATCTGTGATCGCCTTGAGAATTACAGATAGAAAGAAATATCCGCCGACAATTAAGAATATCTTATGGCTTGTAATATATTGTATTACTGTCTCAAACATTTTTTATATCCCTTTGCGTCTTTGAAATTTCCTGATACGACTATGATAAAGTCTATCACTGTCCAAAATCCGCAATCACTTCCTGCTAAAAGTTGTGTTCAAATTTAATTTGAGAAAAAAGATGAACTGCCCCATAGCAAGCTGTGAGGATATTAAACCTGGTGTGAATAAAGGGTATTAGTCGAGTTTGAGCTAATCACAGGTGTGGAAGGATTGCCTGCCCCCGCTTTTGTCAAAGACAAGGCAACATTAAAAAAGCAATCCCCAAAGAAAATCGCTCCCTGTGATTATCCAGCTAAGTCTCTTCCATCCGCCATTTTCATACTGCCCATAATTATTTGGATGAGGTCAATTAATGACCATATTCCACAACCCCCAAGTGTGATAAGCATTAACCACCAATTAGAATAACCCATCATATAGCGGTGAATACCAAGACCACCCAGGAATAACGTAATCAAAATCATTGTTGTTTTTGATTGAACTTCTCTTTGTTCTGTCATATTGTTTGTATTTTAATTTGCCTACTCAATTCAATTTTCGGCTTCCTTTTTTATGATTTAAGTAATACTACGCATAACTCGTAGATTATAGAGCCATTGTTACGCGTGAAGGCATTGTAAATTATAATGAAATAGTAGTCAAAAGCAACGAGGTTGCAAGATAGTCACAGCAATCAAAAATTTATTAGAAACAGTCTCATAAATTCGGGGCGCGAATTTGCCAAAATCGAAACTGCAAAAAGCGCGGCATTCTTCGCACCTGTCGAAACGATCGGGTTCTTATTATTCTGTGTTATCGTCAATCGTAATTTTCTTTTCAGTTATTAATTTTTCAAAATTAGCAACATTATAGCCGCCTTCTTCTCGTCCAGTTTCAAAATCAGAATAATAAAATCCGATTTCACGAATTTGATTTCTTATGTGTCCTTGCATGTTTATTGGAGCGATAACTTTTTCTTCAATTAATCTTATGATTTCTTCTTTTTCTGAAGAAGTAAATTCGTTTCTTCCTTTCATTTCATTGATTTATTTTTCGTCAGTTTCATTTTGAAATTTAATCTTTCACGACTTCAACGACGATGCCGCCGAAGCGGTGTTCGCCGATGAAACATTTTCTGCCGTCAATATAGCAGATTTGGTGCGAATATTCCGCGCCGTTGTCTAAATAAAATGCGCGAAAACCGCCCGACATATCAACATTTGAAAATCTTAAACGGCGACCGTAGGCATCGGCGGTTTTGCTCGCGCATCTTTCGCAGACCTGTTTCGGATAGCGTTCCCAATGTTTTACTCGAGCCGAACAAATCGGGCAATCGTGCGTTTCGTCCATTAATTCGGTTTCGCGTTGGCGACGTAAACCCACGCTTCTTTTCCCGTCTGAAGCGTTACTTTTACTCTTCGATAATTATCAGGCTCATACGCATCAGCCAGTCGTAATTCCTCTTCCGAAATCTCAAAAACCGTTCCTTCGATAACGTCCGTAACGTCTTTTGACGGCATCAATATCTTTTGAATTTTCCCTTCGCCTTTTTCCAGAAACGCTTCGTCCGTAATTTCAATCGAGGAAATTTTATAGCCTTCGAGAACGTCCTTCGCGCCCGTTAAAAGCCGTCCGAATAATTCGATTTGAACCGTTTCTTTTTGAAGCGTTCCGTATGAAAAAAGATTTTCGTTCATCTACAATTTTTCCAAGAGCGTCTCGGCTTCGCGCTTGTAGCCTTCGTCCTCGCGTTCGTGATTTTTATTAAGCGGCGCATTGCGAATCCATTCGAGATGCTCTTTTGCCTTCGCCTTTTCGCGGTTTGAAATATAGGCTTCGGCGAGAAACAGGCGATTCAAATAAAACTTCGGACCTGCTTTCACCGCTTTTTCCAGATATTCGACGGCTTTTTTCGTGCTGCCAATCGAAAAAGGAAAGCCCGGTGCTTTGTGATAAAGTCTGCCCAAAACGCGCCACGGTCCGCCGTAAAAATAGTCAGCGTCTAATTCCAAAGCCTTTTCCGCCGCCGCTTTGATCGGCGAAATCATCGCCAGACTCTGCATAATTCCTTTTTCCTGCCCGAACGAACCGGAGTTCACGGCGAGCCAGAAATTGGCTTCCAAACTGTCTGCGTTGATGCCGACACCCGATTCGCCGCAACTTACGCCTTCTTCAAAAAAGGCGAGCTTATCGTCCGCATCCTCCGAGTATTCGCCGAGCCAGTAATTGATTTCCGCCAAAAGCCCATAACCCCAATCGCATTCGGAATCTTCCTCGACCAACGCGAAAAGCTCATCCCGCGCCGTTTCCAAATTCCACTCATCAAGCTCGCGCTCGTCAATCAGTTTCCGCACTTTTTGGAAAATTTCTTCGTGTTTCATACATTTTCGCTTTTTAACCGCACGAATCGGGCAGTTGTAATTTTTGTCAATTATAAATCAAAAATCTCGTCCAATTTGTAATAATTCACTTTTTCCGACGGCGCGGATTTTGAAACTTTAATCATTTTTTCCGCGAGAGTTTTAACAGGCATCGGTGTTTGCGATTTGAAAAGTCCGACGGAATTTAAGGCTTTGATCGCCGTCAAACCCAAGTTTTCCATCGGACGATGATCGTTGCCGTTGCGGTCTAAAATTCCGGGCTGAAAAATATGAATTCGCTGAAAACCGAGCGTTTTGACGGTTTCTTCGAGTTCACCCTTCATTTGCGGGTAAAAGAAAAATGACTTCGGATCTGCGCCCGTCGAAGAAACCAGAACATAATTTTCAACGCCGCCGTCCGCCGCCGCTTTTGCCGTTTCAAATTGGTATGTGAAATCAACTTTGTATTGTGCGTCTTCGCTGCCGGCTTGTTTGAGCGTCGTGCCGAGAGCCGAAAACAAAACATCGCCGCGCAGATCGTTTTTCCAATCGTCATGGCGTTCAAAATCCACGAGGTGTTTTTTTAATTTCTGATGCGTCAGATCAATCTCTTTGCGAATGAAAATTTTTACATTGGCAAAACTTTCGTCTTCAAGCAAAAGTTTGACCAATTCCTTGCCGGTCGCGCCCGTCGCGCCGATGACCAATGCCGTTAAATCTTTCATTCGATTGAAATTTTAACAGATTATTTTGCGCGAAACTAAACGGTTGTCCAAAAGCCTCAAAAATTGCGACAATAAAAGCAATGAACTTAAATTTGAACGATACATTTAACGTCGAATTGCCCGCCGATCCGAACAAGGAAAACCGCGTTCGACAGGTTATGAATGCCGCTTTTTCTTACGTTGCGCCGAAAAAACCGAAAAATCCCTCGCTGATTCACGTTTCGCCGCAGATGCTCGAAGCCGTCGGTTTAGAAGAAAATGACGCAAAAAGCGAACAATTTTTGAAAGCGTTTTCGGGCGCGGAAATTTATCCCGACACGAATCCGTTTGCGATGGCATATGCCGGACACCAATTCGGAAATTGGGCTGGACAACTCGGCGACGGTCGCGCGATCAATCTTTTTGAAGTCAATTCAGGCGGTGAGCAATGGGCTTTGCAGTTAAAAGGCGCGGGCAAAACGCCGTATTCGCGCGGCGCGGACGGTTTGGCGGTTTTGCGTTCTTCGGTTCGTGAATATCTCTGCTCGGAAGCGATGTTTCATTTGGGAGTTCCGACAACCCGTGCGCTTTCGCTGGCGTTGACGGGCGACGATGTGTTGCGCGATATGCTTTACGACGGCAACGCGGAATTTGAAAAAGGCGCGATTGTCTGCCGCGTTGCGCCGTCGTTCGTTCGATTCGGCAATTTTGAGGTTTTTGCGTGGCGGCAGGATTTTGAAAACCTCAAAAAACTGACCGATTACACGATCAAACATTTTTATCCGCATTTGGGCGCACCCGAAAAAGAAACTTACATCGAATTTTTCCGCGAAGTCTGCGAAAGAACGCTCGATCTGATGATTCATTGGGAACGCGTCGGCTTTGTTCACGGCGTGATGAATACGGACAATATGTCAGTTCTGGGTTTGACGATTGATTACGGTCCATATGGCTGGCTCGAAGATTATGATCCCGGCTGGACACCGAACACGACCGACGCGGGACAAAAACGCTATCGCTTCGGCAATCAAGCCGCAATCGGCGTTTGGAATCTGATGCAGCTCGGCAACGCGCTCTATCCGCTGATCGAAGACGCGAAACCTTTGGAAGAAATTCTGGACAATTATCAAACGAATTATCTGCCGAAACACGTCCGAATGATGTCCGACAAATTAGGTTTGAAAGCCCGAGCCGATGCTGAATTTATCGCCGAAATCGAAACATTGATGTATCAATCGGAAATTGATTTAACCATATTTTTTCGCCATTTAAGCCGGTTTGACGAAAACAATCCAAACGAATTTTGGACGCTTTTGCAGGAATCGAGCTATTCCGAAACGCCCGAAAGTTTGAAGGATAAATGGATGAAATTTTTATCCGATTACGCCGAAATCGTGATCGCCGAAAACCGCGAAAAGAGCGAAAGAATCTCGCAAATGAACCGCACAAACCCGAAATACGTCCTCCGAAACTATATGGCGCAACTCGCCATTGACGCGGCGGACAAAGGCGATTATCAGGTCGTTGATGAATTATTCAAACTGCTCTTAAAACCATACGACGAACAACCCGAATCGGAAAAATGGTTTGCCTTGCGTCCCGATTGGGCAAAAACAAAGGTCGGCTGTTCGATGCTTTCATGCAGTTCGTAGGAATTTGATGTTCCAACAAAAAAGGATGAAGCCGAAACTTCGTCCTTTTTTCTTTCTAATTCAACCCTCGTGCCTTACGCCGAATAGCCTTTTGTACCGTTGCTCGATGTCGAGGTATTCGGTGTGATGAGAAATCATTTTACTTTGTCGAATCTGACATTTTTCGCTCCCCAGTTTGAGATTTTGAATCCGGTGACGGTGTTGTCTTTGTTTCTTAAAAATTCGATCTCGACCGCAAACTCGATGTTTCCGGCAAATTTATCTTTTCCGGTTTCGGTCAGCTCCGCGTCGCGCAGTCTTGTGTGAGTAAGCACTAATTTACCGTTTCGCGTCTTTGCCGTGTAGTCGGTGTTAAGTTCTTCGCTGTAAAATCTGCCCTCGAAATCCTTGAGATTGACGTTCGATTCTTTGACGGGCTTGTCTTTTTCAATCGCGGGAGTAACGGGAGTTACATTCGGCATTTCCTTCAAATCATTTTTGAGATAAAGATTGGCGATGGTGAATGATGTTTGGAATATGTTGATGTGTTCGTCATTGCTGAGGGCAATGATCGAAAGTTTCTTTTCGGGGAAGCGCAGTAAAAACGTCCGAAAACCGGCATCGTGTCCGCTGTGATTTAAAAGATCAACGCCTCTGTAATTGCGTGTGAACTGCCCTTTGGCGTGATAGCTGTTTTCGCCGTTGATGACCGAGAAAAGCACCGGCTGTCCGTCGTGGAGCAGCGAAGGCGCGTTAAATCTTCTGATTAGTTCGCCGTCGCCGACCGTCGGGTTTTCAAAGTTTAACGCCCATTTGCTTAAATCTTCGACCGTTGTCAGCAAGCCGGTCGCGCCGACCACGGAATGATTGAGGTTCATCTTTCGATATGCGCCGCCGAGTTTTTCGTAGGAGCTTGCCCTGTTTTTGACAACGCGGTTGGCATCGTCATAAAACTGCGTGTCGTTCATTCCGAGCGGCGCGAAAATATTCTCTTTCGTATATTCCGCAAAGGTTTTACCGCTCACGCGTGCCGCGACTTCCGCGAGCAAAGTGTAGCCCGAATTGCAGTAGAGATATTGGCTTCCCGGTTCAAAGTTTAATTCCTTCTGGCGGCTTATTATTTTCAGGATTTGCTCCGTCGTAATAATATCATCCATTCGCCAGCCCGCGAGAGTGAGCAGTGACCACTGATCTCTGATGCCGCTCGTATGCGCGAGAAGATGTTTTATTCTGACGGTTTTTCCGAAATCCGGCACTTCCGGGACATATTTTCTAATATCGGCTTCGAGCGAAATTTTGCCTTGTTTTTCGAGCAGATAGATTGAAAAAGCCGTAAATTGCTTGGAAACCGAAGCGATCTGGAAAACCGTCTTTGGTGTGATCGGCGTGTCATATTCCAGATTTGCCGCGCCGTAGCCTTTTTTGAAGATTATTTTCCCGTCTTTGACGACCGCCAGAGCTATTCCGGGAGTCGCCTGATTATAAGCGGAAAAAAGATTATCTATTTGTTTCTCAATCTCATTGTCGGTTGTTTGCCCGTAGAGAGCAGTTCCGGATGCGATTATAAAAATTATCAATAAATACAGGTTTAGGATTGAATTTTTGGATTTATACATGCTCTTTTTGTTCTAAATATAATAACTCGTCTGCAAATTATATAAAATTGTAGACTATCTTCGATTAACCTAAAACAACTTTTCGATAAACGGCACGAACAGCCTTTGAGAGGTCATAGGATTTAGATTAATTACTTGCAATCAATTTACGTTTTGACTCAAAGAATACTAGAATAGCGTTAATTACCGATTGTCCTTAACTGATGTGTTTTAACCGCAAACTGTTATTCGGCGATCAAAATTAGTTTAACGAATATAATAAAATGTCGAAAATTTACTACACTTTAACCGATGAAGCACCGCTGCTCGCGACGCATTCTTTTTTACCGATCTTAAAGGCTTTTACAAAATCCGCAAATATCGAAATCGAAGTTCCCGATATTTCGCTCGCCGGGCGAATTTTAGCCAACTTTCCCGAATACTTGAGCGAAGACCGGAAAATTCCCGATGCGCTTGCCGAATTGGGCGAATTGGCGACGAAACCGGAAGCCAACATTATCAAATTGCCGAACATTTCGGCTTCCGTTCCGCAATTGGAAGAAGCGATTGCCGAGCTTCAAAAACAAGGTTACGCATTGCCCAATTATCCTGCCGAACCGAAAACCGACGAAGAAAAAGCGATTAACAAAAAATATGCGAAGGCTTTGGGAAGTGCGGTAAATCCCGTTTTGAGAGAAGGAAATTCCGACCGACGCGCCCCGAAAGCCGTCAAAAATTACGTCAAAGCAAATCCGCATCGAATGGGCGTTTGGAGTGCGGATTCTAAAACTTCCATCGCAAATATGAACGGCGGCGATTTTTACGGAACGGAAAACTCGACCACCGTCGAAACGGAAGGAAAATTCAGAATTGTTTTCTATGGAAATGATGATTCCGAAAAAGTTTTGAAAGATTATGCGCCGTTAAAAGCGGGCGAAGTAATTGATTCTTCGGTCATGAATCTCGTCGCTTTGAAATCTTTTGTTGAAACTGCCATTGCCGAAGCCAAAGAAAAAGACGTTCTGCTTTCCGCACATTTGAAGGCGACGATGATGAAAGTTTCCGACCCGATTATTTTCGGGGCGATTGTCGCAACTTATTTCAAAGACGTTTTTGAAAAATACAAAGACACTTTTGCGGAATTAGACATCAATCCGAATTACGGATTAGCGACGCTTGACGAAAAGATTGCCGGACACACCCAAGAAGCCGAAATCAAGGCGGACATCGCCAAAACCATCGAAAACTCGGCTAAACTAGCGATGGTCAATTCGGACAAAGGAATTACCAATTTCCACGTTTCTTCCGACGTGATCGTTGACGCTTCGATGGCGGCACTGGTGCGCGGCGGCGGGAAAATGTGGAATACGGACGGAAAAGAAGAAGACACCGTTTGCATTATTCCCGACCGAACTTACGCGGGTTTCTACGATGCAATCATCCAAGATATGAAGCACAACGGCGCGATTGACCCGAAAACTTTCGGTTCGGTTCCGAACGTCGGTTTGATGGCGCAAAAAGCCGAAGAATACGGCTCGCACGATAAGACTTTCCAAATGTCGGAAGCAGGAACGGTGAAAGTTGAAGACGAAAACGGAACAGTTCTGCTTGAGCAAAATGTTCAGAACGGCGATATTTTCCGAATGTGCCAAACGAAAGATGCGCCGATTCAGGATTGGGTGAAACTCGCGGTCAATCGTGCGAAACTTTCCGACACGCCCGCGATTTTCTGGCTCGACAAAGATCGGGCGCACGATTCGCAGATTATCCAAAAGGTAGAAAAATATCTGCAAAACTATGATTTAGATGGTCTCGACATCAGAATTATGGATGTCAAAGACGCGATGCTCGAAACTTTGAAACGTGCCAGGACGGGCAAAGACACAATTTCGGTTTCTGGCAATGTTTTGCGCGATTATCTGACGGATATGTTCCCGATTCTGGAACTCGGCACGTCGGCGAAAATGCTTTCAATCGTGCCGCTGATGAACGGAGGCGGTTTGTTTGAAACAGGCGCGGGCGGTTCTGCGCCGAAACACGTCGAACAATTCCAAAAAGAAGGCTATTTGCGCTGGGATTCGCTTGGTGAATTTTTGGCTTTACAGGCAAGTTTCGAGCATTTGGCTCAAACTCAGAACAACAAGAAAGCGCAAATTCTGGCGGACGCTCTTGATGAAGCGAATGCGAAATTTTTAGCGACCGACAAATCTCCGGCAAGAAAAGTCGGACAGATTGATAATCGCGGTTCGCATTTCTATCTGGCAATGTATTGGGCGGAAAGTTTGGCAAATCAAACATCGGATTCTGAAATCGCTACAAAATTTGCACCGATTGCCAAA